>JAFSZH010000082.1 GCA_017455685.1 Oscillospiraceae bacterium
CCCCCGCCTGCGGGCGGGCCGCGGCGCGGCTCTGGAGTGCCCCCGGCACTCCATTCACGTCCGCGCCGTTCGAATCCCGCCCAAAAGGGCCTATACCAAAAATAGCACCCCCCTGGTGGGGGTGCTTTTTCTGGTACGCCGGACGGGATTCGAACCCACGACCTTTGGCTCCGGAGGCCAACACTCTATCCAGCTGAGCTACCGGCGCATTTTTATGCCGCTCTCTTAAGCAGCTTTGTCAGTATAGCACACCGACTTTTAAAAGTAAAGGGATAATTTACCGCGCCGGAAAAGAATTCTCCGGCGCGGCTGCGTCCTTTTCAGATCCCAAGATAGGCGATCTGCTCCTCGGTGAGAGCGTCGATGGAAATGCCCAGGGTCTCCAGCTTCTTCCGGGCGATAGACTCGTCGATCTCGGCGGGGACCCGGATCACGCCGGGCTTCAGCTCGTCCCGGTGCCGGGCGATATACCGGGCGCACATGGCCTGCACGGCGAAGCTCATATCCATGATCTCCGCCGGGTGTCCGTCTCCGGAGGCCAGATTCACCAGCCGTCCCTCCGCCAGCAGGTACACCGTTCTGCCGTTGGGCAGCACGAAGCCCTCAATGTTATGCCGCGCCTCGAAGCGGTCCACAGCCATCTCCCGCAGGGCCGCGGCGTTGACCTCCACGTCAAAGTGACCGGCGTTGGAGAGAATGGCCCCGTCCTTCAGCAGCGGGAAGTGCTCCGGCCCCACCACGTTGCTGCAGCCGGTGACGGTGACGAAGATATCTCCCAGCCGGGCCGCCTCGGACATGGGCAGGACGGTATAGCCGTCCATGTGGGCTTCGATGGCTTTTACCGGGTCGATCTCCGTGACGATGACCCGGGCGCCCATGCCCCGGGCGCGCATGGCCACGCCCTTGCCGCACCAGCCGTAGCCGCTGACCACCACCTGTTTGCCCGCCACGATCAGATTGGTGGTGCGCATGATGCCGTCCCATACGGACTGACCGGTGCCGTAGCGGTTATCAAAGAGGTGCTTGCAGTCGGCGTCGTTCACCAGCATCATGGGGAATTTCAGTTCCCCGGCCCGGGCCATGGCCTGCAGGCGAAGGATGCCGGTGGTGGTCTCCTCGCAGCCGCCCAGGACGCCCTCGATCAGTCCGGGGAAGCGGGTGTGCATTCCGTGGACCAGATCGCCGCCGTCGTCGATGATGATATTGGGCCCCGGCGCCAGCACGGAGTCGATGTCCGCTTCGTACTCCTCCGGGGAAGCGCCGTGATGGGCAAAGACCTCCATGCCTCCCGAGACGAGGGCGGCGGCCACGTCGTCCTGGGTGGAAAGCGGATTGCTGCCTGTGACGAACATCTCCGCCCCGGCCATCTCCATGACACGGCAGAGCCAGGCGGTCTTGGCTTCCAGATGGACGGAAAGGGCCACCTTCAGGCCTTCCAGCGGGCGCTCTTTCCGGAAATCCTCGGCGATGGAAGCCAGCACGGGCATATGATCGGCCGCCCAGCGGATCTTTTTCTCACCGGAGGGGGCAAGGGTGATATCGGCAATGTGACTCATATTTCATCCTCCTGTCAACGGCCCTATCATACCATCCGGACCGGGTTCTACGCAACTGCTTTGCAGGAAAAAGAGGCGCCGAAGCGCCTCTTTTTTCACATGACGCGGGCCATCTGCACCATAACCCAGGCCAGGGCCGCCGCTGCCGCCCCCGCCACCGCGTAGAGCGCATTGCGCAGCCGGGGCAGCAGAGCGCTCCATCGGGACCCGCCGGTCAGGAGATACCCGCTGACGGCCTGCTGCGCCTGGCGCAGCACCTCCTGCTGGCTGACGCCGGTCTCGCCGGCATAGTCCTCCCGCACGATAAAGATCGCCTGTTCAAAGATCTTCGGGTCCGGCGACTTGACCACGATGATCCGTTTGGAAATACCCTTGACCACCAATCCGCCCCCTTCCGCTTCTTCCGGTGGATTATACAAGGATTCCCGTTTCAGGCCGGTTTTAGTCCGGGCAAACGCAGCTTTTCCCCGCAGTGTCCGGGCCACGCCTTCAAACAGATTCACGCTCTCTCCTCCACCCGCACGGCCAGCACGGTCATATCATCGGAATATCCGTAGCGCTCGCCCGCCTGCCGAATCACGCTCCTGGCCAGTGCCCGGGTGTCGGTGCCCTCAAACTCCATGAGCATGTCCCGGAGCCACTAATCGTCCTGGGAGGACACCACGCCGTCGCTGGCAATGAGCGCCACTCCGCCGGGCTTGATGCGCATGCGCACCACGTCCGGGGGCTCGCCCTCCTCCGCCAGAATGCCCGCCGCCATGGTCACACCCTTGATGCGCCGGACTATCTTGCCGCTGCGGATGTAAGAGGGCGCCGCGCCGTATTTATAGAACCCCGCCTGGCCGGTGAACAGGTCCACGCACATGAGGTCCACAGTGGCGTAGCCCCAGTTCTCCCCGTTTTTCAGCAGCATGACGGAGTTGAGCAGCTTCATGGCCGTGCCGGGCTCCACCCCGGAGCGGAGGAAGCGCTCCAAAATCCGCACAACGGAGATGGACTCCTTCGCCGCCTCCTCCCCGCTGCCCATGCTGTCGGACAGCACCACGCAGAGCACTCCCTGCTCGGTCTTGAAATAGGTGCCCCGGTCGCCGGAGACCGGCTCGCCCTCCTTTTTCATGGCGGCCACGCCCACGGACACCGCCAAGGGCTCCGCCTCCAGAAGCACCATCTTCCCCTGTTCCCGATTGGAAGCTGCCGGGCGGCACATACGCACTCCCAGAGTCTCGGAGATCCGGTCAAGATAGTCGCTCTCCCGGGTGAGGATGGGAAGTCGGGCGCTCTCTACCACCGCGTGGAGACGGCCACTCGGGTCCCGGAACACGGACACGGAAGCGTTCACGTCCTTACTGTTCAGGTAGCGCAGCAGCCGCCGCTCCCCCAGCGGGTCGGTCCCGGCGGCGCAGCGCAGGTCCTCGGACACCGCGTCCAGCACGCCGGCCAGGTAGCGGTACTGGCCGTAGGCCGCCGTCCGGTTTTCCTCCAGCCGGGTCTTCAGCTGGCGGCGGTAAATGAGCGCACGGAGCTCCATGTTCACCGCCGCGATAAAGCTCTCGGCCCGTCGGCAGTTTTCCCGGAAGCGCTCCGGAAGATCCGCGCTCTCCAGCCGTCCCCGGCGGCGCATGGCATCCGTGGCGTCGTTGAGCATATTCAGCGTGTCCACGTAGTTGAGCTGCCAGCACTCGCCTTTTTTCGGGCAGGCGGCGCACACCGCTTCCGCCGCCCGGTCGTAAATGGTAGCCACGTCCGCATCGTTGGAGCCGCTCTCCGCGCTGCGCCGGACCGTCTCATACAGCTCCCGGAAGGCCTCTGCCAGTTCCCGGGTGCGGCCGGAGGTGTAGTACCGCAGGCCGCTCTCCCCCAGTCCCGCCGCCGGCTGCCGTACGCCGGACACGGCCATGGTCATGGCCCCGGCGGGCAGGATCAGAAAGATCACGCTGGCCGCGAATGCTTCGTACAGCGCCGGGAGGCAGGGGTTGGTCTCCCAGCTCCAGAACACCGCCAGGGTGTTGGCCGCCAGATAGATCAGCAGGAACAGCAGCCGTCCCTGCCGTTTCAGCGCTCCGGAGAGCAGCCCGGCAAAGCCGTAGCACACGGTGAAGAGCGCAGCTTCCCCGGCGGCCAGGTCCATGGAAAGGCCCGTGATCACGCCCACAAAGGCTCCGGTCATGCTCCCGCCGCCGAAGGCCGCCACCATCACGCAGAAAACCGCCAGCACCCGCCCCACGCATACCGCGTCAAAGAGGGTGATCCGGCTCAGCGCCATGAGAAAGCAGCACAGCAGCAGTACGCCTCCCGCGTCCCGGCGCAGCTCGTCCTGCTCCCGTCTGGCCGGAACGGAGGACAGGGCCATCACGAAGAGGTAGGCCCCCAGGCCTGTGAGCATGACCTCGGTAAGCAGCTCCACCAGAGCCTGGAGCCGGAAGAGCCGGCCGTACAGATTCAGCGCCCCGGTGGCCGCCATCACGGCGGAGGCCGCCGCCGGCATGAACCAGATCTTCCGACCGCTCCGGGTCTCCCGGCACAGGAAGGCGATGGTGTAGGTCATCACCAGCGCCGCCAGATACCGCAGCGACCAGCCCACGCCGCCGGAGACCACGTAGCCAAGCCCGGCCCCCAGCAGGCACATCAATCCGCCCACGCCGCCCCCGGCCCGGGCGGCCATGGCCACGCCGAAGGGCCCGCAGCTGCCGAAGATCCGCACGTTTCCTGTCACAAAACCCAGGGCAAAGTGGGTAAACAGCGAAGCGGTGCGGATCGCCGCGGGCCGGTTGATCCTCAGCTTTCTCTGTTCCAGCGGGTTTTTTATCCCCATGATCCTGCCATCCACCGACATCAAGCACTCCTCCATGCATCGTTTTGATGGCTCTGATGATACCCCGGCCCGGGTTCAAAGGCAGTCATACGGCGCTGTTGGATTTGTGTTTTTCTCTTTCGGAAATGGGCGGAAATAAGGCCCCGGCGCGGTACCGGGTCCGGCCGGGGCGGAGGATCGCTCTTTCATTTCCCGCGCAAAAAAGCGGAGAGCCAACGCTCTCCGCTTTTACGCTTCCCGTTTCGTTTTGTATTTCCGGTAGGAGTTCCGGGGCCGGGGCTCCGGCTTATGCTCGGACAGGGGCGTTTCATACACGCTCACCAGCTGAAAACCGTTTTTCTCAATGACCCGGTTGCTGCCGATGTTTTCCGTGTCCGCCTCGATGACGATGGTATCAAAGCCGTCCCGGAAAAGCTCGTCCGTCACTGCGCTCAGGGCCTCGGTCATATACCCGCGGCCCCAATAGGCCCGGCCGGAGCAATAGCCCAGCACCGGGCTGCCGCGGTGATACCCCACCACGTCGATCATGCCGATGAGTCTGCCCTCGCTCCTGAGCTCGATGCCCCAGCGGTAGGTCTCCGGCCTGTCGTATTCCTCCAGCCAGATCCCCAGGATCCGTGCGGTCTGCTCCGGGCTCTCGTGGGGGAACCAGGAGAGATACCGGGTCACCTCCGCATCGGAGGCCCAGCACTCGTAGATCCGCTCCGCATCCTCCGGCCGGAATCGGCGCAGAAGCAGGCGCTCGGTTTCCAGCTCGCGCATAATGGTCACCTCCGGGTGTTTTTCGAATCGCGGGCGCTTATTTCACGCCGGAGTCCAGCTGACGGCGGCGGGCGAAGTTCATCATGCCGTCGGTCATGCTGTCCAGCCGGGAAAGCATGCGGCCCGCGCCGTAGGCGGTGCAGGAAAGGGCGTCGTCCACCACGTGGGCGGCGATACCGGTACGCTCGGTGACCAGCTTGTCCAGACCGTAGAGCAAACTGCCGCCGCCGGAGAGCACCACGCCGTTCTCGGAGATATCCGCCACCAGCTCGGGGGGCGTGCGCTCCAGCACCATGTGGATGGTCTCCAGAATGGTCTCCACCGGCTCGGAGAGGGCTTCCACCATCTCATCGGAGTTGATGGTCACCGTCCGGGGCAGGCCGGTCATCAGGCAGCGGCCCTTGACCTCCTCGTAGCTGACCTCCGGGCGCTCCTTGACGCAGCCGATGGTCTTTTTCAGATCCTCCGCCGTGCGGCTGCCGATGAGCAGGTTGTGCTTGCGGCGGATGTATTTGATGATGGCCTCGTCAAAGGCGGCGCCGGCGGTCTTGATGGACTCGGACACCACCACGCCGTTGAGGGAGACCACCGCAGCCTCGGTGGTGCCGCCGCCCACGTCGATGATCATGTGGCCGTCGGGCCGGTTCACGTCCAGACCGGCGCCTACGGCCGTGGCCACGGCGGACTGGACCAGATAGACCTTCCGGCCGCCGCCCTCGATAACGGCGTCCATGATGGCCCGCTCCTCCACGCCGGAGATGCCGCCGGGAACGCAAACCAGCACCCGGGGCTTGAAGAGGCTGAAGCTGGTGACCCGGCGGATCAGCTCACGAAGCATGGCTGCGGTCATGTCATAGTCGGAGATCACTCCTGCGGCGATGGGATGCACCGCCACGATGTTGGCGGGAGTGCGGCCCAGCATCTTTCTGGCTTCCTCGCCCACCTTAATGAGATGGCCGTCCTGCCGGTCCACCGCCACGATGGTGGGCTCCCGGAGACGGATGCCCTTGCCGCTGACGTACAGCAGCGTGGTATCGGTGCCCAGGTCGATGGCTATATCCCGTTCAACAAAAAACATCATATCTCAAAACACCTCATTGTCTTTTTTCTTTGTTTTTGCGCGGCGTGGCGACGGCGGCGGCCAGGACCTCCTCCGCGCCGGCGAGCATCAGCATTCTGGCGCATTCGGAGACCGTGGCGCCGGTGGTGACCACGTCGTCTATCAGCAGGACGCGTTTCCCCCGCACCGGGTTCGGGTCGATCACCCGGTAACAACCGGACACGTTGGCCCGCCGGGCCTCCGGCGTGCGGATGCCGGACTGGGGCGGGATCTCCCGGATCTTTTCCAGAAGGGGCTCGGCCTCAGTCCCCAGCTCCTCCGCCGCAGCCTCCGCCAGGATCCCGGCCTGGTCGTAGCCCCGGCGGCGCAGCCGTTTCCGGCTCAGCGGCACCCAGGTGATCACGTCAAAGCTCCGCTCCTCCTCCCGCAGCTTCCGGGCGATCATCCGTCCGTAGACCCTGCCCCGGGCGGGAGCGCCGTGGAACTTGAAGCGCAGGATGGACGCTCGGACAACGCCCTCGTAATACAGCGGCGCGGTGACAGAGGAGACAAAATCCGCTTTCCGCTTTTCCGGGCCGGTATAGGGCAGGTCCTTCCGGCAGTCGGGGCAGACCTCCTCCGACGGCCGGGAGAGCACCTTTCCGCAAAAGGGGCATTTGGGCGGAAAGAGGAAATCCAGAACGGCGGTCAGGGCGCTCATTGCACTTCACCCGCCAGCCTGGCCCGCAGGCCGCTGTACCGTCTGGTCTTGCGGCCGTTCTCGATCATGCTCTCTACGATGATCGAATCGCCCACGATAATCAGCAGCTCCCTGGCCCGGGTCACGGCGGTATACAGCAGATCCCGGCTCAGCAGCCGCGCGGGGGCCCGTCCGGCTGCCAGCACCACGGCCCTGTACTCGGAGCCCTGGCTCTTGTGGACGGTCACGGCGAAGGCGTGCTCCAGCTCCCCCAGCTGCTCGTAGCCGTACCAGGTGAGCTTTTCGTCGAAGTCCACCCACACCAGCTCGTTGGCCGTGTCGATGCGGAGGATACGGCCCAGATCGCCGTTGAAGATGCCGGTGCCGGTCTCCGGCGCAGAGCCGGGTGCCGCTTTCCCGTCCATGATGGCGGCGGCGTCGCCGCCCTTGCACCATACTATATCATAGTTGTTCCGGATTTGCATCACTCTATCGCCCTCCCGGAACACTGTTTCGCCAAATATTTTTTCCTTTTTCTCCGGCGAAGGGGGGTTCAGCGCCTCCTGCAGCCGCCGGTTCAGGGCAAAGGTGCCCGTTTCCCCCTTGCGAGTAGGCGTCAGCACCTGGATCTCCCCGGGGTCAAAGCCCATGTTTTTCGGCAGCCGTTCGCGGCAAAGCTCCACCACAGTGGCGGAGATCTTCTCCCCGGTGCCCCGCTGGAGGAAGAAAAAGTCCCCCCGGTTCTCCCGGAGATCGGGCACGGCCCCCCGGTTGATGCTGTGAGCGTTGCTGATGATGCGGCTCTCCCCGCTCTGGCGGAACACCTCCGTCAGCCGGACGGAGGCCACCGCCCCGGAGCGAAGCACGTCCAGGAAGAAGCTCCCCGGCCCAACGCTGGGCAGCTGGTCCGCGTCGCCCACCAGCACCAGCCGACAGCCCCGGGGCAGGGCCTTGAGCAGGGCGTGGATCAGGGTGATGTCGATCATGGAGCACTCGTCCAGGATCACCGCGCCGCAGCGGAGGGGCTCGTTTTCATTCTTCCGGAATACCAGCTCGTCCCCCTCGGCGGCCCAGGCCGCACCCAGCAGGCGGTGGATGGTAAAGGCCTCCTGCCCGGTGAGCTCGGTCATCCGCTTGGCGGCGCGCCCGGTGGGGGCGGCCAGCAGACAGTCGATCTGCAGCTCTTCATACAGCCGCAGAATGGCCTTGATGATGGTGGTCTTGCCCGTGCCGGGGCCGCCTGTCAGCGCCAGCAGCCGCCGGGAAGCGGCCAGCTCGATGGCCTGGCGCTGCTGGGAGGCGTAGCGCATGCCGCTCTCTCGTTCCAAATCGTCGATGAGCCGGTCGAGACCGGCCGGAGGGGTCAGCTTCTCCCCGGCCATGGACCGCAGGGTCTCCGCCGTACAGGATTCCGCCTCGTACAGCCGCCGGAGATACACCGCCGTCACGTTGGCCACCGGCTGGATCACCGCTTCGCCCTCGTCGGAGAGCACGTCCAAGCACTCGTCCGCCGTTTCTGCGTCCACGCCGATGAGCTGGGCGGTGGCCGCCACCAGCTTTTCCCGGGGGAGAAAGCTGTGGCCGTTGTTGAGATTATGTACCATCTCGAAGACCAGCGCGGCGGTGATGCGCTGGGGGCTGTCCTCCTCAAAGCCCAGGGACAGCGCCAGGGCGTCGGCCTCGTCAAAGCTGCCGCCCACCCGGTCGGTGGCGATCAGATAGGGATTCGCCCTGACCATTTCCAGAGCGCCGTCGCCGTAGAGCTTGTAGAGCCGCATGGCGTATTCGGGCCGGAGGGCGTTGGCGGAGAGGAACTCCAGCAGCACCCTGAGCCCGGCCTGCCGCCGGAAGGTCTCGCTGATCTCCCGGGCGCGCCGGGCGCTGATGCCCTTTACGTCCGTGAGCCGGTCCGGATCGTCGGAGAGCACGTCCAGCGTACGGCTGCCGAAGCGGTTCACCAGCAGCGCCGCCGTGGCGGGGCCCACGCCCTTCACCACGCCGGAGGCCAGGTATTCATAGATATGCCGCTCCCCCACCGGCAGGCTGCGCCGGGCGGCGGAGGCCTTGAACTGGTCCCCGTGGCTGGGGTGGCGCTCCCACGCGCCCTCCACCGTCAGCCCCTCGCCGGGGGCGGCAAAGGGCAGGCAGCCCACCACCGTGACGGGCTCGTCGCCCCCCACGTCCAGCCGCAGGACCGTATAGCCGTTCTCCTCGTTCTGGAAGATCACGTTTTTGACCGTGCCCACCAGCTGGATCTCTTCGCTCAGTCCGTACTCTTCGTCCATAGTTCCTCTCTTCCGTCAGGAAGCGTCCTCCGCCTCCTGCCGCCGGCCCCGTTCCAGCACCGGCTTCAAAAACTGTCCCGTGGCGCTCGCCTCACACGCGGCGCACTCCTCCGGCGTTCCGGTGAAGATCACCATGCCGCCGGCGTCGCCGCCCTCCGGGCCCAGGTCGATGATGTGATCGGCGCATTTGATCACGTCCAGATTGTGTTCGATGACGATCACGGTGTTCCCCGCCTCGGTGAGGCGCTGGAGCACCTGGATCAGCTTGTGGATATCCGCCGAGTGCAGGCCGGTGGTGGGCTCGTCCAAAATATACACCGTCCGGCCGGTGTCCCGCCGGGACAACTCCGTGGCCAGCTTTACCCGCTGGGCCTCACCGCCGGAGAGGGTCGTGGAGGACTGGCCCAGCTTCACATAGCCGAGCCCCACGTCCATGAGCGTCTGGAGCCTGGGCACCAGCTTAGGCTGGTTTTCAAAGAAGGTCAGTGCCTCCTCCACGGTCATATCCAGCACGTCGGCAATGTTCTTACCCTTGTAATGGACCTCCAGCGTCTCCCGGTTGTAGCGCTTGCCGTGGCACACGTCGCAGGGCACGTAGATATCCGGCAGAAAGTGCATTTCGATCTTCACCAGGCCGTCGCCGGAGCACGCCTCGCACCGGCCGCCCCGGACGTTGAAGGAGAACCGTCCCGGCCCGTAGCCCCGGAGGGCCGCCTCCTTGCTGGAGGCGAACAGGTCCCGGATATCGTTGAAGAGCCCGGTATACGTGGCGGGGTTGCTCCGGGGCGTCCGGCCGATGGGCGTCTGGTCGATGGCGATGACCTTGTCCACGTACTGCAGTCCGTCGATGCCGTCGTGCTTTCCCGCCCGGACCTTGGTGCGCATCTTTTCCGCCGCCAGAGCCTTGTAGAGCACCTCGTTCACAAGAGAGGACTTGCCCGAGCCGGACACGCCCGTGACGCAGATCAGCTCGCCCAGAGGAAACGCCACGTCGATATGCTTCAGATTGTTCTCCGCCGCGCCCCGGACCACCAGCTGCTTTCCGCTGCCCTGCCGCCTTGTGCCGGGCAGGGGGATGCGCTTTCTGCCGCTGAGGTAATCGCCGGTGACGCTCCGGGGGCAGGCGCAGATATCCTCCACGCTGCCCTGGGCCACGATCTCGCCGCCGTGGACCCCGGCTCCGGGGCCGATGTCCACCAGGTAGTCCGCCGCCCGCATGGTGTCCTCGTCGTGCTCCACCACGATAAGGGTATTGCCCATGTCCCGCAGATCCTTCAGCGTCTGCAGCAGCTTGGCGTTGTCCCGCTGGTGCAGGCCGATGCTGGGCTCGTCCAGGATGTACAGCACCCCCATCAGGGAGGAGCCGATCTGGGTGGCCAGCCGGATCCGCTGGGCCTCGCCGCCGGAGAGGGTGGCGGCGGCCCGGGAGAGAGTGAGATACTGCAGGCCCACGCTCCGCAGGAAGCCCAGCCGAGCCCGGATCTCCTTGATGATCCGGTCGGCGATCATGTGCTGCATGGGCGTGAGCTCCTTCTCCGCCTTATCCAGAAAGCGAAGGCAATCCATCACCGGCAGGTCGGAAAACTCCGAGATATTCAGCCCGCCCACTGTGACGGCCAGCACCTCCTTCCGGAGACGGCGGCCGCCGCAGTCCGGACAGGGCACCTCCGCCATGCACTGCTCGATCTCCGCGCGCATGGCGGGGCTCTGGGTCTCGCGATAGCGCCGCTCCAGATTGGCGGCGATGCCCTCAAAGGCCTGGTAGAGGGTCCCCTTCCCCCGCTGCTGGTCGTACTGCAGGGTCAGCTTTTCCCCCTTCGTGCCGTAGAGGATGGCGTCCAGAGCTTCTTTGGGCAGCTCACGCACGGGCTGGTCCAGGCGGAAATGGTATTTTTTGGAAAGCGCGTCGAAGTACATCCGGGAAATGGTGTCGCCCCGGATGTTGCCCCAGCCGCTGGCCACGATGCCCCCGTCCAGCAGGGACAGGGACGGGTTCGGCATGATCAGCGTGGGGTCCACCCGCTGCTGGGTGCCCAGGCCCGTGCAGGTGGGACAGGCGCCGTAGGGGTTATTGAAGGAGAAGGACCGGGGCGCCAGCTCCTCGATGGAGATACCGCAGTCCTCGCAGGCGTAGTTCTGGGAGAAGGACAGGGTCTTATCCTCCCCCGGCAGGTCCACCATCACCAGTCCCCCAGCCAGATTGGAGGCGGTCTCCACCGAGTCGGTGAGACGGCGGCGGACCTCCGGCTTGATGATCAGCCGGTCCACGATGATCTCGATATCGTGCTTCTTGTTCTTTTCCAGCGTGATATCCTCGGACAGGTCGTAGACGATGCCGTCCGTCCGGGCCCGGACGTAGCCGCTCTTCCGGGCGTCCTCGAAGATCCGGGCGTGCTCGCCCTTCCGGCCCCGGATCACCGGCGCCAGGATCTGGATGCGGGTGCCCTCGGGCAGGGCCATCACCTGGTCGATGATCTGGTCGATGGTCTGCTGGCGGATCTCCTTGCCGCAGTTGGGGCAGTGGGGAATGCCCACCCGGGCCCACAGCAGGCGCATATAGTCATAGATCTCCGTGACGGTGCCCACGGTGGACCGGGGATTCCGGCTGGTGGTCTTCTGGTCGATGGAAATGGCCGGGGAAAGACCGTCGATATAGTCCACGTCCGGCTTTTCCATCTGCCCCAGGAACATCCGGGCGTAGGAGGACAGGCTCTCCACGTACCGGCGCTGGCCCTCGGCGTAAATGGTGTCGAAGACCAGGGTGGATTTGCCGGAGCCGGAGATGCCGGTGAAGACGATCAGCTTCTCCCGGGGGATCTCCAGATCCACGTTTTTCAGGTTGTTCTGCCGCGCGCCGCGGATGAGAATGGTGTCTCTCACGATGTGCCTCACAGTCTTGGAATAAGTGAATATCCGTCAGTTCGTAACTTGTTTATTATACCTGATGATCCCGCTTCTGACAAGGACAATTTCATTTCCGCCCGCATCTGCCGTCTTTCATTGACAGCCTCGGCGGCTGTGTGATATCGTTGAACCAGCGGACGGAGCCTCGCAGCATGGACGGCCCTCCGCATCTTGTGTTTGAGGGATTGCCTTATGGAGAGCAAAAAGCCGATCATCTCGTTTAAAAACTTCTCCTTTCAGTATTTTACCCAGAAGGAGCCCACGCTGTACGACATCGACCTGGATATCTATCCCGGCGAAAAGGTGCTGATCGTCGGGCCCTCCGGCTGCGGAAAAAGCACGCTGGCCCACTGTATCAACGGTCTGATCCCCTACGCCTACCGCGGAACGATCAGCGGGACGCTCCTTGTGGACGGGAAGAGCCCCGGGGAGAGCAGTCTTTTCGAGCGCTCGAAAAAGATCGGCACCGTTCTGCAGGATTCCGACGGACAGTTCGTCGGTCTGACCGTGGGGGAAGATATCGCGTTCTCGCTGGAAAACGATCTCGTCCCTCAGTCGGAGATGAAAGAGACCGTGAAGCGGGTGGCCGACATGGTGAATATGGGCGGGCAGCTGCGCTCCTCCCCCTTTGAGCTCTCCGGCGGCCAGAAACAGCGCACGGCGCTGGCGGGCGTCATGGTGGATGACGTGGAGGTGCTGCTCTTCGACGAGCCGCTGGCCAATCTCGACCCGCTGACGGGGAAAACGGCGATCGATATGATCGACCGCATCTACCGGCAGTATCACAAAACGGTGATCATCATCGAGCACCGCATGGAGGACGTGCTGTACCGGCACGTGGACCGGGTGCTGGTTTTGAGCGAGGGGCGCATCGTCTCCGACTGTCCTCCGGACGAGCTCGTATGCTCCGATCTGCTGCGGGAGCTGGGCATCCGGGAGCCGCTGTACGTGACGGCGCTGAAATACGCCGGCGTCACGCTGACGCCCGATCTGCATCCGGGCTATCTGGACACGCTGGATATCGGCCGGGTCCGGGAGGCGCTGCTCCACTGGCAGGCGGAGCAACCCCCGCATGTGGAGAAAGAGCCCGGCGACGTCCTCCTCTCCGTCCGTGATCTGAGCTTTCAGTATACGCCCCGCCGCAAAAACCTTGAGGATATCAGCTTCGACGTACATCGGGGAGAGATGGTCTCGATCGTCGGGGCCAACGGCGCGGGGAAAAGCACGCTGGCCAAGGTCATCTGCGGCTTCTGCAAAGAGGACGCCGGAGATATTCTGTTTGACGGGCAGTCGATCCGGGACTGGACGATCAAGGAACGCTCGTTCAAGATCGGCTACGTCATGCAAAACCCCAACCAGATGATATCCAAGTCCATGATCTTCGACGAAGTGGCCCTGGGACTTCGGATCCGCCGGCTGCCGGAGGAGGAGATCCGGGAGCGCGTCTGGAACGCGCTGAAAATCTGCGGGCTGTATCCCATGCGCAACTGGCCCGTAGCGGCGCTGTCCTACGGACAGAAGAAACGGGTGACGATCGCCTCCATGCTCGTCATGGACCCGCAGATCCTGATCCTGGACGAGCCCACCGCGGGGCAGGACTACCGGCACTATACCGATATCATGGAGTTCCTGCGGAGCCTGAACCGCCGGGGGATCACGATATTGATGATCACCCACGACATGCATCTGATGCTGGAATACACGCCCCACGCCATCGTGATCACCGACGGAAAGAAGATCGGGGACGGCGGTGCGGTGGAGATCCTCACCGATGCCGACATGGCGGAGCGTGCGAATCTGAAGCTGACCTCTCTGTACGAGCTGGCGACAAAGGCGCGGCTTCCGGACCCGCAGGGCTTCGTGCAGCAGTTCATTGACCACGAGGAGGGCAGCCGAAATGAAGGATAAGCTGTTCGACTATATCGAAAAAGACAATTTCGTCTTCAACCTCTCCGGCATGACGAAGCTGCTGTGCTTTTTGATCCTCACGTTCACGGTCATGTTCTCCTACGACGCCCGTGTCATCGCCGGGGTGCTGATCTTTTCGTTCTGGGTGCTGCACGTTTCGGAGATCCGCTTTTCGCAGATCCGCGTGATGCTGTACTACGTGCTGGTGTTCCTGGCGATCAACTTCGTGCTGACGTTTGTTTTCAGCCCCCAGTACGGCGTGGAGATCTACGGCACGAAGCACGAGCTGTTTACCATCTCCGGCCGCTACGTCATGACGCGCGAGCAGCTGCTCTATCAGGGAACGAAGGTGCTGAAGTATCTCTCCGTCATCCCCCTCGGGATGCTCTTCCTTCTGACGACCAATCCCAGCGAGTTCGCCGCGTCTCTGAGCTCCATCGGCGTGAGCTACAAGGCCTCCTTTGCCGTTGCGCTGACGCTGCGGTACTTCCCGGACATGATCCGCGATTACAATGACATCGCTCTCTCGCAGCAGGCCCGCGGGCTCGACCTGTCGAAAAAGGAACGGCTCGGCACGCGGCTGAAAAACGTGATGAACATTTTTGTCCCGCTGATCTTTTCCTCGCTGGACCGGGTGGAGACCGTGTCCAACGCCATGGATCTGCGCAGCTTCGGTAAGCACAAAAAGCGCACCTGGTACGCCTTCAAGCCGCTGAAAAAGGCCGACGGCGCCGCTTTCGCCGTCTCCATCGTCATCGCGCTCATCTCTCTCGGCATGACCTTTTTCGTCAATCACGGCCGATTCTGGAATCCGTTTATATCCTGAAAGGAGAAAACCATGGGAATGTTCGATAAGCCGATCCTCGTTTTCCAGACAGACTTTACTTACAAGGAAGGCGCCGTCAGCGCCATGTACGGCGTCGTGAAGACCGTGGACCGGGAGTTGGAGATCTTTGACGGTACGCACGAGCTCCCGCAGTATGACGTCTGGTCCGCCAGCTACCGTCTGATGCAGTGTCTTCCCTTCTGGCCGAAGGGGACGATCTACGTCTCCGTGGTGGACCCGGGCGTGGGGACAGCGCGCAGGGCCTGCGTGGCCAAAACCGCAAACGGATATTACGTCGTCACGCCGGACAACGGCGCGCTCACCCACGTCAAGCGAGAATTCGGCATCCTTGAGGTGCGTGAGATCGACGAGACCGTGAACCGGCTGCCGTCCACGCGCGGTGTTTCCGTGTTCCACGGGCGCGATCTGTTCGGCTATACGGCCGCCAGGCTCGCCTCCGGTATCATCAGCTATGAGGAGGTCGGCCCGCTGTACCCCGTCGGGGAGATCGTGTCTCTGCCGATCCTGGAGCCCACCGTGGAACCCGGGCACGCAAGAGGGATTTTTGAGATCGACGATCCGAACTTCGGGAACCTCTGGACGAACATCCCCACGGACGCCTTCCGGAAAGCCGGCTTCCGGTACGGGGACACGGTGCGGGTCCGCATCTTCCACGGCGACACGCCGGTTTTTGAGGAAGACGTGCTGTACCACCAGAGCTTCGGGTTCGCGGCCAAAGGCGCGCCGATGCTCTACACCAACGAGCTGATGAAGGTCGGCATGGCAGTGACGGAAGGGTCCATGACAGAGCGCTACGGTCTCTCCTACGGCCCGGACTGGATCGTGGATCTCTGTTTCGCTTGACAAAAAAGAGGCGCGCGCGTATTGTTTAGTCAGCTTTTAAAAAAAGAGAGGGGAAAACTATGAAAAAGCTGTTTGAGTTCAAGACCAAGACCATCGTCGCCACCGGTATCGGCGCCGCCCTGTTCACGCTGCTGTTCATGTTCGTGAAGGTCCCGACCGGCATTCCCGAGACGGATATCCAGACGGCCTACGGCGTCGGCTCGTTCTTTGCCGCCATGTTCGGTCCTATCGCGGGCTTCCTGATCGCCTTTATCGGCCACGCGCTCTCCGATGCGGTCCAGTACGGCTCTCCCTGGTGGAGCTGGGTCATCGCGTCCGGCGTGTCCTGCTGCATCGTCGGCCTGGTGTATCCGAAGCTGAAGGTGGATGAAGGCATCTGCACCGGAAAGGATCTGATCCGCTTCAACGTGTTCCAGATCGCTGCCAACGTGATCTCCTGGGTCATCGTCGCCCCCGTGCTGGACATCGTCATCTACAGCGAGCCCGCGAACCTGGTCTTTACCCAGGGCGCCGTGGCCGCGCTTTGGAACGCGATCTCCATGGGCGTGATCGGTTCCCTGCTGCTTTTCCTCTATTCCAAGACCCGTTCCGGCAAGGGCTCTCTCTCCAAGGAGTGATCCCGGCCGAGCCTGCGAAAGGCATGGGTACGGACACCGATCATTTATGCGTTCCGACGCCAAAAAGAAAAACCCGGGTCGACGACCCGGGTTTTTCTTTTTGGCAAGGCTGCGCGGCCGCTCTCAAACGGAGAACAGGAAACTGCCCGCGGCGACCGTCTCCGTTTTCCCATCCGGAAGCCGGATCTCCGCCGTACAGTTGTCGGGGATCGTGACAGAGAACACGGTTTTGCCGTCCTTGCGCTCCCAGCCGGATTCCACCGTGCCATAGACGCTGTCGTAGCCGGCTTTGGCAAAGCGGAAATGGCCGCCGGGGCGCGGGCAAATAACGAAATGATTCTCACCGTCCATCCGGATGCCGCACATGGTTTGGAACAGCCACTCGATCACCGCGCCCTTGGAGTAATGGTTGAGGCTGGCGATGCCGCCCTGGGCCTCGGTGCCCTCCCAGCTCTCCCAAATGGTGGTGGCGCCTGCCCTGGGCATAAAGAGCCAGCCGGGCATCTCCTCATTTTCCAACAGGCGGTAGGCCGCTTCGATATCAACGTCCGCCAGCACGTCCAGGATCAGCGGCGTGGAGAGAAAGCCCGTGCCCAGCCGCCAGCCGTAGTGCTCCAGCGCCTCCAGGAGGCGCCTTTTTGCATAGGCGGCCTGCTCCTCATTCAGCAGCTCAAAGGCCAGTGGCCGCACCAGCAGCGCCTGCCGGTCGGTGTCCAGGTCTTTTCCGAAAGCTCTCTGATAGGCTGCCTTGCATTTCTCAGACACGGCGCGGTATTTTGCCGCGTCCTCCGGGCGCTGCAGCTCCCCGGCGATCTCCGCCAGGCAGCGCAGCACACAGGCGGTGTAGGCCGTGCTGACCTCGCTGTGCGGCAAAACTATGTCCTTCCAGTCGTTGGGCTTCACGTCCGCGGGCTCCGCCCATTCGCCGTAGCTCTGCCCCCTGCGCACCACGCCGTCCGGGGAGATGCGCCGAATCATGAAAGCGGCATATTTCTTCATGGGCTCGTAGTACTGTGTGATGATCTCCCGGTCGCCGTACTTTTTCCAGAAGCGGTACGGCAGCAGGATGCCGATGTCCGACCAGCCCACCGAGCCGTTCAGCGTCCACATATAAAAATCCACGCCGCCGTATGGCGCGATCTGGGGCAGGCGGCCGGAGCGCTTCTGCCAGTCGTACACGTCCCGCAGGTATTTCCGCGAGAACGCTGCGTAATCGAAGAGGTAAGACGCCGTTTCGAAGAAGATCTGCGCATCGCCCGTCCAGCCGTGGCGTTCCCGGGTGGGACAGTCGGTGGGAACGTCGAGAGAATTGGACCTGGTCGACCACTTCGCCGCTTCCACAAAGCGGTTCAGCAGCTCGTTGGAGCTTTCAAAACGCCCGGTCTCCCGCAGATCGGAATAGACCGCGATGGCCTCAATGTCCTCCGGAAGCAGCTCCACGTCCGTCTCCACCTCCGCAAAGCGAAAGCCGAAAACGGCGAAGGTGGTTTTATACTCGTTCCGTCCTTCCCCGCAGATGTAGTTGATCTGCTGCAAGGGGGAGGTTTTCTTTTTGCCCACGCACTGGATGTTTTTGAGCGTCAGATTGCCGTCCCCGTCCAGCATTTCTCCGAAGCGCCACAGCATCCGCTGCCCCACCCGGGCGTTCACCGTGAAGGCCACGTAACCGGCCAGGTTCTGTCCGAAGTCCAGGAGCTTCTTCCCGTTAGGCGCGGTGGTGATCGTCGGGTGAAAGCGCTCGTGCTCCGTGACGGGGACGTTGTTGGAAGCCGTGGGCGTGACCGGATGGCTCGTCTCCTTCGCCTTGCCCCGGTACAGGGGCGTGCGGAAGGCCTCCACGATCTCGCCGTCCTTGTTGTCGGCAAAGCGGATGGGGCCGTCGTTCGACCACTGCCAGCTGCCGTCAGAGATCACGGTTTCCCGCAGGCCGCCGCCATACTCGTATTCCAGCTGGCAGAGGAGCTTCGTCTCCGTGCCGTACTGGTTGGTGATGCCCCAGGCGCCGCAGCTGCCGCGGTACCAGCCGTCGGCAAGCTGAACGGTGAGCTCATTCTCGCCCGGTCGGAGCAGGTTGGTCACGTCATAGGTCTGGTACTGCACGCGTTTGCGATAGTCCGTATGTCCCGGGGCAAGGCAGAAGCCGCCCGCCTTTTCGCCGTTGAGCTTCGCCTCATACAGGCCGCAGGCGGTGATATACAGCCGCGCCCGGCGGACTTCTTTATCGACCGTAAAGCTCTTGCGAAAGCAATCGACGGGATAGCGCTCCTTTTTGTTTGGCGTATAGCCGCCGGTGATCCATTTCGCCGTCCAGTCGGCTTTGTCAAGAAGACCCGTTTCAAAGAAGGCCCCGCTCCACTCCCCCGGCTCGCCGTTCTCGTCCCAGAGCCGGACACGCCAGTTCACGCGCTCACGGCTGCGCAGCTCCTTCGGATAGACCGCCTGCATGGATGAGCTGTCCACTTTCCCGCTGTCCCAGTTTTCGGTGACGATCTGATATGCCGTCTGCCTTACGCCGCCCTCGCAGTTCCACATGAGCCGGGGATGAGAAAGGTCGATGCCCAGCGCATCACGCAGATATTCCGTTTTCAGCCGGATCGCTCTCATGCGTTCTCTCTCCGGGCAAGCTTCTCCGCCATGCGAATGATGCGCGCGGCATTGATCTCCAGCTGGCGGCGGCTCACCAGACCGTTCCGCAGCCCTTTCATCATGGCCCTGAGATCGCCCCTGCCGCCGGGCATGGTCAGATCGTTGCCCGCGGCGGCAGTCTTCGCGGCGTCGGGAGCGGGGTATTTCTTTCTGCCTCCGTACATGGAGCCGATGATCCAGTCGGTCATCACGATGCCCTTATAGCCGAATTCGGCGCGCAGCACGTCCTCGATCAGATCCCGCCGCTCGCAAGTATGGACGCCGTTGAGCAGGTTGTAGGAGGTCATCAGCGCGTGGGGCTGGCTCTCCCTGACGGCGATCTCAAAGCCGCGCAGATAGATCTCGCGCATGGCCCGCTCGCTGACCTGGCTGTTGTTGGCGTAGCGGTTGGTTTCCTGGTTGTTGGCCGCAAAGTGCTTGACCGTGGTGCCGCAGCCGGGGTGCTTCTGCACGCCCCGGGTGATCGCGGCGGCGAAGCGGCCGGAGAGCAGGGGATCCTCGGAAAAATACTCAAAGTTGCGGCCGCAGCGGATGTCCCGGTGGATGTTCAGCGCGGGCGCCAGCCACAGGTGCACGCCGAAGCGTTCCATCTCGTCGCCCACGACGTCGCCGCAGCGCTCGGCAAAGACGAGGTTCCAGCTCTGCGCCAGCGCGGTGCCGATGGGGATGGCCGTGCAGTTCTGCTCAAAGACTTCGCCTGCGGCTTTTTTGCTTTTGTCCAGCAGCCGCATCACAAAGGCCGCGGGGGCGGGCATCAGCTCCATCACGCTTTCCAGCATCCCGCCGCCGACGGCATGGGCGCCCTTTTCGTCCCGGGTGTACTGACGGCTCAGCCGCAGTCCTGCCGGGCCGTCGGCCATGACCATCGCCGGGACGGCCGGATCTCCCAGATGCACGGTCTCCCCCGCCGCGCCGGCCACGGTGTTGGCAGCGTCGCCGATCACGCTCTGAGCGCTCTTTTGCCGGAACGCGCCGATATTTATAAGGCACAGCGCCTCGTCGCTGAGTGCCTCCGTTCTCGGATCGACCTCGTGAGAGAGGGTGTAATCCACGGTCTCCGTTTCAAAGACCGCCGCGTCCAGCGAAAGCACGGGCACGTCGGCGGCCGTGCTTTCCCGCTGTCTGTCCGGCTGCCAGTCGGAAAAGTCCGGCTTGCCGAGGCAGTTTTTGACCTGTCTGGTACGCGCCTCGCCCTGCAGACGCAGGACGCCGACCGCGTTCGTATCTCGGCTGGAGCGGCCGAGGCGCAGCACGTAGTCGCCGCTCTCCAGGATCCAGGCGGCCCGCTCCGCGTCATAGGAAGCCAGATCGCGCAGCTCGAAAGACAGGGTCAGCGCCTGTTCCTCCCCCGGCTGCAGCTCGTCCGTCTTCTCAAAGGCGGCCAGCGTCTGGAACGGCTTGTCCAGCCGACCCGGGGGCGGAGAGACGTACAGCTGCGCCACCTCTTTGCCGCGGCTCAGACCGGTGTTCTTCACGGAAACGGCCAGGCTGACCCTGCCATTTTCTTCCGTCATTCTTCCCGCGGTCAGGTCGAAGCTCGTACCGCTCAAACCGAAGCCGAAGGGGAACAGCGGTTCCCTGCCCGCGCTGTCGAACCAGCGATAGCCCACGTAAACGCCCTCAACGTAGCGGGTCTCGTCCCGCTCGCCGAAGCTGCCGATCGCCGGATAGTCCTCCCAGGCGCTCCAGGTCGTGGTCAGCCGTCCGGAGGGCGTGCTCCTACCGAGGAGGAGGTCGGCCAGGATGCTGCCTGTCTCGGCACCCAGCTGGCTGAGCAGCAGGACGTTTCGCACCTCCATGACCGGGGACAGGTCCACCGGCCCGCCCACGTTCAGCACCAGCAGGAATTTTTCGAATTTCCCGTTGAGCGCCAGGATATCCCGCTTTTCCGTTTCCGTCAGCAGGATATCTCCCGGAACGCCGCGCCGGTCCGAGCCCTCGCCGGAGATGCGGGAGAGGACGTATACGGCGGCGTCGCCGGCTGCGTCCAGCGGACGATCGTATTCGGGTTCCGGCATCACCGCGCCCATGCTGTCCAGGATCGCCAGCGTCCCGCGCTTCAGGGCGGAGCGCTTCAGCTCGCGGAGAAAGCGCTTTTTCGCCTCCGTGAAGAGAACGCCGTATCGGTCCATCCAGCCTTTGCTGGTGATGCGGAAGCCTGCAGCCTCCAGCCCGGCCTCGGCCGTCACGAAATACCGGGAGTTGACCTCGCCCGAGCCGGTACCGCCCTTGACGGTTCGGCGGGCGCCGCTGCCGTAAAGAGCCAGATCGCAGGGGGCGGCGAGAGGAAAGGCCCCGTCGGTCTTCAGCAGCACCGCGCATTCCGGGCCGAAGCGCCGCATAAGCGCGCTGTGTTCTCTTTCGTAATCGTTCATGTTCCGATCCTCCTTATCAGTTCTGCGCTTCCGCGCTGTGACGCGCCTTGATCTCCGCCTGCTCTTTGCCGATG
This sequence comes from Oscillospiraceae bacterium, assembly GCA_017455685.1. Lineage (GTDB taxonomy): Bacteria > Bacillota > Clostridia > Oscillospirales > Oscillospiraceae > Apopatocola. Next base: position 21,369 of record JAFSZH010000082.1, read on the forward strand.
GTTTTTTCCACGTTGAGGAAAAACAGCAGCAGGAAGGCTGCGATGCTGGTGAGAGTTTCCAGTCCCACAAAGGCGAATGTAATGACCCATTTGACCGTGCCCGGCTGGGCGATGGCCACTGTCAGTACGCCGTCCGCGGCGGGCTTCAGACTTTCCAGCGCCAGCTGCGCTGTCCAGCCGTTGGCCGCGAGCCGGGAGGCGGCCTCTGCCGTGCTGCCCGCCGTGAAGGGGGCGAGATACCCGGTTTTTGCCAGCATCCAGTTGAACACGCCGGTCATGACGCCCACCATGGCCACGGCGATGATATTATAGATGGACATGGCCGCGCCGTCGATACGCAGATCGGATTTCCATTCCATGTGATCCAGGCAGTCCGCGAACAGCGCCATGAACACGTAGGAGCCGGGCAGCCCGCCCGTGTTTTTGATGAACTGGCCGATCAGCACGACCGTCATGTTCGTGGGGAACAGCCAGCAGATCAGGGAACCTGCGGCGATCAGAGCGCAGCCGACCATGGTGACGTTCCGCTTGCCGAAGCGCTTGGCCAGAGGCCATACGGCGAAGATGCCGATACCCATGGGGATGCCGCCGATGACGGAGACCAGCATCTGGGTCACCCCGTCGTTGTAGGTGCCCAGTACGTAGTTGCAGTAGTAGACCAGGCCCAGATTCTTGATCACCGTGCCGATGGTGGTGACCAGGAAATAGCCATAGATGATCAGCATATACCGGTCGGAGAACAGGAGCTTCATCTGCGACGCGAAGGACAGTTTGCTCTTTTCCTCGGCCTTTTCCGTTTCCTCCGTGATGCGCTCCTTGGTGAAGAAGTATTCCATCAGGGTCAGCGGCAGGGCCAGGATGGAGAGGATGCTCATCAGCGTGATCCACTTGGCCTTATCCACGCCGATGGCGGGCATGATGACCATGGGGAACACCAGCGCCACGAGGATGCCCGACATCATGATGGTGGTGATCTGGTTGAAGACCGAGAGACCGCCCCGGGCGGTGCCATCCCGGGTAGAAAGGGGCACCATCAGCCCATGGCTCATGTTGAAGATGGTGTAGGCAAAGGAATAAAACAGGTTGTAGGAGATCATTACCCACAGGGCCTTCACGGTGTCGCCGGCTTCGGGCACGGTGAAGAGCAGGATGCCGGTGACCGGCACCAGCACCGCAGAGAGAAGCAGCCAGGGCCGGGCCTTGCCCTCTTTTGTTTTGGTGCGGTCGATGATCTGGCCCATCAGAACGTTGGTGATGGCGTCGATGATCTTCGAAACGATGGGAAAGACCGTCAGAAAAGCACCGCCCCACAGAGGTGTCAGATTCAGCACGTCTGTGTAGTAGACGTTCAGATACGTGGCAAGCACCGCGTTCAGGAGCAGCGCTCCGGCGGGGCCCAGCAGATAGCCCAGCCACTTCTCCTTCCCGGTGACTTCCTTCGTGCGGATCAGGCTGGCAGGCAGTATCATGTCCCTGTTCCTCCTTTTGATTTCACGCTTATTATACCAAAAAGAACAGGGCGTGTATTGCACAATGGTATGTTTTTTCGTATAATTGTAATAGCTCGGGAGGGATGGACGTGGAGAGGTTGGATCTGCCGTATATCGTGAGGTCGCTGGGAGCGCTCTCGGGCGTTCCGGTGCGGCTGTACGAGGGGGAGGAGCTGCGCTGTGCCTTCTTCCCGGTGAAGCTGCCCCGTGACCCGGTGGAGGTCTGCCGGAAGGAGCTCTTCTCCATTCTGGAGCACGTGGGGTTTTACGTTTCGCCTCTGTTCCACAGCTACGGAGTGGTCAGAGCGGGAAATACCCGGCTCGTCATCGGCCCCGCGTCCCAAATCATGGCCGGGGAGCAGCGGCTGCGGGAGCTGGCCTTCCAGCTCGGCGTTCCGAAAGAGGAGACGGCGGACTTCCTCGCGGGGATGAACGCCATCGTCCCTATGCCGGTGGAAAGCCTGCTGCAGCTGCTCTGCACGGTCAACCATCTGCTCAACGACGGGGAAAAGCTGGAGCTCTCCGAAGTCGCCATTTACGATGCGGAACAGCGCACAATCAAATCCACCGTCGAGAAGCGCCGGACCGAGCGGATCTACGAAGAGACCGCCCCGACCGGGGAGCGCCACAATACGCTGGCGCTGGAAGAGACGCTGATGGACATCGTGCGCCGGGGGGACAGCGCCGCGCTGAAAAGCTGGCTGGCCAGCGCGCCGGCCGTCCACGGGGGCACCATGGCCGGGGACCTGCTGCGGCAGCTGCGCAATCTGTTCATCGTCACCGCCACGCTGGCCTCCCGGGCCGCCATCCGGGGCGGCCTGCGGGAGGACGACGCTTTCGCCCTGTCCGACGGCTACATCCGCCGGGCGGAGCTGCTGACGGACTACGCCAAGATCATGAATCTGCAGTATCACATGCTGCTGGAATACACCGAGCAGGTGGAAAAGCTCCGCCGGGGCAGACATCCCACCCGGCTGGCGACCCAGGCGGCCGACTACGTGCGCCGCCATCTTTCCGAGGCGATCACCGTGGAGAAGATGGCGGAGGAGTTTTATATGAGCCGGCCTTATCTCTCGGCCCGGTTCCGGCAGGAGACCGGTCAGACGCTGACGGATTATATCCTTGGTGAAAAAACGGAGGAAGCCAAGCGCCTTCTCCGCTGGTCCGACAAGTCTGCCGCCGCCATCGGGGCCTATCTGGGCTTTTCCTCCACCTCCCACTTCTCCCGGGTGTTCAAGAAATACGTCGGCCTCACGCCGAATGAGTACAGAGAGAAGCAGCGTGTCTGATCGGGAAAGGGCATGCCTCAGATAGACTTGTTTATCGACTTCTTGAAAGAAACAGCGGACCCCAAAAGGGGTCCGCTGTTTCTTTGGAGCTGTTACCCGGATTCGAACCGGGGACCTCATCCTTACCAAGGATGCGCTCTACCTGCTGAGCTATAACAGCAAAGTTCATGCCCCCGGATGGGGGCATGTGGCGACCGAGAAGGGACTTGAACCCTCGACCTCTAGCGTGACAGGCTAGCGTTCTAACCGACTGAACTACTCGGCCACAGAGCTTGTTCAGTATACGAAATACCGGCGAAATTGTCAAGATTTTTTTTGCGTTTTTTTCATCCTTTCTTCTCAGGTTGTCAAATTCCTCTTTTCATGGTATATTATCCATATCTTTGACCGTGCGGAGGTGTGCTCATGACACCCGATCTGGAAACGATCAAGCGCGTCGTTCTTGACGCCGGAGTCTTTGAGATCGGTGAAGTCTCCATGGCCGATCTTGTATTCGAACCTGAGATCCGCAGGATCTGCGAGGGCAACATGTGCCGCAGCTACGGCGGCTGCTGGGCCTGCCCTCCCGCCGTGGGAACGCTGGCGGAATGCGAAGAGCGCTGCCGGCAATACGATCGTTTTCTGCTCTTCAACTGCAGGTATCCTCTGAAAAGCAGCTTTGACATCAAAGGCATGATGACCGCCATGCGGGAGTTCAAAACGCTGACCGAAAAGGCGGCTGACGCCCTGCGCCCCTTGGGGCTTGACTATATGCTGCTCTCCAACGAGGGCTGCGGCAAATGCGCCAAATGCACCTGGCCGGACGCCCCCTGCCGTTTTCCCGACAGGCTGTACCACTCCATCGAGGGCTACGGCTTCAACGTGACCCGGCTCTCCAAGCTGGCCGGGCTCCACTACAACAACGGGCCCGGCACCGTCACGTATTTCGGCGCACTGCTCTATAAGGAATAAATAACGTCCCTCTGCCCGGCGGGCAGAGGGACGACCGATTTTTAATCACTCCAACAGTTCGGCGCAGCTCTCCAAGAGTTCGGTGATGGGGAGCTTCTGGGGACAGGCGTCCTCGCACTGGAGGCAGTGGACGCAGTCCGAGGCCTTCCCTTTTCCCCGGGTGGCGAAGCCGTATTCCCGTTTGGCCTGTCCGTCGTTCTCAAAGACCAGCTGCTGATTCCTGGCCCGGAAGATGCCGGGGATATTGATGGACATGGGGCAGCCCTCCACGCAGTAGCCGCAGGCGGTGCAGGGGATTGTCTCCACCGCGGCCATGGCCTCCTGCGCGGCGCGGATCACACCCTGCTCGGACTCGTTCAGAGGGCGGAAGTCCTTCATATAGGAGAGGTTGTCCTTCATCTGCGCCAGGTTGGACATACCGCTGAGCACCGTCAGAATGCCGTCCAGAGAGGCGATATACCGTATGGCCCAGGAGGCGTAGGACGCCTTGGGGTCCGCCGCGTCCAGCAGGGCCCGGACGGACCGGGGCGGGTCGGCCAGGGTGCCGCCCTTGACCGGCTCCATCACCGTGACCAGCTTGCCGAACTTCCGCACGGTCTCGTAGTTGGCCCGGCTGCGCACGCCGGGGCTTTCCCAGTCGGCGTAGTTCATCTGCAGCTGCACGAATTCCGCCTCCGGGTGCTCCGTCAGCAGTTTTTCCAGCAGATCGGGATAGTCGTGGAAGGAAAAGCCGATGTGCCGGATCTTCCCGGCGGCCTTCTGCTCCTTGACGAAATCCCAGATGCCGTAGTCCTCATACAACTTCGCGTTGTTTTTGGATATGGCGTGAAGCAGATAATAGTCCACGTAGTCCTTGTTCAGCCGTTCCAGACTGGTGAAAAACTGCTGTCTGGCGTCCGCGGCGTCCTTGGCCACCCGGGCGTTGAGCTTGGTGGCGATGGTGAAGCTCTCCCGGGGATGGCGGTCGAACAGGGCTTTTCGGATGGCCAGCTCGGAGCCGGGATAGACGAAGGCCGTGTCAAAATACGTTCCGCCCGCTTCAAGAAACGCATCCGCCATGGCGGCGGTCTGGTCAACGTCGATGGAGCCGTCGGCCAGGGTGGGCAGCCGCATCAGCCCGAAGCCCAGGCGGAATCCGTCAGTTCTGAAATTATCCATAGGGCACCTCCTTGGATTTGATTATATTGTATTACGCCAGCCGGGAAGAATCAATCGGTATTATTCGATTAGCGGCGGTTTACTTTCCCGGAAAGCTGTGATACTATGTCCGTGGTCCGTCAAAAGAAAGGGTGTCGTCCATGCTTGAAAAGATCCGGCAGCTGGCCCGGAGGTATGAGGAAATCGAATACTCTCTCGCCCAGCCGGAGGTCTGGAACGACGCGGAGCTCTCCCGCCGTCTGACCCGGGAGCGTTCGGAGCTGGCGCCGGTGGCAGAGGCGTGGAAGCGCTATGAAAGCTGCCGGCGGCGGCGGGAGGACGCGCTTGCCCTCTCCGCCGACGCGGAGCTGCGCGCCCTGGCCCAGGAGGAGGCGGAGGAGGCTCTGCGGGGCATGGAAGAGGCCCGGCAGGAGCTGCGGCTGCTAATGCTGCCCAAAGACCCGGACGACGGAAAAAACGTCATCATGGAGATTCGCGTAGGCGTAGGCGGCGAGGAAAGCGCCCTCTTCGCGGCGGATCTTTTCCGGATGTACTCCATGTACGCCGAGCGGCGGCACTATCAGATCGAGATCGCCAACCGCAGCGAGACCGAGCTGGGGGGCATCCGGGAGATCAGCTTCGTGATCCAGGGAGCCGACGCCTACTCCCGCTTCCGCTTTGAGAGCGGCGTCCACCGGGTCCAGCGCGTCCCGGAGACGGAGACCCAGGGCCGCATCCACACCAGCACCTGCACCGTGGCCGTTCTGCCCGAGCTGACGGAAAGCGAGTTCAACCTGGACCTCAACGACGTGCAGATCGACACCTTCCGCTCCTCCGGCGCCGGCGGGCAGAAGGTGAACAAGACCTCCAGCGCCATTCGTGTCACGCACATCCCCACCGGGACCGTGGTGGAGTGCCAGGACGAGCGCAGTCAATACAAGAACAAGGCCAGGGCGCTGAGCATACTGGCCTCCCGGCTGGCCCAGGCGGAAAAGGAGCGGCAGGACGCCGCCGTATCCGCCCAGCGCCGGTCCCAGATCGGGTCCGGCATGCGCAACGAGCGCATCCGCACCTACAACTATCCCCAGGGCCGCGTCACCGATCACCGGATCGGGCTGACCCTGTACAAGCTGGACGCCGTACTCAACGGCGATCTGGACGAGCTGATCGACGCCCTGCTCACCGCCCGGCGGGCAGAGCAGCTCCAGCAGTCCGGACAGGAGGACGCAGCCTTATGAAAACGCTTGTGATCCGCTCTGAAAACGAGCTCTCCCGGGCGGCGGAGCTGCTGCGGCAGGGACAGCTGGCGGCGGTGCCCACGGAGACGGTCTACGGGCTCTGCGCCGACGGCACCAATGCCGGGGCGGTGGCCGCGCTCTATGAGATCAAGGGACGGCCGGAGGTGAAGCCTCTGTCGCTGATGATCCCCTCCGCCAACGCCATGGGCCTCTATGCCCGGGAAGTCGGCGGCGCCGCCCGGCTGCTGGCGGAATCGTTCTGGCCGGGACCGCTGACCATCGTGCTGCCCGCCCGCACGGACCGAATCCCCTCCATCGTCCGGGCCGGGAAGGACACCATCGGCCTGCGCTGTCCCGACCACCCCATGACCCTGGCCCTCCTCAGGCTCGCCGGCGTGCCGCTGGCGGGGCCCTCCGCCAATCCCTCGGGGCTACCCAGCGCCGTGAACGCGGAGCAGGTGCTGACCTATTTCGACGGCGCCATCGCCGCCGTGGTGGACGGCGGGGAATGCGGCTTTGGGGAAGCCTCCACCATCGTGGACCTGTCCGCCGTCCCCTACCGCATCCTGCGCCGGGGGGCGCTGGCGGAGGACGCCATCGGCGCCGTTCTGGCCCGGAGCGTAAAGTGCATCGGACTCACCGGCACCACCGGCAGCGGCAAGACCACCGTGCTCCGGTATCTGGAGAGCCGGGGCGCCCTGGGGCTGGACTGCGACGAGATCTATCATGAGCTGCTGGAGAGCTCCGAGCCGCTGCTGACAGAGCTTCGCTCGGCCTTCCCCGCTGCCTTTTCCGGAGACGCGCTGGACCGGAAAGCTCTGGGCGGCATCGTTTTTGCCGACCCCGAAGCGCTGCGGAGGCTCGGTTCCATCACCAGAGATCATGTGATCCGGGAGGTGGAGAAGCGTCTGGAGGCATTCGCCTGGCAGGGCGGGCAGGTGGCGGTGATCGACGCCATCGGCCTTGTCGAGAGCGGGCTGGCATCGCGCTGCTGCCGCACCGCGGCCGTCACCGCCGATCCTGCGCTGCGTCTCCGGCGGATCATGGCCCGGGAGGGCATCGATGAGGACTACGCCCGGAAACGGATCGCTGCTCAGCAGGACGAGTCCTTCTACCGGGAACACTGCGATATCCTGCTGCGCAACGACGGTACGCGCGAGGAGCTGCTGCTGCAGTGCGCGGCGCTGTTCAACGAACTATTTGAAGACAAGAATTAAAAAATATAAGGAGGCCATGGAATGGAAGAATCCAACCTGAGAGACGAGCTGTTTTATCAGCAGAAGAACGGATACGATCTGATTGATCTGGACGAGCGGCTGAAGCTGGAAGCCTACTGCGAGGAGTACAAGGCGTTCCTCAACGCTTCCCGCACCGAGCGGGAGGCCGTGCGGGAGGCCATCCGGCTGGCCGAGGCGGAGGGCTTCGTCCCCTTCGTCCGGGATATGCCGTTGAAGGCGGGAGACAAGGTCTACAAGAGCATCCGGGGCAAGGCGCTGATGCTGGCCGTGATCGGCAGCGAACCGCTGGACAAGGGCGCCAACATTTCTGCGGCCCACGTGGATTCCCCCCGGCTGGATCTCAAGCCCCTGCCTCTGTACGAGGACCACGAGCTGGTGTATCTCAAGACCCATTACTACGGCGGTCTGAAAAAATATCAGTGGCTCACCAGTCCTCTGGAGCTCCACGGCGTGGTGATCAAAAAGAACGGTGAGAGCGTGGACGTGGTCATCGGCCAGGACCCGGAGGACCTCAAGCTGGTCATCACCGACCTGCTGCCCCATCTGGCCCAGAACCAGGTCAAGGAGAACGCCTCCGATTTCATCAAGGGCGAGAACATGAACCTGCTCTTCGGCAGCGTGCCCTACGCCGACGAGGGGAAGGACCGGGTCAAGCTGGCCGTCCTCTCCCTGCTCCGGGACCGCTACGGCATCAGCGAGGAGGACTTCCTCTCCGCCGAGCTGGAGGTCGTGCCCTCCTTCCCCGCCTGCGACGTGGGTCTGGACCGCTCCCTTATCGGCGGCTACGGACACGACGACCGGGTCTGCGCCTATGCGGAGCTGAAGGCCATTCTGGAGCTCGATACGCCCCGCCGCACCGCCGTGTGCATCCTGGTGGACAAGGAGGAGATCGGCTCCGTGGGCACCACCGGCATGCAGAGCCTTGCCTTTGAGGCCTTCATGAAGGACCTGTGCGAGAGCCAGGGCGTGCACCTGCGCCACTGCTTTGAGAACAGCTTCTGCCTGTCCACCGACGTGTGCAACGCCTTCGACCCCATGTACTGGGAAGTCAGCGAGCGGCCCAACCGCAACGGCGCCAGGCTCAACTACGGTCTGGGCGTGTGCAAGTTCACCGGCGTCCGCGGCAAGAGCGGCTCCAACGACGCCTCTGCCGAGGTGATCGGCGCTCTGCGCCGGGTGTTCGCCGACAACGGCGTGGTGTGGCAGACGGCCGAGCTGGGCAAGGTGGACCAGGGCGGCGGCGGAACCGTGGCCCGGTTCCTGAGCGTCCGGAACATCGACACCGTGGATGCGGGCGTGCCCGTGCTGAGCATGCACGCTCCCTGGGAGGTCGTGGCCAAGTTCGACTGTTATATGAACTACAAGGGCGTGCTGGCCCTGTATAAGGATCTCTGATATTACAATCATAAAGGCCTGTGCCGATGGGCACAGGCCTTTTTCTTATGCGCTTTAATTCCCCACGAACAGGTTTGCCAGCTGGTTGCCCCGGCCCTGGGACTGGAGGGCAGAGAAGCAGAAGATCATGTCGTCCACGTCGTACATCTCCGCAAATTCCCGGAGGGTCCGGTGGCGGTACTTCCGGTAATCCACCACGTACACGTACTGATAATGGGCTGTGAGGTAATAGGAGAAAACGTTGCCGTTGGAATCCTTCAGCAGCAGGCAGGCGGAGCCGTCCTGAATGTCGTCGTTGACGAAGGTAGCCAGCGGCACGTCCCCGCCCAGGAAGCACAGATACTTGTCCGTACCCCGCACGTCCGTCAGGAGCGGGTACTCGTAGCCCGGGTGCTCCTTGGTATCGTTCGTGTCGAAGGAGAGGTACAGCCGGATATTTCCCTTGGGTTCGTAGGCGTAGACCGTGTCCACGGTGATCCTGGCGCTCTGGTTGGCCTGGTAGTACAGGCTGCCGTAAAACGGCTCGAAAACCCTCTCAGTGTAGGCGTCCAGTCCTACCGGCTCCTTCCCGGCCGACCGGGCCCACTGGGCATAGCCGTACCAGGCGCCCAGGGCCGTCCAGTGATGGTCGCCGTAGAAATAGACGTACTCGTTGTTGTGCTGAAGCAGCGCCGAGAGCACGTCCACGGTGATCACGTCCTCGTTCATCAGCCCATACATGAATTCAAACACGTCCTCCTCCGGGATGCAGCTGACCCTCTCCCGGAAATCCCGGGGCAGCATCACGGTGGTGGAGGTGGGCAGAACGACGCTGTAGACGTTCCCCCGGCCCTGCTCCTTCAGGATCCCGGCCGCCCGGTTGACCATGTCCGCAAAGACCCCGGAGTAATACTGGCTGAAGCCCGTGTACTCAAAGGCCCGGTTGTCCACCTGGATCACCGCGCCGGTCCTGATAAGGTCCGCTTCCTCCACGTCCACGCCCATCCAGACCGGGTCCTCCGGCTCATAGGACGGCTCAGGGGTCTCCGTGGGGGCGGGGGTCGCGGGGGCAGGTTCCCCGGCCTCCGGGGTCGCCGCTGCGGGAACGCTCTCCACAGCGGGCTCCGGCGTGGGAACGGGGACCTGATCCGATTGGCGGATCTCGCCGTAGATCACCACATCCGACCTGCCGTAGAGATTTTTCAGAAACAAGTTCGTTTTGACCCAGCTGTCCCGGCCGGGAAAGGTATCGGAAAACCACAGCTCAATGCCCCGGAAATAGCTGCCGTCCGCCAGCGAGGACAGGGAGAACTCCGGGATCTGCGCCAGCTCCCGTTTCTCCCGCTGGGACATGGTGGGCCGGGCGGGCAGATACCACGCCGCCGCCGTCATGCCGAAGAGCACGGAAAAAAAGAGCGCCGCCGCTAAAACACGCCGCTTGACAAGCCTTCCGGGCTCCTTCCCCGTATTCTTCTGCTGTTTATCTTCAGCCATATCCGGATCCTTCTGGAACGCTCCTGTGTGTTTCGAAAACAGAGACAGTATATTTCACTTGCCGGGAATTGTCAACTTGCCCGGATGTATAGACGGCGCTCCATCGGGGAATACTCCTCCTGGGACAGCAAAAACCGCTTCAGGATGAAGCGGTTTTTGCCTTTCTGCGGCGGCGAAGCGCGTCAATGCCTGCGGTCAGCACCAGTCCCAGCAGCACGCCGATACAGTCGATCAGCACGTCCTGGACCTGGCTCCCCCGGCAGGAGAGAAGCTGCAGCCCCTCGTCTATCGCCCCCGCCGCCGCGCCCAGTGCCGCGGCGGTGAAGAAGCGCTTTTTCCCCCGGCTCTCCAACCGGAGCCAGACAAGGACGGCGAGCACGGCGAACTCCGTTATGTGGGCGGCCTTCCGAACCAGAAAACTGGTGGGTTCTTCCTGGCCGTCCCCGTCCTGGTCCATCATATAGGTAAAGACGTCCTCCCGGAAGCCCAGCATCGCGGCCACATCGTTCATGGTCTCCATGATGGTGTCGCTGATCGCTCCGGACAACTCCCGGGACAGCAGGGAGTTGCTCCAGATGAACACCAGTGTCAGCGCAATGAGCAGCGAGAGAAGTTTTTTTCGCTTCAAGCTTTCATCCCCTTTCCCGGGATATGGGAAGTATATAGCGGCCGGGGCGTTTTTTCAAGGGAAAAGCGGCGGAGAGTTTGACGAACGCCGCTCCGTCTGCTATGCTATGATGGAATCGAATGGGAGGATCTTCCATGGAAACCTGGTTTGAACGCTCCGCTCCGGGGCGTTTTCTGAATACGCTGGGAACGCTGCCGGTCAGGCTCCTCGCCCCTCTGGCCGCCGGCAAGGTCCGCGCCGGGGGCCCTCTGCGGCCCCGCCATTGGGTGTTGGCACTGGGTCTGGCCGGGATGCTGTGCGTTCCCCACGAGGCGTGGAACAACCTGTACGGCGTGCTCTTCGCCTTCGCCGCTCTGGCGCTCTACTGGTGGGACTGCGCCGCGGAAAGGCGGCAGCCCCTCTCCTCCGCCGCTCTGGGTCCGGGAGTGTGGGCCTTTCTCACCGTATGCCTGCTGGTCCTGTGCCGGGCGGGCAGCGCCGTGGGACACCTGCGCATCCTGATCTTTCTGCTGACGGGGTTCACGCTGACCTATCTCACCGCCGCCTCCATGGAGGACGAGGGCTTTCCCGACCTTCTCTGCGGCTGTGTCACCGCCGCGCTGGCACTCACCGCCGTCTACGGACTTCTCCGCTACGCGTTGGGCACGGAAAACTATTTCGTCCCCATGAGCGGGCGGCTCTATCCCCGGCTGGGCTCCACGCTGGAGCACGGCATCAATTACAGTGAATTTACCGCCATGGCGCTGCCGGTCTCCCTTGTCTGGGCGGCGGGGCGGAAGGGCCGGAAACGGGTCCTTTTGCTTCTCCTTCTGCTGCCCCCCTGCGCCGCGGTGCTGTTGACCTACGCCCGCACCGGCTGGGTGGCGCTGGCTGCCGCGCTGGTCGTGCTGCTGTGGTTTTACAACAAAAAGCTGCTGATCCCGGCGGTCATCGCGGGCGTGGCGGCCGTCTTCCTCCTGCCCGCCGGCATCCGGGAACGGCTGCTCTCCATGCTGCAGTTCAACGACGCGGGCTCCTCCGGTCGGTTCACCCTGTGGAGTGAGTGCCTCCGGATGCTCAGGGACCACTGGCTGCTGGGCGTGGGACTGGGTCCGGAAAACTTTTATCCCGTTTATCAGAGCTACTCCACAGGGGCGCTGGCTTTTCAGCCGCCCCACGCCAACATGGGGTATCTGGAGATCTTCCTCTCCGTGGGCGCCGCGGGCTTTGCGGCGTATCTCTCCTTCTTCCTGGGCATTCTCTTCCGGCTGGGAAAGGCCCGCCGGGCGGAACAGGATCCCGGGCGGCTGTGGCTCAACCGGGCGCTGACCGCCTCGCTGACGGCAGCGGCTGTGGCCAACGTGCCGGAACACCTGTGGTTTTATCCCAGGATCCTGTTTTTCTGGTGCATGATCTTCGGCATGGCCGTGGGAATAAGCAAAACCCCGAAAGACGATTGACCGTCTTTCGGGGTTTTCGGTTTTCCTGTCAGGAGAACAGGATCTTCGTGTTGCCGATGCACCAGGATTCCGGGAACAGAGGCAGGAACAGATAGCCCTGCTCCTGCAGCTGGGGCACGGCCCGCTGGAAAGCGAAGAGGGTGGCGGCGTTCCAGTCATGGCTGAGGATCATGGCGATGTTCATCGTCCTGATCTCATACATGGCCGTATTGTAGGCGGTGTATCCGTCCGGGTTGGCAACGCTGTTGTCAAAGATGTCGCAGGACCAGTCCACCCAGACGTAGCCCAGCTCATCCAGCACCGCCAGCATTTCTTCTTTGGGCAGCTTGGCAAAGGCCCAGGCGGAACCGCCGGGGAAGCGGAAGATGCCGGGCTTGAAGCCGGTGCTGTCATAGACCCATTGATCCTGCTGCTCCACCATCTCCCGGAAGCTGTCGATGCCCTTGCCGTACACGTTGCCGTAGATCTCATACTGGTGGGAATAGGTGTGATTTTGGATGCTGTGTCCGCCCATGGCCTCGGCCCGGAGGATGCCGCGCTCCGTCTCCTCGGTGTCGTCGTAGTCGCTGGAGTTGGCCTCCCGGGAGGTGAAAAACGTGACGTAAGCGCCGTACTGCGCCGCAGCCTCCAGGAAGCTGTTGGTGACGTAGGTCGGGCCGTCGTCAAAGGTCCAGTAACAGATCTTGGCGTCGGACTCTCCGGCCACGATCTTCTCCTCCAGCTGCCGGATCTTTCCGGCGTACTCCTCCCGGAGCGCGAGCGTGTTCTCGTAAATGTTGTCCAGCATGTCGACGCGCTCCTGCAGCGCCGCCGCGGTCTCCCGCCGGGATGCGATCTCCCCGTCCAGACGGGCGATCTCCTCCTGCACCCGGGCGCCCTCGTCGCCGGCCCGGGACAGGTCCTCTTTTATTTCCTCGGCCCGCTCGGCCAGCTGCCGCTCCAGCGCGTCGGTATCGGCCTTCACCTGCTCTGTCTCGGTCTCCAGATCGCTGATCTGCCGGGTGTAGTCCTCCGCGGGGAAGGTATAGTAAGAAACGGCGGTCACGGCGCAGAAGATCACGCCGGCGGCGGCCAGTGCCGCCAGGATCCAGTTAACGATCTTCATTTAGATACGCCTCCACCTTCGTCATGCCGTCGAGCCAGGCATTGTACACCGTGAGATAATACGAGATCTCCTCGTCGGCTTCCTTCGTTTCCACTTCACTCTGCAGCCGGGCGATCTCCTCATCCAGCGAGCCGAGCTCCGCTTCCATCTCCGCGGCCTTCTCTTTGGCGGCGTCCACCAGCTGCCGATCCTGCGCCAGCTGGTTCTCGCTGCCCTCCAGGGAGTTGGGGTCCACCTGATTATAGGCGGCCTTCGCCTCGTCCAGCGCCGCCTGGGCCTCCGCCGTCGCCTTCTCGTTCTCCATGCGCAGCTGAGCGGTCCTGCCCCGGTAATTCATGCCCATGAATACGGACCCCGCCAGTACCAGGACCAGCAGAGCGCATATCACCGTCTGCACGGTCTTTTTCTTCTTGACCGCCGTTCTCTCCGTTTTTCTGCTCACGATCTGATTCTCCACTCTTTTCTTTCCGATGCACCGGTTATTTTTGAATGCTGTGCTATTATACGCCGTTCTCCCCGTAAAAGAAAGCCGATTTTCCCGGAAAAATGGAAAATCGGCTGTTTTTTTATTCTTCGTACAGCGCCGCCAGGGCGTCCGCCGACCGGTCCAGGTCGTATTCCGTCGTCACACGGCGATAAGCCTCCCGGCCCAGGGCGGCGCTCCTCTCCGGATCGACCAGCAGGGACAGCAGGTTTTCCGCCATGGCCTCCGTATCTCCCGGAGCGCACGCGGTCCCGCAGCCCCGGCAGAGCTCTCTTCCGGCTCCCACGTCCGTCACCGCCAGAGGCAGGGCGCAGCTCATGGCCTCCAGGATGGAAAAGCTCATGGCCTCGTTGAACAAAGCGGAGCTCACGTAGGCGTCCGCCGAGCGCAGCAGGGTCTCCGTATCGGTCCGGTAACCCGCCTGGATCACCTGCGTTTCCAGCCCCAGCTCCCGGATGCGGCGGGAGATCATGCCGTACTCCTCCCCGTCTCCGGCGATCACGACAGCAAAGGGCCGGTCCGTCAGCTCCCGCAGCCGGGCCGCGGCGTTCAGCAGGAAGAAAAGTCCCTTTTCCGGCGCATAGCGGGCGAATGTCAGGAAAATAAAGGTATCCCCCGCAAGACCGTACTCCTGCCGGATAGCGTTCAGCTTTTCCGGCAAGGGCCGGGGCCGCACGCCGTTGGGGATCACCCGGATCCTGTCGGGGCAGACGCCGTTATCCCGCAGCAGCGCCGCGCCCGGGTCATAGAGCGCCACGACCGCGGCGTCACGGGGGGTGATCAGCCGGTTCACGAGCCGCCACGCCGCCCCCTGCCGGATGGACAGGTGGCCGGTGAAGACTACCCGGGTCTCCCGCCGCCAGAGCCGGGAGAGCACGGCGATCACGTTCTCCCGGGGATACTGGGCGTGGATCGCCGTGATCTGATGGTCCCGGCAGTAAGCCGCCAGCTTTCGGGCGGCGGAGAGGGTCCGGACCGGCCGCAGGTCCAGCCGCAGCACCGGATAACCCGCCCGCTCCGCCTTCTCACTGAGCTCTCCCCCCTCCTGAAAAGCCAGATGGCACGTGTGCCCCCGGGCGGAGAAGAGCTCCATGAGATCGTAAACGTATTTTTCCGTGCCCGCCCTGCCGGCGTAGCTGATGAGATACAAGAGGTTCAAAGCGGCTTCCTTCTCAGTAGAACAGCTGGGCGATGGGGCTGTCCGCATCCAGGATCAGGGTCTTTTCCTGGCCGGTCATGGACTCCCGCAGGGCGTCCAGCGCGATCATGAAGGTGTAGAACTCCGCCTCCTCCGGGGAATCGTAGACCTCGGAGAGGATACGCATGTACTCCGCGTCCCCCTCGGCCCGGACGGTGGCCGCCTGGGCTTCCGCCTCCGCCAGCAGGATCTGCACCTGCCGGTCGGCGGTATTGCGGATGGATTTGGCTTCGCTCTCGCCCTCGGCCAGGTAGCCGGCGGCGATGTTGTTCCGCTCGGAGATCATGCGGTTGAAGACGGCGGTCTTGTTGTCGTCGGGCAGGTCGATCTTCTTGGTCTCCACGGCGATCAGGTCGATGCCGTAACGCTCGAAGGAGCTGCCGATGTTGGCCATGATGGCGCCCACCAGCCGGCCGTCCCGGCCGGAGATGATCTCCGCCTGGGTCATGGAGCTGATGACGGTTTTCAGCGCGTTGTAGACGTTGGCGTTGATGCGGCTCTCCGCGTTGGTGACGGACCCGGACAGCGTCTCGATGAACAGCCGGGGGTCTTCGATGCGCCAGATGGCGAAGCAGTCGGCGATCAGCGTGGTCTTGTCCGCGGAGATCATGTCGCTGACGGGAAGGTCATAGAGCAGGACCGTGTTGGGCAGGGTGCTTGTCTGCTGCACGATGGGGATCTTGAAGTACAGCCCCGGCTCGCTCTTCACGTCCACCACCGCGCCGAACTGGCGCACGATGCCGTATTCGTTCTGGTGGACCACGTAGAAGCAGGATTCAAACAGGATCAGGAGCAGCACGACGACCACGATCACGATCGCCGTACGAATAGGATGGGCAGGTTTTTTCATTTCCGTGTTCATGTTCGATCCTCCCTTCACAGTACGTTCTCACCGTCGGCGACGGCGACCTGGGCGAAGGTGTCCAGCGGCAGCACTGTGGTGAGCTCGCTGCCGTCCTTGCCCATGATGATGACCTTCATATCCGGGAACACCCTGGCAATGGTCTCGTAGAACAGACGCTGCCGGGTGATCTCCTGGAACTTGGAGTATTCCTCATAAAGCTCCCGGAACCGGTTTGCCTGGCCCTGGGCCTCGGCGACGCGGGACTGTCTGTAGGCCTCCGCCTGCTGCAGGATCTGGTCGGCGTTGGCTCGGGCGGCCGGGATCTGCTCGTTGGCGTACTTGTTGGCGTTGTTGATGGCGGTCTCCGCCTCCTGCTTGGAGGTCTCCACCGCCTTGAACGCCTGCTGCACCTCCAGCGTAGGCGGCTCGGCGTCCTGCATGGCGATGTTCACCAGCGCGATGCCCAGGTCCTCCTGCTCCAGACGGTTGACGATCTTGTCCCGGATGGCGGCCTGGATCTCCGCCTTGCCGGTGGTGATCACGTCATCCACCCCGTACAGGCCGATGGTGTCGCGGATATAGCTCTGGCACAGCATTTTCAGGATCTGCACCGGCTCACGGCTGTTGTAAAGGTACTTCACCGGGTCGGTCACACGGTACTCCACGTAGAAGTCCACGTTGACGAAGTTGAAGTCCACGCTGATCATCAGCGACTCGTCCTCGATGCTGGCGTTGTTGCTGAGGTTGTAGCCGATGGCAAAGCCCTGGGTCGCCTTGCTGACGATGGTCTTCTGCTGGATCAGC
>JAFSZH010000083.1 GCA_017455685.1 Oscillospiraceae bacterium
AGGGCGAGGGCGAGGGCGTGGGCGTAGGCGAGGGCGTGGGCGTAGGCGAGGGCGTCGGCACGGGCGAAGGCGAGGGAGTGTGGTCGGGCGCGGGAGTGACCACCGGGGGCGCCGTCGGCTGAGGCGCGGCAGCCTTCGGCGGCGCAGTCAGCAGCACCCAGCCCGACAGGACGGCGGCTCCGGCCAGCAGCAGCCTCCGCAGAGCTTTTCGGGAGGAAGTATTCTTTTCCCCGGCGGCAGTCCGCACCGACTGCCGGAATTCTTCCGCAGGCGGAGTGAATTCCGGGGCCGTGGAGCTGTATTCGCCGGGCAGAGGAGTAAACTCGCTCATGGCTTTTCTCCGGATCGATCAGCAGCTGTGAACGTCCACCTGGGGGAAGGGGCATTCCACGCCCAGCTTGCGGAAGCCCACCAGCAGATCCCGGTTCAGGATCCGGGTGGCCTTGTAGATCTGGTCCTCCGGTACCTCGGCGGTGAAGCGCAGCGTCACGCCGGAGGCGCCCAGATTCTGCACGCCCAGGTAGTTGGGCGCGGCGTTCATTACGTCCTTGCGGCGCTCGTAGATCTCCTGCATCAGAGCGGGGAGCTTTTCTTCAAAGGCTTCCAGATCGGTGCCGTAGGGGATGTCGATATCGCTGACGGCAACGGAGGCGTTGTTTGAGCGGTTGAGGATGCTCTTCATCTCGGAGTTGTTGACGATCTTCACGTTGCCGCCCACGTCCATGATGGCCGTGGTGCGGATGCCGATCTCCTTGACGGTGCCGCGGAAGCCGTTGACCTCCACGATATCGCCCACGTTGTACTGGTTTTCAAACAGCATGAAGATGCCGGTGATCACGTCGGCGATCAGGCTCTCGGCGCCGAAGCCGACGACCAGAGTCAGGATGCCAACGCTGGCCACGATGGCGGAGATATCTACGCCCAGGATGGACAGGCCCCAGCAGAGGATCACCAGCGCCGCCACGTACTTGCACAGGCTGGCGGAGATGGTCAGCAGGGTCTTGGTCCGGTGGGATTTGGGCTTGAACAGGCCCAGCACCAGGACGAGCAGCGCTTCAAAGAACAGCACCGCGAAGACCATGGCGAACAGCGAGGCGACTTTAGACTGCGTTCCCCGGGCAAGGAAAAACAGCGCGGCGGCCAGCACGGCGCACACGGCCAGGCGGACGACGGGGCTTTTTTTCACGGATTCTTTCATTTCAGGACCTCCCAAGGTAGTTTTTCCTACGTTCATTAAACACAAAAAGGCACGAAAAAGCAACTGTTATTTATCTTGTCCGAAGCATGAAAAACCCGCCGCGTCAACAGACGCGGCGGGCCGGGAAAGGATGGATCAGTAGTTTTCGGCGTTGATCTCGAAATACGCCTGGGGATGGGCGCAGACCGGGCAGATCTCCGGGGCGGCGGTGCCCACCACGATGTGACCGCAGTTCCGGCACTCCCAGATCTTGACCTCGCTCTTCTTAAAGACCTCCTGGGTCTCCACGTTCTTGAGCAGGGCGCGGTAGCGCTCCTCATGGTGCTTCTCGATGGCGGCCACGCCGCGGAATTTGGCGGCCAGCTCGGGGAAGCCCTCGGCCTCGGCGGTTTTGGCAAAGCCCTCGTACATGTCCGTCCACTCGTAGTTCTCGCCGTCTGCGGCGTCGGAGAGATTTTCCGCGGTGGTGCCGATGCCGTTGAGCTCCTTGAACCACAGCTTGGCGTGTTCCTTTTCGTTTTCCGCGGTCTTCAGAAACAGCGCGGCTATCTGCTCATAGCCCTCCTTCTTCGCCTTGGAGGCAAAGTAGGTGTACTTGTTCCGGGCCTGGGACTCGCCGGCAAAGGCGGCTTCCAGGTTCTTTTCGGTCTGCGTGCCGGAATAGGGATTGGTTTTTACTGCCATGGGGAATACCTCCTTGATCTTGGGGAAAGGCGTCCGCGGGGAGCTTTCCCGTGTTTTTTCGATTCCATATTAGAGAAAGAATCCTCCGGTGTCAAGCCGTGCTTTTTGCCCTGAACGGTTGAAAAGTCGCTCGCCGTATTGTAAAATATAAGTATCAACCGCCCGAAAGGAGCTGGCCATGAAAAGTCTTTGCAATGATTGGGAATATATACGCCATTGGGAGGACGCCTTTGCCGTCGGCGAGGGAGCGGGGGAGAAGGTCCGCCTTCCCCACACCAGCGGGGAGGTGCCCCAGCACTACGCCGCGCCGGAGCATTACGCCTCAGTCTGCGGCTATCGCCGGCGGATCTCGGTGAAGAAAAAGCATAAAGGGAAACGTGTATTCCTGCAGTTCGACGGCGCGGGACACATCGCCACGGTGTATCTCAACGGGGAAGAGCTGTATACCCACCGCTGCGGCTACACCGCCTTCCGGGTGGAGATCACCGACAAGGTCCACTTCGGCGGGGAGGATCTGCTGACCGTCCGGCTGGACGCCACGGAGAACCCCTCCGTACCGCCCTTCGGCTATGTGATCGACTATCTCACCTACGGCGGATTGTACCGGGAGGCGTGGCTGGACGTCCGGGGACAGACGTATATCGAGGACCTGTTCGTCCGTACGCCCCTGCTGACCCGTGCGGTGGTGGAGTTCACCGTCAGCGGCGCCGACGCCGCCGGATACCGGGTGACGCTGCTGGATAACCAGGGAAACGTCTGCTGCGTCCGGGAGCGGCAGGAGCCCACCGTCTACGTGAACTACCCGGAGGCCCGGCCCTGGACCGTGGAGGACCCGGTGCTGTATACCTGCCGGGCGGAGCTGCTCTCCGAAAGCGGCGAGGTGCTGGATGAAAAGTCGGTCCGCTTCGGCTTCCGCACGGCGGAGTTCTTTGCCGACGGCTTTTATCTCAACGATGAGCGGGTGTTCCTCCGCGGTCTGAACCGGCACCAGTGCTACCCCTACGTGGGCTACGCCGCCCCGGCCTCTCTTCAGCGGGAGGACGCCCGGATCTTGAAAGAAGAGCTATGCTGCAATGCGGTGCGCACCTCCCACTATCCCCAGAGCCAGGCGTTCATCGACGCGTGCGACGAGCTGGGTCTGCTGGTGTTCACCGAGATCCCCGGCTGGCAGCACATCGGAGACGGGGCCTGGAAGGATCAGGCGGTGGAAAACGTGCGGGAGATGGTGACGCAGTACCGAAACCATCCCAGCGTGATCCTCTGGGGCGTGCGCATCAACGAGAGCCAGGACGACGACGAGCTCTACCGCCGCACCAACGCCCTGGCCCACGCCCTGGACCCCGGCCGGGCCACCTCCGGCGTTCGGTATCTCCAGCAGAGCCATCTGCTGGAGGACGTGTACGCCTTCAACGACTTCTCCCACGACGGTGTCACGCCGCCGGTGCTGCCCAAGGAAAAGGTGACCCCGGACACGGACAAGGCGCTGCTCATCAGCGAGTGCAACGGCCACATGTTCCCCACCAAGCCCTTCGATCACGCCGACCGGCGGCAGGAGCACGCCCTGCGCCACGCCCGGGTCCAGTCCGCCGCCGCGGCGGACGGCGAGCACGCGGGCTGCTTTGCCTGGTGTATGTTCGACTATCCCACCCACAAGGATTTCGGCGCCGGGGACCGGGTGTGCTATCACGGCGTGCTGGACGCCTTCCGCAATCCCAAGCTGGCCGCGGCGGTCTACGCCAGTCAGGGGGAGGCGCGGCCTTATCTGGAGATCGGCAGCTCCATGGACGTGGGCGACTATCCCGCCGGACGGCGGGGGCCGGTGTGGGCCTTCACCAACGCCGACGAGATCCGGCTTTACAAGAACGGCGAGTTTGTCGCGGCCTTCACGCCGCCCAGGGGCGGACTGCCCCACGAGCCCGTTTACATCAACGATACCATCGGCGAGCTGCTGGAAAAGCACGAGGGGATGCCCCCCGAGCAGGCCGCCGTCCTGCGCAAAGCTCTTCGGAGCGTGGAGCAGCACGGCATGGAGCATCTGCCTGTGGAGGACAAGGCCCGGCTCGGCTGGTGCATGGTCCGCTACGGCATGTCTCTGGGGGACGGCACGAAGCTCTACGGGAAATACGTGGGCGACTGGGGCGGCAGCGTGCCCGTCTGGCGCTTCGACGCGCTGAAGGACGGGAAGGTGACCGCCAGCGCGGAGCGGGGCGGCGACCCCAAGGAACTGTCGCTGGAGGTCCGGACCTCCCATACCGCCCTGCACGAGGGGAACACTTACGACGCCGCGGCGGTGCGCATCCGGGTGCTGGACGCCCACGGCATGACGGCGGCCTATGCCCAGCTGCCTCTCCGGCTGGAGCTGGAGGGGGACGCGGCGCTGATCGGACCGGATCTGGTCACCGCCGAGGGCGGCATGACAGGCACCTACGTCCGCACGGTTGGCCGGCCTGGCCGGGCGCGGCTCACCGTCAGCGCCCCCGGGCTGGAGAGCGTCAGCGTGGACTTTACGGTGGAATAAGGAGGGAACGGCATGAAGGAACTGCTCTGGCGCATCGAACTGGAAGACGGCCGGGAATTTACCGGCCGGGAGGAATGGAAGGAAGGGACCGTATCCGTCCGCCGGGAACTGCCCACCGGGGTACTTCGCGCTGTCAGCGCGGAGGTGTCCCTGCCCGTGCCCGACGGGGATAAAGTGTTCATCAACGGCTTCCAGAGCTGGACCGCCTGTCCCGAGTACGGCAGCGAGGACCGGATCCGGAGCTTACGCCATCTGCCTAAGGCCGGAGTGAAGTACTTCGGTCTGGACCGCTACGGGGACTATTATTTCGTGGATTATCCGGACCGGAAGGGCCTGGTCCACGGGGAGTCCTGGATGTACTTCCGCCGGGGAGAGGAGTATGAACTCATCGCCTCTCTGGATGAGGAGCCTGGTTATACCCTCTTCCGCTACGACCGCCGGGGCGGGAAGCTGACCATCGAGCGGGACTGCGCCGGGTTGCGCTGCGGCGGGGAATTCCGTGCGCTGGAGCTCTTTCTGGCCCGGGGCGGGGAGGACGAGGTGTTCGACGCCTGGTTTGCCGCCATGGGCGTCCGTCCCCGGACGCTGGAGCCCATCGCCGGCTATTCCAGCTGGTACAACCGCTATGAGAACATCAACGAGGAGTGCATCCTCTCCGATCTGAAGGGCTGCGAAAAGCACCTGCGGCCCGGCGACCTGTTCCAGATCGACGACGGCTGGGAGCCCGGCGTGGGCGACTGGCTGGAGCCCGATCCGGTCAAGTTCCCCAACGGCATGAAGCCCTCGGTGGAGGCGATCCACGGAGCCGGCTTCAAGGCGGGGCTGTGGCTGGCCCCCTTCGTGGCCCGGAAAAAGTCCATAGTCTTTGAGGAGCATCCGGACTGGCTGCTCCGTGTGGACGGCAAACCCTGGTACTGCGGCGTCAACTGGGGCGGGTTCTATTCCCTGGATATCGACCACCCGGAGGTGCGGGAGTATCTTGCCAAAGTGTTCCGCCGGGTGTTCGACGAATGGGGCTTCGATCTGGTGAAGCTGGACTTCCTCTACGGCGCCGCGCCGGTGGGTACGGCGGAGGAGAGCCGGGCCGGACGGATGATCCGGGCCATGGACTTCCTGCGGGAGCTCTGCGGCGACAAGCTGATCCTGGGCTGCGGCGTGCCCATGATGCCCGCCTTCGGCCGGGTGGAGTACTGCCGCATCGGCTGCGACGTGGGGCTGGACTGGGACGGCAGCTGGCTCATGCAGCAGACCCACCGGGAGCGAGTGTCCACCCGTCAGTCCATAGGCAACACCGTCTTCCGCCGGCAGCTGAATCGCCGGGCCTTCCTCAACGACCCGGACGTGTTCTTCCTGCGGACGGAGAATCTGAAGCTGACGGAAAAGCAGAAAAAGGCCCTCTCGGTGATCAATACCCTGCTGGGGGACGTGATGCTGACCTCCGACGACATGAACAAATACACCCCGGACCAGGCCAAGCGCTACGCGGCGCTGCGGAGGCTGAAGAACGCGGAGGATATCCGGCTGGACTTCTCCGACGGCGTGGCGGTGTCCTATACGCTGGACGGCAAGAGATCAACGCTGCAGATCCTGCCGGGGGAAAAGCGCAAAAAGTGACGGCTTTATGCCGGGCGAGCGTTGGAACCCGGGAAACCGTGGTATACTCTTCCGGGAAGGAGTGAAGAAGCATGGGGAAAAGCGAACGTGATCCAAAGGTCCGGTTTTTGATCGACATCGCCTACTGGGCGGTGATCGTCGGGATCATCTTTGTGGTGTTCCGGTATCTGCTGAAAATGCTGATGCCGTTCTTCCTGGCGTTCGTTTTTGCGGCGCTGGCGCGGCCCGTATCCCAGTTCCTCAGCCGGGAGACGAAGACCGTCCGCAGCGAGGCGGGGGAAATGATCGTGGTCCGCCGGCGCTTCCGTCTGAACCGTACCGTGTCCGGGATCATCAGCGTGGCCCTTCTGTTCCTGGTGGCCGGCGGGCTGCTGGTGCTGGTGTCTATCCGCGTGGCCGACAGCGCCGCGGCGGTGATCTCCACCGTGCCGGATATCTATGAAAACAGCGTGGTGCCGGGCATCAACCGGATCTATCTGTGGTCCCTGGACGTGGCGGCCCGGATGGACGGCTCCGTAAAGGAATATCTGACCGCGGCGGTGCCCAATCTGATCAGCAGTCTGGGCAGCGCGGTCACCAACTTCTCGGCCCGGACGGTGGCCTGGCTCACCTCACTGGCCACGAAGCTCCCCAGCATCCTGCTCAACGCCATGATCACCATGATCGCCACGGTCTTCATCGCCGTGGATTTCGACAGGATCAAAAACTTCCTGCGCCGGAATCTGCCGGAAAAGGCGGTCCGGATCAGCGCCAACGTGCGCAGCTCCTTCCTGGAAATGATCTGGCAGTTTTTGAAATCCTATTTCATCATCTTCTGCGTCACCGCCGGGGAGATCGCCCTGGGCATGTGGATCATCGGCGTCAGCAGACCGCTGGTCGTCGGCGTCGTCGTGGCGGCGCTGGACGCCTTCCCCATCGTGGGCAGCGGCTCCGTGCTGGTCCCCTGGTCGATCATTGAACTGATCACCGGCAGCATCCCCCGGGGCCTGGGCATCCTGGCTCTGTACGCGGTCGTCACGGTGATCCGGCAGATCATCGAACCCAGGATCGTTGGCAAGCGGGTGGGGCTGCGCCCGGTGATCACCCTGGTGTGCATGTACGCGGGCACCCGGCTCTTCGGCCCCGTGGGCCTGTTCGGTCTGCCCATCGCCGCCGCCATCGTGGCGGATCTGAACAGCCGCGGCATCATTCATCTCTTCGCGACCGGGGAAGAGGAGAACATCGAAAAAATAACGGAGGGAACAGCGTGATCATCGACATTCTCGCCATCGGCGACGTGGTCGGCCAGACGGGGCTGGCCTTTCTGAAAGAACGCCTCAAGCCCTTCCAGAAGGAGCGGGGCATCGCCTTCACCGTAGTCAACGGGGAAAACGCCAATGTGGTGGGCATCACGCCCGCCCAGGCGGACGCCATTCTGGAGGCCGGCGCGGACGTGATCACCTTGGGCAACCACACCTGGACCCGGTGGGAGCTCCAGCCGTATCTGGACGAAAAGGCCCGGATCCTGCGCCCGGCCAACTACGCCCCCCAGTGTCCCGGCCGGGGAGATGCCACCTATGCCACGCCCTACGGCCCCATCCGCGTGATCAATCTGCTGGGGAAGTTCACCCTTGACGCCAATACGGACAATCCCTTTCCCGTAGCGGACAGCCTGCTCGCGGACAATCAGACCCGTATCGTGCTGGTGGACATGCACGCCGAGGCCACCAGCGAACGGCTGGCCATGGGCTGGTTTCTGGACGGGCGCGTTTCCGCCGTCTGGGGGACCCACACCCACGTGCAGACCTCCGACAGTCAGATCCTTCCTCGGGGCACGGGCTTCATCTCCGATCTGGGCATGACCGGCCCGGCCAGGTCCGTGCTGGGCATCTCTCCGGAGCAGTCCGTCCGGAAGTTCCTGGGCGACCCGCCCCGCCGGTATGAACAGGCCAAGGGCCCCGGGAAAATGGAAGGCGCCGTCTTCTCTGTTGATACGGAGACCGGAGAGTGCACCGCCGTGGAACCGATCCGGCTTCAGGGATGAGTCTGCGGATCATCCACGGGGCGGATCTCCATCTGGACACCCCCTTCAACGCCCTGGGAGCGGAAAAAGCGGCCCGACGCCGGGCCGAGCAGAGACAGCTTCTCACCGCGCTGGTCCGGGAGGTCCGGGGCAGGGGAGCGGACCTTCTGCTGCTCTCCGGGGACATCCTGGACACCGCCTCCGCCTGCGCCGAGACGGGTGAGCAGCTGGCGGCCGCCCTGCGGGAAGTGAAAATACCTGTGTTTATCGCGCCGGGGAACCACGACTGGGTCTCCCGGCGATCACCCTATATGCGGCATTCCTTCAGCGACAACGTTCATATCTTTACCGTACCGGAGATCAGGCGCGTCGCCCTTCCGGAGCTGTGCGTCAACGTGTACGGCGCCGGCTACACCTCCAACGCCTGCCCGCCGCTGCTGGAACGGTTTCATGCCGAGC
Source organism: Oscillospiraceae bacterium (assembly GCA_017455685.1). Classification (GTDB taxonomy): domain Bacteria; phylum Bacillota; class Clostridia; order Oscillospirales; family Oscillospiraceae; genus Apopatocola. Next base: position 8,476 of record JAFSZH010000083.1, read on the forward strand.
GGAGGCCGGGCTGGCGGAATCTGCTGACGCTGCACGCCGAGGTAGGCCGCCCTGCCTCGCCCTACTGCCCGGTGACCGTAGAACAGCTGGCTCAAAGCGGGCTGGACTACGCGGCCTTTGGCCACGTACATACCTGCAGCGGCCTGCGCCGGGCGGGAGAGACGTTTTACGGCTGGCCGGGCTGCACGGAGGGCCGGGGCTTCGACGAGTGCGGCGAAAAGGGCGTGCTGCAGATCGACCTGGACGAGAGCGGCTGTCGGGCGGCCTTCCTGCCCCTGGGCAGACGGCAGTACCGCGTCCTCACCGCCACCGTGGAAGCAGCGGAAAAGGACGGTTTTCTCTCCGATCTGCCCGGGGACGCCCGGAACCATATTTACAAGATCGTACTCACCGGGGAACGGGACGCGCTGCCGGATCTGTCGGCGCTCCGGGACAGACTGGAGCCGCTGTTCTTCTCCCTGACGCTGGAGGACGCCACCGTTCCCCGTCGGGAGCTGTGGGCCCGGGCGGAGGAGGATACCCTTACCGGCGCGTTCCTGCGCCGGATGCGCCGCCGCATGGAAGCTGCGTCCACCGAGGAGGAGCGCCGCATTCTGACCGACGCTGTGCGTCTGGGGCTGGCAGCCCTGGAAGATCGGGAGTCGCCGCTGTGATCATACGGAAAATGACCGCCAATTTCGGCACGCTGGACCACGCCGAGCTGGAGCTGCAGCCCGGCCTGAACGTGATCGAGGCCCCCAACGAATCGGGAAAGTCCACGTGGTGCGCCTTTCTGCGCACCATGCTCTACGGGCTGGACACCTCCCAGCGGGAAAAGAAGGGCGTCAAGCCCGATAAAGTCCTCTACGCCCCCTGGAACGGCACGGCCATGTCCGGCGCCGTGGAGCTCACCTGGCAGGGCCGGGATATCACCGTTTCCCGCAGCTCCGGGCCCGCCGGACCCATGCGGGAGTTCTCCGCCGTGTACACCGGCACCAGCCGGACCGTGGAGCAGCTTACCGAGTCTGACGCCGGGGAGCTGCTGCTGGGGATGCCGCTGAGCGTGTTTCGCCGGACGGCGTTCATCAGCGGCGCGGACATGGCTGTGCGGCAGGACGCGGAGCTGGAAAAAAAGATCGACGCCATTCTTTCCTCCGGGGAGGAGGGAAGCTCCTATTCTCAGGCGGCGGAACGGCTCGGACAGTGGAGCCGCGCCCTCCGCTACCGGAAGCAGGGAAAGCTCCCGGCGCTGGAAGCCCGGGAAGCCGCCCTCCGTGACCGGGCCGACGCCATCGACAACGCTTCCGCCGGGCTGGACCGGCTGGACACCATGGAGGAGAAGGGAAGGATCCTGCTCTCTGCCATGCAGCAGGACCTCCGGGAGACAGACGCCGACCGGGACGAGCTGGCGGACCGGCTCTCCGACCTGGAACGGCAGCAGACGGACCGGGAGCGGGAAGCGGAGATCCTCCGCCGGGAGCTGGACCGGGGCATCCTTCGCGGCCGGGAACCGGAGCAGTCTGTGCTGGACGAGCTGCGGGAGGAGCTGCGCCGGGGCGCCCGGGCCGCCAAACGGCTGGAGGCCGACAAGCCGGGCTTCTGGGGCTGGGCGCTGTGCCTGCTGGCAGCGGCGGCGTGCCTTCTGCTGGGCTTCCGGGTGCGCTATGCATTTTACGCCTTCGGGGCGTTTCTGCTGGGCGCCGCAGCGCTGTTGATCCAGTACGTTTCCGACAGCCGGGAGCGGTCGAAAGCGGAAAAAGTTCTTTGGGAGCTGAAAGAGAAATACGGTTCCTCCGACCCCAAGGAGCTTGCCGACCGGGTAAGAGATGCCATCCGCCAGTGGCGGGAGTGGAAAGCCCTGTCCTCCGCCGCAGAAGAACTTCGTTCTCAGCGATGGGAGACGGCGGACAGAGGAAAGCCCAGCCCTGAGACGGAGGAGCGACGCAGAGCGCTGCAGGAGAAGATCGCCGCCGCCGAGCGTCAGATCCGGGAGACCCGGGAAGCCCGGGCCCGGCTGCAGGGGCAGATCGACACCCTGGGGGATACGCTGGTGATCCGCAGCGAGCTCTCCCGGCTGGAGGAGAAACGCCTCCGGCTGGAGGAGAAATACGCCGCCCTGACCGCCGCGTCGGAGGAGCTGGCTCTGGCGGACGAGGAAATGCAGCAGCGCTTCGCCCCACGGCTCTCCCGGGAGGCCACGGAGATGCTGCGTCGGCTCACCGGGGAGAAACGCGCGGAAATAGCGCTGGACCGGGATATGACCGCCGCCGTACGGGAGGGCGGGGAGCTGACGGCCCACGACAGCGCCTATCTGAGCCGGGGCGCCCGGGATCAGGCGTATCTGGCGGTGCGGCTTGCCCTGTGCGAGCTCCTGCCTGCGGAAGAACCCTGCCCGCTTGTGCTGGACGACGCCCTGCTGACCTTCGACGATGAGCGCGTGGCCCGGGCCATGGAGGTGCTCTCCGAAATGAGCCGGACGCGGCAGATCATCCTGTTTACCTGTCACAGCCGGGAGCGAAGGGCCATCGGACGATAAAAAAGACCTCTTCGGGTCATTCCGATCCGAAGAGGTCTTTTTTGCTGTCTGTCAGCCCGCGTTGCCCCAGCCCCAGCCGAAGCCGAAGGGGAATCCCTGGGGAAGCTGCTGTTGCTGCTGGGCCGTCTTTTCCTGAAGAGCGGACTGCTGCTGCTCGCCTACGATGACGGTGATATCCAGCGTCTCGCCGCCCTGGCGGTACACCGACAGGACCAGCTCGTCCCCCGGCGTGCATGCGCCTACGATGTTTACCAGCTCCGTACCGGAGGAGATCTCCTTCCCGTTGACGGCGGTGATCACGTCGTTGATCTGCAGTCCGGCGGCCTGGGCGGGGGAGTCCTCGTTGACTACCTTCACCAGCGCGCCTTTGGGCAGACCGTAGGCGATCATGTCCGAGCTCACCGGCGTCACCGACACGCCGATATAGGGCTTGACGATATAGCCGTTCTCAATGATGCTGAAAACGGTGCTCCGCACGTGGTCGATGGGGATGGCGAAGCCGATGTTGTCGATGGAGGCGGAGCTGGAAGCGCCGCTGCTGGAATACTTGGCGTTGGTGATGCCTACCACTTCGCCTTTCATATTGAACAGAGCGCCGCCGGAGTTGCCGGAGTTGATGGCCGCGTCAGTCTGGATCAGATCCAGAGTGGTGCCGTTGGACAGGGTGATCTCCCGGTGGAGGGCGCTGACCACGCCCTGGGTCAGACTGAAGGTCAGCTCGCCCAGCGGATTGCCGATAGCCACCACCGTGTCGCCTACCCGCAGGTCGTCGCTGCTGCCCAGCGCTACGGGCTTGAGGCCGTGAGCGTCGATCTTCAGCACGGCGATGTCGTTGCCGCTGTCGTAGCCCACGATCTCGGCGGCGTAGCTCTCGTCGTCATAGGTGGTGACGGTGACGGAGTCGGAATCCTCGATCACGTGATAGTTGGTGAGGATGTAGCCGTCCTCGGTGAGGATGAAGCCCGACCCGGAGGCGGCGGAGGTGGAGCGATAGCCCCAGTAGTTGGTGGTGATGGAGGTGGTGATGCCCACGGTGGAGTCCACGTTTTCTGTGTAAACGTCCGCCAGCGTCTTTTCGCCGGAGCTGGCCGCCGGAGCGGGCCTGGTCTCGGTGGGCACGGCCGGAGCCTGGGTGGCTTCCACGGCCGGAGCAGGAGAGGAGACGGCCGCCTCCGGGGCTTCGGCGGAGGAGCGCAGAGCGAAGAAGGTGCCTGCGGTTCCCACGGCGCCGCCCAGCAGGGCGCAGCACAGGGCCAGGGCGACGATGCCGCCTGCGCTCATGCCGCTTTTTTTCTTTCGTCCGTCGTCAGAGAACGCGCTTTCAAAAGGCGGCTCGGCGGCACGTTTCCAGGAAGGCTCATAGGCCGGGGCCTCCGGACGGTTGATCTCGGGATCGGCCCGATCCCGGAACTCATCGTTGTAATTGTTTTCATCCATTTTATATCCACTCCTTTGCGCGGGGATCTGTTTTCCCTTTTCGGACTTTATTGTATCCTCTGAAACTGAATCGAAACTGAAAAAACCGTGAATTATTTTTTAACAAAAAACAGCGCCGGAAATCTCCGGCGCTGTATCGGGTTGGATCAAGAGATCAAAGCTGCTTCTGGGCGTTGACCTTGATGCCGGGGCCCATGGTGGTAGCGGTGACGCAGCTGCGGATATACTGGCCCTTGGCGGTGGCGGGCTTGGCGCGCAGGATGGCGTTCATGAGAGCGTTGTAGTTCTCGATGAGCTTGTCGGCGCCGAAGGACACCTTGCCGATGGGGCAGTGGATGATGTTGGTCTTGTCGAGACGGTACTCGACCTTACCGGCTTTGGCTTCGGAAACAGCCTGCGCCACGTTGGGGGTCACGGTGCCGGCCTTGGGGGAGGGCATCAGGCCCTGGGGGCCCAGGATCTTACCGAGACGGCCAACGGTGCCCATCATTTTGGGGTTGGCGATGACGGTATCGAACTCGAACCAGTTTTCCTTCTGGATCTTCTCAACGTATTCCATGCCGCCGGCATAATCGGCACCGGCCGCCAGGGCCTCGTCGACCTGCTCGGGGGGGCAGAAGACCAGCACGCGGACGGTCTTGCCGGTGCCGTTGGGCAGCACGATGGCGCCGCGGACCTGCTGGTCGGCGTGACGGCCGTCGACGCCCAGCTTCACGTGGAGCTC
>JAFSZH010000084.1 GCA_017455685.1 Oscillospiraceae bacterium
AACCTTTTCGGGGTGGGAAATAAATTTCCAACGTTGGAAAAAATCAGTGTTTCCAATGCTTTGGCGCTCCTGGCCGTGCCAGAGGAGGAGCGGGAGCAGGTGGCCGCCGAGGTGGACGCCGAGCACCTTTCCAAACGGGAACTGGAGCGGGCTCTGGCGGAGCGGGACGAAGCCAGGAAGCAGCTGCAGGATACATCTGCCAGGTTGGAACAAGCGGAGAAAACTCTTGCCGGAGCGAGGGATCACGAGACGGAACTGCAGGGGAAACTTGCCGCTGCCCGAGAGGATCTGAAAACCGCTGACGAAGAAGCGGAGCAGAACGAGCGGGTCTTGAGGGCAAAGATCCAGGAGCTGGAATCCAGGCCCGTGGAGGTGGCTGTGGAGCGGGACGAAGAGGCGATCAAAAAGGCCGCTGAGGACGCACGGAAAGCCGCGGAGGACGCCGCCCGCGCCGAGATGGACAAGCTCAAGGCGAAGCTGGAAAAGGCCGAGAAGGCCAAAGAGAAGGTGGAGAAGGACAGGGAGAAGATCGCGGCGGCCGAGGCCGAGACCGAGGCGCTTCGGAAAAAGCTCCTGTCCGCGGAAAGCGGGGCGAACGTGGTGGCCACGCTGTTTTCCCTGGGACAGCAAAATTTCAACACGGCAATAGAAAAGGTGACGGCCATGAAGGCCACCCACCCGGAGGTGGCGGACAAGCTGCTGACAGGGATGGAGACCGTCTTGTCGGCTCTGGTAGAGAGGATCAAGGCGCTATGACGGAAAAGGACAGGGAGATACAAGAGCTCCGCCAGGAGAACGAGGGGCTCCGGGAGGAATTGCAGGAGATCGTCCAGGCGACATATGCGTGTACGTTTTGCAAGCACTTCCGGGAGCCGTGCCTGCCAGACGTTGACTACGTCCCGGAATTCGACGGCCAGATCCCTGAGGTGAAGCAGAGCTGCAGTCCGGAGTGGAGAGGACTGCGGGAGAGAGTAAAGAAGGAGGTCGGGGGATGAAAAAGAAATCCGTCGAAGAGCGGGCGCTGGAGGTTGCCTGCCGGTGGCTGGAAGAGGCAGGATGCTGCAAGAAATACCCCGGGTATATCTGTGACAAGGATTTTTCACAACCGGGTGTGTGTGGGAAATGTCTGAAAGCGTACTTCTTAAAGGGTGTCCGAGAGGATGACAGAAAGGCGGCTGGCGCGTGAAAAAGAAGGTTGCAAAGCGGGCCGTACATATTGCGGCGGTGGTGATGCGCCGGGCGGGGCTGTGCGTTTATCAAGACGAAGCGGAATGCCACATAGTTGGAGAACCGCCGGAGGAAGAGATCTGTGCGTACTGCCTCGAGAAGTGGCTTCTGAAAACAGCGAAAAAAGAGCTGCAAAACACTCAATTTGAGTAGACCAAAATACTCAATTTCATAGGTAGAGTTTTATCCCCCATAAATTTGAGTATTTCCAAAATGCCGGATCCCTTGGAAATTCGGGGAAACCGGCGGATCGGGACCGGGAAACCCCACCCCTTACTATAGGGAAAAGTCGGGGTGGGAAAGCCCGATGAAGGAAGGAGGAGAGACGATGAAGGCGCCGTCCAGAGTGGTGAGAGATCTTCACCAGCAGAATTTCGTTCGGATGGTCGACAGGATCGACGCCTCGCATAGTCACTGGGAGATCTTTTCCGATTTTGCGACCATAACCGCCATCGCCATCTCCAACCGCGTGGACTTTCTCCATGCAAAAGAACGGGAAAAATCGTTCCTCGCCATCTCCCAAAAGTACAGGGCGGAGGACATGAAGATCTTCGCGGGGATGATCCGGGAGGTGGTGGACGGGATGGAGGCAGACCCAAACCGGGACTTTCTCGGCGAGATCTACATGGGCATGGATTTCGGGAACGAGCACACGGGACAGTTTTTTACACCGTACAGTGTATGCGAAATGATGGCCCGGATCGCCGCACCGGACGATATGAAGGAGAAGATCGACGAACAGGGGTGGATCTCCGTGAACGATCCGGCCTGTGGCGCCGGGGCCCTCCTGGTGGCCTTTGCGAATTACTGCAGGGATAACGGGATCGATTTTCAGACATCCGTCCTGTTCGTGGCTCAGGACATCGATTATCTGGTGGCCTGCATGTGCTATATCCAACTGAGCTTCCTGGGGTGCCCGGGGTACGTGGTGGTCGGGAACACGATCACGGAGCCGGCAACCAGCCACGACGCCAGAGGGCTGCTGCCGGTGGACAGGGGAAACGTGTGGTATACCCCCATGTACTTCTCCCGGGCATGGACTGAGCGGAGGACGTGGTACGGGCTGGATCAGTGGATGCAGGCCGCTGCGGCGGATACGAAGGCGATCGAGGCGCCGACGTTCAAAACGACCGATACCGGACAGATTTCTATATTCTGAGGTGACTGATGGGAAAAGGCAGAAACTGGACGACCGAAGAAGAGGAATACCTGCGGGAAAACTGGGGGCACGTCACCGTGGACGGCCTGTGCCGGCATCTGGACAGGAGCAAGAACGCCATCATGTGCCGGGTGCACAGGCTCGGGCTGCCGCCCTATCTGGAGAGCGGCGACTATGTGACGCTCAATCAGCTGTACCGGGCTTTCAGGGGAAGGAACGCAATGACCTACCTGCTGAAAAGCTGGGTGGAGGAGCGGGGAATGCCGGTACATAAGAAGCGGAGGGGCTCCGGAAGCTATCGGATCATCTATCTGGATGAGTTTTGGAAGTGGGCGGAAAAGAACCGTTCCTTCCTGGATTTCAGCAAAATGGAGCCCCTGGCTCTGGGCATGGAGCCGCCCTGGGTGGAAGAGCAGCGGCACAAGGACTTTGACGGATGCGCCAATCAGAGGAAGGATCCGTGGACTTCGCTGGAGGATCAGCAGCTGCTCCATCTTCTCCGACAGCATCGATACGGATATGCCGAGCTTGCGGAGATCCTGCACCGGTCTGCGGGAGCCATTCAGAGACGGTGCAACGATCTGCAGATCAAGGAGCGGCCGGTAAAAGCGGAGAACACAGGCAGAGAGGTCCGGTGGACGGAAGAAAACCTTCGGCGTCTGGCTGACGGGATCCGCCGCGGTGACAGCTATGCTCTGATCGGAAAGGCCGTCGGGAAGAGCGAGAAGGCGGTCCGGGGAAAGGTGTTCACCGTGTACCTGACAGAGAACGCGGACAAGGTCCGGGAGATGATCGGAGCGGGCGAGTGGGGGAACAACGCCCCGATCCCAACGGTGGCCCAGGGCCGCCACCTTCCGAAGTGGGGGACGCAGATCCGAGGGGAGCTGACCAGACTGGACGCCGTTCTTCGGTACCGGATGAACGAGCTGGGATACGACCAATACTGGCAGCGTCACATGTGCCTTCACTGGGATGACTACGACGGGTGCACCGCCGGCGAGAAAAACTGTGACGAATGCATCAGCTTCCAGCGGATCCCGCCGCAATACTGCGTCCGCTGCGGGGCGACGTTCTATGAGAGAGCCAAAAATACGTACTGCGGGCGATGCCGCGATGCCAGGAAGAAAAAAGCGCAGAGGCACTGGGCCATAGCCAGAAAACTCGGGAAAGAGTGGTGATCATTTGTCATGAGGATAGAAAGAAAGCGCATTTCCGGGGATTGCCTGGAGGGGATTGGGATCCCGAATGGGGGATATGCGGATATCGACAGAGACGAAAAGCCGCGGGTTTTTGACGTGGTCTGGTGCTCCGGCGTCGGAGGCGGAGAGATCGGAGGATTTCTTAAGCAGATCATCCGGACGGGAGACAGTCCGATCGTTCAGACCCGTTACAAAGACGACAGAAAAGGATATATGTTTCATCCGGCGGAGATCTACGGCGTGGTGCTCCGGGTCGCCGATCTGGAAGGGAATGAGGTGTGGACCCGGCCGCCGGCAGCGGACGTGGTTTCGGTGGTGCGATGCCGGGAATGCATGCATCGGGGCGGCGGGGAGCCGTTCGACGATTCTGCGTATTGCCGGGTGAACAGAGGGATCATTTCCCCGGAATTCTTTTGCGGAGACGGAAGAAGGAGGTGACGGCCATGGAGCGGGACGCGGAAAACATCTTTCGGCATCACAAGGTGACGGTGGATCAAACGAACCGGCTGCACGCCATCCGGGACAAGGCGAGAGAGCTGGATATTCTGATCGACGCCGTGTGTCCGCCGGGGGAAGAGCGGCAGATCGCGCATTTCAAGCTGGAAGAGGCGATGTTCTGGGCCAATGCCGGCATCGCCAGAAACGGAGGATAAAAATGAACGAAAAACCGATTCTGTTTAACGGAGAAATGGTCAGCGCGATTCTGGACGGGAGAAAGACGGCCACCAGACGGCTGATCAGCCGGAAAAGAGTCTGGGATCTGCTGAGCAGCGAGGCCCGGAAGAACAACCCTGACATCAGCGATCAGGCCATGATCAACATGTTTCTGCGGCCTCCCTGTGAGCCGGGAGACATCCTGTATGTCCGGGAGACGTGGCAATACGGCGGGCCGCTTGACGGAAACGACCAGATGATCGAACCGGGAAGGTATTACTATGCGGCGGATGGGGATCCGTTTGATCGATGGCTGAATGACGATGGAACAGTCCATGAAGGAATGAAATGGCGCCCGTCCATCCACATGCCAAAGGAAGCGGCGCGAATCTGGCTGCGGGTGGGGAGCGTGCAGGCCGAGCTGCTGCAGAGCATCACCGAGGACGGCGCGCGGCGCGAGGGCATCGGCGAGTATTTCGTCGGCATGGGGGAGAGCGGATTTGCCGTAAACAGAGACAGCAGCTCCATCTATGAAACTGCCCGCGGCGCCTTCGCCGACCTGTGGAACAGCACGATCAAAAACACGGACAAATGGTGGGCCAGCTGGGGAGTCAACCCCTGGGTGTGGGCCATCGAGTTCGAGCGGTGCGAAAAGCCGGGAGGTGAACCGTGATGGGAGCGTATCTGATCGTTTTCGCCGCGCTGTGCGCGGTGGCGGGAATGGTGATCCGGGTAAGAGACATGGAGGACGGGACATGAATATCCTGTGCCGGGTGCGGATCAGCGTGTGGGAGGACGGACCGCCGGACGTGTGCTGGACGTACATCGAAAAGCACGACACACGGAGCGTCACCCTACGGAACAAGGTGGAGATCCGAGGCCGAAAAAAGGACCGGATCGATCGGCGGGAGCTGGGAAGGGCGATCCGGGAGGCGCCGGGCGTGGCATCCTGCTATTGGATCCAGGACGACATGCAGCCCATACGCGATGGGGCCAACTGCACGATAGCGAAGATGTGGATCCTGGACGCCCTGAAACAGGACATGCAGACCGCGGCGGTCCGGCTGTCGGATCTGGATACCGAGATTCTGGATGAAATTTTTGGAAAAATGGACACAGGGGAGGGAAAATCATGAGCAGCGCGATGAACCATAGAAAAAGAAGCCACAGGTCAGAGGGCCGAAAGGACGGAGCGTTCCGTTCCGCCTCCCGGCGAGCGTACTATCGGACGGCCGCGGACCATCAGAACGCCGGAGTCCTGCGCAGCATTGCACGGATGTTCCACAGAAAAGATCTTTTGAAGACCGGGAGCAAGGAGGAGGCCGCCGATGTTTGACGACAAGAAGCTGGAAAGGATGCTCCGGCGGCAGGTGAAAACGGGGCTGACCATCTACGTGGGTGGGGATGAGATCGCCTTTGTGAGCTCCAACTGGATGGCAAGGACCACCATGGAGCGGCTGAGAGAAAAGCTCCGGATCACGCTGGGGGCCCTGGTGGAGATGCTGGGCTTCATCCCCGAGGACGGCGCTATCCGGATCCGGAAGAACAAGGACGGCTACGACGTCCAAGAGGAAATGATGACCGTGGCGGCCAACCAGATCAGCACCTTCCTGGCCAGGACGCTGTGGCCGGTGAAGCGGACCGCGCTCTCCTACGGCTGGGCCCGGGAGCTGTGGCAGACCCGGGACGGGACACTCTACGGACAGACCGAGGACCGGGTGGACGACGGTGGGAACACCGCCTGGCTCAACGGCGCGGACTGTCTGGTGCTCCGGGATCTGAACAACTGCGAGGAGCAATACATAAAGGTCTCCCGGCCGGAGGACGATGTAGGCATCGTGCACTTCGATATGTGGCAGCATCTGGAGGAGGTCATGTGGACGGACTGGAGCGACAGCCCGGCGGCGGAGGAAGAACCGGAGGAGGAGCAGTTCGTGCTTGTGCTGCCAGCGCCGGAAGAGGAACCGGAAGAGAAGGCGCCGGAGATCCCCATGCTGCCTCCGGCAGAGGAGCGGGACGACGAAGAGGAAGAGGACGAAACGCCGGAAGAATGGGAGGCCGAAGATGGAGCCCTTTAAGTGCATGTTCGCCACGGAGCCGGTGACGGACTGCCCGCCGGTACAGGAGTTGAGCCGGCTGCGGGAGAAGATCCGGACACAGGAGAAGGAGATCCGGCGGCTGGAGCAGGAAAACCGGTGGATGGAAGAAGAGAACCGTCGGCTCCGTGCTAAGATCGGAGATATGGACTCCGAGATGTGGGGTTTCCTAACTTGCAAATAAGGACCGCGCAAAGGCTGAGAACAGGGCAGGAGCCGGAGCTCCTGCCCGCATCTGAACCCTTGAGCGGAGATCTTTGAAAACCGAAGAACAGGGCGCGGGCGGCGTTGATGAAACAGGCGCCGCCGGCATGCGGATACTATATTATTTCGCGTGCGCGCGCGTGTTCAGTTCGGCACTTGATAACGGCCGGGTTTTCGACCAACCCGGGGAAGAGGAGATCACACATGACCGAATGGTACATATCCACCTACCGGTGCGCCAACGGCGTGGAGGAGAAAACAAAATATCCGGTGCCGGATCCTGTCCCCGGGGAGGGGATCCGGAAACGGGAAAGAACGATCCGTCGGGCGGAGAAAGGGTGCACCGAGGCAAAGCATGAGGTGTGCAGGCTGTTGAATGAAAACTTCCGGGCCGGGCGGGACTATCACATCACGCTGGAATTCGACAAGGAGGGGTTCGATAAGCTCAGGCTGAGAGCGGGATCCCTCCGGCATGACGATCTCCTGCTGGCCGCGGACCGGGAGGCGGTCAACTACATCCGCCGGGTGCTCCGGGAGTGCCACAAACAGGGGATCGAGCTCCGGTATCTCTACGTAGTCAGCGACAGGAACGGAAAGACGGGAGCCTGGGCCCGCCCCCACGTGCATCTTGTGGTGTGCCGGGAGGCCATGGAGATCTGCCTGCTGAAATGGACCGCCGGAAGGACACGGGAGAGCGTGCTCTACGGCGGACGGGGCGGAGATCTGGGCGATCTGGCGTTCTATCTGATCGGACAGACCCGGTATATCCGGAACCGGAAGAAATACACGCCCAGCCGCAATCTGCGGAAGGCGCTGCGGCTCCCGCCGGTGAAGAGCAAAAACCCGGAGGCCGAGCTGCGCACGCCCGAGGGCTGCGTGAAGATCTGGCAGGCCGAGGCCCGGGGAGGCCGTGCCCAGCATCTGCGGTATTGGAGGCCACCGGAGGGAGACGGGTAATTTCGGTTAAGGTTTTTCTCCCGCGTCTCTGTGCGCGCGCTCTGATTTGAACAAATATCAATCCCTTTTGAGTGAAAAGTTGATGTTTAGAGAGGGGCAACCCATGTTAACGTAATCCACAGGGGGAGATTTTGGCATGGGTTTCCGTAAAATTCAGTCATGCAGACGGCCCGAATGGCAGCAGGAGATGGTGTATCTGACCGTGACGCACCTGTCCTACATGCCGATCGCGGTGAAGGACGAAGCGTATAAGCTGATCGACACACTGACGAAACGCCCCGATGAGGGACGGGCGCTGTTTGAGATGCTGACAAAGGATATCACCCTGGAAAGCGCATGGCTGAAATATGGGGTACCGAAAGGAAAGCTGCTGAAAATGCGGCGGGAATTCTACGACCGGTTTTTGAGCGAGACGATCCGAAGATGACGAGAGGAGGCGCGCCAGGTGGCGTCAAGATTTAAATATCTGCCGAGCGTCGGCATCAGCTATGCCGACCAGGGACGCATCTTCTTCGTGTGCCGGACCTACGGCGACCAGCCGGAGACGGTGAAAGAGCGGATCGACCTGGTATGTCTGGCCGCAGCAGGGGGGGATACGGCGTATGCGAAAGCACTGAAGGAGTATATGACCACGGACCGGGACTTCAACTCGGTCTGCATGGAGTTTTTCCTCTCCACCTCCACGCTGGACAGGCTCCGGCGGCGATTCTATCAGCTGTACATGAAACGGGAGGGCGGTGATCTCCGGTGACGGTGGCGGAGGCCAAGAGAGAGGCCGACGCGCTGGGGAGGCTGCTCAACCCGAAACAGCGGCTGTGGGCGGAGAACTATCTGCTCACGGGCAACGCGACCGAGGCGGCCATTGCCGCCGGCTATGCCGCGAAAAATGCGACGGTGCAAGGATCCAAGCTGAAATCTACCCCTAAGATCGCTGAGTACCTTGCCGCCCGAGAGACCCAGCTCTTTGCGGAGATGGGAATAAACGAAGGCTGGGTGGGCCGTCGGTTTGCAGAGATCTACGATCGATGCATGCAGGCGACCCCTCACATGGTATGGGACTCAGAGGCCCGGGCGCTCGTGCCCGACGGCACCTGGGTCTTTGACGCACGTGGGGCCAACGCGGCGCTGACGGCTCTGGGCAAGACGCTGGGTATGTTCAAGCCGAGCGAGGATCCGGAGACCACCGGGCAGACCATCGAGGAGTGGCTGGAAAAGCAGAAGAGGGAGAGCGCGCCGTGATCGATCTTCTGAACACCCGGGACTACATCGAGCACTGTCTGAAGATCCGGACCAAGAGCGGGGAGATCATCCCCTTCAAGCTCAACGCCGCCCAGCGGAAGCTCTACGGCATCGTCCACGATCAGCACGCAGCGGGCAAGCCGGTGCGGATCATCATCCTCAAGGCCCGGCAGCTGGGGTTTTCCACGCTGACGGAAGGCATGATCTTTCACGCCTGCGCCACGAGGAAAAACGTGAACGCGCTGATCGTGGCCCACCGGGAGGACGCCACAAACAACCTGTTTCGGATGAGCAAGCTGTTCTATGACGAACTTCCGGCGCCGGTAAAGCCCATGCTCCGAGCCAGCAATGCCCAGGAACTTCTGTTCGAGAACCCGTCGAGGCGGGCCAGGGACAGGGAGCGGCTCCCGGGGCTCCGGTCCCGGATCCGGTGCGCCACCGCCGGAGGCAAGGGCATCGGCCGGTCCGACACTCTCCAATACGTCCATCTTTCCGAGTACGCCTTCTGGCCGGACGGTCCAGACGGGAAAGCCGCCACCCTGGCGGGCATCCTGCAGGCGGTGCCGTCGACCACCGGGACGATGGTGGTGATCGAGAGCACCGCCAACGGCTTTGAGGACTTCAAGGAACGGTGGGACGCAGCGGTGGCCGGGGAGAACGACTTCGAGGCGGTATTCTTCGCCTGGTTCGAGAACCCCGAATACTCCATGGACGTGATCCCGGGGACGGAGTGGACGTCCGAGGAGGATGAGCTGCGTCAGCTCTACAGCCTCTCAGATGAACAGCTCACCTGGAGGCGCTGGTGTATCGCCAACAACTGCGGCGGGGACGTAAACATGTTCCGACAGGAATACCCCGCAAGCCCAGAGGAGGCTTTCCTTCACAGCGGCACCGGTGTTTTCGATAACGAGCTGGTCATTCGACAGATGGAAAAACGGCATGCCATCGTCAAACGGGGCCGCTTCCGGACGGAGACGGAAGGAGCGGTCCCGGAGTGGGAGGATCTGGAGACCGGCGAGGTGAAGATCTACGCCGAGCCGCAGCCGGGAGTGCCCTATGTGCTGGGCGGCGATACCGCGGGAGACGGATCCGACTGGTTCACCGCCCTGGTGATCGACAACAGCACCGGCGAGCAGGTCGCCGCCCTGCGCCGACAGACCTCCGAGCCCGAATATGTTCGCCAGGTATACGCCCTGGGAATGTACTACAATCAGGCGCTCATCGGACTGGAGACCAACTTTTCCACATACCCGGTGATGAAGCTGCAGGAGATGGAATATCCGAATCAGTTTCGCCGGGAGCGGGAGGACAGTATCACAAGGCAGATTCGGGAGAGCTACGGCTTTCGGACGGACCGGTTCACCCGGCCCCGGGCCATCGCCGCCCTGGTGGAGATCTTCTCCGCCCATCCGGATTGGTTCCACGACCGGGATCTGCTGGGGGAGATGCTGACCTTCTGCTACAACGAGGACCACCGGCCGGAGGCCATGGCGGGGAAGCACGACGACATGGTCATGGCAGCCGCCATCACCTACGCCATCCGGCATCAGCAGAGCATGGAAGTCTCGGAGCGGGCCGTCCCACCGCCCCATAAGCTCATCGATGACATCAAGAAACAGCAGCGCCGGGCCGCCAGACGGCGGTGACCGAGGGCGCTGACAAACACTGTAAGGAGATCACATCATGGAAGAGAACAACAGCTACACCAGCGCCATGGCGGACTTTGCCGTGGTAGAGGACGGCCACGACGGCCAGACCGAAGAGGACAAGCGGGAAGCCTACGCCGCGGAGGACGCCAAGGGGAGAGATCCCGGTCCCAAAGGCGAACCGGGAGAACCGGGCGTCCCGACAGCCGGGAAGGATCCGGAACCGGAGAAGAAGGAACCGGCGCCTCCCGCGGAAAAGAAGCCGGCTATGGACCAGGCGGCCATCGACGCCTATATCGCCCAGGGCAGGACGCAGGGGGAGACCAGCACCCGGCAGAAGTTTGAAGAAGACTTCGCCGGCGCCCGTGTGATCAATCCCACTACCGGCAAACCCTTTGCCAGCATGGAGGAATACCAGGCCTATGGGAAGGAGCAGCTGCTCCAGCGTCAGCGCCAGGAGGCCAGGGACACCAAGCGCAAGGGCCAGAGCGAAGACGACCGGCTGAAAGAGATCCAGGAGCGGGACCGGTACGTGGAGCTGGGCCGCGCCGCGGAGGCCAGGCAGAGCCGGGAAGACGCGGAGAAGCAGCGCAAGGAGCAGAACGACGCCGCGACCGCCGAGGCGCAGCGGAAGTTGAACGCTTTTCTGGTCCAGGACGGGCGGGCCTTCATGGCCAAATACCCGGATGTGTATATCGGCGAGCTGGAGAAGAACGCGGATTTCCGGGAGTTCTGCGACGACCGGTACGCCGACGGCAAGCACAGCCTGGTCAAGCTCTATGAGCAGTATCTCAAGCTCACCGGGAACGCCGGGCGGGCGGCCAGTCTCTCCAGGGAGAGCAAGGACAGCCGCAGCACGTCCGGCAGCCGGAACGGAGGCGGATCCACGCTCACCGCTGCGGAGAAGGCCGAGCTGGAGGAGTGGAACCGCACCTATCCCCACATGAAGATGACAGAAAGCGAATTTGCAAGCCGGGGTTGATCCCGGCAGAAGGAGGAAAAAATGAGACCTATCCAGAACGCGGACGGCCATGTGGGCCTTACCGCACGCAATTATCCGATCGCCTACAACACCGCCATCAGCGCGGGCGAGGTGGTCAAGCTGGTGAACGGCCTTGTGGTGGCCAGCGCCGCCGCGGCTGCCGCCGCCATCCTGGGCATCGCCGCCGAGAACCACCCCGGCACCGCCGACGCCCTGAACGCCCGTGCCAACGGCACCGAGATCCTGGTGTACGATAACCCGGCGCTCATTTTCGAGTGCCCGGCACCCGTGATCGCCGCCGCTTCCGGCAGCGCCACCACCATCGTGCCTGCCAGCGGGGACGTGGACGCCAACAGCGCCGACGACAGCTTCAACAACTCCATCCTGGTGCTGATCTCCAAGGCGGCAGACAGCACCAACACCGATTTCATCGGCAAGCACATCACCGTCACCGACTACGCCAAGACCGGCACCATCATCACCAAGGCCAGCGGAGGCACCCCCGCCGCCGGAGACAAGTATGAGGTGTACCCGGCCCTGGGCGCCGCTGTGGGCGGCATCGCCAGCCTGGACTCCACCACGCTGAGCAAGCTCGTTGTGAGCACCAAGGGTGCCACCAAGCTGAAGTGCATTGGGCATGATTTCGACCGGCACATGATCCGCCTGATGGCCGTGGAGCACGCCCTGGGCGGCGAGGAATAAGAGAGAGGAGATTTGACAGATGAGCACTTTTTCTCAGTGGAAAACCGACAACTATAAGTTCGTGGGCAAGGCCTTCGACTTTGCCTACGCCGACCGGCTGAACAAGCTGTCCCCGGTGGTGGGTGAGGTGAACGCCCGCAGCATCGACTACGAGCTCACCGGCTCCGGCGGCTACGGCGAGGCCCCCGCCTACGACGGCTCCAACCTCAACGAGGGCAGCCTGCACCGGGGCTTCAAGACCGTGATCACTCCCGTGGAGTACACCCTCTCCATCCCTGTGGGCTACAAGGAGGCCAAGGTGGACAAGATGGGCGAGACCAAGAAGGTGGGCAGCAAGCTGGGCGACAGCATGGCTCTCACCGTGTATCTCCACGTCCTGCGCATGTTCGCCAATGCCTGGAACACCGACGGCAAGCACAACGGCGGCGACGGCAAGCCTTGGGCCGCCTCGGATCACCCTGTGGCCTCCCGCGGCAGCTCCGGCCGGAGCTTCGTGGCAGACCCCGACGCCGGCACGTATTCCAACGTGACCACCGACGCCTTTTCCGTCAGCGCCATCACCGCGGCCCAGGCCCGGGCCAACCGGTTCAAGACCCCCGACGGTATGCCGTTCCTCTGCGACTTCGACACGGTGCTGATCGCTCCCGAGCTGGAGGAGAAGGCTAAGAAGATGTTCGGTGAGAACGCCCGGCTCATGCCCACCCAGGACCCGGAGAGCGACCACAACGCCGCCAACCCGGTGTACGGTATGCGCTACCTGGTCATGGGAGGCGGCTCCGACGGTTTTACCGCCAAGCAGTGGGCCGTGTGCGACCGGCGCCTGATGAAGGAGCTGGTGAACATCGTCTACAACACCCGCCCCACCGTGATGCAGTCTCCCCAGGACAACCCTCTGAAGGACCTGTACACCGCGTACACCGACTTCGGCGTGGGCTGGGGCGACGCCCGCCAGATCATTTTCGGCGATCCCGGCTGACGTCGTCGCAAGCTGCGGATCGTGCGCCCTGACCGCCTGAGCGATGGCCCGGGCGGCAGGGCTTGCTCCCTCCGCTGCTCCTCCTCTCCAAACCGGACCCGCATACGCTGGGCTCCGGTTTGGGCAGAGAGTAACGGAGGCGAATTATACACGTAACAGGAGGCAGAGCCCATGGCAAGAAAGCGCGGCGTAAAGATCCGGCAGACCGTTTATAACACCTTCAAGGGAGCTGATTTCAGCACGGATCCGTCGCTGGTGGAAAAGTACCGGTCGCCGCTGTGCACCAACATCGTGGCCGACGGCGGCGGAATGCCCCAGAAGCGGTCGGGGTGGAGAGTGCTGCATTCCGCTTCCGGTCACGTCAACGGCCTGTTCGCCGCCACCTTCGAGGGGACGGAGAAGATGCTGGCCCATATAGGGACCAAGCTCTACACCTGGAGCGACACCACCGCCCCGACGCAGCTGCTCACCGGTTTGCCGGATCACAAGAGCCGGGCCGCCTTCCTGGGCGGAAAGCTCTGGATCGTCACCGGGAACGGGTTTTACGTATACGACGGCAGCACGGCGCAGAAGGTCTCCGCCTCGGACGCCTACGTGCCTACCACCACCATCACCCGGACGCCCACCGGCGGCGGCGTCAGCCATGAGGATATCAATCTGCTGACGCCCTACCGGAAGAACGCCTTCCAGACCGACGGATCCACAAAGACCTTTGAGCTTGACGCGGATATCGACGACACCGGGACTGTGAAAGCCTGGGTGTGGGGAACGGAGACCACGGCGTTCACGGTAGATCGTGCCAATGGGACCATCACCATGACCACCGCGCCGGCAGCGCCCAGCGCGGGGCAGGAGGACGGCCTGGTGGTGCAGTTCCCCCACACCGTAGATGGGTATACCGACCGGATCGACAAGTGCACGATCCTGTCCACCTACGGCGTGGGCACCAACGACCGGCTGGTAGTTTCCGGTAACCCGGATTTTCCCAACCAGGACTGGATCAGCGGGCTCAGCGATCCGACGTATTTCCCGGATCTGAGCTATACGGCCGTAGGCGCGGAGAGCACCGCCATCGTGGGATACTGCCGGCTGGGCAGTTATCAGGGCATCGTGAAGGCCGACGACGGAGGAGACAGTACCGTGTTTCTCCGGCGCGCGGAAATGAACAGCGACGGCGAGGCCGTGTTCCCTCTGCAGCAGGCCATCGCCGGCGTGGGATCCGTCAGCCCCGGGAGCTTCGCCTCCCTGCTGGACGATCCGCTTTTCCTCACCCGGAACGGGATCTATGCCATCGCCTCCAACGCCATCACCAGCGAGAAGATCGCCCAGAGCCGAAGCTACTACGTCAACGCACAGTTGACGCAGGAGCCGGGGCTGGAGGACGCGGAGGCGGTGATCTGGAACGGCCTTTATGTCCTGGTGCTACCCAACGGCCATGTGTACGCCATGGACGGGAGGCAGACCAAGAGCTACAAGAGCTCCAGCATGGGGGATTTCGTTTATGAGTGCTATTACTGGGAGAACGTCCCCGCCCGGTGCCTGATGTGCAGACGGAGCGGGACGGAGGAGAGCCTGTATTTCGGCACAGAGGACGGGAAGATCTGCAAGTTCAACTCGGACATCTCCACCATGAGCCGTTTCAGCGACGGAGGCACACGGACGGGGAACGCCTCTCAGGTGGCGGGCGGACAGGCCATCGACGCGGTGTGGGCCACCAAGTACGACGACGACGGCACGCCGGCGCTTTTGAAAACCATGATCAAGCGGGGCTGCTGCGTCACCATCAAGCCCTTTGCCCGGTCCAGCGGCGCGGTGTACTTCCGGAGCGACCGGACCGAGGGCGTCAGTCAGAAGATTGCCGAGCAGACGATGGATATCCTGGATTTCGCGGATATCGATTTCGAGCGGTTCACCTTCAACACCGACGACGGGCCCCAGGAGATCTTCCTGAACCGAAAGGTGAAAAACTATAAGCGGCTTCAGATCATAGCCAGAAACAGCGAAAACAACGAGGGATTCGGGGTCTTCCAGATCACAAAGCAATTCGTGGTCGGGAACTATGCGAAACGGTGACCCGGATCTTCGAGGGAGGATAACAAATGTGCAGGATTGAAAAAGTAGTCAAACTGACCGCCGGGACGTCGGCGCAGACTGTGGAGGTCCACGGCCTGGCCTGCCTGGTGCAGAACAACAGCGACACCGCAACGGTGTATTTCAAGGAGAGACGGGACGACGGCAAGGCCGCCACCACGTCCAACGGCTACGCCCTGGGCCCGGGAAAGCAGACCGAGATCCCCATGGTGGCCATGGACCTCTCCATCATTTCCGATACAGCCAGCACGGACGTCCGCGTGCTGATCCTGGAAGAGGTGTAATGGGATGAAGAAGGTGCTGAGAACATGACCGGCATTCAGACCGTTGCGGCGTATGCCGGGTATTTCACAGGCATCGTGGCCTTCTTCGCTCTGCTCATCCGGCCTGTCCGGGAGTGGATCTTCGGCATCCGGGATATCCGGGAAGCGCAGAAGTGTATCCTGCGGGCCGATATGCTCCACACCTACTACAAGCATCGGGAGGAGGACCGGATCCGGCAGTATGAGAAGGAAAACTTCCTGATGGAGTACAAGGCCTACAAACGCCTCAAAGGAAACAGTTTCATAGACGACATCGCGGCGGAAGTCCGCCGATGGGAAGTCATTACATAAGGAGGAAAAACCGATGAAACTCAACGACTCTGCTTATGATGTGCTCAAATGGATCGCGCTGATCGCTCTGAACGCTATCGGCGTGTGCTACAAAACCCTGGCCGCCGTGTGGGGCTGGCCCTTCGGTGAGCAGGTGCTGGAGACCTGCACCGCCATGGCGCTGTGCCTTGGCACCCTGATCGGCATCAGCACCGCGCAGTACTATAAGGACCGCGAATGACGGGGGCGGCCGATAAAGCCGCCGC
>JAFSZH010000085.1 GCA_017455685.1 Oscillospiraceae bacterium
AGAAAAGCGCCTGTGCTATGAGGGCATCCCCACCTTTGCCCCGGAGCACTTCGCGGCCTTTGAGCGGAAGGACACCATGAAGCGCAAGCAGTTCGAGACCGGCATCCGTCAGATCGCCCAGGAGGGCGCCATCCAGATCTTCCACGAGCCCAACACCGGCCTGGAGGAGGTCATCGTCGGCGTGGTGGGTGAGCTGCAGTTCGAGGTGCTGGAGTACCGTCTGCAGAGCGAGTATTCCACCGCCGTGCGCCGCCGTGGTCTGCCCTATGAGAACATCCGCTGGATCGTCAGCGACACCGACCCCTCCACGCTGCTCCTGACCCGGGACACCAAGTGGGTGCAGGATTTCAAGGGCCACGACCTGCTGCTCTTCGGCGGGGAATGGAACATCGCCTACACCCTCAAGCAGAACCCCGGCCTGGAGCTGGCGGCCTTTTCCAGAGAATGAAGCGGACCTTCAGACTGACGCTCTGCTACGACGGCACCCGTTACCGGGGCTGGCAGAAGCAGGGGAACACGGATGCCACCATCCAGGGCAAGCTGGAAACGCTGCTGAGTCGGCTGCTCTCCCAGCCCGTGGCGGTCCACGGCTCCGGCCGCACCGACGCCGGGGTCCACGCCCGGGCCCAGACCGCCTCCTTTCGGGCGGACACGGCGCTCTCCTGCGCGGAGCTGCTCTCCGCTCTGCGGGAGTACCTGCCGGAGGATATCGGGGCGCTGTCGCTGCAGGAAGCGCCCGAGCGCTTCCACGCCCGGCTGTGGGCCAGAGAAAAGACCTACGTTTACCGGGTCTGGAACAGCGCCGAGCCCTGCGTGTTCGAGCGAAAATACGTATACGTCTATCCCCGGCCCCTGGACGCCGCGGCCATGGCCCGGGCGGGGGAGAAGCTCCGGGGCCGGCACGATTTTTCCGCTTTCTCCACCGGAAAAAAGACCGGCGGGGAAGCCGTCCGCACGATTTACGACGTCAGCGTGGAACAGACGGGGCCGGAAATACGTCTTACCTTCCGGGGAGACGGGTTCCTCTACAACATGGTCCGTATCCTCACCGGCACCCTGCTGGAGATCGGCGCGGGGGACCGGAGCGAAGACGATGTTGAGGAGATCCTCGCCTCCCGGGACCGCGCCCGGGCGGGCTTCACCGCCCCGGCCCGGGGCCTGTGGCTGTGGGACGTGGGATATGCCGAAAAGCCGGGAGAGCCCGGAGAAAAACTGTCTTGAACCCCGCAGTACGGGGAAATTATAAAATCATCCGTTGAAGGAGATCAGAGAGTGAAAAAGTATCTGACCCGGGAGGGCGGCGCCACCGTCACGGTGTTCGTCCCCTACGACTGCAACAATCACTGCCCGTTCTGCATCAATAAGCAGGAATACCGCAACCGGGAGGGCTTCAGCACCGAGAAGGTGTGCGAGAGCATCCGCATGCTCGACGGGATCACCCCCCGCTGCGACTTCGTCTTTACCGGCGGCGAGCCCTTCGCCAACCCGGACGATCTGCAGGTCATGCTCGACTGCGTGCCCGACACCCACCGTGTGTTCATCAACACAACGCTGCCCGTGTCCGAGCTGTTCCCCGAGGAGCGGATCATCGAGTTCACCGAGCGGAACAAGAACAAGATCACCTGCATCAATGTTTCCCGCCATATGAAGCGCTACGTGGAGGAGAGCAACGACTCCCTGCTGGCGGCGCTGCACGTGCCCGTGCGGGTGAACTGCGTGCTGTTCAAGGAATACCCCCACGACGGCATGAAGGAGTTTGCCGACCGCTTCGGCAAGTACGGCATCCCCATCCAGTTCCGGGCGGACTACACCATCACAACGCTGGAGAACCTCTACCAGCGGGAGGGAGACGCCATCCTGGCCGATCTGATGAAGAACTTCACCTATCTGGGCCTGGACGGCTGCCGCATCCGCTGCGGCTACCATTTCGACAACAACGGCCAGCACATCGCCTACCACCGGACCCTACCCTATTCCACCCTGCCCGTGAACGTGGACGGGGAGGAGTACGACGTGCTCTACGACGTGCTCATCAAGCAGAACGGCGATCCCCACTCCGACTGGACCTACGTGCCCCTGGACGTGGAGGCCTACCGGAACGTGCGCTTCGAGCCCTACGATCTGAAGGTGCTGGAAGGCCGGATCGAGTAATATTATGTAAACTCACAGCGGGCGGCAGCTCTGCCGCCCGATTTTCAACGGGAGAGCGGTCATGTACTATCTCATCAAGGAAACGCTGGAACCCTGTTCGCTGGAGGCGCTGACGGGCGCCGAATATCCGTACGCCGCCGTCCTCACCCCGGAGGAGTGGCGGCAGCAGCGGGACAGCTTCACCATGGGCATCGATATGGATTCGGGGGTCACGCCGCCCCGGCTGACCCGGGCCATCGTGAACTACGACTCCCTCACCGGCAGCATTTACATCCCCCAGCCGGGGTACGACGAGTCGGTGGAGGGGAGCTTCGCCTTTGCTTTGGACGAAAAGGGCGTGGTGTTCATCGACGAGTCGGGTCTGGCCGCCCGGCTGACGGAGACCATCGCCCAGACGAAGAAATGGCGCATGCCCAGCCTGGAGAGGTTTCTCTACGATTTCCTGGAGCTGATCATCCAGGACGACCTTGGCCGACTGGAGAATCTGGAGCACACTCTGGAGGGCATGGAGCAGGAGATCCTGTCCGACGCGTCGGAGGGGACCTTTGACCGGCTCAACGACATCCGGGGGGAGCTGCTGGATCTGCATCTGCACTACGGCCAGCTCATCGACATGGGCCAGGAGCTGTGGGAGAATGAGAACGGCTTTTTCCGGGAGGAAAACCTGCGCTTCTTCCGCATGTTCACCGAGCGGGCCGGACGGCTTCGGGACACGGTCTACTCCCTCCGGGAATACACGGTCCAGCTCAGGGATCTGATCCAGGCCCGGATCGACGTGAAGCAGAACCGCATCATGACCCTGCTGACGGTGATCACCACCATCTTCACGCCTCTGACCCTGCTCACCGGCTGGTACGGCATGAACTTCAAATACATGCCGGAACTGGAATACCGCATCAGCTATCCCATCGTCATTCTGGTCAGTCTGGCCATCGCCCTGGGCTGTATCGCCTGGTTCAAGAAGAAAAAGTGGCTGTAAATCCAACCAAATTGTGAATTTTTAGCAGACGGAGCCTCCGTCTGCTAAAAATCTATGGACATTTGGAGAGAGATGGAGTATAGTAAAGAAGCTGTCAAAGCAAAACCATGATTTGCCGGTTTTTCGGCAAGAGGAGGATATACGATGGCGAAAATCATTTTTGACCCGGAACTGGCTCAACAGCTCCGGACCGGAACGGAAAAGGTGGGCAAGCTGGTCTCGCCCAACTTCGGGCCTCTTGGCCGCAACACGATCCGGGATCAGAAATATGACCTGCCTCTGGTGGCCAACTCCGGGCGGAAGGTGCTCAAGGAGCTGGCGCTTCCCGGGGACGGGGAGAACGTGTCCGCGGTGCTGCTGCGGGAAGCGGCGCTGAACATCTCCGACCACTACGGCGACGGCGCCCTGACCACCGCGGTGCTGGCCCAGGCGCTGATCATCGCCGGGCAGAAGCTGATCGCCGCGGGCTACAACCCCATGCAGCTGCGCAAGGGCATCCACGCCCTGCTGCCCCAGGCCGGCCCCCTGCTGGAGGAGATGAGCGTGCCCCTCGATGACGAATTGATGGAGAAGTTCGCCCGGGTCACCGCCAAGAACGAGGAAGTGGGCGTCAACGTGGTCAAGGCCTGCCGCCAGGTGGGCACCGACGGCATCATCACCGTGCTGGACAGCCAGGCCCGGGAGACCGTGCTGAATCTGTGGGACGGCGTGCGCTACGACTACGGCCTTTACAACATGATCTTCGCCACGGACGGCGAGCGCAAGCGCGCCGTGCTGGAAAAGCCCTACGTGCTGCTGTGCAACGTGAAGATCCAGAACATCCGCCAGATCCAGAAGATCCTGGAGGACGTAGTCCGCCAGCGGGCGTCCCTGCTGATCATCGCCCAGGACGTGAGCGACGAGGTCATGCGCATCCTGGCCGCCAACGCGGCCCGGGGCGTGCTGAAGGTCTGCATCGGCAAGGGCCCCGGCTTCGGCGACACCCGTCGGCGGAACATGACCGCTCTGGCCGCCAAGACCGGCTCCATGCTCTACGAGGACGGCATGGGCCGCACGCTGGAGGAATGCGGGCTGGAGATCTGCGCCCAGGTGAACTACGCCGAGCTGGACAAGGACCAGACCGTGCTGCAGGGCTTCACCAAAGAAAACCCGGAGCTGGTGGAGATCCTGCGGAAGCAGACGCTGGAAAAGCGCAGCACCGTCACCGACGAGGACGAGGTGGAGAAGCTGGAGCTCACCCTCTCCATCCTCAACGGCAAGACCGCCGAGATTCAGGTGGGCGCCGTTATCGAGTATGAGATGTTCGAGAAGAAATATCTCTACGAGAACACCATCCGCGCCGTGCAGAACGCGGCCAAGTCCGGCCTGGTGCCGGGCGCGGGCAGCGCGTTCCTGTGGCTGGGCGAAAAGCTTCGTCCCGAGGCGGAGAAGCTCACCGGCGCGGAGCGGGAAGGGGCGGTGTGCCTGTGCGAAGCCCTGGCCATCCCCGCCAAGCTCCTGGCCGACAACGCCGGGGAAGACGGCAATTTCATCGTGAAGCAGCTGCTGGAGCTGGGCGATCCCCGGAAGGGCTACGACGTGCTGGACAGGGAGATCACGGACCTGCAGGAGAAGGGCATCATGACCCCCTGCAACGCCGCCCGCTCCATGGTGGAGATCGCCGTGGAGACCGCCGCATCCATCTGGACCACCGGCGCCGCCGTAGTGTCCAAAAAGAAGCCTGAGTGATTCTTCAAAACGATAAGCGCCGTTTCCGGTCCTGCGGAAACGGCGCTTTTTCCTAAGAGCCCAGGGAGATCGGGATATCTTCCAGAGGGACCCTGTCCCAGGAGAAGAGCGGGATCAGCTCGTCCGGGGAGCAGGGAGCTTCCTCTTCCAGCAGCCCGGCGGCGAAGGCCAGCCTGCCGGTCAGCTCCCCGGGGGAAAACCTCTCCCGCAGAAGTCCCATATCCAGATCCCTGTCCCGCTTGCTCAACCGCCGCCCGTCCGGGGCGGTGAGCAGGGGCACGTGGGCGTACCGGGGCGGGGCCGCGCCCAGCAGCCGGTAGAGATAGAGCTGACGGGGCGTGGAGGAGAGCAGGTCCCGGCCGCGGACCACCTCCGTGACCCCCGCGTCGATATCATCGGCCACCACCGCCAGCTGGTAGGCGAACACTCCGTCCGCCCGGCGGAGGATGAAATCCCCGCACTCGGCGGCCAGGTTTTCCTCGCAGGGACCGTAATGCCCGTCGGTAAAGGCAACGACCTCGTCCGGTACTGCCAGCCGCCAGAGCGGCGGCCGCAGCGCGGTCCGGGCCCGGCGCTGGGCCTCCGTCAAGGCTCGGCAGGTGCCGGGGTAAATGGGATGGCCGTCGGAGGCGTGGGGGGCGTTGGCCGCGTTTTTCAGATCGCCCCGGGTGCACCAGCAGGGGAAGACCCGGCCGGTCTCCTCCAACCGGCGGAGGATATCGCAGTAATAGTCGGTCCGGGTGCTCTGGGCGGGCTGTTCCCGATCCCAGCCGAGCCCCATCCATTCCAGATCGGAGCGGAGGATATCCGCGTTTTCCGCGCTGCACCGGGCCGTGTCCAGGTCCTCGATGCGCAGCAGCATCTCGCCGCCCCGGCTCCGCACGGAGAGCCAGGCAAGGAGCGCCGAGAAAAGATTGCCCAGATGCATCCGCCCGCTGGGGGTGGGGGCAAAGCGGCCCAGCTCCGGCATATCCCGTCCTCCTTTCAGATCTTTTTCCCCATCATACCACAGACCGGCCGGAAAGGAAATCGGAAAAAATGAGCGAGACTGTACCCAGATACGTATCCTGTACCGTCCCCGCCGCTTTGGCGGGCCGCCGGGTCGGAGGGCTGTGCAAGACGCAGCTGCGCATTTCGGAGCGGGTGCTCGCCTCGGTGAAGCAGCGCCCCGGCGGCATCCTGCTCAACGGCGAGAGCGTTCACACCGACCGGATCGTGCGGGAAGGGGACGTGCTCGCCGTCCGGGTGGACGACTGGAATGGAGAAAACGCCGCCGCTCCTGCGGACGTGCCGCTGCAGATCGTCTATGAGGACGAGGACCTGGCGGTGATCGAAAAGCCCGCCGGCATGGCCGTCCACGGCTCGGCGGCGGGTACGGGCGCGACCCTGGCCAACGCTCTTGCCTTCCGCTGGGGGAGGGCGCAGCCCTTCCACCCGGTCCACCGGCTGGACCGGGGAACCTCGGGACTGATGGTCGTGGCCAAAAGCGCCTACGCTCACGAGCTGCTCCGCCGGGAGCTGGACCGGGGCGAGCTCCGGCGGGAGTATCTGGCGCTGACCGACGGGCTGCCGGAGCCCGCCGCAGGGACCGTCTGCCGCCCCATCGGCCGGGAGCCGGGCCACCTCACCCACCGCCGGGTGTCGGAGGACGGCAAGCGCGCCGAGACCGTGTATGAGACGGTACGCGCCGCCCGCGGCGTCGCGCTGGTGCGGCTTCGTCTCCTCACCGGCCGCACCCACCAGATCCGGGTGCATATGGCTTCCCTGGGCTGCCCGCTGCTGGGGGACGCCCTATACGGCGGCAGGACGGACGCCCTCTCCCACCCGGCGCTCCATTCCGCTTTTCTTGAATTATGTCAACCTATAACCGGCGAAAAACTGACGTTTTCGTCGGAACCGCCCGAAGAATGGCAAGAGCTCTGCTGAAAAGCAGAGCTCTTGCCGCATATACGAAAGCCTTACAGGCCGGCGCAGTACGAACGCAGATCTTCAAAGGGCTCCAGCACGGAATCCCTGCGCAGATACAGCGGGTGGTGGGGGTGGCCTTTTTTGGAGCGCGGCCCGGCGGTGAACCATTCCGCACCGTACTCCTCGCCCACGGCGATCATGTCCTCCACGCACCGGGGCAGGTAGGGCCGCTGCTCGATAACGCTGCCCCAGGCAGCCCACACCGCCGGGCGACGGGGCAGGGAGGCCTCCAGCACGTACCGGAACGCGGCTAGGTTTTCCCGGTGAAGCTCCTCGTTCCGCGCCGTATCCATATCCTGGGGCCGGGTGGCCCGCTGGGCGTACACGTTGAACATGATGAAGCTGTCGTAGCCATTGCCCCGGGCGATGCGCTCCACGGATTTGAGGGTGTTGTCCAGATCGTCGGGCGCGGCGGTGGAGGGGTTGACCCCGATGCAGATCAGCGGCCGCTGCCCCCGGGTACCCAGTATGTACCGGTATTCCGTGTAGAAGTCCGGGACGTAGATCCATGCCGCGGGATCGTAGTCCCCCCGGCGGCCGCTCAATTCCAGCGCCCGGGCAAAGGGCAGCAGCTCCAGCTCCTGGGTGGGGGCGGAGGGGATGTGCATGGCGTTTCCTCCCTTATTATTTCCGCAGCAGCGCCCGGCGCTGCCGGTGATCCGGCATGACGGATTCGATGACGGCGTAAAAAGCGGGGGAATGGTCGTGGTGCCGGATGTGGGCCAGCTCGTGGACCACCACGTAGTCGATGGCCTCTTCCGGGTACTCCATCAGCCGCCAGGAAAAGCTCAGGGCGTTTTTTGCGCTGCAGCTGCCGAAACGGGTCCGGGCCCCGGTGACGGTGATGCGGGTGGGCCGGACGCCCAGCAGGGCGGCGTAGTGCTCCACCTTTCCCGGCAGGACCGCCTTGGCACGGCGGATGAGTTCTTTTCTCTCCTCCTCCGTGGGCTCGGGGTGGGCTGCCTGCCGCCGGGCCTGGCGTTCCTCGGCACGGCGGATCCAGTCCTCCTGCCGGGCCACGAACCGGCGGATCTGGCCGTCGGTGACGAACCGGGTGGCCCGGACGATCAGTTTCCCCTCCCGGTCCAGCTCCAAAGCGAGAGTCCGCCGGCTGGACCGGCGGACTTCATAGCTTCTATCCATCAGCGGTTCCAGATCCAGCCGAAGAGGATGTACTGGATGATCCACTGCTTGACGCTGTATTTCACCGTGACGGTGCATTCCGCGCTGGCAAAGCCGTCGGCGGAGGTGCAGCGGATCACGGCGGTGCCCTCCGACAGGGCGTGGACCGTGCCGTCGGTATCCGCGGTGGCCACCGAGGGATCCGAGCTGGTGAAGCGCACCACGGGGTTATGGGCGTCCGCCGGAGCCAGGGACCAGGTGAGCTTGCCGGTCTCGTTCTCACGGAGGGAAATGACGGCGGGCTCCAGCAGGATATTGCTCACGGGGATCAGAGCGGCCATCTCCTCTTCCTCCAGCACGGCGCCGCAGTCCCTGCAGAGGATCTGCCGCAGACCGGTGGTGCCGTAGCCGGGATCCCGGACCACCACCCAGTCGCCGGGCACGTGAGGCGGGATCTCCTCCTGGGCGATCACCTGACCGCAGACGGAGCAGCTCTGGGCCTTCAGGCCGCTCTCCTCGGTGGTGGCTTCGCGGATGACGACCCATTCTCCCGGGGTGTGAGCGCCCAGCGTGAAGCTGTCCCGCCAGGTGTTGCCGCAGACGGTGCAGGTGTGGGTGGTGTAGCCGATCTCGGAGCAGGAGAAGGAGGTAACCTCGTCCACGATGTGGGGCTCGCTGCACTTTTCGGGGGAGAGCACGGCGGTATAGTCAAAGACCTCGTCCCGGATGAAGCTGGGCTGGCAGGTGTTGAAGTCCAGATTGTTGTAGCTCAGCCGCTCGCCGATAAAGGCCTCGCAGTAGGCCCGCCGGTCCGCGTTGTCCTCGTAAAAGGTGATGGCGCCTTCCACGCTGGTGCGGACGATGGGCAGGGGCTCCTCCCGCTTGTCGTAGAGGTAAAACATGCCCACCAGACCGCCGTTGTGCACGTAGCCCCGACAGCTGTCGTAGCCGCGGAGCTTCACCACGGTGTCGCTGATGCCCACGTTGCCGTTGGAGAGCACGCCGCCCATGAACTGCTCGGACTTGATGGAGGCGTCGCACTCGTCACGGAAGACCATGGTCACGACCACCTGGCAGTTGGACACGGTGCAGGTGCCGAAACCCGCGATGCCGCCCACGCCCGCGTTGCAGCGGTCGCGGCCCTCCTCCGCCGGGCAGGCGGCGGTAAGATTCAGCCGGGCGTCCAGAAGGGAGCAGTTGATGAACTGGGCGTTCTTCACGTACCCGGCAAAGCCGCCCACGAAGCAGTCCTTGTCGCTGGTCACGTCGATATCCACGCCCTGCAGGGTGAGGTTGCGCACCTGCGCCCCGGTGAGGACGGAGAACAGTCCGGCGAACACGCTGTCATAGACCTTGTCGTTGCCGTCCACGGTGTCGGCCCGGGTATAGCCCACGTCGGTGACGCGCAGGTTGTAAATGGTGTGTCCGTCGCCGTTCAGGACGCCCCGGAACGCCACGGGCTCCCACTCCACGCCCTGCATATCCAGGTCGGCGGTGAGCCGGAAGCTGGCCGTGGGGTACATCCCCAGCTGGAAGAGGTCCTCCACGGAGCCGATGAGCATGTCCTCCTCGGCGGCGCGGGCCGGAACAGCTCCCAGCAGCAGCGCCGCCAGCAGCAGGACGATCATAATACGTCTTATTTTCATAGGGGTACCTCCCGTCGAATTGGTCCTGTCAGAGATATCAGTATAACACATTTTCTTCATTTTGCAAAGCGCCGGACGCTTCCACCGGGACGGAAAAAGTTGTATAATGACCGTATCCGGAAAAAAGAAACGCCGTGAGGTCGCCATGAGATATGATTTTGCCCCCATGGAGGGGGTCACCACCGCATTTTACCGCCGGGTCCACAGCGCTCTGTTCGGCGGCGCGGACCGGTATTTTGCCCCGTTCATCTCGCCCACGTCCGACCATCTCTTCACGCCCCGGGAGCTGCGGGAGCTGCTGCCGGAGAATAACCCCGGCCAGACGCTGGTACCCCAGCTCCTCTGCAAAAGCGGGGAGGACGCCCTCTGGGCCGTCCGGGGGCTGGCGGACATGGGCTATGAGGAGGTCGATCTGAATCTGGGCTGTCCCTCCGCCACCGTGACCGCCAAAGGCAAGGGGGCCGGGCTCCTGCGCACCCCGGACGCGCTGCGGGAACTGCTGGACACGGTCTTTGCTGGCGCGGAGGTCCGCATCTCGCTGAAATCCCGGCTGGGATATACCGGCACGGAGGAATTCCCCGCCCTGCTGGAGCTCTATAATCAGTACCCCGTCGCGGAGCTGATCCTCCACTGCCGCACCCGGCAGGAGCTGTACGCCGGGCCGGTGCATTATGAGGCCTTCGACTACGCTCTGGCGCACAGCCGCGCCCCGGTGTGCTTCAACGGGAATCTGTTTACCGCGGAGGACTGCGCCGCCTTCGCCGCGGCCTATCCCGCACAGGGAGCGGCGATGCTGGGCCGGGGAGCGGCCCGGGACCCTGCGCTGTTCCGCCGTCTGCGGGGCGGGCCTCCGGCCTCCCGGGAGGAGCTGCGCTGCCTGCATGAGGAGCTCTACGCCCTGTACAGGGAGGCCTTCGGCGCCGTCAACGGCATGCGCCGGATGAAGGAGCTGTGGAGCTATCTGCTCTGCAGCTTTTCCGGCGCGGAGGAGATACGCAAAAGGATGTTCCGCACCAAGGACGTGGGAATCTTTGAAGACTGCGTGGCCGCGGCGTTCCGGGAACTGCCTCTTCGATGGGAATGAAAAAGCTGCTTCGAAAGAAGCAGCTTTTTTCATTCCTCATGGAACACCCATTTTTTCTGGATGCGGTAGCTGGCCAGGAACAGCAGGCAGTCCACCGGGATCTTGATGGCGGTCTCCATGACGCGGCTGACGTGAAACACCCGGTTGAGCAGCGTCACCAGCAACGCGGAGAGGGCGCACAGCACCGCCGCCAGGGCGAAGTATCGCGCCGCCGACTGCCGGATATCCCGCTTGCTGCGGAACACCAGATGGCGGTTCAGCAGGAAATTCACGATGGAGGAGATCACGCGGGCGCCCGCCGTGGCGCCCAGCTCCCGGCCGCCGTCGGCCAGCGAGCGAAGGAGCACGCTGTTGAACAGGGTAAAGAGCCCGTTGTCCAGCAGGAAGCAGGCGATGGAGCTGGCGGAGAAGGTCAGAAAGGACCTGGCCTGGCGAAACATGTGGCGGAAGATGATCTTATAGATCTTCCAGCTGTCCCGGAGGGCGTTGAAGTGACTGGACTGGTTCTCGTCGATGTAAACGGTGTCGATGACCACCTCACCGATGCCCACCCCGGCACTCCGGAGAGACAGAAGCATCTGGGTCTCGTACTCGTAGCGCTCTCCCTCGATGGCGCACATCAGCCCCAGGTGCTCCGCCGCGATGGCCCGGAGCCCGGTCTGGGTATCCGTGACGCTGACGCCGCAGGCCAGCTTCATGATGGAGCGGGTGATGGTGTTGCCCAGTCTGCTCCGCAGCGGCACGTGCTCCAGAGAGAAGTCCCGCACTCCCAGCCACACCTTGTCCGGCTGGGCGGTCATGGCCTCGGCGCAGGCGCGCACGTCGTGGGGCCGGTGCTGGTTGTCCCCGTCCACGGTGACCACGCCGTCGATGTCCGGCCGGTGCTCCATGCACCAGGCAAAGGCGGTCTTCATGGCCCGGCCCTTGCCCTTGTTGACCTCGTGGGTCAGCACGGTGACCTCCGGGTGTTCCGCGGCCTTTTCAAAGGGCCACAGATGGTCGGCGTGGCTGCCGTCGTTCACGAGAACGATATCCCGGAAGCCCTCGGAGAGCAGCCCCTCCACCACCTGGATCAGCTTGTCGTCCGGGTCCAGGGAGGGGACGATGATGGTAACGTTCATAGGTGTCCCTCACGCATCTGACTGCGATGAAACGATGCTTCACCGCAGTCAGGATGTCTGTCAAAGCGTTTCAAAGTTGCTGATGATGAAGCCGTTGTCGGTCTTGAGGAAGTAGATGCGCATGGTGGCGTCGGCATAGTCCACGTGCTGACCGTTGATGGTGCAGTCGGCGTCGTAGGTCACGTCCACACTGTAGCAGTTGTCCGCCCAGATCACCACGCCGCCGGAGGTGGTTTTGGAGGTGTCGATGTTGGCGTAGGCGGTGTTCCAGTACACGCCGTCATAGGTGGCGCGCAGGTCCTGATAGGCCTGGGTACCGGGGGTCAGATAGGCAAGGGCGTTGTACATGTTGCCCCAGGTGCCGTTGCCGCCGCTCATATAGTAGAAGAGATAAGCGCGGACGAAAGCCACGGACTTCTCCCGGTAGGCCAGGGCCTGATCGTCGGGCAGGCACAGCAGGAAGTCGCCGTTGGCGGTCTCGGTGATGGTGCGGCCCACGGGGGGATCCACCGTCAGCTCCGGCGGCAGCAGCAGACCATCCACCTTGTAGGTGTCCCAGGACACCGGGTTTTCCAGCTTGTCCCGCAGGGGCTCATAGGTGAAGTAGCTGGTGGAGTCCACCATGTAGTCCCGGTTCAGCTCGATCCCGTTGCAGTAGATGCGGCTGCCGGAGGCCACCCGCACGGAGGCGGATTCCTTCCCCTGGAGCAACATCTCCACCTGGGAGACGGTCCAGTTCACGTCGCTGCCGCTGAGAGTGATCCGCGCCATGGTCTCGTCGCCGTTTTTCAGCACGTACACGGGGTTTTCCTGGGTAAACTCCAGAGCCTTGAAGGACTCCAGCGCCTCGGGGGCGTACTTCTCGGAAATGACCTGGGCCGTGCGCTCGGCGCCGTCCAGACCGTCCGGATGGGACTGGTTCCACAGGCCGATCCAGTAGTCCGCGGTGAGCTGGTCCCGCCAGGCCTCAAAGGCCCGCTGGGGCGCCCGGTGGACGTCCTTTTCATGCTGGCGCTCCGCGGCCTGGGCGGCAAGCGTCTCGGAAAACGCCGCGTCCTCCCGGTCCTTCTGCTTCTGGTACTTGTCCAGAATGACCCACAGCGCCGCCAGGACGCCGATGATGATCACCAGCAGGATGATGAGATAGATCCGAAGACCCTTTTTGAAGCGATCTTTTCTTCTCCGTCTCTTTTTGCCGCGGCCGCGCTTCTTCCCCTGGGGGCTCTTCTTCCGGGGCTGCTCGCCGTCGGGTCGGGGCCTGTGGTCGGAAGGACGAGAGGGCTTCCGGTCGGAGGACTTTCGCTCCCCCTGGGGTCGGCGTTCGGGAGCGGGCATTTTCTCGCTCTCCGGCTTTTCCTCCGGGGCCGGACGCTCCGGCGCGGGAGCGCTCTCCGGCCGGGAGAGCTTTTCGCTGAAGAAGTCGAAGGCTTCCGGCTCCTTTGCCGCCTCTTCCGGAGCGGAGTCCGCGGTGAAGAGGGCGAAGGGGTCCTCGCCGGCGGGCTCCTCCGCGGGAGCGTCGGCCCACCCGGTCATGGACGGCACGTTCAGCTCCTTCACGGGCACCACGTTCGCCAGCGGCGGGAACTCCGGCTGCGCTGGGGTCAGGGGCACGTTGCTGACTTCAAAAGAGAGGATATCGTCCAGCTCGTCGGCGTCCCGCAGGATGTCCTCGTCCCATGCGGCAAAGATGTCCTCGGTGTCGTTGGTTTCGGTATAGCCGCTCCGCGGGGAAGGATTCTTTTTCTTTTCATGTTTTCCCATGGCGGTATCCCTCAATTCAAGACGAGAATGGCGTCGGCCATCTGGCGCATGCCGATCAGGTTGGAGCCGCGGGTGATCTGCTCACCGTTATAGTACATCTGGGAGGAGGAACCGCCGTCCAGGTTGGCGGCGTTCACCGCGCCGTATTCGTACATGATCCAGGCGATATCATCGTAGGTGGCGCCCAGGCTGTCGGGCTTCCGGCCCTCGATCACCATCAGCAATATGGCGCCGTCGGCCCGCTGGCCGATGCAGGTCCGGGGGTTGTTGCCGCCGCCCAGCTTGTTTTTCAGTTCGTTGGACATGCACACGCCGTCCTTCACCAGCACCGGGCCGGGGGAGAAGCTGACGGCGCTCTGCAAATTCAGATCCAGGGCCTGGTGGCCGTACATGTCGCCCACGTGGAGGATGTGGTCGGCGTCGAAGCCGATGACGTTGATATACCAGGTGTAGGGATCGCCCCAGGCGATCTGGCCGTTCCGGATCACCAGCCCGTCCGGGGTGCCGCCGTTGCCGCCGCCGTTGGGGTCGTAGAAGCCGCCGGCGTTGGTGCCGCCGATGGCCTGGTACTTGTCGATGAACTCATAGAGATACATGCCGTGATAGGCCGGACCGTAGTTTTCCAGCGTGCCCACGATGACCTTGGAGGGGTCGCGGATGATCATCAGCTTGCCCTTGTAGGTAGAGCCCTTGATATTCACGATCTCCAGCCACTCGTCGCTGGAGGCGTTCTCCGCCGGAGGCTCGGCGATGACCACCTGCACGGGGCCGTCCCCGGTCACGTCCGGAGCCATGGTGCCGTCCTCAAAGGGCAGCTCGGTAAAGGTGTCCGGCGCGGCGTCGGGCTCGTCATCGAAGACCGGGTGGAGGATGCTCTCCACCTTGTCCCGGGGCAGGTAGAGCCTGGGCACGAATTTCAGGGCGCTGGTCTCGTCAAAGGTGGAGACGAAGCGCCTCTGCCACTCGGCGGAGGGACCCCACGCCACAACGCCCAGCGCGCCCAGCGCCAGGATCACGACCATCAGGACCGTCAGAAGGATCACGGTCAGAGTGCGGCCCACGCCGCGGAAAAACCTCTTCAATGTATATTCCTCTCTCTCCGGCAAAGCCAAAGGATCGATATGCCGATAACAATTCCACGATAGTATAACCTAAAACTTCCGCTTTCGCAAGTGAAACTGTGGCAAGATTCCGCATAAGAATACTCCTATGACGCAAAAACGCCCGGATACGTTCGCATCCGGGCATTTTTGATTGAATTAAGTTGCACTTCGAAGCGCGTCTACGATCCTGCGCACTTCCTCATTGGGGATCCGGTTTACATTGGTGATAGACTGAGCGATGATCCGCTTGATTTCGCACCGGTCCACGCCCATGTACAGAAGCGGGGCCGACAGGATCATGTCGATCACCTTTTCGAAGCTGATGGGGGACTCATGGCGGACGATCAGATTGATAAACCGCTGCTCGATTCCCTGGGACGCATGGAATATCGCCGAGAGTTCATTATCGGACAAATCCAGACCAAAGGCGTCGGTATAAAACCGGTAATTCCGCAGAGCGTTCGGGAGAACGTATTCCGTTACGATGCCCTCGTTGATAAAGTCAGAGTACAGTCTGAAAATGTTATTATCCCAATACATTACCTTATAGTGAAGCCGCAGATAAGTGGCAAGATAATACTTATCCTTGTTGGGTAGCAGCTTGAGCAAGTGCGTGGAGATCGTGTCATAGAGATCTCCGTATATAATACTTCCGAGCGCTTTCTTATTCGGGAAATAGTATAGAATATTGGAATGGTGGATCGAAACCTTATCAGCTACATTCCGCAGTGAAGTGTTGTAGTAACCGTTGGTGTAAAACAATTCTCTTGCTGCAGAAATGATATCTTCCTTCAGATCGGCCTTCATCTGCTGCCCCTCCTGTATGCGCATATAAAAATATTATAGCATAGTTCACCGCGGTAAAAAAGTCTTGACAAATATTTTTTTATGATATATGCTTTTTTCACCGCGGTAAAAAAGCATATTTTTTTTGGCCTGGATTTTACCAAGGTCAAAACTGGGAGGAGATGCTAATCATGAACAAAAAAATGAGTGGATTCAACACAGTGTCGATTCTGTCCGTATCTCTGCTGATCTATGTTAGCGGCTCGCTGATCGCTCCGGCCCTCAGTTCTTTAGCTGCTTCGTTCCCCGAAACGCCCTTCCCCACAATACGTATGATTATGACATCCATGTATATCACGATCGCTGCGTTTGCTCTGATTTCAGGAAAACTCGCGAAAACGATCTCCAAGAAGACTTTGGTGCTTGTCGGTTTGGCAATTTATGGAATATGCGGCCTGGTCGGCGCCAAGCTGAACTCCGTTCCCGCCCTGATGATCGACAGATTAGTTATGGGCGTAGGCGTCGGACTTGTATTCCCTCAGGCAAACGCTCTGATCATTGACTTTTACGAGGGCAAAACAAGAGACAAGCTGCTTGGCTACGGCAGCGGCGTTTCCAACCTGGGTTCCATGCTGGGATCTATTGTGGGCGGAAGCCTGGCCGCCATCAGCTGGCGGTGGAACTTTGTGGGCTTTGCTTCAGCTTTCGTGATCTTTCTCCTTGTTCTGTTTGGCGTCCCCAGCGCCCCTGCCCGCAAAATCGGGGGAGAACCTGTTGCAGCCAGCCCCCGGAGCCTTCCCAAACAGTTTTGGCTTCTCCCGCTGTATGTGTGTCTGGTGCAGATGGCGGCTCTCGTCACGCCGACAAACATGGCGGTCTTCTATCTGGGAAATCAGATCGGTTCTCCGGCTTTGCTGGGCATCACAATGGCCCTTCTCACCGGGCTGGGTTTCCTTGCCGGTTTTGTTCTGACGCACACGTTGAAGATTTTCAAGAACTGGACGGTGGTGGCCTCCTGCCTGATGATCGGCGCAGGATTCTTCGTTATCTCCAAAGCTAACAACGTTGCTATGGTCATGATCGGCCAGATTCTGATCGGCTTTGGCCAGGGCACCCTCACGCCCATGGTGTTTATTAAGAATACCCAGCTCGTTCCGGTTGAGCTGAGGCAGCGGAGTCTTGCTATCCTGTCCTCGGCAATCTACCTGGGTTGCTTTGGAACCAGCTATGTCCAGAAATGGATCGGCCAACTGTTCCACAACACTGACCAGAGATTTATGTTCATGGCGTTTGCGGTGGGCGGCTTTATCGCAACGGCTGCAGCCCTTGCGGCAAAGCTGGCCAGCAGCAAGAAGGCGTGATTCTGATGAACCACCATTGAGGAGAAAAATGTCTGATATGAATTATAAAGCGAGAGTCAATGCTTTCGTAGATGCCGTAGAAGGCAGACCGACCGAACATATTCCCGTGTATTTAATGATGGACGGGCTTTATGCGGTCCACGCAACCGGCGGCAACATCAAAAAGGCGACTTACAATCCCCAAATCGTGATAGACAGCACACGGGAACTGGTTTCCCGGGTGTATTGCGATGGACTGGGCAACATCTTTACGAAGGGCGCGATCTTTTATAAGCGGATGCGTTCCAACAATTTCATTCCCAGCGAGGTTGGTTTCCTCCAGCATCCGGAGACCTATACGCTGTCCAATGAGGAATTGACGGAGCTGGCAGAGGATCCCTTCAAGACGATTGCCGAAAAGGTGTTCCTCCGCTCCATGGGCGAGATCTATAAACCGTTTCCGCAAAATATGTACAGTCTCATGATCGCAAACATAGGAAACACGGCGTATCTAAACGGCTTGATCAGCAACAAATTCGCACTCTCGGCGGAACTTGGCGTACCGATGGTGTACACCAATCTGACAAAGGCGCCGCTGGACTATCTGGGTAGCAGCGTGCGAGGCCTGGCTAATATCTTTACTGATATTCGTCGGACGCTGGATCGGGTGATCGCGGCCTGCGATGCCCTTTGCCCTCTGCTGGAGGCAGCCGGAGAGCTCAACTTCAGAGCGCCTGACAGGAATTTCCCCTTTATCTTCTTTCCGACGCTCATTCCCCACTTCCTGAATGTCAAGCAGTTTGAACGGGTGTATTATCCCACGTTCAAACGGATGCTGGATAACCTGGCCGATAAGGGCTTCAAGTTCGTGATCCAGTTTGAAGGCAATTGGGAGCGGTTTTATGACATCATCCGCTCGCTGCCGGAAAACAAGATCCTGGGTGTTTTTGAAATGGGATCCCCTGCGTTGGTCAAAGAAAAGCTGGGCGACATGATGTGTCTGTCCGGCCTGTATCCGGTGTCTTTGCTGGGCTGTGGTGAAAAGGGAAAATGCCTGGATAAAGCCAAGGAGATCGTGGATGTGATGGCTCCGGGCGGACGTTATGTATTTGCCACGGATAAACAGCTGATCAATGCCCGGGACGCCCGGATCGAAAACATCCAGGCGGTCCATGCATTTGTCCACGATTATCAGTGACCAGGAGGAAGACCATGATTCCGACGAATTATTTTGAAAGCTGGGAAGAGTATAAAGACAACAACCAGGCCTATGAGGGCGAGGATGAGATCATCGGTCCCGTTTGGGATGACCTGAACAAGGAAATGTTCTTGTTTATTCTTCTGAATACGTTCTGATTGACAGAAAAATACACAGTGCGCCGGAGGTTCTCATCGGCGCACTGCGTGATTTCAGGGATAGGGGTGCTTATGGAATTAGAATACAAACTATCCTTTATTGACACACTGTCAATGGCGGCCGGATTCGCCGTCGGTTCCGGCATCATCACCCTGACTGGCATTGGGATCGGAATGACCGGGCGCAGTGTATTTCTGGCTTTTCCGGTCTGTTCGGTCCTGTTCCTTGTCAGCTTTCGTCCGCTTTTTATCATGAGCGGCGTCCATCCATCCATGAGTGCGGCTTATGAGTACTCCAAAACGCTGTTGGGAGTACGCATGGGAGGCTTTTATTCCTATATTTATCTGTTGGGCAGACTGACAATCGCCATTTTCGGCGTTTCGTTTGCCCAGTACGCTGCCGCGCTGTTTCCTGTCTTTGACGCTCCCGGAGCTCAGAGACTGCTGGCATCGCTGATGCTTACTTTTTTCTATGTTGTGAATCTGCTGGGGATCAAAACGGCATCCCGACTTCAGACACTGTGCTCTGTATTGCTATTACTGGGATTGGGTTCATTTGTCTTTTTCGGCCTGGGCAAGGTCAGAGCTGATTTTTTCACAACGAATTTTTTTACCGGCGGGATCGGAGGATTCTATTCTGCAGTTTCTCTGTTGTTTTTCGCTGTGAGCGGGGCATATATCATCACTGACTTTGCTCCCAGAATCAGGAATCCGGCTGGGACCATGCTTAAGGTGATCCATCTTGTTACAGCAGCGGTTACAGTCCTTTATATGCTGATCGGTGTCGTTGCCGCAGGCTGTGGCAGTGTGGATACTGTTGCCGGCAAGCCGCTGTCGGTAACAGCACAAATCATTTATCCCAACAGGATCCTGTTTGGCGCTTTTGTCATCATCGGTGTCAT
Source organism: Oscillospiraceae bacterium (assembly GCA_017455685.1). GTDB lineage: Bacteria > Bacillota > Clostridia > Oscillospirales > Oscillospiraceae > Apopatocola. Next base: position 19,048 of record JAFSZH010000085.1, read on the forward strand.
GGGAGCGCTGGTTACAACACTCAACTCCAGCTTTCTCTGGTACGCGTCCTCTTTGGAAAAACCCTGTCTGGATGGCTGGCTGCCGTCGTCATGGATAAAACGAAATCGCTTTGGGGTTCCTTACAGGCTGATGACAGTCTTTTATCTGTTCGGCCTGATCCCCACAGTCCTTGGTATGGATCTTGCGATACTGTCAAAAGTTGCAGTTGGACTGACCATCCTGTCTGCCATGCTTCCGATGGCCGGTGTGATACGTCTGCCCTCTGTTTACCCTGAGGAGTGGAAGAACAGCCGGTTTGCCAAAAAGTATTCCGAGAGGCGTCTTAGCTGTATCTGCGCATTGTCGATTTTGATTATGTCAACTCAAGTGATCGCCTTGTTCGCAGGAAACCCTCCAGCTGCAAATACCATTCTTGTTGCGCTCATCGTTATCTCTGCGCTTTACGCCAACTACCGGGCAAAAAATATCGGCAAAACGACCGGTAATAAAAACGTGAAATAGAAAAAGCGTTCCCTGCCTGACGGGGAACGCCTTTTTCCTGTAAGAGGAGCTCCGAGGATGGAGCGATCCTTATTTTGCCAGCTGTTTTTCCAGTACCCGGCCCAGCACGAAGCAGACGATCACGGCCAGGATCGTGTTGGGCAGCATGTAGGAACCGTTGTACAGGGCCGAATACACCCATACGTTGGTCATGGGCAGGCCGAAGATGTCCTCCATATACATGGCGTAGATGGTGATCCCGCTGATGAAATGGATCAGAAAACGGCCGAAGCAGCCGATGAGGGCTCCCAGCCACATCTTCCGGGGCTTCCGGCGGATCAGCCCGGCAAAGCCCACGAACATGTAAGCCACGCTGTAATCCAGCAGCATGCTCTGCCAGTTGATGGCGCTGCCGCCGCCTACGAAGAACTTGAGCGTGCCGAACACCAGACCGGCCCCCAGGCCCCAGCCCAGGCCCCAGCGGCAGGCGGCGATGATCAGCGGGATCATCACCAGATCGATACTGCCACCGAAGCCGCCGAAGCTCATGCCGATGGGGATCTTGAAGTAGCTCAGCGCCAGGGCGAGGGCGGTGAGGACGGCGCATTCCGTCAGGGCCCGGAGTTCTTTGTTCTGCATGTCTGTACCCTCCTGAAAAAGAAAAATCAGCCATCCCCGAAAGGAAACGGCTGAAGTGCGTCGGCATATTTTTCCCGCACTCCCTCCGCCGGTATGATCCGGATCAGGTTGAAAGGGTCCGCCGCCTTTCCTGGCGGCGTCTCAGCCGGGAAAACCCGGCGCCCCTGTGATGGACGAGCCTATGATACCCTCCTTTGGGTAAAAATGCAAGAGCGGATTTGCGTTTTTTGCCCTGCCGTCTTCCCATGCGGACCTATATATGGTATAATCATCTTGAATTATCGACCGAATATGGTATAATGGAAAAATCTTACAGATAAACGTGGGAGGGACGGTTGAGAGCATGCTGCAGTTGAAGAACGTGGGGCTTGACCACCTTTCGGGAAAAAAGAGCGTGTCCGTTCTGCGCCGGATCAATCTGACGCTGCCCGCGGCGGGACTGGTGCTGGTCACCGGCGGGTCCGGCAGCGGCAAGACGGCGCTGATGCATATCCTCTCGGGACGGGAGCTGCCGTCACGGGGGGAGATCCTCATCGACGGGGAGAACGCCTCCCGCTGGTCGGACAGACGGCTCAGCGGCTGGCGCCGCCGGGTGGGAAGCGCGGAGGAGGACCTGCTGCTGAGTGACAGGACCATCTCGGAGAACGCGGAGCTCTCCGCCCGGCTGGCGGGCTGGTCGGGCGCCGACAGCCGGGCCCGGGCATTCTCCACGCTGGAGATGCTGGGCCTGAAGGACCTGGCGGAGCGGCTCCCCGGGGAGCTGAGCGGAGGTGAGCGGCGGCAGGCCGCTCTCTGCTGCGCCCTGGCCCGGGACCCGGAGCTGCTGCTGGTGGACGAGCCCGCCGACGGCCTGGAGGAAAAGACCGCCCGGCAGATCCTCTCCCTGCTGCGGGCCGCCGCCCGGGACCGGCTGGTGATCGCCGCCGCCCGGGACGTGGCTCTCTTCAACGGGGACCAGGATAGGATCGTCACCCTCCAGGAGGGGGAGATCGTCAGCATCACCGGCGAATCCGACAGCCCCGAGAGCGCGCCCGGCCAGACGCCGCCCGCTCTGTCTCCGGGGGGAATGCTCTTCGCGGCGGTAAAGAACCTGCTCTCCCGCCGGGGGAGAGTGGCGCCCCGGCTGCTGGGGACCTTCCTGGCCGTGCTGGCTGCCAGCCTGTGCGTGTCGGCCATCCGGGGGAGCCGGCTGTTCGACGCAAAGCTCCAGGCGGAGACCCTGGCGGCTTACCCCATCGTCCTGACCCGGGAGAGCGTGCCCGACGGGGATCTGGACACCCTGGGAACGTATCTGGAAACCAACATGGACGTGCGCGGCGCGTCCCTGCAGCGGACCTTCGCCATCACGCCCCGCATTTATTCCTACACCGCCTCCGGCGAGGTGAAGCAGGTGAGCCCGGAGACCGAGAACGGCTCCAACCTGTGGACGGAGCTGCCCGACGGGGAGGCCCTGCAGCGGGCCCGCTACGAGCTGGTGTCCGGCCGGTGGCCGGCCCGGTATGACGAGGCGGCGGTGCTCCTGGACGCCCAGGGCAACGTGGACAGCGCCTGTCTGGCGGCCCTGGGCCTTACCGGGGAGAACGGCCGGGGCCTGAGCGCCACCGACCTGCTGCGCCTTTCCTTCCGGGTGGTGCTGCCCACCGGGGAATACGTCCAGAACGTGGACGGTACCTGGGGCTACATGGGCACGGACAGGGAATTCATGTCCGCCATGGTCCGCGCCTCCCAGCCGCTGAACGTGGTGGGGATTCTGCGGCCTGTTCAGAAAGGTGCCGGGGACACCGGCGCCGGCGGCGCGGTCTACACCGGAGATCTGACCCGGTGGCTCATCAACGCCATCCGTTCCAGCGAGATCGTAAAGGCCCAGATGGCCGAGCCGGGATATGACGTGCTGACCCACCGGCCCTTCAATGCCGCCGCCCACGAGACGGATGCCGCCGCCCAGCGCTCGGCGCTGGAGGCCGCCGTCCGGGGACTGAGCCCCGCCGAGCAGGCGGCGCTGTACGAGCGCGTCACCGGGGAGACCGTGGCGGAGACCGCCGCCCAGGACAGCCTGCTGCAGACGATCGCCCTGTTGTCCGAGGCCCGGATCAAAGAGCTCTACGTGCAGGAGATCGAGAGCGCCGTTTCCCCGTACAGCTACGAGGCCAACCTGCGGGCCTTCGGCGTGCGGGAGGCGGAAACGGTCACCGCCCTGCGGCTCTACGCCGGGACCTTCGCCTACCGGGGCGCCCTGGGCAGGCTGCTGAACGGATATACCCAGCGCGTCTCCTACACCGACGCCGCCGAGGGCGTCGTTTCCGCGGGGGCCTCGCTGCTGGAGGGCACCGAAAGGACGTATCCGGCGCTGTATATCCTCACCGGAGTGCTGGGCGTGCTTGGCACGGCCCTGGCGGCGGGACTGCCGCTGCTGCCCCGGCGGCGGGAGACAGCCGTGGAGCGCGCCCTGGGCATGGGCGGCGCCTCCGCCGGATCCATCCTGGTGTGGGAAGCCTTCCTGCTGGGACTGCTGGGCAGCGCGGCGGGGGTGCTGCTGGCCATGGTGGCGCTGCGCTTTACCGGCGGCGAGCTCACCGGCGGCGTACGCTGGGAGCTCTCCTGGCCCATGGCCGGCGCCGTCGCCCTGGCGGCGGTGACGATCTCCCTCCTTTCGGCCCGGCTGGCCGCCTCCGGCGGCGCGGGCAGCCCGGAGGACGCCCTCCGGCGGGCAGCGGAATAAAAAAAGCAGCGGCCTCTGCGGAAAAAACGCAGAGGCCGTTTTTCTGCCCGACCGGAGAACAAACGCTCCCTCGCCGCCGTCAAACGGACGGCATCAAGCGCCCCGGTCTTTACTTTTTCGGATACTTATCGTATGATTCCATCATAGTGAAATAAAAGAACCGTACGACGATCGGACGGGAAAGGAACGAAATGAAGAAATCCAGGATCCTCTCGCTGCTGCTGGCCGCGGCTTTGCTGTGCGGCTGCGGCGCCAAAAAGACCGAATCCACCGCGCCGGAGAAAACGGAGACGATCTCCATCCCCGCGGCCACCGCCGCCCCGGAACCCACGGCGACGCCGGAGCCCACGGCTGCGCCGACGCCGGAGATCACCTGGTCCGACGGGGTCCACGCCGACGTGGACTTCGACGACATGGCCTGGGAGATCTACGACATGACTCTCTTCAACGAGCGGTGCGAACAGCTCTCCCGGACAGAGGACGCCGGGGAGGCGGAGGAGCTCTATCGGTGGCTGGCGGGGGAGTATAACAAGCTGCGCACCTACTCCGAACTGGTGTGGATCGACTTCTACGCCTCCAACGGGGAGGACGCCGAGATCAGCGACGCCTGCCAGCAGATCGACGACATGCTCAGCGAGGCGGGGGATACCCTGTTCGCGGCGCTGGCCTTCGCTCTGGAGGGGCCCGTGCGCAGGGAACTGACCGCCGTGATGGGGGAGGAGAACGCCCGGAGCTACGTCGGCTACGAGGAGATGAGCGAACGGGAATCCTACCTCTGGAACCGGGAAACGGAGCTGGAGCTGCGCTATAACGAGCTGGTGGATCGGACGGACATCAGCGAGCCCTCGCTGAACTATCAGCTGGGAAGGATCTTCCTGGATCTGGTGAAGATCCGCAACGAGCTGGCGGAGCTGAACGGCTACGACACCTACGCCGAGTATGCCTACGAGATGTCCTATGGTCGGGACTATACCCCTGAGGACGCCGCCCGGCTGTGCGAGCAGATCAAGCCCTACGCCCGGAAGTATTATGCCGACTGCTATTACTGTGACGTGTTTCAGGAGGATATAGGCTACTTCTCCGCCGGCGAGCTGATGGATATGCTCTCCGAGTACGCCCCCCGCATCTCCCCGGAGGCGGCGGCGGCCCAGCGCTATATGGAGGATCACGGCCTCTATCTGATTGAGAGCATGAATCTGATCTCCGGCCTGGGCTACACCACCACGCTGCCCGCATACAACGCGCCCTTCCTCTATAATTCCCTCTACGGCAACGTCTATGACGTGACCAGCATGTTCCACGAGTTCGGCCACTACTACGACGCGTTCGTCAACCCAGAGCCGGACCCGCTTGGCAGCTACGGCTCCTATGATATCTATGAGATCCACTCCACGTCGCTGGAAGCCCTGACCTGCGGCTGGTACGACGAGATCTTCGGTGAAGAAGCGGACAAGGCAAGGATCTACTGCCTGGACAGCCTTATCGACAACGTGGTCTCCGGCTGCATCTACGATGAGTTCCAGCAGTACGTTTACGCTCACCCGGACATGAGCCCCGACGACGTAAACAAGGCCTACCGGGATATCTCCGCCTCCTACGGCGTGTCGTTCCGCTCCGCCTCCGGCGCCTATTACTGGATGTACGTCAGCCACAACTTTGAGAGCCCCTTCTACTATATCAGCTACGCCGTCAGCACTCTGGCCTCCCTGCAGGTGTGGGCTCTGGCGGAGAAGGACCGGGACGCGGCCATCGAGCTCTATAACGACATCGTCTCCCGGGGCGCCTTCGACGACACCTATTGCGAGCTGGTCCGGGACGTGGGACTCAAGCTGTTCACCGAGGACCTGGACGCCTGCTTCCGGGACGCCTACACGGCGCTGGACGATCTGTGCCGCCGATACGACGCCGGACAGATGGCAGCCTGAAAGATCACAGATCACCGCGCCGTCCGGCTTTGGCCGGGCGGCGCATTTTTCGTTGCAAGCCGGGGAAAACCGTTGTATTATCATAGTATCAAGAGCTTATTCCGGACGAAACGCCATGAATGCTGCCTGAGAGCAGGGAAAGGAGACAGGATGAAAAAAACGGGAAAGAAAAACGCCGTTCTGCTGGCCGTTCTGCTGGCCGCGGCGCTGGTGCTGCTCTTCTTCGCCAATACCGTGCAGACGGCCGGCGGGGCCATCCAGATCAGCGAGGGCCGGATCGAAACGGACGTGGGAGAGCTGGCCTATAAGCTCTATACCCCCCGGTCCGCCTCCGCCGGAGAAAAGGCGCCCGGCGTGCTGCTGCTCCACGGCTATCAGAACGACCACGAGACCAACAGCGCCTACGCCATCGAGCTGGCACGGCGGGGCGTGGTGGTGCTGAGCATCGACGAATACGGCCACGGCGCCACGGCGCCCGGCCTGAGAGAGCGAGGTTATGTAAACCACAGGGTCAAAGTCAACTTCGGGGAAGACAGCGAGGCGGACGGCACCTTCGTGGAGGTGGGCGGCACCGTGCGCTACCGGCTGCTGATGAACTTCTCCAACCTCTCCTTCTTCCTGGACCGCTACACCAGGGACGACCAGGGCAACGGCATCTGGGACAGCTCCTGCGGCGGCATCGCGGCCTACGCATATCTGGCCGGCCTGCCCCAGGTGGATCCGACCCGGCTGGCTATCAGCGGCCATTCCATGGGGACCTGGGCTGGGTGGACGGTGGCAGCGGCCTATTCCGGCACGGAGATCGAACCCAAAGCCACCGTGCTCCAGTGCGGCGAGCTGTTCAGAGACAGCGCCTATGACAGTGACAACATTCACTTCAACAACGTGCTCCTGCTCCAGGCCAAGTGGGATGAGTTCAGTTATTTCCGGGACTATCAGCGCAACGTGGACGATACGCTCCTGCGCTCGGATCTCCGGTGCGAGTTTCTGGGCGTCAGCCCGGAGGAGGCGGCCTGGGACACCACCTTCGGCAGCTTTTCAGACGGCAGCGCCCGGCGGATGGAGCTGCTCTGCACCAACCATCGTCTGACCACCCACAACGCCCGGGGGCTGGCCGTGGCCCTGGACTGGTTCGCCCAGGCGCTGGGCTATGACGAGCCCATCCCCGCTGAGGACCAGACGGCCATGACCAAGGAATGGCTGGTGCTGCTGGCCATGCTGTGCACCCTGGGGGCCATCTTCCCCATGACGGAGCTGCTGCTGGGGGTGCCGTTCTTTGCGAAGCTGCGCCAGCCCCTTCCGCCCAAGGCGGGCATCAAGCCCCGGGGCAGCTGGTGGAAGAACGCGCTGTTCACCATGTTGCTGGCCGGTCTGACCTATCCCTTCATGACCCAGCTGGGCCACGCGCTGCTGCCCCTGCCGGAGCGGGTCTTCCGCATGACCGTGGGCAACGGCTTCGTGGGCTGGTACGGCCTGCTGATCCTCGTTATGATCCTGTCCTGCGTGTTCGGCTGGCGTTCGGCCAAAAAGCGGGAAAACTTCGACGGCTGGTACGGCATGGGCCTGGGCACGGCGGAGGAACCGGAGCGGATCGGCTGGGGCCTGCTGGGCCGGGCCGCCCTGCTGACGGCCTGCCTGCTGGGGATGATGTACTGCATGGTGGTGCTGGCGGGGCTCTTCTTCCGGCTGAATCTGCGGATCATCTGGCCCTTCTTCAAGACTTTCACCCTCACCCGGTTGGGGCAGTTCCTGGTGTACGTGCCCATCTTTGCCCTGTTCTTCCTGCTGAACAACTCCAGGGTCATGGCGTCCATGCGCACCGAGGCCACTTACCGTCCGGGCGCGGCCGGCTTCTTCGCCTGCTGGTGGCGCACCGCGTTGATGATGGCGGGCGGTGTGCTGCTCATCGTGCTGATCGAGTACATCCCCTTCTTCGTCGGCATCGGGCCCGGGGCGGACGTGCTCTTCGGCTCCACCTTCGGGGGACCGTTCATGTCGCTGCTGATCGTGTTCGTGCCTCAGGTGCTGGTGTTCAGCGTGTACTGCACTTACTTCTACCGGCGGACGGGCAGTGCCTATGCCGGCGCGCTGACCGTGGCGTCCATGGCGGCGTGGATCATCACCGGCGGATCCTCCATGCTCTGAGACGCGGCAAAAGAAAGGAAAAAGCAAGCCGCCTTTCGGTATTTCCGAAAGGCGGCTTTTCACGTCTTATCTGACTTAAATGAATCCTAGATCCATGATCATCCATGCGCCCCGATCCCTGACCCAGAGCATTTCGTAATCCAGCAGCAGATTTACCGTCTGGTAGCCGGTCCTGGTGGTGCAGTTCACGTGGCCGCGGCAGAGAAAGGCGTTCTCGCCGATGGGGACGTAGTCGGAGGAGGAGACCTCGTCGTAGCTGGTGGTGACGCCCACGGTCCAGTGCAGGGAGTCGATGGCCTGGTAGAGATAGGCGTTCACGTCCGTGCCGTGGGCCATATACTGCCAGGGGTCCACCCAGGTGTGGCCGGCGCCGTATTCGCACAGCAGCCGGAGGAAATCCTCCACCCGCTCGTGGGCCTCCGCATAGAGGGCGTCGGAGGCGGGCAGGGCGTAGAACAGCGCGCCGTTCTCCCCGGTCTCCGGCGTCAGAGGGGTGCCGTCCGGCATCGCCGCGGCGATCTCCGGGGGCAGATACAGCCCGCTGACGGAGTAGACGCTGTAAAAGGGCACGTCGGACTGAAAGTCGGCCGGGAACGTCAACCGGGTGGGGTAGGCCGCCACGGCCTTCAGCTCCGTACCGGCCAGCTCCGTGCCGTTGACGGTGACCACGGCGGTGCCCGGAGCGGTGACGGTAAAGGCATAGGCGCCGGCGTCCGGCCGGGTGTACTCCCAGCTCTCCCCGTCGGAGCGGAGCAGCGTGAGCCCACCGGGCCGGTCGGCGGTCACCTCCGGGACCTCATAAAGCCCCTCGATGAGGTACTGCACCCGCCGGGGGGCGCCCTCCGTCCGAAGCTCCAGCTCCGTCATGTCCGGGTAGGGCAGATCCCGCCGGAGGATATACTGCGGTCCCGCCGTTATGCCGTTGACGATGACGGAGGCGTCCTCCGGCACAAGAACGGACACGGACCGGGTCTCCGCCACCAGCGTGCCGGGGTCGCTGAAACGAAGCTGCCAGCGGCGGCCGTCGTATTCCCCGTGGCAGGCCAGAAAATCCACTCCGCCCCGGGAGACGATGAAATCCTGCGCCTCCTCGCTCTCGCTGTCGGGCACGGTGCGGAAGGCGAAATCGCCCTCCCGGACCGCCGCGTCGAACACGTCCCCGGCCACCCGGGCGGCATCCTCGAACTCCGTGACCGCAGGGCTGACGCAGGCCACGTACTCCTGCCGCCACTGTTCGGCGGAGCGGCTGTCAATGAGCCGCTGCAGCTGCTCCTCCGGCCCGGAGGGGCGGAGCACGCCCCGGGGCGTGAGGGAGAGATAGGCCGCCGCGCCGCCCACGGTCAGGACCAGCAGCGCCAGGCAGAGAATAATCAATACGATCTTTTTCATGCTTCAGCCCTCCGTTTCCCGCGGGGGCATGACCAGAACGGAGGTGGGGATGGGCCGGGGCCCGCCGGAGGTGTTGCACACGTTCAGATACTCGCCCCGGAAGAAGATATCGCTGGAAGCGCCGCCGTCCAGATTCCCGGCGTTGACGCAGCCGTAGCCCAGCATGATCTCGGCCAGCTGCCGTTCGGTGACGCCCAGTGCCTGGAGCTGGCGGCCCTGCAGCACCACGATGACAATGGAGCCGTCCTCTCGCTGGCCCAGAGCCGTGCGGGGCTCCTGGTGCCGCGTGTCCAGATCAGCGGTCATCACCCCGTCGGTGACGAGGGTGGGACCGTAGCTCACGGCCCACTGAAGACCCAGATTCACGCAGTCCGTATAGTTGTAGTTGCCCACGTGGAGCTTTCCCGAGGCGTCCATGCCCACGGTGCCCTCATAACCGTTCCAGAGGATCTGGCCGTCGATGATCACGTTGCCGGTGGGCAGGCCGCCCCGGCCCACGCCGCCCACGTCGGAGAATCCGCCGCCGTTGACGCCCAGCACGGCCCCGTGCTCCTCCACCATCTGCTGCACGCTGCGGCCGTAAGCCGTATCCCCGAAATAGGGACAGCGCCCCACGGTCAGCCGCAGGGGATCGTCGATGACGGCGATATAGCCCACGTAACGCTTGCCCAGGATCTTGGCTACGAAGAGCCCGTCCTCGTCGCTGACGATCTCGTCAAAGCCGAATTCCTCCACCTGCAGATCCCTGGCCGCCGGCGCTTCGGCTATGGGGGGAGCGGGGTTTTCCACCGTTTCGCCGGTCCGGAACACGGACACCGGGGTGGTCACCGCCGGGGCGGCGGGCAGCTGGGATTCCGGCGCCGGACGGCTGGAGCCGACCATATACAGGCCGAATACCATCAGTGCAGCCACGCCCAGCGTCAGCAGCAGCCCCAGGAGTACCCCCAGAGCGCCGACGCGCCTTTTCCGTCTTCGACTTTTCCCGCCTGCCATTTACCGTGTCCCTCCGGAAGAGTTTTTCTCTATTATACCCGGAATCCCGGGTTAAATCAACAACGGGATAATAGTTTACCATAATAGAATTATTGAAACCATCTCCGGGGCGGTCGCTCCGGAGAGAGTCGTGACGTCATAGAGAAGGTCAGGGATCTTCTCCTGTTTTTTCCACTTGTTCCACGGTGAGCACCCCGTCCCGGACGCGGAAGCGGATCTCCCGCCCGGCGAAGCAGAAGCCGTAGAGCCGCTCCGGGTCCTCCTGATAGGACGGACGCGGGTCCTGCTCCAGCACGCCCCGGAGGGCGGGGAGCTTGTCTTCGCCGATCATTTCCGCCAGCTCCGGAGGGATCACGCAGCGGAGGGTCCGCCGCGGCACGCTGTCGGTAAAGCCTCCTTTGGCCTCCGGGCGGCAGTCGGCGTAGGGGATATATGGCTTCACGTCCAGAATGGGCGTGCCGTCCATCAGGTCCGCCCCACGCACCAGCAGCACGGGGCCTTCCGGGTCGTCAAAGTCGATACCGGCCAGGGCCACGCAGGACAGCCCGATGTTGTTTGGCCGGAAGGGGGAGCGGGTGGCGAATACCCCCACCCGGACGTTGCCCCCCAGCCGGGGCGGGCGCACCGTGGGGGAGAAGGGCTCTCCCTCCCGGACGGCCTCGGAAAACTGCCACAGCAGCCAGATATGGCTGAACTCCTCCAGCCCCCGCACCGCGTCGGCGCTGCGGAACTCCGGCTCGAATACGATCCGCCCCTCCAGCTCCGGCACCAGCCCGCTCTGCCGGGGCACGCCGAACTTGGAGGCAAAATCCGTATGGATCCGGGCGATGGGCCGGACTATGATCTCCTTATTCTCCACGCAAGTATTCCTCCACCGTCAGATTTGCCCGCCACAGGGAGTAATTAAAGCCCCGAACTCCGGCTTCCCGATACTTGGCGGGGATATATTCTTTCAGATACAGTCTCAAATCCGTACTTGACGTATCCATTACCGTATCCAGGTAAGGCTGCAGCTCGGAGAGGGCGTCCTTGGACATTTCATATCGAATGGTTGACATAATGTTCTGTTTACACCCGAACCGCTGCAGGTCGTACCGGGCCGCCAGAGCGTCCGGGCGGGCGAAGCAAAGCAGCAGCCACGCCGCGAGGCACACCGCCAGAGAGAAGCGGAACAGCCGGAAGTTCGGCCGGAACACGGTGATCACCGCCCCGGTCAGCACTATCGCCAGCACCCCCAGGAACCACAGCACCAAAACCCGCAGGAAGGTGAGGCCGTAGGCCCGGACGTACAGGATCATCCGCCAGGCGCTGGAGACCTCCATCAGAACGGTGCAGCCGGAGATGAGGCACAGCAAAAACCGCAGGGTCCGGCTGCTTTTGAACCGGCGCTGGGACACGATCACCAGCAGCACGTTGATGGCGCTGACGGCCAGCAGCTCAAAGAAGCCCTCCCGGGCGTATTGGGCGTAGGTGTAGTTCTGGGGAAGAGCATCGGCGTTGCCGGTAAAGAGCACCGTCACCTGCACGAAGCAGAACACCAGATACACCGCCGCCAGCGCCGCCGTGAAGGTGACGGCCACCAGCGTGTCCGCCTGACGGCAGGCGTCTTGGCCCTGGGGCTCCGGCTCGGCGGTCTGGGCGCAGAGAGCGGCGTAAAAGAACGTTCCCGCCAGAGCGGCCCACGCCACGGCCCGGAGAACGGTCCAGAAATGCTCCGGCAGATCCCGGTACGCGAAGAGGTCGGAGACCATCCGGGAGAACACCGCGTCCGCCTCGGAGAGCAGCCCCGTCACCAGCGCCACCAGCGGCGCGGCGATGAGCAGGCCCAGCAGCACGTATTTGAACCGGCCGGCTCTTTCCCCCCGCAGGGAAAAGAGGTCTTTCCACGGCTCCATGCACCGGGCCAAAGCCCGGAACGGCAGCATCAGCACCGCTCTGGCGGCCTTGCCGAAGTGCCAGTCGGCCACCCGGGCGAATACATCCAGCAGCCAGAAGCACTGGAGCAGCACCGCTCCTACTATACTGACGTACTGCAAAAACCGGTTGGCGGTCCAGAATACAGCCAGAGCGAGCAGCATGATCCCGGCGTACCATTTCCCGTCCCGGCGCAGGTCGGCCAGACCCAGCCGTTTCAGTGCCAGATGGCCGCATACGCACCAGACCAGGGCGTAGAGCATCGCGTTGAGCCCCAGGCCGCCCGCCTCGGTGAAGCAGGCCGACCAGGCGGCCCCTACGGTCCCCGCCAGCAGCAGGAAGTACCGCCGGTACTGATGCAGCGCCTGATGCAGCGGCGTGTCCCGGGGTGGCTCCTTTTCCGGCGCGGCGGGCAGCAGCAGGGGAGGAGAAGCGGTCTCATTCATCGTCCTGCACCTCCCTCGGCACCCATTCGAGGATGTCTCCCGGCTGGCAGTTCAGCGCCCGGCACAGGGCGTCCAGGGTGGAAAAACGGATGGCCTTGGCCTTGTTGTTCTTGAGCACGGAGAGATTGGCTTGTGTTATGTCAACCTTTTCCGCCAGCTCGCCCAGCCCGATCTTCCGCCGGGCCATCATCACGTCCAAATTTACAATGATCATGGCGACGCCCTCAGATGGTCAGGTCGTTTTCTTCCTTGTACCGCACCGCCTGGTCGAAGACCCGGGACAGCACGAAGGAGAAAAGGGCCGCGATAAAGAAAACCAGTATGATCAGCAGCGTGGCGGGGGTGAAGATCACCATCAGCCGCACCAGCGTGACCGCGGCGATGCCCAGGCCCAGATAGCCCATCCGCCGCAGGCTGACCACGTTCTGCCGGACGAAGCAGTCCTCCGCCAGCACCGTGCGGAACATCCGCCGCAGCTCCCGGATGATGAGCACCGCGCCCACCCCGGCCAGCATGAACAATATCGTATGCAGCCAGTAATGGCGCCGCAGCACGGGATAGTATTTCCCGGCCCAGCGGAACAGCCAGGGCAGGGCGGCGGTGGCGGCAATGCCGCCGTAGAACATGACGGCCAGCAGCCCGCTGGTGAAGCGGGTCACGCCGTCTGAAAGCTTTTCACGCATCGTTTATCGCCTCCATGGCTGCTAACATATCATGGCAAAAAATGATTGTCAATATAAAATTATCGAAAAACGATAAATATTTTATGAATAACAGGGCGGGCGCTGTCGGCGTCCGCCCTGTGTGTCTTGTTTTATTCCAGCTCCGAGAGGATCTCCCCCAGAGAGCAGCCCCGCTCCCTGGCGATCCGGGCCAGGTCGTCGTGCTCGTATTTCTCCCGCAGGACGCCGTAGCCGCTGGACACCTTTTTCCGTATGGGACCGAAGGGAGTGTCCACGGTCTTGACGCTCCGCTCCAGCACGTAGCGGCGCAGCAGCTTTTCCCGCACGCCGATGGTGGAGGTGTGGCGCAGCATCAGCTCCGCCATTTCCAGCCGCTTTTCCGGTGTGCAGATCACCGTCAGCAGCACCCCGGGCCGGTCCTTTTTCATCTGCACGGGGGTGGTGAAGACCTCCGCCGCCCCGGCCTCCCGGAGGGTCTGGCAGGCAAAGCCGATGGCCTCGGGGGTCATGTCGTCCAGATTGCAGCTGAGCTCCGCCATTTCGTCCGGGATCTCCTCGGTCCGGCCCAGCATGGCCCGGACGCAGTTGGCCGCGGGGAAGTCCCGCTTGCCCATGCCGTAGCCGACGCTCTCCGGCCGGAACTCGGGCATGGGGCCAAAGGAGTTTACATAATATTTCAGCAGCGCGGCGCCGGTGGGGGTGCAGAGCTCTCCTTTGATCTCGCCGCCGTAGATGGGCACGTCACGCAGCAGCGCCGCCGTGGCCGGGGCGGGAACGGGAAGCAGCCCGTGGGCGCAGCGCACCTGCCCGCTGCCCACGTGGACGGGGGAGGCGGCGATCCGGTCGGGGGCGAGAGCGTGCAGCAGATAGCTGAAAGCCGTCACATCCGCGATGGCGTCCAGAGAGCCTACCTCATGAAAATGGATCTCCTCCATGCTGACGCCGTGGACCTCGCTCTCCGCCCGGGCGATGCTGTCGTACACCGCCAGCACGTTGCGCCGCACATCCTCCGGCACGGCCAGGGAGGAGACGATCTCTTTCACGTCCGTGGGCGTGCGGTGGGCGTGGTGGTGCTCATGGGGATGGTCGTCCTCCTCCGCGCCGCGGACCGACACGACGAGCCGGGTGCCCGCCACGCCGCACTTCACGCTCTTTTCGTAAGCGAACGTCACTTCCGGGATGCCCAGGGCGTTCAGCTCCGCCAGAGCGGCGTCCCGGTCGGGGCACAGCTCCAGCAGCGAGGCGGTGAGCATGTCCCCGGCGGCCCCCATGGAGCAGTCAAAATACAGGATCCTCATAGCTTTTTCTCCATGTGATTGATCCGGCTGGCCAGATACCCGGCCCCGAAGCCGTTGTCGATGTTCACCACGCTCACCCCGCTGGCGCAGGAGTTGAGCATGCTCAGCAGGGCGCTGATCCCCCCGAAGCTGGCGCCGTAGCCCACGCTGGTGGGCACGGCGATCACCGGGCAGTCCACCAGCCCGCCCAGCACGCTGGCCAAAGCGCCCTCCATGCCCGCGATGGCGATGAGCACGCTGGCCTCCATGATCTGGGGCAGCTTGGCGCTGAGCCGGTGGAGCCCCGCCACGCCCACGTCGTAGATCCGCTCCACCCGGTTGCCCAGCACCTCGGCGGTGAGGGCGGCCTCCTCCGCCACGGGGATGTCGCTGGTGCCGCCGGTGGCCACCACCACACGGCCAGCGCCGTCCGGGGCGGGGATG
>JAFSZH010000001.1 GCA_017455685.1 Oscillospiraceae bacterium
CGGACTCCAGGGAGCCGCCCTTCTGTTCCAGGATCTGACCGAGAACGACGGCCAGGCTGGTGATGGGCGCGAGCAGGGTGCCGAAGACCTTGGAGTACAGGGCATCCTTGCCGGGAAGCTGAGCGATCTCGGAGAGCTCGTCCATGGGAAGCACTTTGCCTTCCATGAAGCCGCCCTTGACCTCGAACTTGCCGTTGAGCTTCTTGGCGTACTCGCTGACGATGCGGATGGGGGCGATGGGGTCGCCCTCGGTGGTGGCCAGAGAGGTGGTGCCGTTGAGCAGAGAGTCGAATTCGTTGTAATTGCACTTGTCCACCGCGAAGCGGAGCAGAGTGTTCTTCACAACGGTGTACTCAATGCCGGCGGACCGCAGCTCCCGGCGCAGCTCGGTATCCTCGGCCACGGTGATGCCCTTGTAGTCCACAAGAACGCCGCTGTTGGCTTTTCCGATGCGCTGGGCGAGAGCTTCCACGATGGCCTGTTTCTCGCTGAGTACCTTTGCGTTAGGCAATGATTTCACCTCCGGGTAAATTTTCGCGCCCGAAAGAAAAAACCCTCTGCCGAAAAGACAGAGGGAGACACAATGCAACATCGTGCTTTCCTCGGCAGGATTTACGGCCTGAGCCACCTGCTGTCTTTGGAGCGCCTGACTATAATATCACGGTTTCAAAGAAAGTCAATACTTTTTCTCTTGATTTTTTCCTCAAATCATATAATATATAGGAACGATACTCCCGAAGAGAAAGAGACCGGAGGCACAGCAGGGCATGGAACGACCCACTCACGGGAAAAAGTGGATATGGTGGGTCCTGGTGCCGGTGCTGGCGCTGGCGCTGCTGATCTCGGCGGTGCTGATCCTGGGCAGCGGCGGCGTGTCCGCCCGCTACGACGACGCGGAAAAGATCCTTTTCGCCTACGACCCCGCCGCCTACGACGGCGTGGAGCTGCAGCCGGACGGGTCGGTGACGCTGCGCCTGGGCAAGGAGGATCTCTACTGGTTCGGGGAAAAGTACGGCGTCCTGCCCCGGCTCCGGCAGGAGATCGAAGGGCAGGGCGGCAAGGGGAACACGGGCTTCCGCATCAGCGGCGGCAGTCTGACGGTGTATCACCGGGTCCGGCTGCTGGGCCTCATCCCGGTGTCCTGCCGGGCGGAAATGGAGCTGACCCTGTCCCCGGACGGGAGCGAGGTCGATCTCCGGGCAAAAAAAGTGAGCCTGGGCCGGCGGCTCCCCCTGCCGGAGCGCTTCTGGCCCGAGCTTTTTGAAAACGGTCTCACCGTGCCCATGTCCTGGGCGGGCCGGGGCATCCGCTCCGTCGCCCTGGAGGGGGATGAGATCGTCATGGAACTGGACGGACTGCGCACGGCGCCGGAAGCGGCCCTGACTCTGGATACGGACCGGCTGACGGTGCTGGAGACCCTGCTCCCTCCGGAGCGGCTGAGCGGCGGCGTGCTGGACTTCCTGCGCGCGCTGGAAACGCCGGAATTCGCCGCAGCGGAGGCCTGGGAGGTGATCCTCTCCGGGGAGGACGCGGCGGAGGCGCTCTCCGAGCTGCTGTCCTTCTGCCGGGAGGACGGACGGAGCCTGTGGCAGAGCTCCGATACCCTGCTTCGCCGGACGGTGTCGGAGGAGATCCGCCGCCGGACGGAGGAGCGGCGCGCCTGGTGGGACGAGCAGCGGGAGAACGCCCAGCTCCAGTACGAGCGGCTGCTGATGGCCCCCCGGGATCTGGTGAAAAGCGGCGGCGCGCTCTTCGCGGAGAACGCCCTCCTCAACGCCGCCACGGGTCTGCCTCTGGACCCGGCAGAGATCTGCCGCCTGCCCGTGACGGCCACGGACTGCCGCGTCGTCGTGGTGTACTGCGCCTCCGGCTCGGAGGAGCTTCGGCCGGACGACATGCCCATCCTGTGGCAGGTGCCCCGCACCAGCCGGGAGACGCTGACGGCCTATTTCGACCGGGAGATGGCCTACGACCTGGCCGTGGCGCTGACCACGGAGGGCGGCGTGCCCGTGCTGCTCTACCGCCGGGGGGACGGCGCTTTCGTGATGAGGGAACTGGACAACGGCGCCTACGTCTCCGTGCTGGTGAGCCAGCGGCTGCCCATGCTGGACCTGGACTCCCTGCCCGCCCCGGCCCGGGAGATCCCCCTGAACGCCGGGGAGCGCTGGACCGCCGCGGTGATGCTGCTCCTTGACGGGGAATAAACGAATAAAAAAGACCGGCTCTTCGGGAAATCCGAAGAGCCGGTCTTTGCTTATGCGCTCATTTGGTGGGCAGGACGACGCCCTTTTCCGCCAGCTTGCCGCGCAAATGCTCCGCGTCGCCCTGGAACACGATGGAGTCCAGACCCAGGCGGACGGCGGCCTCGGCGTTGGGGGTGCTGTCGTCGATGAAGACGCATTCTTTCCGGTCCAGAGCGAAGCGGGCCAGCGCCCCTTCGTAAAACTCCCGTTCGGGCTTCAGCGTCAGATAGTCGCAGGAGCGGTAGATATGATCCGCCGGAAAGTACCGGGCCACGCTGAACCGGGGCCAGTACTCATGGTGCCGGGGCCCGGCGTTGGTGAGCAGGTAGAGCTGATACCCGGCCTCGGAGAGCTCCCGGACCAGCGGCTCCATGCCCTCCACCTGCAGCAGGTCGTCGTCCCAGTGGAGCACCAGACGCTCCACCGCTTCGTGGAGCCGCTCCGGCGTCCGGGCTTTGACGATGTCGATGAACTGCGCCTCGGTGAGAGCGCCCCGGTCCAGGGCGATCCACTCCCAGCTGTGGAAGAGCTCCTGCATCAGCAGCGTCCGGTCCGCCGGATCGTCGGGACCCATGCGCCGGAGGAACTCCTTCGGGTCGAAGACCACCAGCACGCTGCCCATATCGAACAGTACGTTTTTGATCATGTCAGCCCACCGCCTTCGGCGACTGGTTTTTCCCGAACAGGCTGGAGAGCCGTTCCATGCGTTTCCGCCGCCGGTCTCTGGCCTGCAGCCGCTCGCCCAGATCCCGGGCGCCCACGCCGTAGACCAGGTACAGAATGATGCCCGACACGATCATGATGAACACCGTGGAGGCGCAGCGGCGGCCCGAGGCGTTGACGTTGTAGCCGTAAAGGCCTTCCTCGGCGCACATGGCCTGGATGACCATGGCGTAGCTGGTGCCGTAGGTGCTGGCAAAGGTGGCGGACATGTCGTACTCGGTGAACAGGGCGTTGAAGTTCAGCGCGAACACCGCCAGCACGCTGGGCAGGATGATGGGCAGCTTCACCTTCAGGAAGGTGCGGATGGGCCGCGAGCCTAGGTTTTTGGCGGCGTCCTCCAGTTCGTCGTCGATGGCGTAGAAGCTGGCCTTGATCATCCGGAGGGAGAAGGGTAATTTGGTCACCGTGTAGGCCATGACGATGAGGAAGCGGACGTTCTGGGCGAAGTACAGGTTCTGATTGCCCACGTACCAGACGCTCTCGCTGTTGAAATAGGTCCGGTAAGAGTAGCAGATCAGAATGGTGGGCAGCAGCCAGGGGAACAGCAGGGCGTATTCCAGCACGACCCCGGACTTCTTGTGCTTTTTGTCAAAGATGTAGTTGCAGGCCACCACCACGACGACGCAGGCCAGCGCCGCCGCCAGAGCCGACAGGACGAAGCTGAGCTTGATGCCGCCCAGGGTGGCCTCGTTGGAGAACACGCCGGAAATGGAGCCCACCCGGGTCTTGTAGGTGCCCCGGTTGGTCATATACTGGTAATCCTGCTTGCCGAAGAAGTTGATCAGCGTCCAATTGGTGAGATCCAGCTTTTTCAGCCGGATGGCGCTGTACGTCTGGAAGGAGAATATGACGATCATCACCACGGGGGTCATGTAGATGATGAACATCACGTAGGCGTAGATGTGGGCGATCACGTTGGCCACGGGATTGTTGATCTTCTGCTTCTGCAGCTTGGCCTTGGTCTTGCTGACGGAGAGGTAATGGCCCTTGCGCTCATAGGAGGAGAGCACCGTCAGCAGGATGATGGTGAACATGGCCAGGATGATGCTCAGCAGAGCGGCCCGGGCCTGGGGGAAAGACTCGTCCGCCACGGAGGAGCCGGCCAGCCGGACGATCTCCGGGTTGATGGAGTCGTAGCCCAGCAGGGTGGGAGCCGACATGGCGCACAGGCCCGTGATGAAGGTCATGACCGTCAAGGAGAACAGC
>JAFSZH010000011.1 GCA_017455685.1 Oscillospiraceae bacterium
CGTCGGAGATGCGCTGGAAAACGCGCTGAGTGTGGGCTTTTTGGAATGGGATGGAGAGAATCCGAAGAAAAAAGAGGTGTACCTCTACCGTGACCTCTATCTGTCGGACGACGCCTCAGTGGTCAACCACGAATATGCCTATGCCTCGCGCATGAAGCTGCTGGGGGCTATCAACGCGAAACATCTGGATCTGTTGCTGATGAACCGGGAGAGCTACGACATCTTCTCCCGCAGCGGATATCTTCTGGAATTGTCCGGCTGGGCGAGTGTGGATACGGAGCCCTATCTGACGGAAAACGCGGTCATTTTATCGGACAACGCCATTGAATACCACCTGAATGAGGCGCCGGAATATGAAGAGATTACCGAAACGGTATGTAACGCCGTTGACGTGTCCACGCTCTCTCCGTTTTGGGACGCCGGTATCTCCGGCTCCGTCTATCTCGGCGTCGTTGCCAACAGTCAGCGCAGCGACGCCGCCTTCCGGTATCTTAACTATCTTTTCAAACAGTCGTCCCCCTCTTTTACCGCGCGGGATCGTGCTTCCCCCGCCCGGCGCAAAGCCCCCGCCCTCACAACAAGCGTGAGAGCGGGGGCTTTCCTTTGCGGTTAAAACTCGGTGGAGGCACGGCGGATCAGCTCCGTTTCCGTGTAAACAGTGCGAAAATCCAGGGAAGGCTGCTTCATGCGGGTCATCAGCAGATGCACGGCGGAAAAGGCCATAACCTGTGTGTGGATATGGATGGTGGTCAGAGGCGGTGTGACGCTGCGGGCCTCCGGCGCATCGTCAAAGCCGCAGAACCGTACATCCTCCGGGTAACGCTTCCCCAGTTCCCGGAGCGCCAGAATCGCGTCGATCGCCACAAAGTCGTTGGCGCAGAGAAATAACTCCGGTAACTCAGAAAGGGCGGCAAGCTGCGCGCTGATCTGCTCCTTTTTCAAGCCCGTAAGACACCAGCGCTCGTCCACCGGCGCGCCTGCGAGAAGCATTGTGCCCCGAAAGGCCATGTAGCGCTCGAAGAAGGACTGGCAGTGCCGGGGGTCTCCGATGAAGCCAATGCGCCGGACGCCCTTGCGCAGCAGTTCGTTGACCAGTGCCACCATGCCGGTGGTATTGTCCATGTAGAGCTGGTCGGCGGGAAGTGAGCTGCCGTCCGTTTTCGCGGGCCCGTCCACAAAAAGAACCGGCAGGCCCAGAGAACAGACCATCTCGTCATAGTCCCGGTCAAACATCTCAATGCAGAGGATGGCGCTGGTGCGTTCGGCGCTGAACGTAAAGGGCAAGGTTTTCTTTTCCCGGTTTTCCTGCGTGATGCGATGGGTGTTCAACGTATAGCCCAACTGGGAAATCTCCCGCTGAAAGCCGTCCAGCATTGTGGAGGCGAAGTGTGAGTTGGTCAGGAAAGTGGTGGTAAACAGGGCGATCTCGCCCCGAAAGCCCGGACCGTCCTTTGGGGTCTCCGGCGTCTCCGGTACTGAGTTGACCAGAGCGGAAACATAGGAAAACTGCTTGTATCCCATTTCTACGGCTTTTTGCAGGATCCGCTCCCGGGTGCCCTCCGCC
>JAFSZH010000012.1 GCA_017455685.1 Oscillospiraceae bacterium
CCGGCTCAACCCCAACGGCCCCTGCCAGATCGTCAGCAAGGACGACTGCGTCGACGAGTTCATCGGCATCTGGCCCGACGTCGACCGCGCCGTCAAGGAATTCTCCCAGGGCCACCTGGAGAAGGTCACGCTGTACTCCCTGTTCCAGGATCCCATGACCTCCTGCGGCTGCTTCGAGTGCATCTGCGGCATGGAGCCCTCCACCATGGGCGTGGTCATCGTGAACCGTGAGTACGCCGGCTCCACGCCTCTGGGCATGAGCTTCGCCGAGCTGGCCTCCATGACCGGCGGCGGCCAGCAGACCCCCGGCTTCATGGGCCACGGCAAGCACTTCATCGCTTCCAAGAAGTTCATGCGCGCCGAGGGCGGCCTGGCCCGCATCGTGTGGATGCCTTCCCGCCTGAAGGAAGAGGTCGCTGCCAACCTGAACAAGAGCGCCAAGGAGCTCTACGACATCGACAACTTCACCGATATGATCTGCGACGAGACCGTGGCGGCTTCCGCCGACGATCTGGACGCCATGATCGAGTTCCTGACCGAAAAGGGTCACCCCGTGTTCGAGATGGAGCCCTTCGACATCTGATCTCCCGCACAGCGCAAAAAATCCCGGCCGCTACTGCGGCCGGGATTTTTCCTTCCTTCAAAAGGTGGGAAAGCGTAAATTGTATTTGATTATTCCGTCGGATTCCGATATAATATTAGAGCTGAAAAAACCCGAAAAGGAGGAGAAGCGATATGTGTTTATCCACCGCATATCTCAACAAGAAAGAGGAGGACAAGGTCGCCGCCCGCTACGTGGCAAACATTGAGGTCGACGGCAGCAAGATCACTCTCACGGACGTCATGGGCTTCACCACCGAGATCGAAGGTACCATCGTCTCGGTAGACCTGACCGGCGCCACGGTGGTCATCGCCACTTCCGCCGCATGATCTACGAAGTCATCAAAGAGATCAAAAACGAGTGCGCCAACAACCAGATGCGGGACGTGTTTTTCGACGAGGTCGAGATCTCCGACCCCGACGAATGGATCCGCCGCAAAGAGCCCCGGGCAACCATCGAGAAGGACGAGATGGAAAACGGAGTGCGCTACTTTGTTGACGACCACGGCATGACCGTGGTGTACACGCTGACCCCCGCGGAATAATACCATAAAGAAAGAGGATACCTGAAATGACTCATACAATCGCTCTGGCCGGCAAGGGCGGCGTTGGCAAGACCACCATCACCGGGCTGCTGATCCACTATCTCTGCGCCAAAAAGCAGGGGCCCGTGCTGGCCGTGGACGCGGACGCCAACTCCAACCTCAACGAGGTGCTGGGCATGGAGGTGGAGACCACCCTGGGCTCCCTCCGGGAGGAGATGGCCCAGGCCGAGATGCGGCCGGACAACCCCATCCCCGTGGGGATGACCAAGGCCGACTATGCCGAAATGAAATTCGCCGACGCCCTCATCGAGGGCGACGACTTCGATCTGCTGGTCATGGGCCGCACCCAGGGCCGGGGCTGCTACTGCTTCGTCAACGGCCTGCTGAGCACCCAGATCAGCCGCTACGCCGGCAACTACCGCTACGTGGTGGTGGACAACGAAGCGGGCATGGAGCACGTGAGCCGGGGCCTGCTGCCCAAAGTGGACACGGTGATCCTGGTCAGCGACTGCTCCCGCCGGGGTGTCCAGGCCGCGGGCCGGATCTATGAGCTGGTGAAGGAGCTGAACCTGGGCGCTTCTCAGATCAAGCTGCTGATCAACCGGGCTCCCAACGGCGTGGCCAACGAGGGCGTGCTGGAGGAAGTGAAGAAGACCGGCATGGAGCTGCTGGGCGTGCTGCCCCAGGACGAGACCATTTACGACTACGACGGCGAAGGCATCCCCACCACGCAGCTGCCCGAGGACGATCCCTTCCGCAAGGCCCTGTACGCCGCGCTGGACCAGATGAAATTCTGAGAACAATATATCATACGGAGGTTGCTCCCATGCCGACAGTATCCTTCCGAATCAGCGCAAAAAAGACCATCGACGTAAAGGTGGAAACCGGCGAGCGTCTTATGGACATCGCCAGAAATTCCGGTATCTACATCGACGCGCCCTGCTCCGGCAACGGGACCTGCGGCAAGTGCCGGGTACAGATCCTCTCCGGGGACACGGAATCCCATCCCTGCCGCCACATCACCGACGAGGACTACGCCGCCGGCTGGCGGCTGGCCTGTGAGACCCGGGTCATCGGGGACGTGACGGTCCTGGTGCCGGAGCCCGCCTCCGCCTTCCGTACTGGCATCCGCACCGCCGATCTCAACGATCCCACCGTCCGGGCCGCTTTTGACGACGTGCAGCGGGACCTGCGGGAAGCCGGGGTGATGGATGATCCCACCATCTTCACCTGCGAGCTGACCATGGACCCCCCGACTCTGGAGGATACCCTGTGCGACTGCGACCGTATCGAGCGGGCCGTTCGCGCCGAGACCGGCATGGAGGCCAGGGTGACGCTGTACACCCTGCGCAAGCTGGCCCGGGTGCTCCGGGACAACGACTTTCACGTTCGCTGCGTCCTGGCCCGGGACGGGGACGGCGTCCGCATCGTTGACGTGGGCTCCATGAAGAGCAAGAAGAAGATCTGCGGCCTGGCCATCGACATCGGCACCACCACCGTCACCGCGGCGCTGGTGGATATGGAGACCGGCGAGCTGCTGGTCAAGGCCAGTGCCGGCAACTCCCAGATCCGCTACGGCGCGGACGTGATCAACCGCATCATCGAGTCCAGCCGGGAGGGCGGACGGGAACGGCTGCGCCGGGCGGTGGTGGAGGATACCATCGTCCCCCTGGTCGGCACCCTCTGCCGGAAGGCGCGGGTCTATCAGAAGCAGATCTACCGGGTCTGCATCGCCGGGAACACCACCATGTCCCACCTGCTGCTGGGTCTGTACGCCGACCCGGTGCGCATGGAGCCCTTCATCCCCTCCTTCTTCCAGTGCCACGAGCTGCGTCTGGCGGACGTGCTGCCGGAGCTGCACCCCGAGGCCGGGCTGATCCTGACGCCCAACGTGGGCAGCTACGTGGGCGGCGACATCACCTCCGGGCTCCTGGCCAGCACCCTCTGGAACCGGGACGAGCTGGCGCTGTTCATCGACCTGGGTACCAACGGGGAGATCGTGCTGGGCAACAGTGAATTCCTATTCACTTGCGCCTGCAGCGCCGGTCCCGCCTTCGAGGGCGGCGATATCTCCTGCGGCATGCGGGCCACCAACGGCGCCATCGAGGAGGTCAAGATTGACAAGGAGACCATGGACCCCACCCTGACCGTCATCGGTCCCGAGGGGCAGAAGCCCATCGGCCTGTGCGGTTCGGGCATCATCGACACCGTGGCGGAGCTGTTCCGGGGCGGCATCATCAGCGCCAAGGGCAAGTTCGCCCGGGAGGGCCGCCGGGTCAAATACGATGAGCACGGCATGGGCCGGTATGTCCTGGCCTTTGCGGATGAGTCCGACGACGGCCGGGAGATTTCTGTCAACGAGGTGGACCTGGACAACTTCATCCGGGCCAAGGGCGCCATTTTCTCCGCCATCCTGCTCATGCTGCGTCAGCTGGGCATGGAGCCGGAGGACCTGTCCCACATCCAGATCGCCGGCGGCATCGGCGGCGGCATCGACTTCCCCAACGCCATCACCATCGGCATCTTCCCCGATCTGCCCCTGGAAAAGTTCAGCTATATCGGCAACTCCTCCCTCTCCGGCGCTTACGCCATCCTGCTCAGCCGCCAGGCGGAGGAGAAGGTGCGGGAGCTGAGCAGCGCCATGACCTACGTGGAGCTGAGCAACGAGCCGGGCTATATGGATGAGTTCGTGTCCGCCTGCTTCCTGCCCCACACCAACCGCGAGCTATTCCCGAGTGTTGAGGTATAAACGACCATGGAAACACCCTATCGCGCCGACAATCTGACCCAGGTGCCTCTGGAGCACTATTTGGGCCTGCTGTGCCGGGCCGACGCCAGCGAAGTCAGCCGCCGTCTTGGTCTGCCCTGGGACGGCCGGGGCTTCACGCTCACCGTACTGGGGGAGGAAAAGCACATCAGCTTTCCCGCCTTTGACGACGAGGGCTGGACCGACCGCTGGCGCATCCTGTTTGCCCGCTATCTGCTGGAGGGGAAAAAGGTGAGCGCCCCCGCCGGGTTCGTCACCTATTCCCAGATGCCCTGGGGCGACGTGTACAACGAAAAATTCCGCCAGCGCTGCATCCTGCGTCTGGCGGGGACCTACGGCTTCCGGCCGGAGGCCTATCGGGCCGTGTGCGCGGCCATGGGTGCGAAAAGCGTGCCTGGCAGCGGCGAGGGCTTTGAATTTGAGTTCCTGCCGGACCTCTTCGTCCGCTTCATTCTCTGGGAGGGAGACGAAGAATTTCCCCCCTCGTCCCAGATCCTCTTCTCCGACAACTTCCCCCAGACCTTCGCCGCGGAGGACCGGGTGGTGGTCTGCGAATACATCCTGGGCGAGATGAAGCGCGCGGGCATACAATGAGCAATACAGATCACGGCGGCGCTGTTTTTAAAAAACAGCGCCGCCGCTTTTTCTTTTTCGGGCCGTCTCCGGACGGCTCTCATTTTTTCTTCTTTTCCAGCTCCGAGGCTATGGCCATGGCCGTGCTGCTGATCACCGGCAGCCGGGAGAACACCACCAGCACGCACCCGATCTGCGCCGCCGTGCCCCAGACCCGGTCCTCCACCAGAAACGCGGCGGCCAGCGCCCCGGCGCAGCAGACAAGGATGACCGCCAGCGCCGCCTTGACCTTTTTGTCCGCAAACAGTCTTTTCAGGTATTCTCTCTTATCCATGTCCTTCCCTTCCTTCTCATAAAAGGTAACACATTCACTAATTCCTTGTCAAGCGGCCAAAGTATTTCCGGTATAGTTGACAATTTCAGGGAGCTGTGCTATCCTCTAATTGCGAACAAGTTCGTAATTAATGAGAAGGGAAGGATCCTCTTGGAAAAGGAAAAAACAACACTGAAGGCGAAGGAAATCCTGGGCTACGGCATTGGCGGTATGTTCCCCTATGGGTTTGTGCTGTGCGTAACAGGATATTACCTGCTGATCTTCATGACAGACATTGCCGGCTTCCCCACTGCTCTGGCTGCCGGACTGTACACGGCCATTCAGATCATCAAGCTGATCACCATGGCCGTTTCCGGCGTGATCGTGGACAAAGTCAATTTTAAAGGCGGCAAGTACTGCACCTGGATCCTGATCGCGGGCATCGGCCTGGGCATCAGCTTCCCCCTGTGCTTTTTGTACCTGGCTCTGCCCACCACCGCCTACGCCGCGCTCTTTATGGTGGTCTACACCATCCAGACCCTGTGCTACAACGTGGGCTGGACGGCCCAGCGGGCCATCATCGGTCCCATGTCCAAAAATAACGCCGATGTGGTGACTCTCAACACCGCCGCGCAATTCTCCGGCCTGTTCACCAGTGTGGTCTACGGCATTGTAGGCAACGCGGTGCTGGGCATCGCCCTGTGGAAGAACACCAAGCAGCTGTACGCAGGCGCCTCCGCCGTTTACGGTGTGGTGATCATCCTGGGCTCCATTCTCCTGTACAGCATGTGCAAAAAGTATGAGGCCGGCGAGACCAAGGCCGCCGAGAAGCAGAAAAGCATCGGCTTCGGAGAGATGCTCAAGTCCTTCAAGGGCCCCGCGATCCCCTTCTTCTTCAGCTACACCTTCACCGCGGCCACCACGGGCTTTTTCCAGGCTCTGCTGGCCTACTACACCACATACGTGCTCAACGACCCCAAGGCCACGGCCATCGCCCTGAGCGCCACGGCCATCTTCGGCGTGCTGGGCTGCGTGCTCACCCCCATGATGAGCAAGAAGATGACCAAGAAGGGGATCCATATCACCTCCCAGCTGGTCAGCGCCGTGGGCTATGTGGCCCTGGCTCTCTTCGGCAAGACCGCGGCGGTGTTCATCATCATCCGGGCCATCATCACCTTCG
This sequence comes from Oscillospiraceae bacterium, assembly GCA_017455685.1. Taxonomy (GTDB): domain Bacteria; phylum Bacillota; class Clostridia; order Oscillospirales; family Oscillospiraceae; genus Apopatocola. Next base: position 5,979 of record JAFSZH010000012.1, read on the forward strand.
TGGGCATGCCCTCCACCATCGTGATGAATGCCCTTGCCAATGACATCGGCGACAAGATCGAAATGGAAGGCGGCACCGCGCCCCGGGCGTTCCTGCAGAGCCTGGCGGGCACCTCCAACCGAGCAGGTCTGGTGATCTCCTCGGCCATCGCCTCCTTCAGTCTGGCCGCCATCGGCTACCACGAGGGCGTCACCTTCACCCCGGCCATGACCAGAAGCCTGGTCATGCTCATCGCCGCGGTCCCCGGCATCGCCTGCCTGCTGGCGGCGGTGTGCATGTTCTTCTACCATGTGGATGAAAAAGAGCTTGCCGCCTACCACGCCAGCAAAAACACGGAAGCCGTAAACTAATAACGGCGGAAAGGAATCATTGCTATGACTACCGAGGAACTTCTGCATTACCGGCTGTCGCTGATCCGCGACGCCGCCAATATGAGAAAGCCTGAGCGCGCCCCCGTCGTCTCTTTCTTTGTCACCTGGAAGATCCTGGACGCGGGCTACAAGCTTTCCGAGGCGTTGAGCGACTATGCCGTCATGGAAAAAGTCGTGCGTCATCACCAGGAAGAATACAACTTCGATATGCTCAATGATCTGGGCATCCGCAATCCCTACCGCTTTGCCAGAGCCATGGGGTCTCCCACCTATATGGTGGACGACGAGGCTGAGAGCCTGGCTGTCCACGACATACACATTGCCGAGCCCGAGCAGTGCCGGGAGATTGCCGCCAACTACATGAAATTCCTTTGGGAGCACGGCATGCCCGCCAAGTATCCCTGGTGGGGACCGGAAGCCAGTCTGGGCAAGATCATGGGTGCTTTCGGGGAAATGGCCGGGTTCATGGGCTTTTCCGGCAAGATCAACCAGATCATGACCAAGGAATACGGCCTGCCGCCCCGGGTGGCGCCCAACCCCATGCCCCAGATCTCCCTGGAAAACATTTTGGGCTTTATCTTCGGCATCAAGGGCACCTCCGTACTCATGCGCCGGGACAAGGCGGCCCTTCACGAGCTGATTGCGGCTATGGACGCCATGTTCTATACTCCCGCTATCATGGGCCTGAAGAACATGCCCGCGGGTCAGAACCCCGGCTTCTGCTATGACAGTCTGCTGGCCATGCTGGCCCATAATTTCCTCAGTCCCAAACAGTGGGAGGAATTCTATGTGCCCGCCCTCAAGCCCTACCTGGACGCCGTGGCGGAAAAGAAGATGAACATCCTCATCTTTACCGAGGGCAATATTCTCCGCTTCAAGGACTTCTTCCGGGATTACGACAAGGGCGTCATTACCCTGCTGCCCGAAAACGACGACATTTTCGAAATGCGCCGGGAGCTGCCCAACGTGGCGCTCATGGGCGGCATGCCCAACGACCTGCTGGGCCACGGCACCAAGGAGGAATGCCTTGATCGGGCCAGAGAGGTGCTGGAGGTAGTGGGCCGGGACGGCGGACTGCTTTTCTCCCAGAACAAGATGGGCTCCTACCGCAACGACGCCAAGAGCGAAAACCTGAAAGCTGTCAACGACTTTGTGCGCGAATACAGAGGATAAGGAGGCCTGCACCATGAATGAGACCATTGACGTATCCAAATTCGAGACCGGCGTTGCCGCCCTTGCCCAAAAGCTTCCCTTCCCTCCCGGTCCGGACGGACAGCCCATGCCCATGCAGCAAAAGTCCATGCTGATCATGCAGTTCATCATTTTCTCCCTGATGAGCTGAAGCCCGGGTCAAATTGGTTTGACAGCTTCCTTTCCCAAGCGGTATAATAAAGTATCCCAGCGGAAAAGGAAGAGCACCTATGGTCAGCTATAAAAAAAGCGAGCTCACCAAAGAGCTGATCATGAATACTGCCTCGGCGCTCTTTCTGGAAAAGGGCTATACCGCCACCACCGTCAGGGAGATCTGTCAGGCCTCCGGGATCTCCGTCAGCAGGGTCAATTATCATTTTTCCTCCAAAGCGGACCTGGCCGGGGAGATCTGCCGCACGCTGTTTCTCAACTTTTACGCCGAAATCAAAAAAGCCATCGGCAGTGAACGGGGCTACTCCATGGTGGCCGAGGCGGTTTCCCTGCGCTTTTTGGTGGACATTCTCATCGGCGAGCACGACAACCCGGCCAGCAAGTTTTACCGGGACGTGGCCGCCGAGGGGATCCTGGCGGATGTGTTCACCGCGGGAGACCAGGCGCTGTTTTCCCGGCTGGTGGAGGCGGACTACCTTCCCAGTACCTTGCAGCATGAAAAAAAGCTGGGGATCTACGCCCACATTTTCGCCTACTCGCTGCCGGCTGTGATCCGCTGCTGGGAGCAGGTTTTGGAGCAGTGCTCCAATAACCGGGACGAGGCCAAGAAGATCATGCAGGACACCTTCGCGGGCCTGTTCATGCAGATGCTGGATCTGCCCCACGACGCCCAAAAGGCCATGGTGGACATGTCCGACGCCTACTACCGGCTGATCCGGGTGGAGCTCACCGGTTTGACAGACGTGAAGGTATCCATGCCCTTTATGCTCTCGCTGAAGGACAAGGTGCGCATCGTGGAATCCACAGCCAGCAACCGGGTCCGTCTCAAGAGCTCCAGCGACCGCAGCAGCATTGAGCTGGACACCGACTATACCCCGAATCCCCCCGGGGAGAATTCATCGTCTTAATCCGAAACAGCGTTCCCAGGGGAGGTGTGTTTCCCCCGGGGACTTCAAGGGCAAGGAAACTCCCCGGCACCCGTTGGGTGCCGGGGAGTTTCCTTTGATTTCAGCCGTTCTTTTCCCGATTGCGGATCTGCTCCAGGTATTTTCTGGCGTCGGCCACGTCCCGGTCGGTAACTGTCTCGGCGCTGTAACGCGCCTTCAGATAGATCTGCCGGAGGGCGGTCTCCGCCGGTTCCTCCCGACCAGAGATCTGCTCCGATGCGGACAGCACGTCCTCCGAGGTCTGGGAGGCGTCCCGCTGCAGGCCGTTCTCTCCCAGGAAGTCCAGATACTCCCGGTAGAGCTTGCGCACCCGCTCGGCGTTGCCCCGGACGGGCTTTTCCCGCCGGGCTCTCCGGCGACTCTCGGGGGTAAAGTCTTCGGTGCCCTCGTATTCCGGTCCCGAAGCCTTCTGGACTTTTTCTCCCCGCCGGACCAGCTTCACCACCAGGTAGACGAGACCCGCGGCCAGCAGGACCATGGCGATATAAGCGCTGATCTCCGCAGCCTGATCCACCAAGCCGGGCAGCGAGTGTTCGTTGGGCTCCACCTCGATCCTGGCAGCGCCGGAGTTGGGGTTGGAAAAGCTGGTGAATGGATTGACCTCGGGCGTGGCCTCGGGCGTGGCCGTGGGCAGGACATCGGACTCTCCCTTGGGAAGGAAGCTCAGCAGCCACAGGATCAGCCGACCCAGTGGGGCGAAGAGATAGCTGATCGCCGTCCTGCCGCGGCTCAGCAGAACGTACAGCGCCAGGGAGATCACCGCGGCCAGCAGGATCGCCGCGATGATGGTCAGGGCGTTGGCCGCCCGCCAGCGGACGTCCATGTCCGCGTCCATCCGCATGCTGCGCATGGACACCACTCCCAGCACCAGGAACGCCATCAGATACACCAAGCTGTCCATAGAGAGGACCGAGCCCTTGAAGAGGGCGCTGTTGGCGGCGTTGGCCAGCACGAAAAAGAGGCAGATCACCGCCATGAGCCGGTAGGTGTTGCGGTATTCGTACAGATCCGCGGCGAACCGGCCGGTACCGATCACCAGGCCGAAATAGAGCCAGGCCAGCGCCGGGAAAAACAGCAGCGGTCGGACGTCCATGAACAGGAAGCAGACCCCCGGCAGCAGCGCCGCGATGATGCGCACAGGCAGCGCGGACCACTTTGCCGCAACCAGTCCGGCCACCACGCAGGCCAGCACGAACCCGGCCATGGGCACCTGCCAGGCGCGGAAGACGGCGAAGGAACTGAGAATGGCGAAGTAAAAACAGATGTCCCCGGCGATCCGGGTCACAGCGGTACGTTTCATACGGGACTCTCCTCCCCATACAGAATCAGCGGTTCCATGTCTGAAACGGCGCGCAGTCTGGACAGCGCCGCTCTGCCCTCCGGGTCCAGCGCCGGGGTGATGATAATGTAGCTGCAGCCCAGGCGGCGGCGCCGGATGCACTCCTCCGCCAGGGCGGTGAAGCTCCGATAGCCCGCCGGGCCCGAGAGCCCGATGCGCCGCAGCAGAAAGAACAGGTGGCTCCGGCCCAGGCCCTCTTCCATTGATCGCAGGTCCCCGTTGGTGGCCACGGCGTAAGGGATCTTCCGCGCCTCCAGCTCCTCGCACACCGAACGGGTCAGGATCAGGCAGCGCTCCATGACAGGCGGATGGGCGGCCTCCATGTTCACCACCACCGTCACGTTTCTGTCCACGGTGTGGTCATACTGCCGCACCGTCAGCTGCCCGGTCTTGGCGGTCTGGACCCAGGATATCTGCTTCATGGGCTCCCGGCCCGTGTACTCCCGGTAGCCGGTGAGCATGGTCGGGTCTTCATAGAGGAAGCGCCGCACGGACACGTCCCCCAGATAGCCCCCCAGGGTCCTGAGCTCCCCGGGATCGCAGCGTTTCGCCGTGCAGATCACCTGCAGGCCGATCTCCCGGGTGCGCATCACCGGCCGCAGCCCCAGCAGGTCCCCGGTTTCCAGATAGCACCGGCCCAGCCCGATCAGGCCGCGCTGCTTCACGGCCAGCCGGATCTTTCCGGAGAACCGGCGCCGGGGCAGCAGATAAAACCGGTGATCCACCCGGGTGCCCATGAAGTCCCGGCGGAGGTGCCGATCCACCCAGCTCTCCTCCTCCAGAACGGTGACGCAGTCGTCCAGCTGCAGGGCCAGCCCCACGTACAGCAGCGGGAAGCGGCTGGTGTTGTATACGGTGTAGCGCAGCGTCAGCGGCTCTCCCGGCTCCACCAGGTCCATATCCGTCCGAAAGGTCACGTGGAGATGGCGCAGGTCTTCCCGGCAGCTCAGCCGCTCCATCCAGAGGATCAGCAGCAGCGAGCAGACGATCACGAATGCGATCATAGCTTTTCCAGGGGGACGGCGATCTCCTCCAGCATGTTCTCCACGAAGCGCTCCGGGCTCAGATGGCTGCCGGAGATCACCGTGAGCCGGTGGGGCAGCACGGCCGCGGCCTCCTTCTTCACGTCCTCCGGGATCACGTAATCCCGGCCGGCAAAGGCGGCGGCGATCTGGGCGGCCCGGTACAGGGCCAGGGTCCCCCGGGTGGAGACGCCGCAGGTCAGCAGGCGGCTCTTTCTCGTATGCTCCGCCAGGTCCATGATATACCCGGCGATGTCGTCGTTGACCCGGATCTGGGGATAGGCGGCGCGAAGGGCGGCGATCTCCTCCCGGGCGGCGACCGTTTCCAGAGAGTCCACGATGGTCCGGGAATCCTCCCGCCGAAGCACGCCGATCTCCTGCTCCCGGGTCATATAGCCCAGGGACAGCCGCATGAAGAACCGGTCCATCTGGGCCTCGGGCAGCGGGAAGGTGCCGTAGGATTCCACCGGATTCTGGGTGGCCATGACTATGTATGGCTCGTCCATCCGGTAGGTGACGCCGTCCACGGTGATCTGCTTTTCCTCCATGACCTCCAGCAGCGCCGACTGGCTCCGGGGGGTGGCGCGGTTGATCTCGTCGGCCAGCACCACGTTGGCGAACAGGGGCCCGGGACGGAATTCGAATTCTCCCTGCTTCTGGTTATAGAAGTTGATGCCCGTCAGATCCGAGGGCATCAGGTCCGGGGTGAACTGGATGCGCCGGAACTCCCCGCCGATGCTCTTCGCGAAGGCCCGCAGCAGCATGGTCTTGCCGGTGCCGGGCAGGTCCTCCAGCAGGATGTGCCCGGAGGCGATGAGGCACACGGCGATCTGCTCCACCACGTCCTCCTTGCCCACGATCACCCTGCCGCAGTTTTCCGTGATGCGCTGTTTAAAAGAAGTAAAAGCCGAAATATCCACGTAAAGAACCTCCCGGGCAGACTTTTATGATTTATTGTAACATGGAAAGGGACGCCGTGCAAGGCGTCCCTTTCCAAATAATCCCGCTCTATATGATCTGTCCGTCCTTCAGCGCGAAGACGGCGTAGCGCACGCCGTCGATGACGCGTTCCTCCAGGGCGTGCTCCATGGGCAGGCCCCAGGCGGCCATGGGGATGGCCCGGTAGCTGTGCCCGTTCCGGGCGGTGAAGAGGCTTCCGTCCCCCGCCTGATACCAGATGAGCTCCGTCCCCCGCTCCCGGCTGTCGGGCCCGGGCTCCGCCGGCGGTTCGGCAGGGGGCTCCTCCGGCGGCTCCTCCTCCGCCGCCGGGGCGGGCCGGGGCTGGGCGGTCCCCGCCGGGGCGGCATAGAGGATGGGCTCGGGAAAGCCCGCCATGTCCCGCCGGGAAAGCCGCTTTCGCAGCGCCAGCGCCCCGTTCTCCGGGGCCATGACTCCCAGGCAGCTCTCCCGTCCGCCAGCGCCGAAAACGCTCAGCCGCACCAGCGAGCCCGGGTCCTCCATGCGGGCGGTGAACACGGTGAACAGGCCCTCCCGCTCCGCCTGCAGCGTTCCGGCGGGGGCGCCGTTATAATAGATGGGATAGGTTTCAGACATAAAAAGCACCTCGTCCTATGGTATGGGCGAGGCGCCTGGATTATTCATTGCGGGGGCGGATTCTGTCCCAGCCCGAAGCTGACGGCGATGGCGCCGTTGACCCGGTCCATCACCGCGTCGGGCAGCTTGCCCATGCGCTCCCGGAGCCGGGACTTGTCGATGGTGCGGATCTGCTCCAGCAGGATGATGCTGTCCCGGCTGAGCCCGCAGCTGGCGCCGGTGAGCTCGATGTGGGTGGGCAGCTTGGCCTTGCCGGTCTGGGAGGTGATGGCCGCAGCGATCACCGTGGGGCTGTGGCGGTTGCCGGTGTCGTTCTGCACGATCAGCACCGGGCGCATGCCCCCCTGCTCGCTGCCCACCACCGGGCTGAGATCCGCGTAAAAAATATCCCCTCTCCGAACTGTATTCATGCGATTCACTCTCCGATGAAGTTTCTCGCCCATTCCATTGTATGTAGGGCCGGGCCGCCGGTGAAGCGCTCACCGGCTTGCACTCTTCATTCTTCCTCGAAAAGGAGAAAAATATACGTGTCAGTCCAGGCAGATCCTGGGCACCCGCAGGGAGATGCCGCACAGCAGCTCATAGGGGATGGTGCCGGCCAGCGCGGCCAGCTCCGTCACCGTGGGCGCGCTGTCGTCCCCCCGGCCGAACACGGTGGCCACGTCCCCCACCTCCACGCCAGGCAGGTCTGTCACGTCCACCATGCACATGTCCATGCAGATCCGGCCCACCTGGGGCGCCCGCCGTCCCCGGAGCTGTACGCTCAGCTTCCCGGAGAGGCAGCGCTGCAGGCCGTCGGCATAGCCGATGGGCAGCACCGCCAGCGTGCAGTCCCGGGGCGCGGTCCAGGTGCGGCCGTAGCTGATGGTGTCGCCCTTTTTGTGATGCGTCACCGCCGCCACCCGGGTCTTCAGCTCCATCACCGGCCGGAGGTTCAACCCGCCCCGGGTCTCGTCCGGGAAAACGCCGTAGACCAGCAGCCCGGGCCGGACCATATCCAGGCAGGTCCCCGCCTCCCGGTAGGACAGCACCGCCCCGGAGTTGGCGCAGTGGTGCAGCCGGAACCGCACCCCGGTGAGCGCCTCCAGCTTTTCCACCGCTCCCCGGAACAGGGTGAACTGCTCCCGGGTGTATTCCTCCCCGCCGGGCACGTCCGAAACGGCGAAGTGGGTGAAGACTCCCTCCGGCTCCAGGCCCGGCAGAGCCATGACCGAGGCCGCCGCCAGCAGTCCCTCCGGGCTGGCCGCCGGGAAGCCCAGCCGGCCCATGCCGGTGTCCAGCTTGACGTGGATCTTCAGCGTCCTGCCCGGCCCCAGGGCTTCGGACAGGGCCCGTCCCTTTTCGAGACACTCCACCGCCAGGGTGATACGGTTATCCGCCAGCTCCCGGGCAAAGGCGGCGTCCGCCGCTCCCAGGATCAGGATGGGCAGGGTCTCCCCCGCCGCCCGAAGCGCCAGTGCCTCCTGTACGCAGGCTACCGCCAGATACCCGAAGCCCGCCTCCCGGAGGGTCCGGGCAACGGCGGGCGCGCCGTGGCCGTAGGCGTCGGCCTTGACCACTCCCAGCAGGGTACACTCCGGCCCCACGGCCGCCCGGAGCTCGGCGGCGTTGTGCCGCAGAGCCGGCAGAGAGATCTCCGCCCAGGTCCTCGTCTTTTGTACGTCCATGTCTTTTACCAGCTTTCCCAGTGGTCGATCTCCACTGTGAGAAGTGTTTTTTCGTCTTTTCGTATCTCGCCCCGGAGGGGGGACATTTCGGCGTCGAATACCGCCGTCACGGTGAACTCTCCCAGGGCCAGAACCGCCGTGCGCGTCTCTCCGTCCCGGCCGCCGTAAAGGTACTGTCCCTCCCGCAGCGCGGCGAAGAAAAGCGGTCCGGCCCGGCAGGGGGAGACCTCCGCCGTTTTCCCGGGCGCCAGCTCCAGCGTCACGCTCTCGAAGGACAGCGTCTCGCCGCCGTCCGCAGAGCGCCAGGATATGCCCGCCACGGTCTCCGGGGCGGTGAGGGTCACCGACGTCTCGCCGCCGGAGCAGACCACTTCCCCGGCGTAGAGCACCGTCTCGCCGCCGCAGTCGGCTGCCACGGCCGCGGAAAAACGCGCCCCGGTGCCTCCGGCCAGCTCCTTCTGCCAGCGGAGGAATTCGTTCTTGTCCCGCTCCGGCGCGCAGCCGGTCAGGAGCAGGGTCATCATCAGTGCGAACAGAGCCGTTCGCTTCATGCTTTTTCGGTGATCTCCTTCATAACGTACGGCAGCATTTCGATGATATCCGAGGGGGTCATGCCGTATTCCCCTTTTTCCCGGGCGCAGGCGTCCCCGGCGGCGGAATGGATCCACGTACCGGTGAGCACCGCCCGCTCAAAGCCCAGCTGGCCCAGCATGGCGGCCAGCACCCCGGTGAGCACGTCCCCGGAGCCGCCCTTGGCCATGCCCGGGTTCCCGGCCTCCACCGCACAGAGGCGGCCGCCGGGAAAGGCCACGACGGTCGGATGCCCCTTGAGCACCGTGACGCAGCCGTATTTTTCGCTGAAACCGGAAGCGTCCGCGGCCCGGTCCCCGGTGCCGTCGCCTCCCAGCCGACGGAATTCCCCGGCGTGGGGGGTAATCACCGCCCGGCCCCGGGCGGAAAGCAGCATTTCCGGGGCGCGGCTCACCGCCCACAGGGCGTCCGCGTCCAGCACCAGCAGCCCGGGGAATTCCTCCAGGGCGGTCCGGACCAGCTCCAGGATCTCCCGGCTGCGGCCCAGCCCCGGGCCGATGGCCAGCACGCCGCAGCTCTGCCACCGCTCCCGCAGGGCGGGCAGCGCCGCGGCGGAGAGCTGCCCCGCCTTGTCGCAGGGCAGCGGGAAGGGCATGGCCTCGTCGTTTTTCACCGCGCACACGCTCCAGATGTACTCCGGCACGCCCAGGTACACCAGGCCCGCCCCGGCGCGCACCGCCGCCCGGGAGGCCAGGTTGGGTGCGCCGGTATAGCCCACGCTGCCGCCCACGATCAGGATCTTTCCGTAATCTCCCTTGTGGGACTGCTCCCTTCTGCGGGGCAGGAAGAGCCCTTCGCCGGTAATATGCTCCATCGCGTCTGTCACGGTTTTTGCGCCTCCCTTCGCTGATCGGGCGTTTTCGCTTTTATGTTATTATAGGCATCGGGGAAATATTCGTCAAATTAAATCTTGCCATTTGGCGCGGTTATGCTATAATACGGTTTACGTGAATTGTGACGATCGGGAAAATAACGGAGATCTACCGCAGCAGAGAGGGGCGTCGCCGGCTGAAAGCGCCCTGCGGAACGGCCCGTTTGGTTCGCCCGTGAGCACCGGCCAATCCCCGGCGGGCCCGCCCGTTACAGCGGAGAGAGCGCGGAGCTATGCTCCGAATCGTGGTGGTACCGCGGAAGGTCGTGCCTTTCGTCCCGAATGCTGGGGCGAGGGGTATTTTTTATTGCCGAAATATAGAAAAACATACAGGAGGAGTACGTATGAAGGAATTGTTGGAGGCCCTGCGGGAAGCCTCCCGGCAGGCCATTGACGAGGCCGTGGATATGGATTCGCTGGAGGCCCTGCGGATCCGGTATCTGGGCAAGAAGGGCGAGCTCACCGCCCTGCTCAAGCAGATGGGCCGTCTCTCCGCCGAGGAGCGCCCGGTGATCGGCCAGCTGGCCAACCAGATCCGCACCGAGCTGGAAAACGAGCTGGACAGCCGCAAGGCCGCCCTGGCCGCCCGGATGCAGGAGCTGAAGCTCCAGAGCGAGACGCTGGACGTGACCATGCCCGGCAAGGAGGTCAAGATCGGCGTGCGGCACCCCATGTATCAGGTGCTGGACAAGCTGAAGGAGATCTTCATCGGCATGGGCTTCGCCGTGGTGGAGGATCGGGAGGTTGAGCTGGCGGAGTATAACTTCGACAAGCTGAACGAAGCGCCCAACCACCCCGCCCGGGAGTGGACGGACACGTTCTATTTCACCGAGGACAGCTCCATCCTGCTGCGCACCCAAACCAGCCCCATGCAGATCCACGTCATGGAAAAGCAGAAGCCGTCCATCCGCATCATCGCTCCGGGCCGCGTCTACCGCAAGGACGAGGTGGACGCCACCCACTCCCCCATGTTCCACCAGGTAGAGGGCATGGCCATCGACAAGGGCGTGACCATGGCCGATCTCAAGGGTACTCTGAACGAGGTCGCCCGTCAGCTTTACGGCCCGGATACCGTCACCCGGTTCCGGCCTCATCACTTCCCCTTTACCGAGCCGAGCTGCGAAATGGATATCCAGTGCTACCGCTGCCGCGGCAAGGGCTGCCCCACCTGCAAGGGCGAGGGCTGGATCGAGCTGCTGGGCGCGGGCATGGTCCACCCCAAGGTGCTCTCCGGCTGCGGCATCGATCCGGAGGTCTACTCCGGCTGGGCTTTCGGCTTCGGCCTGGAGCGTCTGGCGCTGGCCTACTTCAAGATCAGCGATCTGCGTCTGATCTTCGAAAACGACGTGCGCTTCCTGGAGCAGTTCTGAGAAAGGAGAGGCGAAATGGATCTTTCAAGACGTTGGCTGAGCGAGTTCGTGGACACCGCGGACATCGACGATAAAACATTCTGTGACGAGCTGACCCTCTCCGGCAGCAAGGTGGAGACCATGCGCCGGGGGGATACGGAGATCAAAAACGTGGTGGTCGGCCGCATCCTCGAAATGACCCGGCATGAGAACAGCGACCATCTCTGGGTCTGCCAGATCGACGTGGGCGGGGAAGCCCCCACGCAGATCGTCACCGGCGCCCAGAACCAGCAGGTCGGGGACTTCGTGCCCGTGGCGCTGCCCGGCGCGGTGCTGCCCGGGGACAAGCACATCGAAGCCGGCAAGCTCCGGGGCGTAGAGAGCTATGGCATGTGCTGCTCCTGGCAGGAGCTGGGCATGACCGAGCGCGACTGGCCCCACAATCCGGAAAACGGCCTGTTCATCCTCAATCACGACCCCGATCTGACGGCGGCCGGGCTCGTTCCCGGGGCAGACGTCACCAAGGTGCTGCATCTGGACGACACGGTGGTGGAATTTGAGATCACGCCCAACCGCCCGGACTGCCTGTCCGTGATCGGCCTGGCCCGGGAGGTCAGCGCCACCTTCGGCCGGGAGCTGCACCTGCATACCCCGGACGTCCGGGCAAAGGCCGGCGGCGATATCCGCCACTATGCCCGCATCGACATCGCCGATCCGGCGCTGTGCCCGCGCTATACCGGGCGGCTGGTCAAAAACGTGAAGATCGCCCCCTCTCCCCTGTGGATGCGGGAGCGGCTGCGCGCCGGAGGCGTACGGCCCATCAACAACATCGTGGACATCACCAACTACGTGATGCTGGAGTACGGCCAGCCCATGCACGCCTTTGACTTCTCCTGCGTGGACGGCGGCCATATCATCGTCCGGACGGCCCGGCCCGGCGAGAGCATCCAGACCCTGGACGGAAAGGACCATGCTCTCACCGACAGGATGCTCTGCATCTGCGACGAGGAAAAGCCCGTATGCGTGGCGGGCGTCATGGGCGGCGCCAACAGCGAGATCGTAGGCGACACGGCCATGGTGCTCTTTGAGAGCGCCAACTTCGAGGGCACCAGCGTCCGCCGGACCGCCATGGCCCTGGGCATGCGCACCGACGCCTCCAGCCGCTACGAAAAGGGGCTCGATCCCCAGAACACCATCAAGGCCGTGCAGCGCGCCTGCGAGCTGGTGGAGCTGCTGGGCGCGGGCGAGGTGGTGGAAGGCGTGATCGACGTGCTGCCCGCTCCGCTGAAGGAGACGACGCTGCCTCTGGAGCCGGAAAAGGTCAACGCCCTGCTGGGCACCGACGTGAGCGAGGCGGAAATGCGCCGCATCCTGCTCTCCCTTGGCTTCACGCTGGATGGGAATATGATCCGCGTTCCCTCCTGGCGGGCCGACGTGGAGGCCAACTGCGACATCGCCGAGGAGGTCGCGCGCTTTTTCGGCTACAACAACATCCCCACCACGCTCCTTCGGGGCGACACCACCTCCGGCGGTTATACCGACGCGCAGAAGGCGGAGCTCGCTCTCGGGGAGGTCTGCCGGTCCCTGGGCTATGACGAGATCATCAGCTACTCCTTCATCTCCCCCGCCGACTACGACCGCGTCCGTATGCCCGCCGACGACAAGCGCCGGGACAGCCTGCGCATCCTGAATCCTCTGGGCGAGGACCGCAGCATCATGCGCACCAGCATCCTGCCCAGCATGATGGATATCCTCTCGCGCAACTACAACTACCGCAACGCCTCCGTCCGGCTTTACGAGATCGGCAAGATCTATCTGAAGCGCCCGGACGGCCTGGCCGACGAGCCGAAGGTGCTGTCTCTGGGCGCCTACGGCGGCGGCATGGACTTCTTTACCCTCAAGGGAGCGGCGGAAACGCTGCTGGACTCCATGCGCATCCCGCAGGTACGCTTCACCGCCTGCCGCGGCAACGCCGCCTACCATCCCGGCCGCTGTGCCGAGGTCTGGTCCGGGGAGACCCGCCTGGGCGTGCTCGGTCAGCTCCATCCTCAAACCGCCGCCAACTACGGCATGGACTGCGAAGTCTACTGCGCGGAGCTGGATTTTGAGGCCATGATCGCCCTCCGGGGCGAGACGCCCATCTACGTTCCCCTGCCCCGGTTCCCGGCCATCACCCGGGACCTGGCGCTGGTGTGCGACAACGCCGTCACCGTGGGTGAGCTCATCGAGTGCATCCGCTCCGCGGGAGCCGAGGCGCTCAAGGGCGTCAAGTTCTTCGACGTCTACACCGGTCCCGGCATCCCGGCGGGCAAGAAGAGCGTGGCCTTTTCCCTGACGCTCCGCTCCGACGACGCCACCCTCACCGACGACCACGCCGAGGAGGCCGTGGCCCTGGTGCTGAAGGCGCTGAAGGAAAAGCTGGGCGCGGTCATCCGGTAATAACTGGAAAAAAACTTTCCCGCCGGGCGAATATCCCTTGTCACGGGCGGGGAAAGTGTGGTATTCTGTAAGCGGAAAGCATAGCTTTGCGCCGCGCGCATAAAAATCTTTACAAAGGGGGCTGCGGACATGGGTGACGCCACCAAAAAGTTCGATACCGTATCCAATCGCATGCAGATCCGGGAGATCCTCTCCTCGGTCTATGATTCGCTGGTGCTCAAGGGCTACAATCCCGTCAACCAGCTGGTGGGCTATATTCTGTCCGAGGACCCCACCTACATCACCAACTACAACAACGCCCGGTCTCTGATCTGCCGGATCGACCGGGATGAGCTGCTCCAGGAGCTGGTACGCAGCTATCTGGAAAAGGACTGAGCGTCCGGACCGTTGAAAAGCAGGGGAACGAACGCTGTTCCCCTGCTTTTCCTTTTCGCGGCTGAGAGTTGACAGCCGATTTCCGAAAGATTATAATATAAAGAAACTTATGTTTTCGAGGAAAGACCATGCTGAATCAGGAAATCATCGATCTTTATAAAAAATTCCGTCTGATGACCTACCGGTCCCTGTTCGGCCGGATCCGGGAGAAGGACGGCTCTCTTTCGGCCACGGAGGCCTACGCCGTGGACGTGATCTTTCTGCTGGAAAACCCCACCGTCACCCAGCTGGCGGAGCTGCTGGGGATCAGCCAGCCCAACGCCACCTACAAGGCCAACAATCTCGTCTCCAAGGGCTACGTGGCCAAGACCGTGTCCGAGGACGACAAGCGGGAGTGCCGGCTGCAGGTGGCCGACCGCTTTTACAAGTATTACGGCGATCTGGACCATTTTATCGACAAGGCCATCGACGCTCTGGAATCGGAATACTCCCCCGAGGAGCTGGCCCTGTTCGAACGGATGCTCCACTCGCTGGCCGAGCACGTGGAATAACTCTCCTCGCCTGATTTTTGTATAGAAAGGTCGGATGCTGCTTGACTACCGGAATGAACCTGTGGGAAGGGGAAGTCTGGAGCTTTATCATCACGCTGGCGCTGCTCTTCGGAGCCATGATCGCCGCCAACACTCTGCGAAATCTGTGCCGCCCCATCCGGCAGGCGCTGATCCCCAGCAGCGTGCTGGGCGGCTTCCTGCTGCTGGCGGCCAACTATATCTCCAAGACGGCCTTTCACCGGCCTCTCTACTCCACCGGGATCCTGGAGATCCTCACCTATCACGGCCTGGGTCTGGGCTTCGCCGCCCTGGCGCTGCGCCGGGTGAACAAGAAAACCGACGGCCGATCCAAGACCGGCGCTTTCGATTCCGGCGTGGCGGTGGTCAACGGTTATCTGCTCCAGGCCGTGCTGGGTCTGGCGGTGACCATCGTCTGCTTTTACCTGCTGGGCAGCTTCGCCGCCTCCGGCGTGCTGCTCCCCATGGGCTACGGCCAGGGGCCCGGGCAGGCCTATAACTGGGGCCACACCTACGAGGTCCAGTGGGGCTTCGTCAACGGCACCAGCTTCGGCCTGGCGGTGGCCGCCATGGGCTTCGTGTCCGCCAGCGTGGGCGGCGTGATCTATCTGAACTGGCTGCGGCGGAAGGGCCTGTTCCACGGGGAGCTGGGCAGCGACGTCAGCGACGAGCTCACCGTCGCCACCTTCACCGAGGAAAACGAGATCCCCATCAGCGAGTCCATGGACAAGTTCACCGTCCAGGTGGCGCTGGTGTTCATCGCCTACACTCTGGCTTATCTGTTCATGAAGACCGTCAACAACCTGCTGGACCCCGCCGGCGTCGGCGCCAAGGGCCTGGCCGGTACGGTGCAGGGTATGATCTGGGGCTTCCAGTTCCTGTTCGGCACTCTGTTCGCCATGCTGCTCAAAGGCGTGATGAACTTCCTGAAAAAGAAAGGCATCATGCACCGGGAGTACACCAACAACTTCATGCAGAACCGGATCGCCGGGTTCATGTTCGATCTCATGGTGGTGGCCTCCATCGCCTCCATCGACCTGTCCGCCTTCCGGGACCACCGGTTTGTGCTGCCGCTGAGCATCATCTGCGTGCTGGGCGCCGTGGCGACCTATTTCTACCTGCGCTTCATCTGCAAGCGGGTGTTCCCCCGGTACGAGCACGAGGCGTTCCTGTCCCTGTACGGCATGCAGACCGGCACCGCCTCCACCGGCGTGATCCTGCTCCGGGAGCTGGATCCCAAGTTCGAGACCCAGGCCTCCGACAACCTGGTCTACCATATGCCCTGGGCCATCCTCTTCGGCGCGCCCATGTTCCTGCTGGTGGGCGTGGCGCCCCAGGGGATCGGCAAGGCCTGGATGGTGATGGGCGTGTGCGCGGGGCTGTTCGCGGTGTTCAACGTGATCCTGCTGCGCAAGACCCTGTTCAAAAAGAAAAAGAAATAAGCCTTTTTCCCAAAGGCCGCCCGGTCGACGAGCTCGACCGGGCGGCTTTTATTATTCCACGATCTTCAGCGTAGGGATCAGCTCGTCGAGGACGAACAGGGAGAAAACGTACCGGTACACGTTCTCCGTATTGTCCGTCCGCACGGTCTCGTCGAATTCCGTAAAGTCGATGATGCCGCGGATCCGCTCCAGCCGGTAGAGGAACGTGTTCCGGTGGATGTTGATGATCCGGGCCGCGTCGGTCACGTGGAAGTTGGTCAGAATATACGCCCGGATGGTGGGGTAGTACTCCGTGCCGTTCTGAAAATCGTATACCAGCAGCTTCAGGATCTTCCGGTTGATATAGGCCCGGCTCATCGTCCGGGAGAGCAGGACGTCCCGGAAGTATTCCCCATCGTTCTGTTCGGCCATGGACCAGCTGACGGACAGCGTCTTTGCCCGCTTCAGCTCCTCCAGCGCCTGTTCGCAGTACAGGCTGGCTCCGTAGAGGTTGTGGAAGAGATTGCTGATCCCGCAGACGCAGCCCTCCGTCAGCAGCTGCCGGAAGCTGGGAAACGCCGTTTCATACTCTGGCTCCCGGGACAGATCTACCAGCATGATGAGCGCCTTGCCGATGCCGCAGAACAGAGGCAGGCGGAAGAGCCCCCGGCAGGCCCGGATGATCTCGGAGCTCTGTCCCTGATGGGCGCAGTCGATGGCCATGAGCTGATACTCGTCGCTCCGCTCCCAGTGCAGCTCCCGGAAAAAGCTTCTGACCTCCTCCGCTGGGTCTCCCTTCAAAAGCTTCTGCAGCATGTCGGAGGCCCGGGAGACCAGGTTGATCTTCCCCAGATGGTAAAGGAAATACTGGGTCACGTGCCGGGAAAGGGCGTTCATGATCACCTCAGTGCCTTTGGGCGGTGCCGGGTCCACCCCGCAGTAGGCCAGGAAGCCGATATTCTGCCCTTCCAGGTCCATGCTCTGATAGGAGTAGTAAAAGGAGCCGTCCTTCGACCGTTCGGTGGTCAGCCCCGCGTGGGGGACGAAGCCGGTAAAGTCGATGTATTTGTCCAGGGCGTACAGCCGCTCGTAGGACAGATCCTGGGTGGCCGCGATCTCGTCCCAGATGGGGCGAAGAGACGAAATGTTGGAGCAGGAAAGCCCCAGAGTCTTCCCGCCGAAGGTCAGGGCGTAGAACGCACCGGACAGGAACGACTGGGCGCCGTCGAGCATGATCTGCACGCCGTCCTCCTCGTGCTCGGCATCCAGCAGCCGCTTTTCCCAGAAGGCGAACCGGTCGACCACCGAGGCCACCCGGTTGAATACCTCGAAGATTTCCTCCCCGTCCACGCAGATGCTGTCCTTCCGGTGGATGATGACCACGTCGTGACCGCCGGGCAGGTCCTTCCCCGGGCTCACGTATACCGTGTTGGAGCGGTAGTTTTTGTCCGTGCCGAACCTGACGTACTGGATCGTGGCGCCGCCGTTTTCGATCTTCGGCTCCATGTGCGGAAAAGAGAGAAGGTTATAAATATTCCAGAGACTTAATTTCACGATCACGCCGCCTTTCCGTCGTCCGAAGCCCCGCGGGGCCCGGTAAACCCATTTTACCCCAGAGCGCCGGAATACGCAATTCCTTTCTCTACATTTTTGCACAAACTGTTAGGAATATTCTACGAATCCCCCTATATCGTTTTGAGAACGGTTAGGGTATATTGAATCTGGAGGTCCGGTTTCGGGGAGATCGGTCGTTTCTCCGCCCGGAGACGGAGGATGTCTTTCGGGTGTCCGGACCCATGGGAAACTGGAACAGAGAGAAAGGGTGATCATGATTTGAACAACACCGAGCTGATCAAGTACAGGACAGAGCTGTTTCGAAACGCCTCCGGCTTCAAAAAGGTCGACCGCGTGCCGCATCTCTCCTTCGCCGTGACGTGGAAGATCCTGGACGCGGGATACAAGCTGTCCGAGGGCCTGCGCAACTACGACGTGATGACCAAAGCCATCTGCGCCCACCAGGACAAGTACAATTTCGACGCCATTTTTGAGCTGGGCGTGCGGAACATCGTCCGTCTGGTGGACCATCTGGGCGGCGGCACCTACATCATCAACGATGACATCGGCGCCATCGAGTACAAGGACAACGCCCTGGTGGAGCTGGACGAGCTGGACGAGTACATGAAGGACCCCACCAAGTTCATCTGGGAAAAGGGCATGTGCAAAAAGTACCCCAAGTGGGCGGACGGGACCATCGCCGTGGCGGACCTGCAGAAATGCTTTGACGAGCAGAAGGCGTTTTTGAAGTATTTCTCCAACATGAAGAAGATCCTGAGCAAGCAGTACGGCCTGCCCACCTTCACGGCCCAGAGCGTGCCCTGCTATCCGGGCATCGACTTCCTGTTCAACTCCATTCTGGGCATCAAAAATCTGTCTATCATCATGCGCAGGGATCCCGGCAAGGTAGACGAGGCCGTCAAAGTGACGAACGAGTTCTTCCAGGTGCCCGGCATCGCCGCGCTGAAAAAACGCAAGGGACCCAATCCCAAGGCCTGCTACGATTACGACATCGCCCTGCTGGTGCATACCATCCTCAACCGCAAGCAGTTCGACCGCTGGCTGTGGCCGGATCTGAAGGACCAGCTGGATCTGCTCAACGAGAAGGATATGACCGTGCGTCTCTTCATGGAGGGGCACAGCAAGCCTTTCTGGGACCACCTGCAGGATTACAAAAAAGGCATCATCACCATGCACCTGGAGCAGGACGATCCCTTCGAGTGCCGTCAGGCCCTGCCCAACTGCGCCATCCTGGGCGGCATGGATCTGCTGACGCTGGGCAACGGCACGCCCGAGCAGTGCGTGGACCGGGCCAAGGCCCTCATCGACGGGCTGGGCGCTCTGGACGGCGGCTTCATTCTGAGCCAGGACAAGATGGTCACCTACGCCGTGGACGCGAAAAGCGAGAACATGAAGGCGGTTTCCGACTTCGTGCTGAACTATCGGGGATAAGGAGGCAGATCCATGGAAAAAGAGAAAAACATCATCACCTGCTATCCGGAGGGCCTGGACTACCTGGAAAAGAAGCTCAACGTGCTGGGCCTGCCCCGGTTTCTGATGACCGGGCTCCGGAAAAAGCTCATCAAAAGTCTCATTCTGACGCTGGCAAGACAGTAAATACTTTCAGTCAACACATATAAGGGGGTTTTCCATATGGCGAAAGAAAGAGTGAAAAAGGAACGGAAAGGCACTCTGAAGCTTTCCGAGATCATCCTGTACGGCGTATTCGGTATGTTCGTGAACACCTTCTATCTGATGTTCCTCACCTACAACCGGATCTACTATTTGACCAACATTCTCCAGCTCAGCGACACGCTCTCCGCCGTGGTCGCCACCGCGTCCGCGTGGATCAACGTGCTCACCATGATCCTGGCCGGGCCGCTGATCGACAAGATCAAATTCAAAAACGGCAAGTACCGCAGCTGGACGCTGCTCGGCGGTATCCTGATGGTCATCGCTCTGCCCATGCTCTACACCAACTGGCACGTGAGCGGCACGACCGCGGCCGTCGTATACGTGGTGATGTTCGCCATCCAGTCCATCTCCTACAACTCCCTGTGGGTCGCTGAGAGAGCGCTGCTCGGACCCATGTCCAAGACCTCGGAGGACGCCTCCTCCCTGGCCCTGGCCTCCCAGCTGGCCTCCGTGTTCGGTCTGATCGGCTACAGCGTCGTGGATATGATCCTGCAGAAGATCACCTCCAACACCACCGTCATGGGCCTTGTCTACGGCGCGCTGATCTGCCTGGGCACCTTCGGCATGTTCACCATGACCAAGAAATACGACATCAACCTGGAATCCGCTCCCGTGGCGCCAGTGAAGGGCGAAAAGGCCCCGTCCTTCCTCAAGGTCGCTTCCGGCCCCATGATCCCGTTCTGCATCTCCATGATCGCGGCCAACTGCCACAACGGTTTCTTCACCGCTATCGTCAAGTTCTTCTGCGAGTACCGGCTCAACGACGTGAGCGTGGCCTCCATGGTAGCCACCATCACCGGCGTCACGGGTCTGATCGGCTCCATCGCCGCCAAGATCCTCATCGGCAAGCTGGGCAAGAAGGTCTCCATGTATCTCTTTACCGCGCTGACGGCCCTGTGCTACATCGGCATCTACTTCGTCCACGGCAAGCCTCTGTTCCTGGCCCTGGTCGCCGGCGTGGGCATTTTCAGCGTGGTGGGCTCCTTCCTGCTGGTGGTCATGTCCAACGATATCGCGGACTATGCCGAGATGACCTCCGGCGTGGACGGCCGCGCCATGATCCAGGCCTTCTCCGGCTCCACCATCCGCATCGGCGCCGCTCTCGCCACCACCATCGCCTCCTTCTCCCTGGCGGCCCTGGGCAACGGCGAGCAGTCCGTGTCCATTCTGACTTCCTTCGGCCCGGCGGTGTTCTGCGTCCTCTCCGTCCTCGCCATGCTGTTCTACAAGCTGGATGAGAACAGGATCGAAGAGTTCAGAAAAGAAAAGGCGGAGCGGATCGCCGAGGCTGCCGCAAAGCAGCAGTAAGCCTTCCTTTCCCTGTCAGACAAAAAGGCGGCACGCCTTCGGGCGTGCCGCCTTTTTGTTTTCGGGACGGTGAATTGGGTATTGCGCCGGGGGAGCGGTTCGGTTATAATGGACTTCCATTCAAAAAAGAAGGAAAAACGGGCAGATTGATGGATAATTATAAGGAATATATGAATAACTCGGCGCTGATCGTGGACCGGGCCGCCCTGCGGGACAACGTTGCCGCCATCCGCTCCACCCTCTCGCCCGGCACGGAGATCATCCCCGTGCTGAAGGCGGACGCCTACGGTCTGGGGATGGCGCGCACAGCGGAGGTCCTCTCCCCCCTGCCGGGGGTCCGGGGCTTCGCCGTGGCCCACACCGCGGAGGGCGTCCGCCTCCGGGAAGCCGGGGAGCGCAAGGAGATCTTACTGCTGGGAAATCCGGCGGTCCACGCTCTGGGCGCCGCGGCGGAGGCCGATCTGACCCTCACGCTGGGACGGCGGGGGCTGGCGGAGCTGCTCTGCCGGGAAAGCGAGCGGCTGGGAAAGAGCGTCTCCGTCCAGCTCAAGCTGGACACCGGGCTCCACCGCACCGGCGCCGCCCCGGGAGAGGAGCTTGCCGCCCTGCTCAGGGAGCTGGCCGCCGCCGGAGAACGTCTGACGCTCCGGGGCGTGTACTCCCACTTTGCGGACACCGACGACGCGCCGCGCTGCCGGGGGCAGTACGAGCTGTTTCTCCGGGGTCTGGAGCAGGTGGAGAAGGCCGGGTTCGCCATCCCTTTGCGGCACATCTGCGACAGCGCCGCCAGCGAGCTCTATCCGGAATACCACATGGACGCGGTGCGGCTGGGCCGCCGGCTGATGCTGGATCACCCGACCAGGCCCCTGGGAAACATCCGGGAAGCCGCTTCCTGGCGGACGGTGGTCACCGACGTGCGCTCCCGCCGCGCCGGGGACAGCCTGGGCTACGCGGACGCCTATATCCTCCCCCGGGACGGAAAGATCGCCATCATCGGCGTGGGCTACGGCGACGGCCTGCCCCCCACTCTGGCCCGCGCCCACGGGGAAGTGCTGATCCGGGGCCACCGGTGCAAACTGCTGGCCTGCTGCATGGACCAGAGCTTCGTGGACGTCACCGGGCTGGACGAGCCCCTGATCGGCGAGGAAGTGACCCTTCTGGGCTATGACAGCCTGGGCAATCTGCTCTCCGGCCAGGAGGTGACCGCTGTCTACGGCGGCTGCGAGGGCTGTGAGATCACCTCCGCCCTGCCCGACCGGGTGGCGCGGGTGTATATCAACTGAAAAAGCTGTCGGCACAGAGCCGACAGCTTTTTTATTCCGTTTTCTCCGGCGCGTCCAGGATCACCGGTTCCCCGGGGCAGTAGAGTTTTCCCCCGAACACGGTCACCGTCCGGCCGTCGATGCGGTTTTCGTAGATCCCGTCCGGAAAGGGCACGCCGACCTCCGCGCTCTCTCCCCGCAGGGAGAAGACCCCCAGCTTTTTCCGCAGCCCGTCCGTCCGTTCCAGAATGGCGATATCGTTCCCGTCGTCCGCCGAGGCCCGGCACCAGTCCGCCGGGGAGAGGACTTCCTTTTTGACGGAAGCAAGCTTCCGCAGCAGGGGCGACAGGTCCGTGCCGGTGCGGGGGAAGGTCTCCTTTTCAAAGAGGCTGGGCTTGTGGGTGCAGGAAAACTCCTGCCCGGCGTAAAGCATGGTGCTGCCCTTGAGGAAGTAAAGCAGCGCCGTCAGATTGCGCAGCGCCCTTTCCCCCTCCGCCCGGGCCGCGATGCGGGGATTGTCGTGGTTTTCCAGGCAGCGCATCTTGACGTAGTTGTCCGGGAAGGCCGCCTCCTGGTAGTTGAGCATGTCCATCCAGGCGGACAGGGGACGCCTGCCGTTCAGGTAAGCGTCGAAGCTCTCCCGGATGTCGTAGTCGTACTCCATGTCGAAGGCGGAAAAGAGCTCGTAGTCCGTGGCCGCGTCTACTCCGTGCATCCGGTTGAACACGTTGAAGCTGCCGTGGACGCTCTCCGCCAGCCAGAGGCAGTCCGGATTCACCTCCGCCACGGCTCGCCGGGCCTGCCGCCAGAACTCCGCCGGGATCAGGGAGGCCACGTCGCAGCGAAAGCCGTCCACGATCCCCGCCCACATGCGCAGGCTCTCGATCTGATAGGTCCACAGCTCCCGGTTGGCGTAGTCCAGGTCGATCACGTCCGTCCAGTCGGCGGTCTTGTTGCCGAAGGAGCCGTCCGGCCGACGGTAGTAAAACTCCGGGTGCTCCGTCACCAGCGCGGCGTCCGGGGAGGTGTGGTTGTAGACCACGTCGATGATGCACTTCATGCCCCGGGCATGGATGGCGTCCACCAGGCGGCGGAAGTCCTCCATCGTGCCGTAGGCCGGGTTCACGCTCCGGTAGTCCCGGTTGGCGTAGGGACAGCCCATGGAGCCCTTCTTGCCCTTCTCCCCGATGGGATGGATGGGCATGAGCCAGAGGATATCCGTGCCCAGGGCGCGGATCCGGTCCAGATCCCGTTCCAGGGCGGCAAAGGTGCCCTCCGGGGTGTGGGCCCGGACGTAAACGCTGTAAATGACGCAGCCGCGCAGGGCGATATCGGTGTCGGCAGCCATATAAGCGGCTCCTTTCGTTTTTTGTCGATTATACCATCTTCTCCCGATCCTGCCAAGAGAGCCCCCGTCCATACCGCAGAAAAAGCCGTCCGATCCACAGACCGGACGGCTTTTTTGTTGTTTATCGGCTCAGTACATGCCGCCCTTCCGGGCTTGCGCTTTTCCGGCTTCGTGGTCTTCATGCGATTATTCACGAAACCGCTGAATTATCAACAAAATCCGCTTTGATCACGGCGGGCTGCTCTTTGCAAATCTACGTATCTCTACATAGATTTCTCGAAAATGGTGTAAAAACTGGTGTAGTGTTCAGCAACTCATTACCTCACGAAAAGCATGCTCTGCAAAGTCAGAATCCGTATGCGTGTACACATCCAGCGTGACGCTGACATTGGAATGCCCCATCAGGTACTGCAGACTTTTGACGTCAATGCCTGCTTGCTGCAGATTGGTACAGAACGTGTGCCGGAGCACATGGGGCGTCACATGGGGGATACACGGACCATAGAGCTTTTCAAACTTCTTCTGCATACACCGCATGTAGTTTTGCAGGTGCATGGCCACCTTTGGCCTTTCATCCTTATCGAGAAAGATGAAGCCGCTGCATCCGTCTATGATCATCTCGATTTGCGGATGCGGCCTTGTCTGGATCGCGTGAAGAAACGCCTGATATACAGGTTCTGACATGGGAACACGTCGAACGCCGCTGTTCGTTTTCGGAGTTGTGACGAAATAGGGGCGCTCCGCCGTCCGGCAAAGCTGCCTGCGTACATAGAGACAGCGGTTTTTCAGATCCACGTCGGTTTTGGTGAGACCATAGAGTTCGCTGACGCGAAGCCCAGTTCCGAGAAGGATCACGATGTCATCGTAGTAATTGTCGTTCCCATAGTCTTTGATAAATGTGAGATACTTTTCCTGCTGTTCTTTTGTTAGGGGGACGCGCTCCTGACTGTCGTCGGGGATCAGATCCGAAATCTTGA
>JAFSZH010000002.1 GCA_017455685.1 Oscillospiraceae bacterium
AGCGGGAGCAGCGGCAGCCGGGGCGACCTCGGGGGCAGCGACGGGCGCGGGGGCGGCGCCGCCCACGGCCTCGCCGGGCTGACCGATGTAGCCCAGCAGGCCTTTGACGGGGATGTCCTCCCCCTCCTGGGCCACGATCTTCAGCAGAACGCCGTCGAACTCGCTGGCCACTTCGTTGGTGAGCTTGTCGGTGGTGATCTCCAGGATCACGTCGCCGGCCTTGACCGCGTCGCCCTCATGCTTGATCCAGGACGATACGGTGCCTTCTTCCATGGTAAGGCCCAGCTGGGGCATCAAAATCTCATGTGCCATATCTTTTGCCCTCCCGTTACTTATTCAGGACGCGCTTGACGGCCTTGACGATATCCTCCGGATGGGGGAAGTTCTGGTCCTCCAGCACGGGGCTGAACGGGGAGACGATGTTCAGGCCGCAGACACGCTCCACGGGAGCGTCCAGCTCGTCGAAGAGCTCCTCGGCGATCTGGGCGGAGAGTTCGCCGGCGTAGCTGCCGCGCTTGACTTCCTCGGACACGATGATCACGTTGTGGGTCTTGGAAACGGACTCGCGGATGGCGTCCCAATCCAGAGGCACCAGAGAACGCAGGTCCAGGACCTCCACGTCGATGCCTTCCTTGGCCAGAGTCTCGGCGGCCTCCATGGAGAAGTTGACCTCGCGGCTCCAGGAGATGATGGTCAGGTCCTTGCCCTCGCGGCGGACCTTGGCCTTGCCGATGGGGGTGATGTACTCGCCCTCGGGGATCTCTTCCTTGCGGGCGTACAGCAGCTTGTGCTCCATGACGATCACGGGATCGGGATCACGCATGGCGGCCTTGATCAGGCCCTTGGCGTCCTCGGCGGTGCAGGGGGCGACCACCTTCAGCCCGGGGAAGTGGCAGACCATGCCCTCCAGGGACTGGGAGTGCTGGCCGGCGTTGCGGCGGCCGGAGCCCATGGGCATACGCAGCACCAGGGGGATGGAGCACTGACCGCCGGACATGTACTTGAGCTTGGCGGCCTGGTTGAACAGGGGGTCGGCGCACTCGGTGACGAAGTCGTCGTACATCAGCTCCACGCAGGGGTGCATGCCGCGCATGGCGGCGCCCACGGCCATGCCCACGAAGCCTTCCTCGGAGATGGGGGTGTCGATCACACGCAGGGGGCCGAACTCCTCCAGGAAGCCGCGGGTGATGGCGAACACGTTGCCCATTACGGCCATATCTTCGCCCATGATGAACATCTTGTCGTCACGGAGCATTTCCTCATGCAGGCCTTCGCCGATGGCCTTGCTGACAGTGATCTTCTTGCTCATCTTGCCACACACCTTTCGTTGTCAACAGTATACATGTCGTCCAGGACCTCGCTGGGATCGGGATAGGGGGACTCGTCGGCAAACTTGACGGCCTCGTCCATCTCCTGCTGGGCCTCGGCCTTGATCTTCTCCAGCTCTTCCTCCGTCACGCCGGACTCTACGAGCTTCTTGCCCATCTTCTCGATGGCGTCGTTCTTGAGCGCCTCTTCCATGTACTCGGCGGGGCGGTACACGGCGGGATCGCCGCAGTAGTGGCCCTGGTAACGGTAGACCTTCGCCTCGACCACGTAGGGGCCCTTGCCGCTGCGGGCGTGCTCCATGGCCTTCTCCATGGCCTCGTACACGGCCACCACGTCGGTGCCGTCCACGACGGCGTACTCCACGCCGTAAGCGGCGGCGCGGGTGGCCAGGTCGGGGGTGTTGGTGACGCGGTGGATCTCGGTGGAGACGCCGTAGCAGTTGTTCTCAATGAACCACACCATGGGGAGCTTCCAGGCCGCGGCCATGTTCAGGGATTCGTGGAAGGAGCCCTCGTTGGTGGAGCCGTCGCCGAAGCAGCCCACGGTGACGCTGTCGTCGCCCATGATCTTGCTGGCCAGCGCGCTGCCCGCGCTGATGGGCTGGCCCGCGCCCACGATGCCGTTGGCGCCCAGATGGTTCATCTTGGCCATGTCGGCAATGTGCATGGAGCCGCCCTTGCCCTTGCAGTAGCCGGTCTTCTTGCCGAACAGCTCGGCCATGGCCAGCTTGGGATCGGCGCCCCGGGCGATGGCGTGGCCGTGTCCCCGGTGGGTGCTGGTGAAGAAGTCCTGAGGCTTGATGGCGGCGAAAGCGCCGGCCTCGGCGCCCTCCTGCCCGATGCTCAGGTGGATGTTGCCGGCCAGCATGCCCTTGGTGAAGCACTCCGCCGCGTGTTCCTCAAACGAGCGGATACGCACCATGGTCCGGTACAGGTCCAGTAAAAACTCCTTGGGATAGTTTTCGAATGCCAATTTTGTCACACCTTTCTGATTATTCAAAATAAATTGGTCTTCAGTTTTGTCTGGGGGCGAACAGAGGCACTTCCAGCTCGTCGTCGAACTTGCGTCCCATGACCATGCCTTCGATCTCCGCGATCACCACGTCCACCGTCAGCAGCACCTTGGTGCCCTCCACCAGGTGTCCGCCGTGGGCGGTGCCGTAGCGGTCGCTGAGGGAGACGTGCACGTGGAGGTTGGTGTTGCCCTCGTCGTCGTGGCAGACGATGCCCGAAGCGCTGAGGAGCTCGATGGGGCCGGTGAGGTGCAGCGTCTCGCCGTAGCCGTAGCCGGCTTTGGTGGGCAGCTCCACCGGATTGCAGTAATACACGCCGTTGAGAGAACCGATCGCGCTGAGGATCACGCCGTTGTTGATGTTCGCACGCCTGCAGGCCTCGGTCAGGCCGAGCAGAACGTCCGTGCCGGGTTTGAGTCGGAGCGGGACCACGCGGGAAATGCGGCCTTCTGCCATTGCGATGTCGTAATCTGCCATAAGTATCCTCCTTAAAATATCATGATTCGGGCTGTTTATTTTCTTGCTTTGCGCTTGTCCGTTATAAGATGAGCCGCTGGAAGGGCTCGGTCAGCGCCAGAGCGTCCGGGCGCTCCCGGTCCCATCGGGCCAGGTCCCGCTGCAGCCGGGCCCGATGGCCCGTGGCGTCGTCCCCGTCGAAGGGGACGTGGTAGACCACGATGCTCTCCGTGTTCAGCTCGCCCCGGAAGAACCTTCCCGTCCGCAGGGCGCTGAAAAAGAGCGGATTTACGAACACGGCCCGCAGCCGCTCCCCGCCCAGGGAGCGCAGGTCCTCGTTCACGTAGTCCACGTCGGCGGTGAAGGCCAGCCGCTTCTCCCCAAAGGTCAGCACGTAGCAGAAGTGCTCCACGTGCTCGAATTTTTTATCCAGATGCCGGGTGCGGAAGGCCCTCACGCAGATCCCCGGTTCGATTTGATACCGGGCCCGGTCGGTCCTGTCCGAGAGCAGCGCCCCGGGGACGCCCCTCTCCCGCAGGAGATCCGTGAGCCCGCTCTCCCGCACCGCGCCGGTGTCCGGCAGGAAAACGCCCCTGACGGCGCGGCGGCGCAGCAGCTCCTCCGTCATGGGCAGGGACAGGTGATCCGGGTGGAGGTGGGTAAAGAGCAGGTAATCCAGCCGCTCAAAGGGAGCCCGCCCTGCCAGAAGCGCCTCCCGGCTCTCCTCGGAGGGGGCGCTGAAGGGATGTCCTTCAGGCCCGAATACGCCGTCCAGAAGGAGCGCCGTGCCCTCGTATTCCAGCAGCACGCCCGCGTTGGCGACGAGCGTCACGACCAGCTCTCCCGTGGCGGCTTCCTCCCCTCCCGCGAGACATCTTATGTCTCGAAGCCCGATCGATCGCAGCGGGGAGATTTCGCCGCAGGGCCATCTTACCCCACTCTGGCTTTCAGTTTATTCGCATTCCCGAAAAAAGTCAATCTCAAACTGGAAAAGCCGCTGTTTTTCAGCACTATTACTATATTTTGCCGGGCTTTGTGGCCGTTTTGACGGAATTGGGATTTCTCCGCGTTTCTTCTTGAAAAAAAGCCCGTTATGTCGTAAGATGTCTTTGAGAAAAAGCTGCGATTCCGGAGGTGTCCCATGACGAAATCATCTTCTTCTCCCCTGTCCGAGCAGGCTGCCCATCAGATCATGGATATGATCCTGGTGGAGCACCGCTTCAACGCCGGGGACAAGCTGCCCAACGAGACCGAGCTGGCCGAGGAGCTGGGCATCAGCCGCGTCACGCTGCGGGAGGCGGTGCGCATGGTCTGCGCCCGGGGCCTGGTGGAGATCCGCCGGGGCGTGGGCACCTACGTGGTCTCCGCGGACCCGGCCATCCTGGCCGACGGCGGCTTCTCTCCCCTGGACGCCTCCGGCGCGGGCATCCGGGACCTGCTGGAGATCCGGCTGATGGTGGAGCCCATGGCCGCCTATTACGCCGCCAAGCGGGCCTCCGACGAGGAGATCGAGGCCATTGACGCCCACCGCCGGCGCATCGAGGAACTGGCTGCCGAGGGCCGCAGCTTCCTCCACGACGAGCAGGATTTCCACATCGCCATCGCCACCGCCAGCCACAACCTGCTGATGGAGCGGCTGCTGCCCATCATCAACCGATCCATCACCGCCGATCTGATGTATTTCAAGGAGAGCACCGATTACTCCCTCCGGGACCACCGGGAGATCGTGCAGTATATCCGCGACCGGGACCCGGCGGCCGCCAAGGCCGCCATGCGCATGCATATCGTCCACTGCTTCCGGATCGCCGGACAGGAGATCGACTGAAAGAGGCCGCCATGAAGCTGACCTGTTTTGATCTGGCCACCACGGATCCCGCCTTCAACCTGGCCGCCGAGCAGTACGTGTTCGACTGCCTGCCCCGGGACCGGGCTTATTTCATGCTCTGGCAGAACGACAACGCCGTCATCGTCGGCAAGTACCAGAACACCCTGGCCGAGATCGACGAAAGCTTCGTCCGGGAGCACGGCGTCAAGGTGGTACGCCGTCTCTCCGGCGGCGGCGCGGTCTACCACGACCTGGGCAATCTGAATTTCACCTTCATCACCGACGCGGGGGAGCTCGCCGCTCTGGACCTGCGGAGGTTCTGTGAGCCCATCGCGGAGGTCCTGGGCTCCTTCGGCGTGACCGCCGAGATCAACGGCCGCAACGACATGACCGTCGAGGGGAAAAAGATCTCCGGCAACTCCCAGTATCTGCGCCAGGGCCGGGTGATGCACCACGGCACGATCCTCTTCGACTCCGATCTCTCAACGGTGTCCCGTGCGCTGCGGGCCGACGAGAGCAAATTCACCTCCAAGGCCGCCAAGTCCGTGCGCAGCCGGGTGGCCAACGTGTCGGAGTACCTGCCGGAGGCGGTGAGCCTGGCTGCCTTCCGCGCCGCCCTGCTCTCCCGCTTTACGGCGCGGGAGGGCGCGGAGCTCCGCTCCTTCACCGGGGCCGACGTGGAGAACATCCGGCGGCTGCAGCGGGAGCGCTATGATACCTGGGAGTGGAATTACGGCTTCTCCCCGGCCTATACCGTGCGCCGCCGCGCCCGGATCGAGGGCTGCGGCTCCGTGGAGGCACAGCTCTCCGTGGAAAACGGTCTGGTCACGGACGCCCGGTTTTTCGGCGATTACTTCTGCGTGGAGGAGCCGGAGGGCCTGGCCGCCCGGCTGATCGGCTGCCGGGCCGACGAGGCCGGGTACCGCGCTGCCCTGTCGGGCACGGACGCGTCCCGGTTCATCGTGGGGCTGGACAGCGAGGCCCTGATCCGCCTCTTATGTGACTGATCATGCCGCCGCTCCGGATTGACAGTTCCGGGGCGGCAATGTAAAATATGTGCAATTTTCAAGGATCCCGGGTGATCATATGATCTCATCCAACATTACAAGAAACAACGCCGGTGTCGTCTGTTTCGCCGGACACAGCGTTGCCGCGCTGGCGGAAGAATACGGCACGCCCCTCTACCTGATGGATGAGGAGCGTCTCCGTTCCAACTGCCGCATGTATCTGAACGCCTTTGCGACCCACTTCGGCCCCGGCTCTCGGGTGCTGTATGCGGCCAAGGCCTGTTCCTTTAAGGAGATCTTCCGCATCGCCGCCGAGGAAGGAATGGGACTGGACACTGTGTCCATCGGGGAGGCTTACACCGCTCTGGCCGCCGGATTCCCGGCGGAACGGATCTATTTCCACGGCGACGCCAAGACCGATAAAGATATCCGTTTCGCACTGGAGCACGGTCTGGGCTGCGTGGTAGCAGACAATCCCGACGAGCTTGCCCTGCTCAACGCCGAGGCGAAGCGTCTGGGCATCCGCCAGAAGGTCCTGCTTCGTATCACTCCGGGCATTGATCCTCATACCTATGAGGCCGTCAACACCGGCACCGTGGACGTCAAATTCGGCGTGCCCATTGAAACGGGCCAGGCCGAGGCCTTCGTCCGCGCGGCGATGGCGATGGAGCATCTTGACGCAGCCGGGCTGCATTGTCATGTGGGGTCCGAGGTCTTCGACGAGGACGTATTCCAGCGCACCTGCGACGTGATGGTGGACTTTATGGCCCGGGTGCACGGCTCTCTGGGCTTCACAGCCCGGGAGCTGGATCTGGGCGGCGGCTACGGCGTGCGCTATGTGGATTCCGATCCCGCCGCGGACATCCCCGCGCGGATCGGTGAGGTAGCCGCGCACCTGCGCGCTCTTGTTGACCGGGCCGGACTGCCCATGCCCTATGTGCTGATGGAGCCTGGCCGGAGCATCGTGGCCGATGCGGGCATGACTGTCTACACGGTCAGCACCGTCAAGCGCATCCCCCGCTGCAAGAACTACGTGATCGTGGACGGCGGTATGGCCGACAACCCCCGCTGGTGTCTCTACCGGGCACGCTACACCGTGCTCCACGGCCTGCGTCAGGACGGCGAAACGGACGTTTTCGATCTGGCGGGCCGCTGCTGCGAGAGCGGCGACGTGATCCAGCCCGCCGTGACGCTGCCCGCGGACGTATGCCGGGGTGATCTGGTGTGCGTCTGTACCACCGGCGCTTACAACTATTCCATGGCCTCCAATTACAACCGGCTGGGCCGCCCGCCGGTGGTCATGCTCTCCGGGGACGGCGCGCGTCTGGCCGTGCGGCGGGAAACGCCGGAGGACCTGATCGCGCTGGATCTCTGACCCGGGAAAAAAACGGATCGCTATGATCAACACAGCGATCCGTTTTTTATTCTATCTGGCTTCGTCGTATTTCCGGGTCTATTTACAGGTCGTCGCGGAACACCGTCAGGTGGTAGAACGCGTTTTCCCGGAACAGCCGGGAAATGGCGCTGCCGGGCTTCTTCTCCAGCATATCCTGATAGCTGAGCCGGTGGGACGCGGCCTGCTCCTTCAGGGAGCGTTTGTTGTCCAGCTTGCTGACCTCTGCCAAGAAGAACTTAAACATTTCTCGCTGGTTATCAAAGGCTTCCTGAATATAGCTGTTATGGGCGCCGGCAATAATTGCTGCATGGAACTCGTAGTCCCACCTGGAGAACTCCGCCAGATCGTCGCTGTTTTCCATGTGGATGAGGGCGTATTCCAGCGCCCGGAAATCGTTTTCCGTGGCCCGGTACGCGAAGAGCTCGATGGCCTTGAACTCAATGGCCTGGCGAAACTCAAAAAATTCCAGGAACTGGCTGGACGAAAGCTCCTTTTGGGGATGCTCTTTTTCCTTGTAAGGAATGCGGACGAAGGAGCCGATGCCCACTCTCGTCTCCACAAGTCCCTGGGCCAGGAGCCGCTGGATGGCCGCGCGGACGCTGGACCGGCTGACGCCGAACATCTCGCAAAGCTGTGCCTCGGAGGGCAGCTTGTCACCATCGTTCCAGAAGCCCTCGCTAATCCGGAAAACGATCCCGTTGTAAACTTCCTCGCTGCGGGTGAGATACCCGCTGGTTGGTCTGGTCATGACGCATCTTCCCTTTTTTCTGCCGGTTTTCGCCGGAATATCGCGTATGGACGCCGATTTCGTACAGGGCATACCGGTAGTATATCTAACAGGTATCTTTTTGTCAAAGAGATTTACTGAATTATTACAGACGCCGCCGCGCCGGATGGAGGGGGTCCGGGGCGACGGCGTCCACAGACCGAAGCAGCCACGCGGCCGTACGCTCAGAGAACGTAATAGCCGATCAGATCCGCCTCGGTGGTGGTACGGTCCTTGGCGACGATGCCAGGAGCCAGGGTGGTGCGGCAGAAGTGGATCTTCACCGCATTGCCGACAAAATCGAAGGTCCAGACGTCCTCATAGGGGGACGTGAGATAGATCATGCGAACCACGTACTGATCGCCGACCCAGGCGCCGGTGGCGGAGACTTCCTTGGTGAACATGGCGCGGATTGTGATGTGGCCCACGGGCTCGATGAACTTATCGGACCGGGCCCAGGCGCCGTTCTTGCCCACGTTGGCGCAGCCCTTGTGGCCTTCGCCGCACTGGAGGCGGATCACGTTCTTGTCCTCACCGAAGTCCAGGGAGAAGCCGGTGATGCCGAAGCGGTTGTCCGCGATGCAGTACTGCTTTCCGCTGTAAGTCGCGGAGCGTTTGCTGTCGGCCGCGCCTTCCACGACGGGGAAGCTGTAGGCGGCCTTCTTTTCCTCGTAGAGGCGCTCCAGCTCGGGATCGCGCTCCACGTGGTCCTTCATGGCGGGGATCAGGTGATCCCACATGGGAACCAGCACGTCGTAAAGGTTCTGGTGAGAGCAGAAGGTGACGACCACGGCGTCCTGGTCCGGCATCACCACGCAGAACTGGGCCTTGGAGCCGTCGGCCCGGTACACGTTGGGGATCTGGCAGCGCCAGAACTGATAGCCGTAGCCGCTCTTGCGGTCCATGGTGGGCCAGATGTCCATGGAGGTGTCCACCTGCTTGCCGGTCATCTCCTCCACCCACTTCTCGCTGACAAGCTGGCGGCCTTCCCACCGGCCCTTCTGGAGCAGGAGCTGGCCAAGCTTGGCGTAGTCCTCGATGCACATGTTCAGGCCGAAGCCAGCGGTGGTCGTACCGTCCATCAGCCGCTCCCAGTGGTAATCGGTGATGCCCAGGGGGTCCAGCAGACGAGGCTTGGCGTAATCCTCGAAACTCTGGCCGGTGACCTTCTCAATGATGGCGGAGAGCATGTTGGTGGCCATGTTGCAGTAGGTGTAATAGGTGCCCGGCTCATGGGTCACATACGCCCGCAGGAATTTTTCGATCCAGTCCGGCTGGTCGCAGGTAAGGATTGGGTCGGTGGGCACGAAGCCGGTGGTCATGGTCAGAAGATGCCAGATGTTCATCTTCTGCATGTTCTCGCAGGGGGGATTGGTGAGCTTTTCGGGGAAGAAGGAGATCACCTTGTCTTCCAGGGAGATCAGGCCTTCGTCCACGGCAAAGCCGATAACGGTGGCAGCGAAGCTCTTCGTTCCCGAAAAGATCATCTGCTTGTTTTTCTGTTCAAAGGGAGTGCGGTAGCCTTCCGCCACGACCTTGCCGTGGCGCAGAACCATGAACGCCCGGTTGTCCATCGTCTCGAGCTTTTCCATGAAATCAAGGATGCCGCGCAGCTCTACGCCGCACTCATGGGCGGCAGCTCTCTCAAAGTACATATTTTTTCACCTCAGCCCCAAAGCAGCTTGGGCAGCCACATGGAGATTCCGGGGATGTAGATCACCAGCAGCAGCAAGGCAACCGATACGGCTATGTATGGTATGATTGGCTTGACCATCTTGCCTATGGAAACGTCGGTGATCTGGGAGGAAACAAACATATTCAGAGCCATGGGCGGGGTGATCAGGCCCACGGACAGGTTGACGATCATCATGATGCCGAAGTGGATGGGATCCATGCCCAGGTTCACCACCAGGGGCAGCAGGATCGGCGTGGTCAGGACGATGGCGGTAGCCGTCTCCATGAACATGCCCAGGATCAGCAGGAACAGGTTGATGATCAGCAGGATGACGAACCGGTTATCGGAGATGCCGGTGATGAAGGTCGCTACGGCCTGAGGCACCTTGAAGATGGTGAGCACGCGGCCGAAGAAGTTGGCGACGCCGATGATCAGCAGGATGTTGGCGGAGGAAATGGCGGAGGCCTTGAAGATCTTGGGCAGGTCGGAAAGCTTCAGGGACTTGTAGATGAAGAAGCTGACGATCAGACCGTAGATGCAGGCCACAGCCGCGGCCTCGGTCGGGGTGAAGATGCCGCCGTAGATGCCGCCCAGGATGATGAGGGGCATCAGCAGCGCGGGGATGGCGTCAACGAGCGTATGCAGCTTGCTGACCTTTTCGCCGTCGTCTACAGCGGGCTTCAGGCCTTCGGCCTCGACCCACTTCCGGCAGATCAGCCGGTTGAGGATGATGAAAGCGACGGTGAACATGATGCCCGTGGTGATAACTGCAATAAACAGCTTGCCGACGGACTGGTCGGCGGCGACCGCGTAAATGACCAGCGGTCCGCTGGGAGGGATCAGGATCCCCAGGAAGCCCGCAGCGGCGATCAGGGCCGCGGTGTAGGCTTTCTTATAGTGGGCGCGGTCCATCTCCGGGGACATGATGCCGCCGATGGCGGACACCGTGGCGGCGGAGGAACCGCACACCGCGCCGAAGAAGGCGCTGGACAGGATGGAAATGTTGCCCACACCGGAGACCGGGTCTTTGAAGCACATCTTGGCTACATTGACCAGCCGCCGGGAGACGCCGCCGGTCATCATGATCTGGCCGGCAAGAATGAACAGGGGGATGGAAAGACGCGTGAAGGAGTCCATGCCGCCGTAAGTGGCGCTCGCCATGATCTCAGGCGAGATGGAGGAATTCATCAGCAGGTACACACTCGCGCTCAGTCCCAGGGAGACGAGCACGGGCAGACCCAGCAAAAGCAGTACGAGAAATACACCCAGTAAGCCCATGGTTCGTTGTCCTTATCTGAAGAGTAGTAGTTTTTCCAGACCCTCTCCAAGGTCCCCGTCTGTCCGCCGGAGGGAACTCCCCCGACGGACAGACGCTTTGTTTGATGCATTGCAGGACACGCAAGACCTGCCGGAGCTTTGGCAGCTTAGGCCGCAGCGTCCTCTTTCTTCTTTCCGATGCCCATGTCCGTGAGCAGATTCACGAAGACGTGGAAAATGCACAGGACGGAGCAGATCAGCATCACGCTGTAGATCGCGGCATAGGGGATCTTCATGATCGTGCTGACCTGACCGGAAGCGATGGCCTTGCTGATCAGCCGCGCGGTGTATCTCCCGAAAACGCCCCAGAAAAAGATGATCACAGCATCCAGGAACACACTCATTTTGATGTGCAGCTTTTTCTCAATGGTCTCAGCCAGAAGATCCACGCTGGTGGCCTTCTTGCGGCTGAACAGCGCGGGGCAGGCAAGGAAGCAGAACCAGATCAGGGAGAAACGGCAAGCCTCTTCGGCCCAGGGGATCGAATACTTGATAACGAATCTGCACATAACCTGCGTGAAGGAAGTGAGCATCAGCGCGCACAGCAGGATAGCAGCGAGTGTCAGTTCCACATTGACAAGTGTGTCAGAAATTTTACGAAGCGTTTTCATAGGGTCCTCCTTTTGGTCAGTAACGAACGGAGAGATCAACCCAGCAGTTCGTCAACTTTCGCGGAGATTCTGTTGAGCATGTCGGTGTCGAGCTGGTCGTAGTACTGGGGCCAAATGGCGCGGCCGCTGTCGACGAAGGCCTGGAGCTCGTCGGCGGAGAGCTCATAGAACTCCATGCCGTTGTCCTTGCAGGTCTGACGGGCGGTATCCAGGGAGTCGGCCATACCCTGGCGGGCGTTGGTGGTGAGGTTGTCGCACTCCTCCTGGAGGATCTGCTGGAACTCGGTGGGCAGGCCCTCGAAGAAGTCCTTGTTGAACACGGTGACGGCGACGGCCAGGATGTGGTTGGTCTCAGTCATGTAGCCCTCGACCTCGTAGTACTTGCCGGAGGCCATGGTGACGACGCCGTTGTCCTGAGCGTCGACCACGCCCTGCTGCAGAGCGCTGAACAGCTCGGAGCCGGCCACGACGGTGGAGTTGGCGCCCATGTACTCAAGCCAGGACACCAGCATGGGCATCTCGGGAGCGCGGACCAGCATGCCCTTCACATCATCGGGGCAGGTGATGGGCTTCTTGGTGTTGGACAGGCTGCGGAAGCCGTAGTCCAGGTAGCTGCAGACTTTGAAACCCTTCTCGAGCAGGATGGCGGCCATCTCGTCGCCGATCTCGCCGTCGAGAATGGTATCAGCGATCTCCTGGGTGGGGAACAGGTAGGGCAGGTCGAAGATCTGGAGCTTGGGCTCGAAGGTGGTGATATTGCTGGTGGTCACGATGCCCATCTCAATGGTGCCGTTCTGGATGCCTTCCACGGTCTCGCGGAGAGGAGCCAGAGACTGGTTGGGGAACAGGTCGACGGTGATCTTGCCGTTGGAGCGGGACTCGACGTTCTCTTTGAAGATCAGAGCCGCTTTGTGCCAGGGGTGGGTCTCGGCGCCGGGGTAGGAAACCTTGATGGTAACGGACTCGGTGGCAGCGCTGGTGCTGTTGGACGTGCCGGAGGCGGTCTTGTTTCCGCCGCAGGCGGCCAGGCTCATAACGATGAGGATCGCCAGAACGACAGCAAGGACTTTTTTCATTTTGCTTTTCTCCTTTTCAAAATTGTTTTTTGTTTTGCTGTTTTTTACGGTTTACTGCGCAGGTTCTGTCTGACGGAGCGCCCGAGGGCGTCCCTATCATTCCTGTATCTTGTGTCATACCTGTATGATAGGTGATACAGGCCAATCTGTCAATCTCTTTTCCCTTGTTTTTGAAGATTTGACCTTATCCCCAAATCCGAGATGTTTAATTTGGTCATTGTTGCCACATAGAGGGCGTTTTTCTTTGAAGTGCCTTGAACAAGCGGAGGGTTTGGAGGCGTGGGCAGTTATATAAATGACAGCCCCCGCCCGCCGATACCGGCGGGCGGGGGCTGTCCTCTGTGATACGCTTTATTCCTTCGTTCGGGGCTTACGACCGGTCAGATCGAAGCTGATCTCGAACAGCTCCTTTATGAGATCGTCCTCCGCGGTGCCGTCCAGCAGGACGGTAAGCCAGTGCTCCTTGTTCATGTGGTATCCCGGCAGAACGCCGGGCTGGTCACGGTAGGCTCCCGACAGCCGCGAATCGCATTTCACGTCCGCGATATCCGCCTCTCCTTCCCTGTCCAGGCCCAGTCTTCCGTACGGCACGCGCATGGCCACGGCGAACCATTTCCGGTTTTCCCAGTGACGGAAGATGAAATTGTCATCGTCCCAGGGGTACTCGGGGTCGGTGGAAAACCGTTCGTCCACCCAGCGGATCAGTTCCTCCCTCGTCATGGCGGCCTTACCCCAGCAGCTTCAGACTGAGGGCGATGAGGACCTGTCCCGCGTAGTAGAGAGCGATATTGGTGATGCGCAGGCTCTGGCGGAATTCCCTGCCGAAGGTGTTCAGGATCAGCACCACGTCGCTGACCAGGAACAGCGCGGCCCCTAGGGCGAACACGCCCGTAAAGGCGGAGGGGGCGGCGATCAGGTTGCCGACGGCCACGCAGTTGAGCAGCATGATCGCGCCGATATACACCACGCCGAAGATTTTGAAGGCCGGCTTGGCGGTGATGCGCCGAAAGATCCAGACCATCAGCAGCGCCGTGAGAACGGCGCAGACGGCCGCGCACAGCAGCGGCTTCGCACACAGGGGCAGCACGGCGGCCAGGTACACGATATGCCCGGACAGGAACACCAGGATCCCCACCAGAAAGATGGGCTGACCCTTTTCCTTGAATACCCAGCGAAGGTTCAGCAGCACGTCCGCCGCGCAGCCGATGACGAGGCCCCGGACGATCTTCCCCGCCATGGCCGTCCCCGGGCTGCACAGCACGCCGATCACCACGAAGCAAAGGGACGCCAGTCCCTTCAGGATCACCGCGGGCACGTATTTTTCCCTGCTCTCCCTGTCGAGGAAGATCCCCGCCAGCACCGCGCATAAAACGATCAGTACGTACGTCATTTCTCCATCCCCTTTCCTGTCCGGTCCGTCTTTCCTCTTTCCCCGAGGATACCACAGCCGGGGGCTTTTCTCAATACGCATTTCCGCCCGGACGGCGGCGTTTTTCCTACAATTCGCAGGACAGCACAGCAAAAAAGAGAAAAAACTCTGTTCCTGTGGATTTTTCCGGAAGACAGTGATATAATATAAGATATAATATAAATCTATGAAACAGCTTTCCGGCGCGTTCCGGGAGGCAAATCTTATTTATCTATCAGGGAGGAAAAAACAACATGGGAAAACTCGACGGAAAAGTAGCCATCGTGACCGGGTCCACCTCCGGCATGGGCCGTGAGACCGCGTATCTCTTCGCGAAAGAGGGCGCCAAGGTCGTCGTCACCGGCCGCAACGAAAAGCGCGCTCAGGAAGTCGTCGACAAGATCAAGGCTGACGGCGGCGAGGCCATCTACGTCATCGCCGACGCGTCCGATCCCGCCTTCGCCCAGACCATCTACGACAAGACCATGGAAGCCTACGGCACCATCGACGTGCTGATGAACAACGCCGGCATGCTGTCCCTGGCCCAGTTCGCCACCATCACCGAAAAGGAATTCATGGACGACATTTACATCAACGTCACCAGCGCGCTGATGCTCAGCCAGAAGGTGGCCCCCGTGATGCAGGCCAAGGGCGACGGCCACATCATCAACGTGGCCTCCATCGTGGGCTGGGCGGCCCACTGGGGCTTCGTGGCCTACGTCACCAGCAAGCACGCCATGGTGGGTCTGACCAAGGCCATGGCCAACGAGCTGGCCCCCACCATCCACGTCAACGGCATCTGCCCGGGCGCCATCAAGACCGCCATGCTGGCCTCCGTGGGCGGCGAGGACGTGTTCCAGCCCATGATCGACCGGACTTGCCTGCACCGTCTGGGCGAGGGCGAGGAGATCGCCAAGGTGGCACTGTTCCTGGCCACCACCGATTCCTCCTTCGTCGACGGCCAGCTGATCCGCGTGGACGGCGGCGTGGACGTGTGATATCTCTTCCCGTTTAACGAAAAGAACTCCCCGGGACCGAGGTCCCGGGGAGTTCTTTCATCCGTATCGGCCGGTCGGGGCGCCGCCGGATCAGTACCCGGTCAGCAGGCCCAGCGCGATGAAGCCCAGCACCAGCAGCAGATTGACCGCGAACAGCGGCAGGCTCTTTTTCAGCCAGGTGAAGTAGTCGACCTCCAGCATGGACAGGGAGATCAGCAGCACCGGCGAGGTGGGGAACAGCACGTTGGTGTAGCCGTCGGCGAAGGTGTAGAGCAGCACCAGCATGGTCTTGCTCAGCCCCACGTTGACCACAGACAGCAGGCCCATCACCAGGATCGCCTTGGCGGTGGAGGAGGAAATGAAGAATTCCAGCGCCAGCACGATGAGATAGATCAGCACCGCGATGCGCAAGGTTGAGCGGCCGTCGGCCAGGGCGTTGATGCCGTGGACGATGGTGGGCAGCACCGAGCCCCGATCGAATATGTACTTCACCGAGGCCGCCATGGCGATGAAGACCAGGGTGGGCAGGGCGCTGACGAAGCCCTTGCCGAAGCTCCGCAGCACCGGCCGCAGCTTCCCGCCGGCGACAGCCCCCGCGGCGATGCCGCCGAAGAGGAACCAGACGATGAGGATCACCACCGTATAGCCCCGCAGGGCGCTCGACAGGGAAGAAACGATGACCAGCGCCAGAGCCGAGAGCAGGAACACGGCGTAGGTGTTCCGCACCCGGGGAGAGACCGGCGGGGCGTCGGCGACGGCAATACCGGGGAGGTTTCTGTCGTGCTCCCGGGTGACGCTGCGCTCCGGGTCCCGGGCCAGTCGGCGGGTATACAGCCCCAGAAAGCCGATGAGCAGCAGGAACATCACCGCGAAGATGACAAGGCGGAACCACACGTTCTCCATGGGGCTCACGCCGATGATCTCCGAGGCCAGCAGCACCGTAAAGGGATTGGTCACGGCGCTGGCGAAGCCGAAGCCGCAGGCCAGGATGCTGCACAAAAAGCCCGTGAAGCTGTCGTAGCCAAGGGCGAGGCACAGCGAGGCCACGATGGGCAGCATGGTGAGCATCTCCTCAAACAGGCCCAGGAACGCGCCGAAGCAGTAGAAAAGGAAGCTGACGCACACCAGCAGCAGCCCCCGCCGCCGGGCGAACCGGCCGGACACCGCCCCCACCAGGGCGCGCACGCCGCCCACGTCGTTCATCACCTGAAACGCCGCGCTGATGACGAAGAGGAACAGCGAGAGCATCGCCAGCGTCAGGCCGTCCGAGGAGAAGAACACCAGCACCGGGGCCAGCAGGCCCTGCCACACCGGGATGCCGGGCAGGTCGGCCCGCCGGGTGTAATCCAGATAGTCCGGCGTGCCGTCGGACAGGACGCCGAAGGTCCCCCGGGGCACGATATAGGTCAGGGCGATGGCCGCGATCAGCAGTCCCGCCAGCAGGGCCGCCACCTGGAAAAAGGTCTTCCGGGAGA
The DNA here is from genome assembly GCA_017455685.1 of Oscillospiraceae bacterium. Lineage (GTDB taxonomy): Bacteria > Bacillota > Clostridia > Oscillospirales > Oscillospiraceae > Apopatocola. The sequence continues at coordinate 16,352 of JAFSZH010000002.1, forward strand.
TGCTGATAAGGGCCCGATCCGAGGCTTTTTCGTTCATGTCGTCTCTCCTTCCCGGCGGCGCTGTGCCAGCAGATCCACCAGCAGCGCCCAGCGGGCGCACTGCTGCCGCTGTGCCGTGGGGTAGAAATAGTACAGCTCGTTTTCGTGGTACAGCTCAAACTCCGCCCCGCTGGAATAAGCCAGGGCGGGGAGCTTGTCCATGGGGACCGAAAAGCTCACGCTGTCCGAGCGGTAGGCGAAGCCCCCGGGATCCAGGATGCACGTGCCCCGCTCCTTCCGATTGGGCCCGCCGTTGGCCCCGTGGATCAGCGTGTCTACCTCCGTCTCCAGCCGGAAATCCCCCAGCAGGGGCTTCTCCGCCTCCCGGAGCGTGTCGTACCATTCCCCGATGGTGTACGGCGGCGCGGAAAAGCGGTAATCGTCCCCCAGCGCATGGACGCTCCCGCACGCGCCGCACCGGAGCTCGTTCCCCCGGGAGGTCACGGTGTAGAGCCCGCCGCAGTCGGGGCAGCGGTACAGGACGTTTTCCAGCCCCGCGGCCTTGTCCTTCTGCGGATAGGCGCAGACCGGCGAGGCCGATTCGTCGTTCCAAAGGACCCGCTCGATGCGCCGGTCCAGCTCCTCGCCGCTCATGGCGCGGAGCTCGTCCTTGCGGATGACCTCCTCCACGGTGAGTCGGACCTCCGAGCGGTAGCGGCGCTTCCTCCACTTGGGCGCGGAGAAGTATGCCCCCCGGATCTTCACCAGCACCAGATCCACCCCCAGCCGCCGGTAAAAGGCGCCGCCGGGCTCTGCGATGGGGTTGGTCCGGCCGTCCGGGGACAGCCGCCCCTCCGGGAAGATCACCACGGGATAGCCCCGGCGCAGGGTGCGCAGAATGGTCATGGCGGGAGCCATCTCGGGGGTGAACAGCTTTTTCGACAGGATGCCCGCCCGCTTCGCCATGGATCTCAGCACGGGCCGGGTGCAGTAAAACTCGTTCACCAGGAACGTGGGGTTCCGGGGATGGTCCATCTGATAAATATAGTAAAAATCAAAGAAAGACTGGTGGTTGGCCAGCACCATGTAAGGCGCGTCCACCTCCCGGAGCAGCGTATCGTCGATGACGGGCCGGGGCCGGCGGCCGTGCCAGAGCCGCACGATGAAGAAGATCAGCGCGTAGACGGGAGAATCCGGCGTGCCGTCGCTCTCCTTGAAGATGCAGCGCTGGAGAAGGACGAAGATCAGCGCGAAGAGCGCCGCCGCCAGCAGCACGATTACCAGGATCAGCCAGCCCAGGGACAGATCCCGGAGCAGGAACAGCTTGCCCGCCTCCCCCATGAGGTTGGACGCCACGATGGAGGGGATGGCCCCCAGGGCCACGGTGCGGATATATCTGCCGTAGGAGAGCTTGGTGCCGCTGCCGTAGTAGCAGATGGCGCCGAAGGGGACGATGGGCATGAAGAAGAGCCCGTACATAAACAGCACCGCGTTCCGGTCGTGCACGCCCGCGGAGAGCCGGTCGATCCGGCGGCGGGTCATCTCGTAGGCCTCGTTATGGACGTGAAAGGTGCGCACCAGCACGAAAATGATGCTGGCACCCAGGCATACGCCCAGGTCGCACAGCAGCAGGGCGATATAAAACGGGTAGCTCAGGCCGCTGGAGATCTGGATAAACTCCGCCGGGACGAAGATGACCACCATCTGCAGGGCCTCCACCAGCGTCACGGTGAAGAAGCCCAGCCAGCCCTTGTCCACCAGCAGCTCCCGGGCTCCCTCCACGTCGTTGCGCAGCTCCAGCCGCAGGAAGGGGATGAGGATGTCCTTCAGGAAGAAGGCGAAGATCAGCAATATCGCGGCCAGAAGGAGCAGCATGACGACGCGCTCCTTCAGCGAGGGCTTATTCTTGTTCACGCGCTCACCTCCCAACCTCTTTCGGTTTAATTCATGTATTATATCATCTATTGTGGTGTTTTACAATTCATTTGCCGTTTTTGTCTGTCAGCATACTCCGTACTTACAAATGGTGGGGGACAGATCGGCTTTTCAGCCTCACTGTCCCCCACCAAGTGGGATCAACTGTTATTCTGTGTAAAAACCAGATTATCTAGCGAGAATCAGTCTGAACGCATTAATATTTCCCTCTTTTTGGGATCCTCGTCATATCCGATCTCATCAAGCACTTCATAAAAGAGTTTTTTGAACTCGGTATTATCATCCATTTTGCTCACGACTCCTCCTTAGCGGTATTTTCCGTACTCATGCACGAAATTGCTCACGGCGATATAGTTTGCGGGATTAACATCGGCTTGACTGATAAGGATCCTGTCTGTCGAGAATACGAAGCCGCCGCCAGGTGCACATACGTCCACAAGCTTTTTGGCTTCATCGATGCACTCTTGCTCTGTTTTGTATCTCAGTGTATCCGTCTTCATACCGCCAAACAGAGTAACAATGTCACCAATCCGCTTTTTTGCTTCGTAAATGTCATCTCTCTCAATGGAGAGGATCATAAAGTCTTTCGGCAGGTCAAAGAAGAAATCCTGGAACAGAGTCCAATCTCCCTCCGTCATCAGGAACACCTTAATCCCTTTTTCGTACAACGCCATGAGATTCCGTTTGAGTGACGGCCAATAGAACCGTTCAAATTGCTTCACGCTCAAGAATGTTGCGCAATGGCCGGGAATGCTGGTCCATGGGAAAGGCGCATACTCGATATCTTCCAGGCCACGTGTGGAAATAATGTAGTCGGTAAAGAGGTCCAACGCCTGATCTAGAACCTCCGGCATCGTGTGCATATCTCTGACCGTCGGTCTGAAGCCCCGCAGAAAATCGAACACATAATCCAGAGTCTCAAACATCATCGCATTCGAGAAAAGCGGCAACCCCAACTGTTCTTTTACGTATTTTGCGTTGTACTGCTGCCTTTTTCCATACTCAATTTGTGCTAGGACCGCTTTTTTTAGTACTTCCTTTCTTTCCTCATAGGGCAAACTGAAAAAAGGGTACTTTCTGGGGTAAAACACATCGTCAATATACTTGTGATAGTTTTGCAGAAAAGCGGGATAATCCTCTTTTTCCATATAGACTCTCTCAACATGTTGGAGAGATTTCCCGTCATTCGTCACCATGAAGCAGTTGTTCCCAAGGATATCGTAAAGCTTCATGTTTCTGTTCAGCCCGATGTTTTTTACAGCATCGCAATAAATATCGCGAAAGCATTTTACATAGCATTGGAGCTCCAGTTCGGGATCTTCAAGGACCTCCCAGAGTGAATGTCCAGCATAGGATGGTTGGTATTCTCCCGCAATGGAGGCAATAGGAACGATATCCGGCTCCTTATGCTCAACCGTAGCGACAAAACGTGCAACTCGCTCATTATAAAGCTTTTCCAGATCTTCCATTCGCGTAATCCTCCTTGGGTTCTCTTATTTCCCGTTAAGCTGCTTGGCATATTCCGGATCATACGTTTTTCCAAACCAAACCTGCAGGACGCCAAGCTCGACTTGAGGAGTATGTTTACTGACGAAGTACATTACCAGACCGGAAACGACAAGGCCGAAAAAGATCGGGTGGATATTCCCCAGTGACCTGTAAACCGCACCTGTCACAGCCCCGCGCTGCAGAAGGAAGAAGGTAATATATGTCACCACTCCGGAGAAAGCGCTCCATACGGCTCCTTTGGGAGTGACCTTCTTCGAGTGGAGGCCGAAAACCAGCGGGAAGAACAGGCCGCAGCAAAGGCCGCTCATCGAAAACAGGTTGATAATGCTGATCAGATCGATAGGCCTAAAAGCAATGATAAGGCCGATGACTCCAATGATGACCGTCCAAATGGGCATAAGCTTGGAAACCTTCTCATTGCTCACTTCCGGCTTAAGGATGCCCTGATACATATCCTTCACCAAAGACGTAACAGCAATAAGAATATAGGACGCACACGAGGACTGGATCGCCGCAGCCGTTCCACACAGGACCAGCGCACCGATGATTTTGGGAGACATTACGCCGGCGATATATGCCGTAACATAGTCACCGCTGGCCAGGCTGGGATTGATACCCATTGTGAAGACAGCAGCATTCGTCAGCACAACGCTGATAAAGGGGCAGGCGATCATGGACAGGATAAAAGCGCGTCTGACAGTAGATGCTTTCTTGTACGTCAATGTAGTCACGACACTGTAGGGCATGACCGTGGAAGCGAGACTGATCGAAAAAGCGGTTCCCAGTGCCTGCATAAACGTATACTTCGACGGCATGAACAAATCGGAGTTTGTTGCGATCCAATACATGCCCTGCTCAAACGAACCATACTTCTGTCCCAAAGAACGATACATCACAATAAACATAAAGGTGCAGGAGAACATCATAAGCATGCCTTGCAGCACAGCGATTCTGGCCATGGACTTAATGCCGCCGCATGCAGTATAGATGATCGTGACCGCCGCAATAAGGACCATACCGATGTAGTAGCTGTTAGAGCCCGAAAGGATCGCGAAAAATTTCGCGCCGCCCATAAACTGACTGGACAGATTCATTGTAAGAAAGAACGCCATGATCAGCGCAGCTACCATGGAAAGTGTTTTAGAATTGAATCGGGATCTGAGAATGCCGCACACGGACTCCATGCCGGTTCTTGCCCTGACAATAGCCATCTTCTTTCCGAGTGTTCCTAAAAGATAAAAGACGCAGTATGTGTTGGTTATGATGGATACCGACACAATATAGCCGCCACTGGAGTAAACAAGGCCGGCGTTGCCGATCATAGCGCCTGCTGAAAGCAGGTTGGTAACGCCGATCATACAGACAGCGAACGGCCCCAGGTTGCCGCCGCCAACAAGCCAGTTGGCAATCTTATCAGAAGCAGAAAGCTTTCTGCTCGCATACATCGTATATAAACCAAGCCCGCATATCAACAGAGAATAGATGGCGAAGATGACCATGATAACGGTGCTGGTTTCTTTAGATACAACAAATCCGTAATCCATTATTCTTCCGTCTCCTTATCATCAGCGATAGCGTCAAGACTGTAAATCTTGAAGCTTTTCTTTCCCCATATCATTCCGACTGCTACGATTACAACGATAATTGCCACTGCCAGAACATACCAAAGTGGCCAGCCAAACACGTAAACGAAATTAGCAGGATCCCCTCTCCCCACGATATAGCTGACAATAAAAATCAGGATTGTCATGCCAATCAGAAAAATTTGCGTAAACTGTGCTTCTTTTCGGCAGTTTATTGAACGGGGATCCTCTTCAAAGCAATTAACGTCATAATCTGTGCTGTTCAAATCAAGATTGTCTTTCATACTTTTCCTCCTCCTCTTTTTTCCTGCAAAATTTGATCCTTACTGAATACAAATTAAATCATGACGAATTACCTCCTTGCTTTATCATTTTCTATCTGATAAAATAATTGAGTATTTTCTATTAGCAGATAAATTCATTTTTCTCTGATGTTTTTAACACTCCACAACAAAGGGTTCTACCATGACAAAAAGAGACAATCTGAAAAAAGAGATCTATTCCACTGCCGCCTGGTCTTTTTACGAAAACGGATATCGAAACACCACTTTACGCGCTATAGGAAACGCTCTTGGCATTTCTCACGTAGCCGTATTGCACCACTACAGCTCCAAAGGTGAAATCTTGGTGGAGGTAATGAAGAATTATCGATCTATTATTCTTCAAAAAGCATTGGATATTTTCAATGAGAAGCCCGAGCTGTTTCCGGATAAAAGTCTGGGCGTGTTTTCTTATCACGGTCTCCTGATAAAAAACTTTGCTGCAGATAAAAAGATGGCTCGCCTTTTTTACGATTCGCGGTCAATTGCCAGAGATTCTATGAAACCAACAGTAAGGCAAAATTTTATTGATCTCAATATAAGATTCGGCACGTTTTCCTTTATAGAGGATAATTATTTATCTCTTACGACAAATATCTCTAATGATTTATGGCTTTCGATCATAGAAGCCGTTCTCGATCAAACCATCACGCCTGAAGAAGCAACAATCCTATTTTTTAAGCTCCTGATAATGATAAAGCCCGAGAACACCTCTTTTGATTTTGAAATGTATAAAGACTTCTGGAACAAATATCTTAGTACTTATGAGATAGATCCAGAAACGATCATAAAAGAGGTGGTTGACTACAAAGATGTTACCGATGATTTACCGTGGTAATTATATGTTATACCCAAAAACCCTGTTTTGTCAACACTGTTTTTCGGCTTTTTGTCGTTTTTTGCATCAAAAATAATTCTGTCCAAGCAGATGTGCTGTCCCGTCTTGGGATGCCGTAATTATGAATAGGCAACGACAGCATTACCAAAAGTCGTTCATTCCCACTTCCTTTGCACTAATCACCGCAACTCTGTTTTGTAGTTTTGCAGATTCTTACAGAAAAAAACGCCAACCGGCTGCGGAACAAAAAACCGCAGCCGGTGATTTTTAAATTTGTTCTGTTTCTATACAAAAAACATGCTATAATCACACTGTATATACTCGACTTGTAGTATTGACTCATTATCAAGACTCTCACGGCGGAGCGAATTTGGAGCCATATCCCACACTCTGCCCCGCGATTACAATCTGAGGTGTGTTTTCTTGAACGATATCCTTGTCGGCAACGTGTGCAGCCTGGGGGCGATGGTCACCGATTCCATCAGCGGCACCCGGGAAAAGCGCAGTGAGATCCTGGCCATCCAGATGCTGAGCCAGGTCTTTTACGGCGTCGGCTCCATCATATTGAAGGGTTACAGCAGCACCGCCCAGAACGTGGTGGCCATCCTGCGCAACCTGGCGGCCATTAAGAACGGCAGGAGCAGGGCCGTGGAGTGGACGCTGATCGCCCTGGGCGTGGTGCTGGGTGTGGCGTTCAACAACCGGGGGCTGCTGGGCTGGCTGCCCGTGGTCGCCAATCTGGAATACTCCGTCGCCGTCTTCCGCTTCCGGGACGACGAGCGCCGTCTGAAGCTGGTGTTTCTCGTCAACATGCTCATGTACAGCGTTTTCAGCTTCGCCATACTCAACTTTGTGGGCGGGGCGGCCAACATTTTCGTGGCCGTCACCACCGCCGTGTCGCTGCTCCGCAGCACCGGAAGCAAATCCAAAGACGCGCAGTAAACCGCCGGGAGACGTATCATGGAACACAGAGTCAAAAATAGCATCACCGAGGGCGTGATCTGGAAAGAAATGATCCTGTTTCTCATCCCCATCTTTCTCCAGAGCGTCTTTCAGCAGGTCTTCGGCATCGCCGACGCCATCATCGTGGGACAGGGCGTGGGCAAGTACGCCCTGGGGGCCATCAACTCCACCTCCAACCTGACGCGGCTGTTCCTCAACCTGTTTCTGGGCTTCTGCTCCGGCTCGGCCATCGTGGTGAGCCAGGGCTGGGGCGCGGAGAATCCCGACCGGGTCCGGCGGGCCGTCCACACCGGCATGGCCTTCTCCCTGACGGGCGGGCTGCTGACGGCGCTGATCTGCGTGCCTGCCACGCCTCTGTTCATGAAGCTCATGCAGATCCCCGCGGACATGCTGCCCTATTCACAGATCTACACCCGGATCATCTACGTCAGCTTCATCGGCGTTTTCATCTACGACATGGCCGCCGCCATCCTCCGGGCCATCGGGGACTCCAAACGGCCCTTTTACTATCTGATCGCCGCCATGCTGCTGAACGTGGTGCTGGACCTTGCGTTCGTGCTGGTGTTCCGCTGGGGCGTGGCGGGAGCGGCGGCAGCCACCGCCGTATCCCAGATGGCAGCCGCGCTGCTGGCTGTCCGCCGGCTGTGCCGGGCGGACAACGCCGCCCGGCTGACGCTGAAGGACGTGCGCTTCGACCCGAAAACCCTCCGGGAGATCACCCGGCTGGGCGTGCCCATGGGGATCTCCGGCATCCTCTTTTCCATCTCCAACATCACCATTCAGTCCACGGTCAACTCCCTGGGCACGGACGTGCTCACCGGCTGGGGCGTCAACAACAAGATCTGCTCGCTGATCTGGAGCATGTTCGAGACCTTCGCCATCGCCGCGTCCACCTTCGTGGCGCAGAACTACGGGGCGGGAAAGCTGGACCGGGTCCGCAAGACCATCCGGACCTGCTTTGCGCTGGAGTCCGCCGTGATCGTTCCAGTCAGCGTGATGCTGTACGTTTTCGTCCGGCCCCTTTCGCGCCTCTTCATCAACGACGAAGCCGTGATGAACTACGCCGTTTTAGCCAATCACGTGATGGTGCCGTTCTACTTCGTCTATCTCTTCGGGGATCTGTTCGGCGCCTCCATCCGGGGCACCGGTGAGACGCTGCGTCCCATGCTGATCACCCTGGTGGGCATCTGCGGCTTCCGGGTCGTCTGGATCGTGGCGATCCACCTTGTGAGCGCCCCCACGGTGCTCAACGTGGCCGTCAGCTACCCCGCCAGCTGGATCTTCAACAGCGCGCTGATGACGCTCTACTTCTTCTTCGGCCGCTGGCGCTCCCGGCTGCGGGAGCCCGAGGCGGCACAATGACCCTTTCCGTCTTTTCCCGACTGCCGTTCGCGAGACATACATATCAACAGGAGATGAAACCGTCATGGACGAGAAACAAAGGAACCGCCGCAATCTGATCATGTTCCCCCTGGGCACCGTGGGCCGGGACATGGTCTACACTCTGGTCACCAACTTCCTGCTCACCTTCGTGCTGTTCACCCGGGAGCTGACCGCCGCCCAGCTGGGCGCCATCACCGCCATCATGGTGGGCGCCCGGGTGTTCGACGCCCTCAACGACCCCATCATGGGCAACATCATCGAGCGCACCCGGACCCGCTGGGGCAAGTTCAAGCCCTGGATCCTGGTGGGCATGTTCTCCACCTCCGCGGTGATCTGCGCCGCCTTCAACACCAAACTGCAGGGCTGGAGCTTCGTGTGGTTCTTCGGGCTGATCTACTTCCTGTACTCCATCGCCTACACCATGGGCGACATCTCCTACTGGGGCATGATCCCGGCCTTGAGCTCCGACGGGGACGCCCGCAACGTCTTCACCGCCCGGACCACCCTCTTCGCCGGCATCGGCTCCGTATCGGCCAGCATCTTCATCCCCATGTTCACCACCGGCGCCAACGCCATCGGCGGCAGCACCAGCGTGGCCTTCGGGCGCATCGCCCTGGCCGTGGCCGTTATCTGCCCCGCCTTCCTGTGCTTCGTGCTTTTCGGCGTGAAGGAGAACCGGGACTATGAAAAGGAGCCCGTGCCGCCGGTGAGCTTCAAAAAGATCTGGAGCACCATCACCGGCAACGACCAGCTGCTGTGGATCGCGCTGATCTTCCTGATCCACGAGGTGGGCAACGGCGTGGTGGTCTCCGGCGTGGGCGCCACCTATATCTATTTCGAGTTTGGCTACGAGGGCGGGCTCTACTCCCTGTTCACCACGGTGGGCATGTCCGTCACGGCACTGCTGATGCTCTTCTATCCCGCCATCTCCCGGAAGCTGCACCGGAAAAAGCTGATGGGCGTGCTGGTGAAGGTCTCCACCGCCGGCTACCTGCTGATGCTCCTCCCCGGTCTGGCCATGAAGGCCGGCGCGGCGATGCTGGGCGGCGTCGACCTCAAGTTCCTGCTCATCACTCTGGGCTACATGCTGGCCAACTTCGGCCAGTACGGCTTCTATCTCATCCTGATGATCTCCGTGATCAACACGGTGGAATACAACGAGTACGTCCGCGGCACCCGGGACGAGGGCATCATCACCTCCCTGCGGCCCTTCCTGACCAAGCTGGCCTCGGCGCTGACGGTGGTCATCGCCTCCGGCACCTACCTGCTGACCGGGGTCACCAGCTACACCAACCGGATCTCCTCTCTGGAGAACGCCGCGGCCGCCGGGCAGATCACCGAGGCGGAAAAGCTCGCCTCCATCCACGAGCTGCTCCGGGGCGCCAGCCACAGCCAGTCCATGGGTCTGCTGCTGGTGATGATCGCCCTGCCCTACGCGCTGATGCTGATCTCCTACTGGCTGTACCTGCGCCGGTATACGCTGGATGAGCCGGAGTACGACCGGATCTGCGCGGAGCTCCGCGCCCGGAAAGAGGCGAGGGGCGCATGAGCCTGACCTCTCTCGCCCTGCGCTTCGCCGCGCCGCCCCCGAAGATCGAAGACTATGAGCGCTATCTGTTCCTGGGCCCCCATCCGGACGACATCGAGATCGGCGCCGGGGCCACGGCGGCCAGACTGGCCGCCGCCGGGAAGCAGGTGACCTTCCTTATCTGCCTGGACGGCCGCTACGGTCTGGACCACGCCCCCGCGGGCACCACGCCCGAGGCGCTCATCCCCATCCGGCAGGATGAGGCCCGCGCCTCCGCCCGGATGCTGGGGGTGGAGGACGTGCGCTTCCTGGGTCTCTCCGACGGCGGGTTTTACGACCCCGATGAGCTGCTCCGCTCGGCGGCAAAGGTCGTCGGCGAGGTGAAGCCCCAGGTGATCTTCGCCCCGGACCCGGACCCTGCCAGCGAGTGCCACGTCGACCACCGGAGGGTAGGCGAGTGCGCCAAAACGCTCTCCTACTTCGCCCCCTACGCGGAGATCATGGCCCGGTACGGCGCGGAAACGGCCCCGGCGGAGGCTCTGGCCTTTTACATGACCGCCCGGCCCAACCGCTTCGTGAAAACGGCGGGGCTGCTCGAAAAGCAGCTGAACGCCATCTTCCGCTGCCACGTCAGCCAGTTCCCGGCGGGCGGCGCCGACGAGCGGAGCATCACGCTCTACCTCAAATTGCGCTCCGCTGACTTCGGCCTCCGCACTCTCTCCGGTGGGGCCGAGGGCTTCCGCGTCCTGGGACGCACGCAGATGCACTGTCTCCCCGAAGCGGGGAAATAAGCCGATCGCAGAGGTAACGCCATGCCTTTTGAGATCATCCGAAACGATATCACCCTCGTTCACGCCGACGCCGTCGTGAACACGGCCAACCCCCTGCCGGTGGTGGGTCAGGGCACGGACTGCGCCATCCACGCTGCGGCGGGGCCCGCGCTGCTGGCCGCCCGGAAGGAGATCGGCGAGATCGCCGTGGGCTGCGCCGCCGCCACCCCCGCTTTTGACCTCCTGGCCAGATACGTGCTGCACACCGTGAGCCCCGCGTGGGTCGACGGAGAGCACGGCGAGGCGGCGCTGCTGCGCCGGGCCTACGACGCGGCCCTCTCCCTGGCCGACGAGCTGGGCTGCGCCTCGGTGGCCTTCCCGCTGATGGGGGCCGGGAGCTACGCCTTCCCCAAGGACGTGGCTCTGTCCGTGGCCATCGCCGCCGTCACCGACCATCTGATGGACCACGAGAGGCAGATCTGGCTGGTGCTGTTCAACACGGAGGCCTTCGACCTGGCCGGGTCCCTGTTCGCCGATCTGAAAAACTACATCGACGACAATTACGCGGAGGAAAAGCGCCGGGAGGAGAGCGCCGTTTTTGAAGCGGCCTATACCAACCGGCCGCGCCTGTCCGCCCGGCGGCCCCGGCGAAAAACCGCCCGGGAGGTCACCTCGGACCTGTTCTCCCTCGCGGAGGCGGATTCGTCTCTCCCCGCCGCGGGCAGCTCGCTGGACGACGTGCTCCGCAGCCGGGAGAGCACCTTTTCCGAGTACCTGCTGGACCTGCTCCGCGAGCGCACCGGCAAGGACTCCGAGGTCTACAAGCGGGCGGAGATCAGCCGGCAGCTTTTCAGCAAGATCCTGAACAACAAGGAATATCAGCCCACCAAGAACACCGCCATCCAGCTGGCCATCGGCCTGGAGCTGGACATGGACGGGACCCAGAAGCTGCTGAACAAGGCCGGGTATTCCCTGACCCGCAGCAGCCGGGCGGATCTGGTGGTGCAATACTACATCGAGCGGAAAATGTACTGCGTCCCGCTGATCAACGCCGCGCTGGACGACTGCCGTCTGCCGCTGCTGAAGACCGGACTCAAGGCCTGAAAACTGTCAACCTCCGGTTGACCGATCCCCTTTTCTTATCCTGTATGCTCATGCCATCAGGAAAAAGAAAGGGGATCGTTTTCATGAACGAAGAACTCACCGAGATCGTATTCATCCTTGACAGCAGCGGCTCCATGGCGGGGCTGGAGTCGGACACCATCGGGGGCTTCAACGCCATGCTCGAGCGGCAGAAGAAGGAGCCCGGCCGGGCCCTGCTCTCCGCCGTGCTGTTCTCCAATGACTCCCGGGTGCTCTACGACCGGGCGGACGTCCGGACGGTGGAGCCCATGACCGACGAACAGTACCGGGTGGGCGGGTGCACCGCCCTGTTGGACGCCATCGGCGGGGCCGTGCACCACATCGGGCTGGTGCACAAGTACGCCCGGGAGGAGGACCGGCCGGCCCGGACGATCTTCGTCATCACCACCGACGGCATGGAGAACGCCAGCCGGGAGTACACCTACGACAAGGTGCAGCGGATGGTGAAGAGCCGGCAGGAAAAGCACGGCTGGGAATTTCTGTTCCTGGGGGCCAACATGGACGCCATCGCCGCCGCCCGCAGCTTCGGCATTCGGGAGGACCGGGCCGTCCGCTACTGCTGCGACAGCAAGGGCACCGCGCTGAATTACAGGACCGTCAGCGGCGTCATTGCCGCCGCCCGGGAGGGTCGGCCCATCCAGGCGGACTGGTGCGGAGCCATCAACGAGGACTTCCGCCGCCGGGGCAAAAAGTAAGCGTCCATCCGCAAAAAAGACCGGCGCGGCCTCCTGGCCGCGCCGGTCTTTCTGTTGAGATCCTTCCTCTTGCCGCCTTTTCTGTCCAACGGAAAAAGCGCGGGGACGGCCGTTTTTTGCAAGTTGCTCATTCTCCAGCGGCGGCCACGCCCTTGTCGAAGCGCTCCTCCACCGCCCGGGAGGCCCCGCCGCCCAGGACCGACACGGCCCAGCAGGCAAGCAGGCCCGCCAGGAAGCCGGGAACGATCTCGTAGATCCCGGTGCCGCCCAGGAAGGCCAGCCACAGCGCGTCCGTCACCGCGCCGCAGATCATGCCCGCCGCGGCCCCGGCGAAGGTCATCTTCCGCCAGTGGAGGCTCAGCAGGATCACCGGCCCGAAGGCGGCGCCGAAGAGGCCCCAGGCGTTCTCCACCAGGCTCATGATGGTGCCGCTGTCGGGGTCGGCGGCGATGATAAGCGCCGCGGCGGCGATGACGAGCACCACGATCCGGCTCACCCACAGCATCTCCCTGTCGGTGCTCTTCTCCTTTCGGATCACGCCCCGGTACACGTCGCTGGCGAAGGCACTGGAGGCGGCCAGCAGCTGGGAGTCGGCGGTGCTCATGGCCCCGGCCAGGATGGCGCTGAGCAGCAGACCGGAGATCAGTCCCAGCCAGGGCCCGGCGAAGATCTTGCGCACCATGGTGATGAACACCACGCTGCCCTCCACCGCGTCGCCCAGGAACAGCCGGCCCACGCAGCCCACCAGCACCGAGAAGGTGAGGATCAGCAGCGTCCAGCCCACGCCGATGACCCGGGCTTTTTTCAGCTCCTGCTGGGATTTGACGGACATGAAGCGGATGATGATATGGGGCATGCCGAAGTAGCCCAGGCCCCAGCCCATGCCGGAGACGATATCCTTCCAGCCGGTGAAGAGGTTCCAGAAATCCCCGGAAAAGGCCCCGGCCTGTCCCCCGGCGGGCATCATGGCCAGCGCCGCCAGCGGTGCGGCCAGCAGGGCGCCCAGCATCAGCAGGCCCTGGAAAAAGTCCGTCCAGCACACGGCGTTGAACCCGCCCAGGAAGGTATAGCCCACGATGATCAGCGCGGCGAAGTACATGGCCGCGGTGGCGTTGACCCCCAGCACCGTGTTGAACAGCGTGCCGCAGGCCTTGATGCTGCTGGCGGCGTAGACCGTGTAGGCTGCCAGAAAGATCACCGCCGAGGCCACCTGCAGCCAGCGGCTCTTGCCGAGGAACCGGTTGGTCAGATACTGGGGCACGGTGATGGCGTCGTCGCACACCACGCTGAACGCTCGCAGCCGGGGCGCTACCAGAAACCAGCTCAGGGCATACCCGATGAAAAGGCCGATGGCGATCCAGCTCTTGCCCATGCCGTAAGTGTAAATGGAGGCGGGCAGACCCATCAGCACCCAGGCGCTCATATCCGAGGCCCCGGCACTGAGACCCGACACCCAGGCGCCCATTTTCCGGCCGCCAAGAAAATAGTCCTTCTCCCCGGCGGTGGTGCTCCGCAGGAAAAACGTTACCCCGATCCCCACCATGAAGATCAGATACGCTCCGAACATGATCAGCTCCGAGAAATTCATGTTTACGCCCCCTTGACAAACGACACATTACATATTATAATGTGTAATATAAGTATTTGTAATTTATATGGCCGTATATTACCCCACTTTCCACAAAAATGCAAGAGGTTTTTTGAAGATGGACACAAAAAAATACGAGGTTTTCGAAAAAATCGTGGAGTACTCCTCTCTGACGCGGGCCGCGGAGGAGCTGGGGCTCACCCAGTCCGGGGTCAGCCACGTCCTTGCGGCGCTGGAGGAGGAGTTCGGCTTTCCCCTGCTGCGCCGGAGCCGGGTGGGCGCCCGGCTGACCCCGGAGGGCGAGGCGCTGATGCCCCGGGTCCGGGAAGTCCTCCGCTCCCAGGAGCGGCTGGAACAGGCCGCGGCGGAGCTCCGGGGGCTGGCCGCCGGCACGGTGCGCGTGGCCACCTTCACCAGCGTGGCGGTCCACTGGCTGCCCGGGATGCTCCAGGAGTTCCAAGCCCTCTATCCCCGGGTGGATTTCCGTCTGTTCAACGGGGACTATCACGACGTGGATCGCTGGCTCTCCGACGGAAGCGCGGACGTGGGCTTCGTCGCCCTGCCCACCGAGCTCAGGTGCCCCTGCACGCCGCTGAAGGAGGACCGGCTGCTGGCGGTGCTGCCGAAAAACCATCCGCTGGCGGCGCTGGAGGTCTGCCCGGCGGCCGCCGTGGCCCGGGAGCCCTTTATCAGCCTGCTGGAGACCTCCGACGACGACGCCCGCCGGGCACTGGAGGCGGCGGGGGTGACGCCCAACGTCCGCTTCACCACCAAGGACGACTACGCCATCATCGCCATGGTGGAGCAGGGTCTGGGGGTGAGCATCATGCCCGAGCTGCTGCTCACCGGCCGGGAGGACGGGGTGGCCCTCCGGCCTTTGGAGCCCGCCGCCAGCCGGACGCTGGCGCTGGCGGTCCCCGCCGGGGACGCCGCCGGTCCCGCCACGAGAAGATTCGCGGAATTTGTCCGGGAATGGGTGGAAAAGAACGCGTAAAAAAGGCCGCCGCGGAGCGATGCTCCGCGGCGGCCCGGCCGTATTTCCGTATTAATCCTCAAAGCTGACGTCGGCGTCGCCGGAGGAGGTGCGGATCGTCACCAGCCGGTCGCCTTTCCCGCCCCGGGAGCCGTCCAGCTCGCCGGAGCCGGAGGAGAAGTCCACCGTGTACGCCTTTTCGTCGCCCAGCAGCACCAGGTCCACGTCGCCGCTTCCGGTCCTCACGCTGAGGCTCTCCGGCGCGGCGTCGGTCAGGGCTACGCTGCCGGAGGCGGTGTTCAGCTCCACGGCGCCCCGCTCCACGTCATCCAGGATCACGTCGCCGCTGGAGGTGCGGACGCCGATGCTGTCGGCATCCAGCACGGAGCCCCACACGTCGCCGCTGCTGGTCTCCGCCATCAGCGACGCGCAGATCAGATCCCGCAGGCTGATCTGGCCGCTGGAAGCGGTGACGAGGAGCCGGGAGATCTCGCTGTCTCCCAGATACACGTCTCCGCTGGAGGTGGCGACGTTCAGCTCCTCTGCCCGGCACTCGTACGCATCCACGTCCCCGCTGGAGGTCGCCAGCGACAGGGACTGTCTGCCCCGAAGGCCGTTGAGGGAGATGTCTCCGGAATCGGTGCTCACCGCCACGGAGCCGGCATAGCTTTGCGGCAGCCAGACGACCAGGCGCAGGTCTTCGGCGTCCCTGCCAAACAGAATAAAGTTGATCCCAAACAGCCGAAATCCCGTATTTCCCGACTTTTCCTGGGTGATGACCAGCGTGTTTCCCCGGAGTTCCGCGGAAAAGAGCCCCCCGGCGCCGCCTTCGGCGTCCACCGTGACGGTCCTGCCGGAGCCGTCGTAAAGGCAGACGCTGGCGCTCTGGCTGTTGATCTGGATGGCGTTCAGGCTCCCGGTATCGTATTCGCCCAGCGTGACCAGCGTGCCGTATCCCGGGCGGCTCCAGCCGGTGGCCACGCCCAGGACGATGCCTCCGGCGATGAGAAGCAGACTGACAAGCAGAAGAATGACAGCGGTGGATTTTTTCATTTCGTCCTCCCGGCCGGTAGTTCATCATACTAATATCTGACAGAAAGCTTTTGCGTGATTTCCAAGGCAGAATTGTGTCAGGCGAGGCGATTTCCGCAGCGAATAATGGGAATATATTCGCAAGGGAAGCAACGAAGCATGGCGCGATTCTGACCGGAAAGAATCAAAAGGTTCTGTCGGATATTGGTATTAATGACTGTCGGCCTCTTTTTTCAGTTCATAGAGCAGCTGCAGGGCCTCCCGGGGGGTGAGGGAATCCGGGTCGATGCCCCGGAGCCGCTCGGCCAGAGCCCCGGCCCCCACGTCGGTGATGCTCACCTGGTCGTCGTCCCGGAGGGCGGCCGGCACAGCGGGGGCGGCCCCCTGGTCGTTCAGCTCCCGCAGGTGGGCGGAGGCCGAGCGGATCACGACCTCGGGGACCCCGGCCAGCTTGGCCACCTCGATGCCGTAGCTCTCGTCGGTGGCGCCGGGCAGGATCTTCCGCAGGAAGATCAGCTTCCCGTTCTGGCGCTTGGCGCTGATGTTGTAGTTGCGTACCCCGGGCAGGGTGCCCTCCAGCACGCTGAGCTCGTGGTAATGGGTGGCGAACATGGTCTTGGCCCCCAGCCGTTTGGGGTCGGCGCAGTATTCCAGCACCGCCCGGGCGATGGCCATGCCGTCGTAGGTGGAGGTGCCCCGGCCGATCTCGTCCAGGATCAGCAGGGAGTCGGCGGTGGCGTTTTTCAATATGGAGGCCACCTCGCTCATCTCCACCATGAAGGTGGACTGGCCTCCGGCCAGGTCGTCACTGGCGCCGATGCGGGTGAACACCCGGTCCACCACGCCGATACAGGCGTCTTTGGCGGGGACGAAGGAGCCCATTTGGGCCATGAGCACGATGATGGCGGTCTGGCGCATGTAGGTGCTTTTGCCCGCCATGTTGGGCCCGGTGACGATAGCCACCCGGTCGTCGCCGTCGTTCAGGTGGGTGTCGTTGGGCACGAAGAGCACGTCCTTCTGCATCTGCTCCACCACGGGGTGCCGCCCCTCGGTGATGTGGATACTCCGGGAGACCTCGATCTCCGGGCAGACGTAGCCGTTGCGCACCGCCACCTCTGCCAGAGAGCACACCGCGTCCAGCTCGGCCACGGCGGCGGCGGTGTTCTGGATGGCGTCCACCCGCTCGGCCACCCGGCGCAGGATATCCATGAAGAAGTCGTATTCCAGCTGCTCGATCCGCTCCCGGGCGGAGGTGATGTCGTCCTCCAGCTTTTTCAGCTCCGGGGTGAAGTAGCGCTCGGCGTTCACCAGCGTCTGCTTGCGGATGTATTCCTCCGGAAGCTCCACGGCGCCGGCGGAGTTGGGCACGTCGATGTAATAGCCGAAGACCTTGTTGTAGCCCACCTTCAGCTTTTTGATGCCGGTGCGTTCCCGCTCCCGGGCCTCCAGCGCGGCCACCATGCCCGCGCCGCTGCTGCGGATCTGGCGGAGCCGGTCCACCTCCTCGCTGTACCCGGCGCGGAGGATGCCTCCTTCCCGGACGGAGAAGGGCGGGTCGTCGTCGATGGCCCGGCGGAGCAGGGCCGCAACGTCCTCCAGCGGGTCCGCCTCCCGCAGGGAGCAGAGCAGGGCGCTTTTGTACTTGCCCAGCCGGCCCAGCAGCTCCGGCAGTACGGAGAGATATCTTCCCAAAGACAGCATATCCCGGCCGTTGGCGGTGCCGTACACCGCCCGGCTGGTGAGCCGCTGGATATCCCCCACAGAGCTGAGCAGCTCCCGGAGCTCGCCCCGGCCCACGTTGTCCTTATAGAGCTCGTCCACCGCCGAGAGCCGCCGTCGGATGGCCACGGGAGACAGCAGCGGCCGCTCCACCCAGCTGCGGAGCATCCGCCCGCCCATGGGCGTGCGGGTCTTGTCCAGCACCCACAGCAGAGAGCCCTTTTTCTCCCCGGTGCGCAGGTTTTCCGTCAGCTCCAGATGCCGCCGGGCGGTGGGGTCCAGCTCCATGTACCGGCCCCGGGTGAACACGTCCGGGAGCCGAAGCTGGCTCATATTCCCCCGCTGGGCGTCGCTCAGGTAGCCCAGCAGAGCGCCCAGAGCCCGCCCCGCGGCCTCGTCCAGCCCCAGGGCCTCCGGCTCCCCGCCGTACTGCTGCCGGATACGGTCCGCGCACTCCTCCGGCAGAAACAGCCCGGCGGCCGCCTCCACCCGGCAGGAGAGCCGTCTTTCCAGGGTGTCCCGGAGCTCCCGGCTGTCGGCGGCCAGGGCGGAGAGCACCGCCTCCCGGGGCCGGAACCGGGCCAGCTCGTTGACGATATGGACCGCCGCCGCGCCCTCGAAGGAGGCGGCGCACACCTCGCCGGTGGACACGTCCGCAAAGGCGCAGCCCCCGGCGTTCTTCTCCAGATACACGGCCCCCAGATAGTTGGACTCCCCTTCCTCCAGCATGGAGCTCTCCATGACGGTGCCGGGGGTGATGATGCGGATCACGTCCCGCTTCACGATCCCCTTGGCCAGCCTGGGGTCCTCCATCTGCTCGCACACGGCCACCTTATAGCCCTTGGCGATCAGCCGGGAGATATACTGCTCCGCGCTGTGATAGGGCACGCCGCACATGGGGGTCTGCTCCTCCTCCGGCCGGCCCCGGTCCCGGGTGGTCAGCGCCAGATCCAGTTCCCGGGCGCCCACCTGGGCGTCCGCGTCGAACATTTCGTAAAAATCCCCCAGCCGGTAAAACAGCAGGCAGTCCGGATGCTCGGCCTTGATGGCGTTGTACTGGACCTTCATGGGGGTGGTTTCAGCGGGCAATGTCTTTCTCTCCTTGTCGTTGGACTTTATCAGAGCTTTTCCCCGAACAGGGCGAAGGTGTTGCTGTCGGTGATCTTCACTTCCGCCCATTGGCCGATGAGGTCCTCCGGTCCCCGTAAATGGACCAGCCGGCCCCCGCCGGTGCGGGAGGACAGGTTATACTCTCCGTTTTTGCTCAGGCCGTCGATCAGCACCCGGACGGTCTTGCCCTCCTGGGCCTTATGGAGCCGGGCGGACACGGCGTTGGCGCTCTGCAGCAGCCGGTCGAACCGCTCCTGGATCACGGCCCGGGGGGTGTCGTCGGGCCATTCCGCGGCGGGGGTGCCGGGGCGACGGGAGTAGATGAAGGTGAACATGGAGTCGAACTCCACCTCCTCCGTCAGCCGCAGGGTGTCCAGGAAATCCTCCTCCGTCTCCCCGGGGAAGCCCACGATCACGTCCGTGGTCAGCACCAGCTCGGGGATATACCGCCGGGCGGTCTCCACCACGGAGAGGTATTTCTCCCGGGTGTAGTGCCGGTTCATGGCCTTCAGGATCCTGTCGGAGCCGGACTGGACGGGCAGATGGATGTGGGGGGCGCACTTTTCGCACTCGGCCATGGCGGCGAAGAGCGTCTCCGTGGCGTCCTTGGGATGGCTGGTCATGAACCGGATCCGGAAATCCCCGGGGATGGCGTTGATCTTCCGCAGCAGGGCGGCGAAATCCACGTCCTCGTTCAGCCCCCGGCCGTAGGAGTTCACGTTCTGGCCCAGCAGGGTGATGTCCTTGTACCCCGCCTCCACCAGCTCCCGGGCCTCGGCCACCACGTCCGCGCTCCGCCGGGACCGCTCCCTGCCCCGGACGTAGGGCACGATGCAGTAGGTACAGAAGTTGTTGCAGCCGTTCATGATGGTGAGCCAGGCCTTCACGCTGCCGTCCCGGGCCCGGGGCAGGCCCTCGGCCACGGTCTCGGTGTCGGTGGCCTCGAACACCCGGCTCGTATTGCCGGAAAGGCCGTGGACCCGGATGGTGCGCTCCAGCAGCTCGGGGAACCGCCACAGCTCGTGGGGCCCGAAGCACAGGTCCACCATCCGGTAAGAGCGCTTCACCTGCTCCCGGATGGCCTCGCTCTGGGCCATGCAGCCGCACAGCACCACGATCCGCTCCGGGTGGACCCGCTTGATATGGCTGAGGGCGCCCACGTTGCCGAACACCCGCATCTGGGCGTGCTCCCGCACGGCGCAGGTGTTCACCACGATCACGTCCGCCTTTTCCTCGTCGTCGGTGATGGCGTAGCCCATGGCCCGGAGATAGCCCCGGAGCACCTCGCTGTCGGACTCGTTCTGCTGACAGCCGTAGGTGTCCACCATGGCGAACCGCTCCCCCGGCCCCAAAGCGGCCTGCAGGCGGCGGCACACGTCCATCTGTTCCTTCATTTTTTCCGGGGCGATCTCCCGTCTTTCCAGCGGCATGGAGCGTTTCTCCTTCAGCGGTATACTTGAAGTGTCATTTTAACATTTTTCTGTGGAAACTGCAACGATTTTGCGCTATAATTCAAATCGTATCGAGTCTGATCGGAGGTGCTTTATGCCCCATATCCATATTTTGTCCCCTCACGTGGCGGATCTGATCGCCGCGGGCGAGGTGGTGGAGCGGCCCGCCTCGGCGGTGAAGGAGCTGCTGGAAAATGCCTTTGATGCGGGCGCCCGGACCGTGGTGCTGGAGCTGCGCGCCGGAGGCCGGGAGCTGATCCGCGTCACCGACGACGGCTGCGGCATGTCCCCGGAGGACGCGGGGGTGTGCTTCCTGCGCCACGCCACCAGCAAGCTCCGCGACGAGCGGGGGCTGGAGGCCATCGGCACCCTGGGCTTCCGGGGTGAGGCGCTGGCCGCCATCGCCAGCGTCAGCCGCATCACCCTCACCACCCGGGCCCGGGGCGAGGCCATGGGCGTCCGGGTGGAGGTGGCCGCCGGGGAGATCGAATCCATGGAGGAGACCGGCTGCCCGGAAGGCACCACCATCGTCGTAAGAGACCTTTTCTACAACACCCCCGCCCGGCAGAAGTTCCTGGGCACCGACCGGGCCGAGAGCGCGGCCTGCGTCCAGGCGGCGCTGCGCTGCGCCCTGGGCCGCCCGGAGATCAGCGTCCGCTGTCTGCGGGACGGGCAGGAGGAGTTTTTCTCCCCCGGGGACGGGCAGGCTGCCTCGGCGGTGTACGCCCTGCTGGGCCGGGAGTTCGCCGGCAATCTGCAGAGCGTGGACACGGAGAACGAGGGCGTCCGGGTCGCCGGCTTCGTCACTGCCCCCCACGCCTGCCGGGGGAACCGCAGCGCCCAGTATTTCTTCGTCAACGGCCGGTCCATCCGCTCCCGCTCCCTGCAGGCGGCGCTGGAACAGGCTTACAAAAACTCCGCCATGATCGGCAAATTCCCCGGCTGCGTGCTGTATATCTCCCTGCCCAACGGGCTGGTGGACGTGAACGTGCACCCCACCAAGGCGGAGGTGAAGTTCGCCCGGGAAAAAACCGTGTTCGACGGGGTCTACTACGGCGCACTGGCCGCTCTGGGCAAAGAACGCCCCGCGCCAACGCTCCCCGCCGCCGAAGTCCCCGCCGCCCGGGAGCCCCGGGACGATGCGCGCCCCGCCGTTTCCGGCGCGGGCCGCAGCGAGCCCAGAAAAGACTTTTTCCGCAGCATGGACGCCGCGGAATTCCGGAAAAAATACACCCTGCCCCCGGCCCCCGCTCCCCGGCCCGGCCGGGTGCGGGACGACGCGCCCTACTTCGTGCCCCCCGCGCCGAAGGAGCTGATCCACACCGTCCCGGCGGAAGAGGCCGCGCCGCCCGCCGCCCCCGTTGGGGAGCAGACCGTGCTGGACGGGAGCTTCGCGGCCGAGCCGGTGCGCTTCATCGGGGAGGCCCTGGGGGTCTACGCCCTGCTGGAGCAGGGGGACAAGCTGCTTGTGATCGACAAGCACGCCGCCCACGAGCGCA
The DNA here is from genome assembly GCA_017455685.1 of Oscillospiraceae bacterium. Classification (GTDB taxonomy): domain Bacteria; phylum Bacillota; class Clostridia; order Oscillospirales; family Oscillospiraceae; genus Apopatocola. The sequence continues at coordinate 38,370 of JAFSZH010000002.1, forward strand.
TCCTCTTTGATAAGATGCGCCTGAACGACAAGCCCCTCATGAGCCAGGAGCTGCTGCTCCCCCTGACTGTCAATCTAGACCCCGGCGGGGCGGAGATCGCGGAGGCCAACGCGGAGACGCTCTCCCGGCTGGGCTACACGCTGGAGCCCTTCGGGGAGGACGCGCTGGTGCTGCGCACCGTGCCCGCGGACGTGGACGAGGCTGCCGCCGCGCCGCTGCTGGAGGAGCTGGTGGAAAAGCTGCGGGAGGGAGCTTCCCTCTCCGCGGCGGACGTGTGGGAGCGGCTGGCCGCCACGGTGGCCTGCAAGGCCGCGGTGAAGGCCAACATGGTCACCCAGCCGGAGGAGCTGATCGCCCTGGCGAAAAAAGTCCTGACCGGGGAAGTGACCCACTGTCCCCACGGCCGCCCGGTGATGCAGGTGTTCACCCGCGCCGAGCTGGACAAGCGCTTCGGCCGGATCGTCTGACCTGCCTTGACGCAAAAAGAAAGCGCGCCTTTCGGCGCGCTTTTGCAAAAATCCCCGTTTATTTGTTGAAAAACAGCACTCCCAGGGTGCCGGGACCGCAGTGGCCGGAGATGCTGCTGCCCGCCCGGGTGTGGAGGATCTCTTTGAACCCCTGCTCCCGCAGGTACGCTTCGGTCTTTGCCACGATCTCGTCGGAGACGCCGGAATCGGTGATGAAGATCCGGTCCTTCTCCGCGGCGGAACCGTCGCCGATGCGCTCCTTCACGTAGGCCTCGATGCACTTGTCCTGGCTGCCCCGGTACTTCTTGCCCACGCTCATCACCCCGCCGCCGACCTCGATGCAGGGCTTGAGCTTCAGCAGGTTGGCCCCCAGAGCCGCCACGCCGGAGCAGCGCCCGCCCTTGTGGAGGTATTCCAGGGTGTCGATGACGAAGCTGACGTTGAGCTTTTCCTTCTTTTCGTTCACCGCGGCCTCGATCTCGACGGCGGTACGGCCCTGCCGGGCCAGCTCCGCGGCCATGAGCACCAGCAGGCCGATGCCGGTGGACAGATTCCGGGAATCCACCACCCGGACCCGGCCGCCGAAGCCCTCCGCCGCGTCCACCGCGTTCTGATAGCAGGAGGACATCTCGGAGGAGATGGTGAAGTGGACGACCTCGCCGCAGCTTTTCAGCGCCGCGCCGAAGAAATCCATATAGTCGCCGATGGTCACCGCAGCGGTGCTGCAGAGCTTTCGGGTCCTGTCGTAATACGCAAAAATGTCCTGGGGCGTGCATTCCACGCCGTCGCGCAGGCTCTCGTCCCCCATCTGGATATACAGCGGCGTGATGCCTATGCCGTAGGCCTTCACCAGCTCTGCCGTCAGATCGCAGGTGCTGTCGGAAGAGATATATACGCTCATTTCCGTCTCCCCTTTTATGATGGTCGTAAAAGGTATTATATCACAGGAGTTGTTTCTTGTCTATGTATAAACCCCCTCTTTTTGTCATATGCGGCCCCACCGCCACGGGGAAGACCGCCCTGGGGGCGGCGCTGGCCCTGGCCGTAAACGGCGAGGTGATCTCCGCCGACTCCATGCAGATCTACCGCCGGATGGACGTCGGCACCGCCAAGCCCACGGCGGAGGAGATGCGGGGCGTGCTCCATCACATGATCGACGCGGCCGACCCGGAGGAGGACTGGTCCGTGGCCCGCTGGACGGACATGGCGGCCGGGATCGCGGAGGATATCTATGCCCGGGGCAAAGTCCCGGTGGTGGTGGGCGGCACCGGGCTCTACATCGACTCCCTGCTCTCCGGGCGCAGCTTTTCCGCCGCGCCGGAGGACGGGGAGCTCCGCGCCCGGCTGGGCCGGGAGTATGACGCTCTGGGCGGCGAGGCCTTCCGGGAAAAGCTCCGCTCGGCGGACCCCCTCCGGGCGGAAAAGCTCGCGCCGGGGGACAAAAAGCGGCTGGTCCGGGCCATGGAAGTCTATCTGCTCACCGGGGAGACCATCAGCGAGCACGACCGGCGCACCCGGGAGCAGCCGCCCCGCTTCGCCTCCCTGCGCTTCGCCCTTACCTGGCGGGACCGGGAAAAGCTCTACGAGCGCATCCGCGCCCGGGTGGACGACATGGCTGCCCGGGGCCTCTTCGAGGAGGTGGAGAGCCTGCTGGCCTCCGGGCTCCGGCCCGACTGCACCGCCATACAGGCCATCGGCTATAAGGAGGTGGCCGCCGCCCTCCGGGGGGAGTGCACCCGGGAAGAAGCGCTGGAGGCGGTCAAGCGCTCCTCCTGCCGCTACGCCAAGCGCCAGCTCACCTGGCTCCGCCGGGACAAAGAGCTCCGCTGGCTGGCCCGGGAGGACTATCCGGACATCTCCTCCGCCCTGGCGGAAATCCTGGCGGCCGCCCGACAGCAAACGACATGATTCGCAGACGACTCTCTTTACAATAAAGGGACTTACGGGGCGCGTCTTCCCGTATGAATCTTTATTGTATGCCCCCGGGGAACACAGATTCGATCCCCGGCGGCGAAAGGGAGTCGTCATCATGCAAAAAACACAGAATCTGCAGGATCTATTTCTCAACCAGGCCCGCAAGGAGCGCCAGACGGTGACGCTGTTCCTCATGAACGGCTTTCAGATGCGGGGCGTGGTCCGGGGCTTCGACAGCTTCACCGTGGTGCTGGAGACCGACGGACGGCAGCAGCTGATCTATAAGCACGCCATTTCCACCCTGGTGCCCGCCAGGAGCGTGGAGATGCCCGTTGGTCCCGCTACATAAGGTCGGTCCCCGGGACGGAGAGCTGTGGCTGTTCCTCCCGGCGCTGGCCGTGACCCTGGGGATCCTGGGGTATCTGGCGGCGTTTCTCCTGCCCCGGCTCCTGTCGGAGGACGAGACTGTCCGGGCGGAGTGGACCGAGTGGCGCCGGACCGTGGACGCGGAGGCGGTGGTGCTCCGGCAGGAGCGGCTGCTGCTCTCAAGCCGTGCGGGCCTGCGCCCGGCGGCGGAGGACGGCGGGCGGATCCCCGCCGGGTCCGCCGCCGCTCTGGTCTACGATTCCGGCGCGGACTATCTCCGGGGCGAGCTGCTGCTGCGGCTGCGGCGCGCCCTTGCCGACGGGCGGAACGCGGCCGCCGGGTCCCCGGAGCGGGACGCGG
>JAFSZH010000013.1 GCA_017455685.1 Oscillospiraceae bacterium
AGCAGATGGCCCCCGATCTTGCCATCGACGGCGAGATGCAGTTCGACGCCGCCGTGTCCCCGGTGGTGGGCCAGCTGAAGTTCCCCGGCTCCAAGGTGGCGGGCTACGCCAACACCTTCATCTTCCCCTGCATCGAGGCCGGCAACATCGGCTACAAGATCGCCCAGCGTCTGGGCGGCTACGCGGCCTACGGCCCCATCCTGCAGGGCCTGAACGCTCCCATTAACGACCTGAGCCGGGGCTGCAACGCCGACGAGGTCTACAAGATGGCCATCATCACCGCCGCGCTGGCGTAAGCGCGTGAAAAAAAGACGCTCTCCCGCGGGAGAGCGTCTTTTTCTTTGCCTCGGGGCAAAAATATGATAGAATAGGTCTGCGGGCTCAGAGGATCCCGGCCAGCAGGACTTTGAAGCCCAGGAACAGCAGCACCAGGCCGCCCAGGATCCCCGCCCGGCGGGGATGGGCAAGGCGGATGCGTCCGGCCAGCAGTCCGGCCAGCAGCGTCAGGCAGAAAGTGGTCAGGCCGATGACGGCACAGGACAGCCAGATCCCCGGTGCCGGGGGCGTGAAAGCGAAGCTGACGCCCACCGCCAGGGCGTCGATGCTGGTGGCCACCGCCAGCGCCACCAGCCGGGAATGGGTCAGTGAGGCGAGCGCTTCCTCCTCCCCGTCCTTTGCCAGAGCCTCGTGGATCATCCGTATCCCGATGACAGCCAGCAGGATAAAGCTGATATACGGCCCCACGGCCATGATGTGCCCGGCCACGGTGCTGCCCAGCAGCGCTCCGGCCAGGGGCATCAGGGCCTGGAAAGCCCCGAAATACAACGCCATCCACAGCGCGTCCCGGCTCCGGAAGGGCCGAAGCGCCACCGCGTTGGTCACGGTGACGGCAAACGCGTCCATGGAAAGGGAGATCCCGATGAGTAATACGGAAAGCATAATGACCTCCGAGGAAGAAAAGAATATGTCTCTTGCCCTGGCTCTGGCCCGGGAAGCCGCCGCCGCGGGGGAGATCCCCGTGGGCTGCGTGGTGCTGGGCCCGGATGGGCAGGTGATCGGCCGGGGCCGGAACCGCCGGGAGGAAGGCCGGGACGCCACCGCCCATGCGGAGATCGAGGCCATCCGGGAGGCCTGCCGCTGCCGGGGGGACTGGCGGCTCTCGGACTGCACTCTGTACGTGACGCTGGAGCCATGCCCCATGTGCGCCGGGGCCATCCTCAATGCCCGGATCCCCACGGTGGTCTACGGGGCCAGAGAGCGGAAAAGCGGCGCCTGCGGAAGCGTCATCGACCTCTTTTTCGAGCCCTTCGGCTTTCAGCCCCGGGTCTACGGCGGGGTGCTGGAGGAGGAATGCGCCGGAGCGCTGAAAGAATTCTTTGAGGAAAAACGGGAATAGAAAAAGCCTCGCAGAGTTCGCCGTCGCAACGGCGAACAAATTGGGATCATTTTCGCCGGCGGCGTGAACGTCGGCGAAAATACTTTTCGGCCTGCCAGTGTGCGAAGTGCATGCAGCAGGCCGAAATCTCTCTCAAATGAGAGCCTAAGCGAAGCGGCTCTCATTTGAAAGTCAAAGCGTTTACGCTTTGACCGTGCCGTCCGGGTTGAAGAGAGGCAGGGGGGCCAGCACCGTGATATCGTCGCGGTCGTTGGCGTCGCCCTCGGCCAGTACGGCCATCTTGGCCACGATCCGGCCGCCGGCCTGACGCACCAGCTCCTCGGTGGCCCGCAGGCTCTCGCCGGTGGAGATCACGTCGTCCACGATCAGGATCCGTTTGCCCCGGATCTTGTCGGCGTCGGCGGTGTCGATGATCAGCGTCTGCTCCCCGGCGGTGGTGATGGACTGCACCTTGACCTCGAACACGCCGGACATATAGGCCTTGGCCTTCTTCCGGGCGATCAGGTACTCCACGCCGCTCTGCCGGCTCATCTCGTAAGCCAGGGGGATGGACTTGGCCTCGGGAGCCACGATGTAGTCGAACTCCGGAGCCCTCTTCAGCAGCTCCGCCGCAGCGTGGATGGTGAGATCCACCTTCCCGAACATGACGAAAGCGCCGATGTACAGGTCCTCCGTCACGGGGCACAGGGGCAGGTCGCACTTCATGCCGGCGATGTCGATCTGGTAAGTCATTGGATTTGCCTCCTATAATTCATTTTTCTATCTGTTTGAGCCGCCGCTTCCGGCGGTTTTTTCATACGTCCAGCCCGGTAAGATACCGCCGGAGCATATCGAAGGCGTTGTGGGCCGCCACGGTGCGGATCCGCTCCCGGTCCATGCCGGCCAGCTGCAGCCGCCGGACGTAGCACTCGCCCTTGGCGGCGATCCCCACGAACACCAGCCCCACGTCGTCCCCGTCGGGTCCGGCCCAGCCGGTGATGCCCACGCCCAGATCGGCCTTCAGCACCTTGCGGACCCGGCGGGCCATCTTGCCCGCCACGCCCATGCTGACCACGCCGTTGGCGGCAATGAACTCGGGGTCGATGTCCAGCAGCCGGGTCTTGGCCTCCTCGGTATACACGTTGACCCCGCCCTTGAACGCCGCGGACGCCCCCGGAATGGCGGTGACGCGCTGGCTCACCAGCCCGCCGGTGCAGCTCTCGGCGGTGGCCAGGGTCAGGCCCTTTTCCGTCAGCAGCTGCAGCACCCGCTGCTCCAGGCTGTCCACGTCCACGCCGTAGACCACGTCCCCCATGCGCTGGAGGATCTCCCGCATGGTGGGGGCCATCAGCGCCTCGCAGCCGGCCTCGTCGGTGCCCCGGGCGGTGACGCGCACCAGGCACTCCCCGGTCTTGGCGTAAGGGGCCACGGTGGGATTGCTGCCGTTCATCAGATCCCGGAGTTTCGTCTCCATGCCGCTCTCCCCGATGCCGAACATGCGGATCATGTGGGAGCGGATGGTGAACCGGGACCGGCGCCGGAGATAGGGCACCACGCTCTTTTCCAGCATGGCCCGGCATTCCCGGGGCGGGCCGGGCAGCATGATCACCGTCACCTGGTCGTCCGAGAACAGGCAGCCCGGGGCGGTGCCGCAGTCGTTGTGCAACACGGTACAGCCCTCCGGCAGCCAGGCCTGACGGAGATTGTTCTCCGTAAAGGGCATGCCCCGCTGCTCGAAGATGGCCTTGATGCCCTCCGCCGCGTCCTCGTGGAACACCAGCTCCCGCTCAAAGGTCCGGGCCAGGACCTGCTTGGTGATGTCGTCGCAGGTGGGGCCCAGCCCACCGGTGGTGATGATCAGGTCCGCCCGGTTCCGGGCGCGGATCACGCACTCGGTGAGCCGGGCAGGGTTGTCCCCTACCACGGTATGCCAGAACACGTTGATGCCCAGCTCCGCCAGCGCCCGGGAAATATCCTGGGCGTCGGTGTTGGCGGTGGTGCCCAGCAGCAGCTCGGTGCCTACCGACAGGATCTCCGCATCCATCTCATTTCACCTCCGGGTTTCAGCTCTCCGGGTCCAGCCGGACCCGCTCGATGCCCTCCAGGGCCTCCCGCACCAGAGCGTCCACGTCCAGCACGCTCTCCGCCTCCTCCACGGCCTCCACCCGGGGCTTTGTCCGGGGGTGCCGGGGGGTGAACACGGTGCAGCAGTCCTCATAGGGCAGAGTGCTCAGTTCAAAGGTGCCGATCCTCCGGCTCAGCCGGACGATGTCCTCCTTGTCAAAGCCGATCAGGGGCCGCAGCACCGGGGAGCGGCACACCGCCTCGGTGCATTCCAGGGCCTCCATGGTCTGGCTGGCCACCTGGCCCAGATTCTCCCCTGTGACCAGGGCCTTGGCCCCGTTCCGGTCGGCAATGATCTGGGAAATGCGCATCATGAACCGGCGCATGATCAGCGTGAAGTATTCCTCCGGGCACTTGTCCCGGATCTCCGTCTGGATGTGGGTGAAGGGCACGACCTCCACGGTCATCCGGCCGCAGTAGGCGGTCAGCACCTTCGCCAGATCCAGCACCTTCTGCTTGGCCAGCTCGGAGGTGTAGGGGAAGGAGAAGAAATGCACCGGGATCATATGTACGCCCCGCTTGGCGATCATCCAGGTGGACACCGGGGAGTCGATGCCCCCGGAGAGCAGGGTGACGGCGGCGCCGGCGCTGCCCACGGGCAGGCCCCCCGCGCCGGGGAGCGGCGCGCCGTGGATATAAGCCTGGGTCTCCCGGACCTCCACGTGGACCGTCAGTTCCGGGTCGTGGACGTCCACCTTCGTGTCGGGGAAGGCCTCGGCCAGCTCCCCGCCCACGTACTGGCTGATCTGGATGGAGCTCATGGGGAAAGACTTGTCCGCCCGCTTGGTCTCCACCTTGAAGCTGGCCGCGGCGCGCATGGCGTCCGCCATGTATTCGATGGCCTTGGCCGCCATGGCCTCTTTGGTCTTTTCGCAGCCCGCCGCCCGGACCACCGCCGCCACGCCGAAGACCCTGGTCATGGCCTCGGCCGCAGCGTCCATGTCCGAGGCGTCGTCCATGGGCTCCACGTACACGGTGGACTGGGTGCAGTACACCCGGAACTCCCCCAGAGGGGCCAGCCGCCGCTTCACGTTCTGCAGCAGCTTCTGCTCGAAGTATTTTTTGTTCAGTCCTTTCAGGACGATCTCGCCCTGCTTGAGAAGAATGATATCCCGCATAATGACCCCGCTGTCAGAAAATATAGTGCAAAAGCTCCTCGGCCCGGTCGATGACCGGCACGCCGTAGCTCTCCAGCTCGGCCCGGTCCCGGTATCCCCAGGACACCAGCACGCAGTCCAGCCCCGTATTCTTCGCCGTATAGTAGTCCGGCCCGGAATCCCCCACGAAAAGGGTCCGCTCCTTCGCAGCGCTCAGGGCCGCCATGGCGTCCAGGGCGGCGTCCGGCGCGGGCTTCACCGGTCGGCCGGGCACGTTCCCCCGGGTGAGAAGGATCCGGCCGGCGAAATAGCGCTCCATCATGGGCGCGGCGTTGCGCTCTGCCTTGTTGGTCACGCACCCCGCCTTCACGCCGCCGTCCTTCAGGGCGGTCAGCAGCTCCGGGATCCCCGGATAGGGGGCGGTGTGATCCTCGCAGTGGAGGTCATAGTAGTCCGAGTGGACGCGCATGACTGCCTCGATCTCCGCCTCCGACGCTCCGGCGGGCAGGGAGCGGGTGATGAGCATCCGCCGCCCGTTTCCCACGTAAGCGCGGGTCTCGTCCATGGTCTGGGGCGGATAGCCGAAGGCCGAGAGCGAGTGGTTCATGGCCTCGTGGATATCCGTTATGGTGTTGAGCAGAGTGCCGTCCAGGTCGAAAAGCACCGCGTCATACCTGGGCATCCTGTTCCCCTCCGATCAGAAAATCATAGGTGCGGTACTGCACCGCCTCCGCCAGATGCTCCGGGGCGATCTCTTCCTCCCCCGCCAGGTCGGCGATGGTCCTTGCCACCCGCAGGATCCTATCGTAGCTCCGGGCGGTCAGGTGCAGCGACTGGTAGGCGTCGGCCATCAGGCTCTCCCCCTCCGGGGTCAGGGCGCACCAGCGCTCCATCTCCCGGGGGCCCATCTGGGCGTTGCACACCGTGCCTGAGGAAAACCGCGCCCGCTGGACGCGCCGGGCGGCGTCCACCCGGGCCTTGATCTCGGCGGAGGTCTCCGCCTCGGCCCGGCGGCGCAGCTCGTCGTACTGCAGGGCCGGGACCTCCACGATGATGTCGATCCGGTCCATCAGCGGGCCGGAGATCCTGGCGTGATACGCCCGGACGGAGCGCTCGCTGCACCGGCAGCGGCCTCCGGGCTGGCCGTACCAGCCGCATTTGCAGGGGTTCATGGCGCACACCAGCATGAACCGGCTGGGGTACACCGCCGTGCCCGCCGCCCGGGACACGGTGACCACCCCGTCCTCCAGGGGCTGGCGCATGACCTCCAGCACGTCCCGGTGGTACTCGGGCAGCTCATCCAGAAACAGCACCCCGTTGTGGGCCAGGGATACCTCCCCCGGCAGAAGCTGGGCGCTGCCCGCCATGGCGGCGGCGGACAGGGTGTGGTGAGGCGCCCGGAATGGCCGCTGGCGCAGGATGGGCCGGCGCTCGTCGGTGAGACCGCACACGCTCCAGATGCCCGTGGATTCCATGGTCTCCTCCCGGCTCATGTCCGGCAGGATAGAGGGCAGGCGCTTGGCCAGCATGGACTTGCCGCTGCCCGGCGGGCCCACCATCAGCACGTTGTGTCCGCCGGCGGCGGCCACCTCCAGCGCCCGCTTCACGTTCTCCTGGCCCTTGACCTCCGCGAAATCCGGGAAGATCAGCTCCTCCGCCGCGGGCTCCCGGGGCTCTGCCGGGGTCAGAGGATCCTCCCCCCGCAGGTGGGAGAGCAGCTCCCGGACGTGGCGCACGGGGTACACCGTCAGCCGGTCGGCATAGGCGGCCTCGGCGGCGTTGGCCGCCGGGACGTACAGCGTATGTATCCCGGCCTTTTCCGCGGCCAGGGCCATGGGCAGGGCGCCCCGTACCGGGCGCACGTCCCCGCTGAGGGAGAGCTCCCCGATGAAGGCCGCGTCTTCCGGCACCGGCTCCGCCTGGCCGGAGGCGATGAGGATCCCCAGCAGGATGGGCAGGTCGTAGACCGTGCCCGCCTTTTTCCGGTCCGCCGGGGCCAGGTTGGCCGTGACCCGGCTCACCGGAAACTGCAGACCGCAGTTCTTGATAGAGGCTCGGACCCGGTCCCGGGCTTCCCGGACGGCCGCGTCCGGCAGACCCACCACGTCAAACTGGGGCAGCCCGCCGGAAAGATAGATCTCCGCCGATACCTCGTAGCCCCCGATGCCGAACAGCCCCAGGGAACGGATATTGGCTACCACCGTCTTCGCCTCCTTTTACCGTCTTTTCTCTCAGCCGCTGATCAGGCGGCCGGCCCGGCGCTCCGCCAGAGCCAAGTTGATCTTCTCCGCCGCGGCCTCGGGAGAGAGCGTCTCCTGCTCGCCGGCGGCCATGTCCTTCAGGCCCACCACGCCCGCGGCGGCCTCGTTTCCTCCGATGATCAGCGAGAAGGGAATGCCCGCCTTGTCGGCGTAGGCGATCTTCTGCTTGAACTTCCTGTCCTCGAAATACACCTGGGTGCGGATCCCCGCGTCCCGCAGCGCCGTGGCGCAGCGGACGGCCGCGGCCACGCACTCCCGGTCCATGGGGATCACCACGGCCTCCGCCGGAGCGGTGAGGACGTCCTCCGAGAGCATCCCCTGCTCCTGCAGCACGTAGAAGAGCCGGGTCACGCCGATGGCGATGCCCACCCCGGGCAGGGTCTTGTCGGTGTAGTATGCCGCCAGATTGTCGTAGCGGCCGCCGGAGCAGATCGAGCCGATCTCCGGGTGGTCGGTGAGGGTGGTCTCGTACACGGTGCCGGTGTAGTAGTCCAGACCCCGGGCAATGGTGAGATCCACCGCGAAATACTCCCGCGGCACGCCGAAGGCGCCCAGATACTCCACCACCGTGGCCAGCTCCGTGAGCCCCGCGTCAAAGGTCTCGTTCCGGCCCCGGTACTGCTCCAGAAAGGCCAGCTTGTCCTCCGTGCCGCCGGGGCAGGAGATGAACTCCATGATCCGGCGGGCCCTGTCCGGATCCACGCCCAGCTCGCCGGTGAGGATAGCCTCCACCTTGTCCGGGCCGATCTTGTCCAGCTTGTCGATGGTGCGCATCACGTCCCCGGCCCTGTCGGTCAGGTCCAGAGCGGCGAAAAAGCCGTTGAGCACCTTCCGGTTGTTCACCCGGATGACGAACCTTTCCAGCCCCAGGGCGGTGAAGGTGCGGTAGATCACCGCGGGGATCTCCGCCTCGTTCATGATATCCAGCTTCCCGTCGCCGATGACGTCGATATCCGCCTGGTAGAACTCCCGGAACCGCCCCCGCTGGGCCCGTTCCCCCCGGTAGACCTTGCCGATCTGGAACCGGCGGAAGGGGAAGGTGAGCTCGCCGTAATGGAGCGCCACGTACTTGGCCAGGGGCACCGTCAGATCGAAGCGCAGGGCCAGGTCGGTGTCCCCCTTCATAAAGCGGTAGATCTGCTTTTCGGTCTCGCCGCCGCCCTTGGCCAGCAGCACGTCCGCGGCCTCGATGACGGGGGTGTCCAGAGGCGTGAAGCCGTAGAGGGCGTAGCTCCGGCGCAGCGTGTCCAGAAAGCGCTCCATCCGCATCTCGTCGGCGGGGAGCAGCTCCATAAAGCCGGAGAGGGTGTGAGGTTTGATGCGTGCCATAGGTCGTCCTTTCATAAAATAATGGATAGCCTCGATCAACTATCCATTATCCTGTCTATTCCTGTCTTGCGGTATTTTTACTTTTTCTTGGGGTTGACGATGTCGCGCCAATCCAGGTCGCCCCGGCGCAGGCCCTGGATCAAGACCTCGGCGGTGGCCACGTTGGAGGCGAAGGGGATGCTGTGCTGGTCGCAGAGCCGGGCCAGCGCGTCTACGTCGCGGGTGTTTTCCTTGTTGGGGTCGCAGAAAAACAGCACCAGGTCGATCTCGTTGTAGGCGATCCGGGCGCCGATCTGCTGGCTGCCGCCCTGGGAGCAGGGCAGATAGAGGGTGATGGGGAGGCCGGTGGCCTCGCTGACAAGTTTTCCGGTGGTGTTGGTGGCGCAGATGTCGTGGCCGGCAAGGATGCCGCAGTAAGCGATGCAGAACTGGACCATCAGTTCTTTTTTGCCGTCGTGCGCCAGAAGAGCAATATTCATACCCGGCAGATCCTCCTGTATTTTTTCATTCCTATAACAGTAGTATTATACCTTTTCGTCCCTGCCAATGCAAGGAAAAATCTTCTCTGTTCGGGTATTTTCGCCGGATTTTATTTCAGCAGCGTGTAGGGATTTTCCACCACGTTGATGTTCTTGTGCCAGGAGAAATAATAGTCCACCACCTGGCGGGCCACCGGGGAGAGCGTGGCGCCGGCGCCGCCCTTTTCCACGGCGATGGAGATGGCGATCTCCGGGTTTTCATAGGGGGCGTAGAGGATGAACATGGCGTTGTTCACCAGCCCCTCGCCGCGCTGTGCCGTTCCGGTCTTGGCGCCCACGATCTCGCTGCAGCTGAGCCACGTGTCGGTCAGGGTGCTGGCCGGATCGTAGATCACGCCCCACATGCCGTAGTGGATGGCGTCGAAGATGCCCTGGTCCACGTCCACGGTGCTCAGGATCTCCGCGGTGCGTTCGTAGAGGATCTGGGAGTAGTCGTAGCTCCGCACCTCCTTGAGCAGGGAGGCGGAATAGCGGGTGCCGTTGTTGGCCAGCGCCGCGCAGTACTCCGCCATCTGCAGCGGGGTGAACTCGGTGAAGGACTGGCCGATAGCGCTCTGCAGGGTGTCGCCCTGGAACCAGCGGATGCCGGTGTACTGCTCCTTGAAGCTCTGGGTGGACATCTGGCCGGTGACCTCCGGCAGCTCGATGCCGGTGTGCTCGCCCAGACCGTAGAGCTTGGCGTAGTAGGCCATCTTGTCGATGCCCAGCTGGTCGCCCCAGTAGTAGAAGAAATAGTTGCAGGAGTAGGTGATGGCCTGCACCACGTTGATCTCGCCGTGGGTGTACTTGTAGGTGGAGTAGATCCAGCACTCGGGGGCGTAGCCCTGGTCGATGTACTTGGTAAACTGCCCCTCGGTGACGATGGTGATCAGGGGGGAGATGATATCCTCGGCCATGAGCGCGGTGGCGGTGCAGGGCTTGAAGGTGGAGCCGGGGGCGTACACGCCCATCAGCGCCCGGTTGTACAGCGGGGCGTTGGTGTCGGCCAGCAGCTCCTCGTAGTCGTCCAGCATGGTGGCGGCGTTATAGGAGGGCCAGCTCACCAGCGCCAGGGGCTCGCCGGTGTCCACCTTGACCACGCACATGGCGCCGCCGGTGATCATTTCGATGGGCTCCACGTTCTCGGCGCCGTAGAGCTCGGAGAGCCGGTTCTGCTCGGCGCGGACCTCGTTGATGGGCTCGATGTGGGCGGCCAGGGCCTCCTCGCAGACCTCCTGCAGGCCGATGTCCAGCGTCAGATAGGTGTGCTTGCCGGGCTGGGGCTCCCGGGTGTAGGAGGTGGCCACGGTGATGCCGTCCAGGGTGGAGGTGACCTCCGCCTCGCCGTCGATGCCGTGGAGATAGCTTTCAAAGGCGTATTCCACGCCGTCCTTGCCGATCTGGGCGTCCAGCTCGTAGCCCTTGCCGGCGTACTTGTCCCACTCCTCCTGGGTGACGGGGCCCGTGTAGCCCAGCAGGTGGGCGGCGTACTGAGTCTTGTACTCCCGGACGTAGGAGGAGGACACCTTGAAGCCGGGGATGTCCTGCTCCATCAGATAGGTCAGCAGGGGCATGGACACGTCCTCGGCAAAGACGTAGGGCGTGGTGTTGATGTTGTAGCGGTTGTTGATCTCGTAGCGGATGCCCACGATCCGCCGGGCGTCCTCGGCGGAGTACTCGCTGCCCACGTCGTAGCGGGTGCGCATGGCGCTCATGACCTCCACCGCCGTGGCGTCGCGGGTCATCTTGTTGGCGCCGAGCCAGGCGTCCAGCATGTTCCGCTGCAGGTCGCTCATTTCCGTGTAGGCGAAGGGCGGGGCGGCGGTGATGGGCAGGGTGTCGATATAGCTGTCGCCGAAGCGCTCCACCGCGCTGCACAGCTCCAGGATGATCGCGTTGGGGTCCTCCTGCTCGAAGAGCTCGGTGACGTTGATACTCAGGTTGTTGCACAGGGAGTTGGACACCAGCACCCGGCCGTAGCGGTCCAGGATGTCGCCCCGGGCGGCGTAGACCCGCTCCTGGGTAACGACGCTGTTCTCGCTTTGGGCATAGTAAGCCGCTCCATCGATGATCTGGAGCTTGTAAAGAGCCACCAGATAGATGGAGATCAGCACCGTGAATATAACGCCCAGGATGACCAGGCGCCCCGGATTGACCAGTTTACGCATATATCGCAGATCCTTTCTTGCGGGGGAAACTCAGTAGGGGGAGGGGACGTCGGTGCCCGCGGCCTTCCAGGGGAAGATCTTGCAGACGTAATAGGCGGGGAAAATGAACGGGACGCTCCAAAGCGTCTGCAGCACGGCCGTGCTCCACAACGCCCAGGCGTTCTGTCCCCGGTACACCAGCAGCCCGAAGATCTGGGCGAAGGCCGCCAGGAACAGGGCCAGCACCGACATCGCCACGTAGGTGAAGAGCCGTCTGTTCAGATAAAAATCCGTCAGCAGGCCCACGGCGAAGCCGACGATGGGGAACATCACCGTGAAGAGGATGGTCTGTCCGCCCAGGTAGAGATCGCATACGATCCCCGCCGCCAGGCCGAACAGGCCGCCCCGGTAGCCGCCCTCGAACAGAGCCACCGCCACCACCAGGGCGGGCATGAACATGGCCCGGACCCCCAGCGGGGCGATGTGGCTGAACACCACGTTCTGAAGCAGCAGAAAACCAAGCAGGTACAGCCCATACAGCACGCCCCGCCGGGTCTTGGCCCACAGTTGATCAAGATGCAGATCGGAAAGCTGAAGTTTCACTCGATGACCTCAAAATCCTTGATGATGAATACCTGACTGAGCAGCGACAGATCCACCGCCGGCTGCACCACCGCGTAGAAGGACTGGCCGCCCGCCTCGCTGCGGAGCTCGGTGACCGTGCCCACCACCACGCCGGAGGGGAACGCGCCGCCCCGGCCGGAGGTGACCACGCTGTCCCCGGTGAAGAGGGTGGCGTCCTCGGTGAAATAGCTGAGCTTGCACTTGTCCTCCTGCATGAGGGCGTAGTCGCCCACCAGCATGGCGGCGATGGAGGAATCGCCCACCAGCACGCCCGCGTCCATGTTCACGTCGATGACGGTGCGCACCGTAGCCCAGTTGGTCCCCAGCTCGGAGATCTGGCCCACCAGCAGGCCCGATTCGGTGATGACGCAGTCGCCCTTCTCGATGCCGTTGTCGGAGCCCTTGGAGATGGTGAAGGAACTGACCCAGTTGGACGCGTCCCAGGAGGTGATCATGGCGCTCTCGGTAACGAAGGTGGTGTTCTTCTCCAGATAGCCCAGCAGGGTCCGGAGCCGGACGTTCTCCTCCGCCGCCTCGGCGCTGGAGCGTACCCGCTCCTGGGCCTCCGCCAGCTGCTGGCGCAGAGCTTCGTTCTCCGCCACCAGCTTGTCATACTCATAGACGTAGCCGTAAATGCCCTGCATCCAGTCCACCACGGAGCCCACGGCTCCCTGGATGGGGATGCGCAGGGAGTTGGCCACGCCGGAGAGCGCGCCGGCGCTGCCGTCCTCCCTGGGACGGACAGCCAGACCCATGATCAGCGCCGCCGCCGCCACGATGATGGCCAGCCGGACGCCGTATTGTTTCAGATATTTCTTCAAAGCAGCGTTCCCCTCTCGGGTACGAATTTTTTATCCCAGCAGGGAGATCCCCAGGCCGGAGAGCATCTGCCCCAGTCGGCACAGCGGAAGTCCCATCACGTTGAAATAGTCACCCCGGATGCCCTCGGCGAAAAGAGCCGCCAGGCCCTGGATGCCGTAGGCTCCGGCCTTGTCCAGAGGCTCGCCGGTGGCCACGTAGGCGTCGATCTCCGCTTCGGTCAGCGGCCGGAAGCGGACCTCGGTGCACTCGCTTTCGCACAGCTCCCGGTCCCCCAGGATCACGCACAGCCCGCTCCAGACCCGGTGGGTCCGGCCGGAGAGGGCCAGGAGCATGGCCCGGGCCTCCGCCGCGTCCGCGGGCTTTCCCAGAATGACGCCGTCCAGCTCCACGATGGTGTCCGCGGCCACGTAGGCCGCCGCCGGGTCCGCCTCCCGGACCGCCACCTCCCGGGCTTTTGTCCGGGCCAGCGAGAGCACGGTCTCCTCCGGTCCGGCCCCCGCGGGAGGATGCTCCTCGCCCCGGGCGGGGATCACCTCAAAAGGCAGGCCGAAGCGCCCCAAAAGCTCCCGCCGCCGGGGGGAGGCGGAGGCCAGGATCAGCCGTTTATTCCACTCCACGGTAGTACAGTCCTCTCGTCATGCCGTTGGGCCGGTAGCCTTCGCCCCGGAGATAGGCGCCGGCCACGTCCACGCACTCCCGGGGGCTCTCGGTGGAGAAGATCAGCCGTCCGGCCCAGAGGCCGCTCTGGACCCAGTCCTGGGCCACGTCCTCCAGCCACAGCTTTTTGTTCATCCACACGCTGTTGCGGCAGCCGAAGCTTCTCGTCACCGGCCACACGCCTCCCTGGGTGTCCGCCATCTGGCCCGGAGTGGTGCAGGTGCAGCGGCCCACGCTGGTCTTCAGCAGGCAGGTCTCCGTCACCATCACCGGCAGACGGCCGTATACGGCGATCTCCGTGTCCAGGGGCTTGTTCAGCAGCCGGATCTGGTCCAGCGTCAGCTCCGGCGACAGGGTGGCGGACACGAAGCCCGTCTCCTTCAGCCGCTGGAGGGCGTAGTCGTTGTTGATGCTCAGCTCCAGATCGCCCCGGAGCTTGAAGCCCTCCTGCCCGGCCATCAGCGCCAGGCCGATATTGCCCGTCAGGGCCTCCTCCACGCCGTTCTCCCGCACGGCGGAGAGCATGGTGCGGAGTTTCTTTTCCTCAATGGAGCCGCAGGCCACCGGGGGCAGCGCCGCGGCGACGCCGCAGCCCCGCTCCGTAAAGGGTCTGACGCACTCCGGACGCTGGAACAGCACCTCCAGCGGCACGTACACGCACGCGGGCGAAAGCTCCGCCAGCGCCGGGGTCAGCTGCTCCGCCGTCTGCACGGAGAAGATCATCACCGGCAGAGTGGGCATGGACGCGGGCCGGGGCGCGTCGGGATAGGCGCCCTCTTTCCGCCGGGGCACGGCCGCCCGCTCCTCGCTGAGCTTGTAAAGAAGACGGCGGCGCGCCTCGTCCAGTTCGATGGACGATACCCGCAGGCCCTCCCCCAGCACGGATTCCACGCTCTCGCAGCGGAAGGGCGTGCCGGCGGTGCGGTACATGATCTCCCGCAGGCCGTCCTCCGTCAGCTCCAGATCCCCCATGGGGTCGGGCAGGGGGCCTTCCATCAGCGCCAGGTGCTTTTCCTCGTCCTGGGCCCCCAGCCGCACCGGCTGGTCCGGGCTCTGGGCCGCCACGGCGAAGTTCACCGGCACCCGGCGCAGCTCGGTCTCGGTATAGGTCCGGCGCAGCTCCGCGCAGAAGCGCTCTATCGCCTTGGAGTCCGGTTCGTTCCGGGGCTCCACGGGCTCGAAAACGTCTTTTGCCGCCACGCCGTGGGGGCAGAAGACCTCCTCCAGCGTCCTCCGCTCGGAGGCGGCGGGCTGCTGCTCCTCCTGGATGGCCTCCCGCAGCACGGAGGTGTAGGCCGCCACGTATTCCACCCGGCGGTCCCTGTCGCCGATGCAGGCGCAGGCGACGCCCGCTTCCTCCAGAGCCTTCACGTCCGGGATCAGCGTCCGGTCCTTCCAGCTCAACGGGGTGGTGTCCCAGCGTCCGCCCAGAGTGTAGCTCTCCCGGCAGGGGGCCGAGCAGCGGCCCCGGTCGGCGCTGCCCCGGTTCATGGCCGCGCTCAGCCGGCACTGGCCCGCCGCGGCGGCGCACATGCTCGTCTGGACGAACACCGCCGTTTCCACCGGCGCCTTCGCCATACGTTTGATCTGCTCCAGCGGCATCTCCGGGGGCAGGAAGATCCGGGTAAAGCCCATGGTCGCGGCGGCCACAGCGCTCTCCGGCGTGTAAAAGCCCAGCCGGTGATCGGCGAAAAGAGGCATCTCCGGCAGCAGGGAACGAAGGATGGTCAGCACGCCCAGATCCCGCAGGATCACCGCGTCCACCCCGGCCCGCTGGGCCCGGAGGGCCAGACCGGCGGCCTTGGGCAGCTCCTCCTCCCGCACGGCGGTATTCAGAGCCAGATAGACCTTGCAGCCCCGGACGCGGCAATAGCGCACCGCGGCCTCGAAGCCGGTGTCCAGAAAGTTCACGGCCTCCGGACAGTCGTTCAGGTCGTCAAAGCTCAAATATACGGCGTCGGCGCCGTTTTGTACCGCGGCGGTCACCGCTTCCGGCGACCCGGCGGGGGCAAGCAGTTCCAGCATGCGCCCATTTCCTCCCACGTGGATACTTGTTCAACTTTAGATTATATCACAACGCTCCCCCTTGCTTCAAGTAGAAAGAATATGTTATAATGTGAATTCCAAAGATCCCGGCGCCGTCTGCGCAGGTTAGAGGGAGCGTTCATGGACGAAAGAGAGAAAAAACGATATCGGCTCCAGAGCAGCCGGGCGCTGAGCGTCCCCGCCGAGGACGCGGAGAAGCTGCTGGCTCTCCGGGACGGGGACTGCGCGCTGCTGTACCTGCACGTGCTGCTCTCCGGCGGAGAGCTGGACACGGCGCAGGCCGGGCGCGCCCTGGGCCGGAGCGTGGAGGACGTCCGCGCTCTGGCGGACAAGCTGGGCCGGGCCGGGCTGCTGCGGAGCGACGCCGAGCTCCTTCCCCCGCCGCCGAACGAGCTGCCCGAGTACCGGGTGGAGGACATCCTGCGCCGCAGCCGGGAGGACGGCTCCTTCAAGGCGCTGGTGGCCGAAGCCCAGCGGGTCATGGGCCACACCCTGTCCGGGGCGGACATGAAGACCCTCTTCGGGATCTACGACCGGCTGGGGATGCCCTCGGAGGTGATCATGCTGCTGATCAACCACGTGGCCGACCGGCTTCGCCGGCGCTACGGCGAGGGGCGGCTGCCCACCATGCACGCGGTGGAAAAGGAGGCCTTTCACTGGGCCGACAGGGAGATCCTCACCGCCGGGCAGGCGGAAGAGCATATTGCCCGCTGGGAGGCCATGCAGCAGGAGAGCGAAAAGCTCCGCCGGGCCCTGCAGATCGGCGGCCGGGAGCCCAGCGCCACCGAGCGGAAATACATGGAGAGCTGGCTGGCCATGGGCTTCGGCGCCGAGGCGCTCTCCCTGGCCTACGACAGGACCGTGGTGGGCACCGGCAAGCTCACCTGGGCGTACATGGACAAGATCGTCCGCAGCTGGTATGAAAAGGGACTCTTCACCCCCGAGGACATCGAAAAGGGCGACCGCCGGGGCCCCGCCCCCCGGAAGAGCGGCAGCGCCGCTCCCGCGCCGGGGAAGTCGAAGGGCGACGACGCCGACCGGCTGGCAAGTATTCTGAACATCAATAAGAGGTGACACGTATGGAAGGCCGTCTTCTGGCCCGGGCGCGGGCCCGGCAGGAGGAGCTCCGCACCGACAACCGCATCACCCAGGCCCGCCGCCACGGCGAGGTCTGCGCGGCGATCCCGGAGATCCCCGCCATCGAGAGCGCCCTGCGGAGCATTATGAGCGAGCTTGTGGGTCTGGCCCTGGGCCAGGGAAACCGGACCGCCGAGGAGCTGGAACAGGAAAGTCTGCGTCTGCAGGAGCGGCGCGGCGAACTGCTGCGGCAGCACGGCTGGCCGGAGGACTACCTTGCTCCCATCTATTCCTGCTCCCTGTGCCGGGACACCGGCTGGCGGGAGGACGGGATCTGTGAGTGTCTGAAAAAGCTCTACCGTCAGGAGCAGACCCGGGAGCTGTCCCCCCTGCTGCGCAACGGACAGGAGACCTTCGAGAACTTCCGGCTGGATTATTACAGCCCCATGCCCGCCGCCGAGGGGGAGCGCTCTCCCCGGGAGCAGATGCAGCTGGTCCTCTCCGTGTGCAAAGCCTACGCCGAGAGCTTCGGCCCCGGCTCCCCCAACCTGCTGTTCACCGGCGCGCCGGGCCTGGGCAAGACCTATCTGTCCGCGGCCATCGCCCGGGTGACGGCGGACAAGGGGATGAGCGTGGCTTACGACACCGTTTCCGGGTTGCTGGCCGCCTTCGAACAGGAAAAATTCTCCCGGGACACCGACGAGCAGGCCGACGCCGCCTCCCGGGTCCGGCAGCTTCTGAGCTGCGATCTGCTGATCGTGGACGATCTGGGCACGGAGATGACCACGGCCTTCACCCAGAGCGCCCTCTACTCTCTGCTGGACGGACGGCTGCGGAACGGGAAAAAGACCATTATCAACACCAACCTGGACCGGGCGGGCATCGCCGAGCGCTACGGCGCCGCTCTGGCCTCCCGGCTCACCGGGGAATACGAATGGCTGGAATTCCGGGGCCGGGACGTCCGGGCCCTGCGAAAGGAACGGGCCTGACATGACCAATGAGACGGGCTTTTTCGCCCTGCTGTACCGGATGCGCTATATCTCCCGCTGGGGGCTGATGCGCAGCAGCATCCCCGAGAACATCCAGGAGCACAGCCACGAGGTGGCCGTGTACGCCCACGCCCTGGGGATGATCCGCCGGGAGGTGTTCCGCCGGGACTGCGACGCCGAGCATCTGGCGGTGCTGGCGCTGTATCACGACGCCTCGGAGATCCTCACCGGAGACCTGCCTACCCCCATCAAATACCACGACAAGGCCATCCGCACCGCCTACAAGGACGTGGAGCGGCTGGCGGAGGAAAAGCTGCTGGGCATGCTGCCCGAATCCCTCCGGGAGCCCTACCGGGGCGCCATCCAGCCGGAGACGGCCGACGATGCGGCTCTGGTAAAGGCCGCCGACAAGCTCTCCGCTCTGGTCAAGTGCATGGAGGAACGCAAGGCCGGCAACCGGGAGTTCCTCTCCGCCGAGGCGCAGACCCGCGCCGCGCTGGAGGCCATGGCCCTGCCGGAGGTGGACTGGTTCCTGCAGAACTGTCTGCCTGCCTTTGAGAAGAATCTGGACGAGCTGGGGGCGATGGAACCGTGACAAACGACAAGCTGCAGCGCATCAACGAGCTGGCCCGGCTGGCCAAAGAGCGTCCCCTCACCGAGGTGGAGCTGGCAGAGCGGGAGGTCCTGCGCCGGGAGTACATCGCCGAATGGCGGCGGGGCGCGGAGCAGGTCCTGGAAAACACCTATATCGTGGATGAAAAGGGCAACAGGCGCAAGCTGAACAAAAAGAGCTGAAAGAGCGAAACGGCGTACCGGGGTCTCCGGTACGCCGTTTCCGTTTTCCTGTCACCGCTTGGTGCCCAGCACGTATACGATCTCCTTCAGCTGCTTTCCCAGCTCCTCCGGGTCGGAGAGCAGCGCCGCGCCGTCGTCCCCGCAGTGGATCACGATGTTGATATTGGGGTCGGTCTCCGGCTTTTCCAGGCACTCGGCAAAAAAGTCCAGGGCGTTGGCCGCGGTCTCCGCCGGGAAGCCAAAGAGGTCTGTCAGGATCTCCAGCATGGCCAGATTGCTCTGCCATTCGTAGACTCCCATGGACACGGAGCAGGACCGGTGGGCCCCGTAGACGAAGGCCCCTACCGCCATCTCCTCCAGGTCGTCGAACTGCCCGGGCGGCTTGCCGTAGGCGCGGAGGATGATCTCCGCCAGCCGCTTGGAAAGGTCGATATATTCTCTCGGCTCCATAAAAAGCGCCTCCGTGATGATCTCATGGAGGCATCATACCACGCGGGGAGAAATCGCGCAACCGAGGAAAAAACGGCTTCCCGCGGAGAAAAAACCGGAGTGTACTATTTGGTTTTCCTTACATGCTTACTCACAAATCCGAAAACCCAGTGTGCGGCCGCCGACATATGAAGAGACGCCAGCGGCCAAACCGGCATGGTATATCTCCCCATGATAAGGCCGCAGGAGGTCAGCACGGCCACGGCAGCGTTCAACGCCAGACAAAGAATAGAGAGCCATTTATGTGGAGACCATTTCAAAATATATATCACACCGCAGATCGTACTGACAGTAAGTAAATGCCTCCAAAACTTAATAAAAATATCGTTGAATTTCTGTGACGTATTGGATAGGAATTCCTTTGGGTTTTCCCGGATCCACGTCTTGGCAAGCGAAAGGAGGATCTCGTTTTTCTCCGTGTAATCCAGTGTCGGATCATTCGTGATCTGATAGTATTCCTCCCCGACAAGTTCTTCCGTCATACTTGCAGAATAATAGACAGGCTTCGTGTATGGATTGTTGGCGATATAGATATCCCCACCCGCATAATTGTCCGTTACGATCCAGTGTCCCGTTTCCATTTTATTATTTAACGTATTTAGCGAGAGAATCAGGCATGGGAAAAGCAGTAGGGCTACCATCATTTTCCTGGGAATCCTTTTATGGATCCACAGATAAACTGTATGCAGTAAAATGGGGATATAAAAGACGATCAGGACCGTGCGAACAGAAAACCCCACAAACCCGAAAAGATTTATCAATATGGTCCTTCTTTTTTCGGAGAGCGCTCTCTCCGAAAGACACCAAATGATCCCGGCGATGCAAAACAGGAAATAACACTCCACGCGGATACAATTATAGTAGAGATGGGCACGAAAGAGCGCCAGCGTATATACCAACGGCGACACGGCGCCGCAAGGAAAAACATTCTCTTCCGATTTAAAAAGGAAAAGACATGTGCCGCCATGAAGTGCGTACTGAAAAATGACGATCATGGGAAGATCGAATCGCAGCAGTCGAAGAACTGTTAATATAAGAGGCGCTCCGAAAGGGACAACATAACTGCCAGGCGCGCGTACGGTCTGCACGAAGTGTCCTGTTTGAAGGAAATTATCGGCTACGCTCAAATACAAATTCGCATCGGGAGAATTTGCTACAAGCGGTCGTTTTTCCACTTGAGACAGTGTAAACAGTAAAATGGGGAGAAAAACGAAGCAATAGAGAAACATGAACCGCTTTTTTTCTGTTGGATTTGGCTTCGTTTGACACACAGCAATCCCCCCGTGTTTTTGTAGTATTACCCTTATATTAGGGTATCCTTATATAGGATACCCTTAATAATGGGTAATGTCAATAACAGGTCATCCTATTATAATGGTATACGGGAATAGGGGGGATCGGCGTGGATGATTACACGGGGATTATCACGTATTCATATCAAACAAAAAACTATGGGCGAATCCGGGTAACGCTTCGTCAGGCGTTGGAGAGCCGGGGGATAACTCGAAACCGTCTGCGCACGCTTACCGGTGTAAAATATGACGTTATTGATCGGTATTACCGCTCTGATTCAGTCCATATGGTTGACCTGGATTTTTTCGCCAAGATCTGTTACGTACTGAACTGTGATCTGAGTGAGCTTCTGCAATATGAAAAAGAATAGCAGCCGTCTTTACCGAAACAGGCAAAGGCGGCTGATATCTTTTTCGGAAAAATCGACCCCGGAGTCCTCCGGGGTCGTTTGTCGGTGATTCGCTTCGATCAGCCGTTGACCATCTTGGCCACCTCGGCGGCCAGGTCGTCCTGACGCTTCTCGATGCCCTCGCCCTTCTCGTAGCGGATATACCCCTTTACGGAAACGGGGGTGCCCAGCTCCTTGGCGACGGCGGCGACGTGCTGCTCCACGCTGACCTTATCGTCCTTCACGAAAGGCATCTGGAGCAGGCAGATCTCCTTATACATCTTGCCCAGGCCGCCCATGACGATCTTTTCCAGGATGGCGTCGGGCTTCTTGGCGTTCTTGGGATCCTGCTTGGCGGTGGCGATGCGGATCTCTTTTTCCTTCTCCACGAACTCGGCGGGAACCAGGCTCTGATCCAGGTACTGGGGGTTCAGAGCGCAGATCTGCATGGCCACGTCCTTGCCCAGCTCGTTGACGGC
>JAFSZH010000014.1 GCA_017455685.1 Oscillospiraceae bacterium
GAACACCCGACAGGCTGTCGGAGAAGCGCTTCAGCAGTTTGCCGACCAGGGCATTACCGGATTCATCGACCGGGGCGGCCATCACTGGACGCTGGAAAACTATTCTGAAATGGCCGTGCTGACCGCGATCGAGCGCAGCACGGTTTCCGGATACGTGGACACCATGCAGTCCTACGGCTACGATCTCGCTGTCATCGACGGGCATGTCGGTTCCTGCCCCGTTTGTGAAGCCTGGGAAGGCGTGATTGTATCCGTCAGCGGGGATAACCACGATTATCCCTCTCTGGATGAAGCAGAGGGCGCCGGCGTATTCCATCCCCGGTGCCTGCACGGGATCACGACCTATTATCCAGACATCACGCATACTCCCAGGGGCGGCTTTCGGGACGAGCCCATGGAAGTACGGGAGCCCAGCCGGCAGTATACGGCCAGATCGAAGCAGCGGTACATGGAGCGGCAGATCAGGAAGTACAAAGACCGGGCCCTCGTCGCGCAGACGCCTCTGCAGAAGCGCCAGGCTATGAACAAGGTGCACGAGTGGGAAGACGCGCTGGACGATATGATCGAGCATCAGCCGAGCGATGATTACCTTTACAGACACAGGAGCAGGGAAACGAGCGAGGTTGGCAAGACCTTCCGTGATGTGACGGATCAGTATACTTCGGCTGCGTCCCCTTCCAGCGGCACGCTGTCTTATGATCCGAACTATGAAAAGTCCAGACGTCACGCCAATGAGGAACGAATCGCCGAATGGCTGCACAGCACATTTGGCGGTGATATCCGGCTGCTGGCAGAATCGACCGTTGACGGCGTGAAGATGCCGGACTACCAGTGGCGCGGATCCTTGTGGGAGCTGAAAAGTCCGACGACAACTACCGCGGCAAAGTCAGCCGTTCGGAAATCGCTGGAGCAGATCGCATCCAACCCCGGAGGCGTGGTTCTCGATTACGGAAAAAACCCGTTTGATCTCGCCGAAGTCCTGCATAATGCGGAATCCCAGGCGAAAAGAAACGGGCTGGACTGCGACTTCGACCTGATGATCCTGAAGGACGGATCGCCGCCGCAGATATATCGCCACAAAAAATAATGGTGACCCCCCGCGAACGCAGAGGACCACCCGAGGCAAGTCACAGCTTGCATACTTATAATACCAGATACCGCTTCCAAATGCAAGCGCTTTTTGAAAGGAGCTGATCATCATGGCAACCAAAACAAAAACGGCAGCCGTGCCACCCACCGACGTCACCGTCCCCCGCAGCGTGCTCCGGCAGTTCATCAACCTTGTAGAAGGGCTGGAACAAGCGGACAACGCTTACAAGGCCTGCCAGGCTTCCGTGTTCCGCAGCTATGCCCAGGGAGCGTATAAAGCCGGCAACGTCCGGACGGCCGTTGCCCAGGCCAAGGAAGCGCTCGGAGAGGAGTAGCGCTGCTTCGGCCATAAACGGCGCTCAGACGGGCTGGCATACCGGACAGGTATAAACCTGTCCCACGGCGTGCAGCCCCATTTCCGGCCGTTGCACCGGCCTCAAATCGCATATCAACGACAAATCAGCAGACTGCGCCCACACAGGCTGCTTTTTTGATGCCCGCCGGGGAGGCTTTACCCCGGACTTCAGAGCAGGAAGGGACCTGCCTAAAAAACCGA
>JAFSZH010000015.1 GCA_017455685.1 Oscillospiraceae bacterium
ACGCCAATCGCGTGACGACGCTGACGAACACCCATACGCCGGAGGTCACGAGCATCACGGTGAAGAAGGTGTGGAACGACAGCAACGACATGGATCGGAAGCGGTCGGGAGTAGAGGCGACGATAACGCTGAAGAAGACGGTGGACGGCGTCACGACGGATGTGGAAAGCGTGACGGTGGGTACGGCAAACGACTGGAGCAAGACGTGGGAATCGCTGCCGGTGTACGAGAACAAGAAGGCCGTCAGCTACAGCGTGGTAGAGACGCTGAGCGTAGCGAACGCCTACACCAGCGACACGACGGAGCCGGTAACAGTAGCCAACGGTGGGACGAAGATCATCACCAACACCCACATTCCGAACAACCTTCCGCCGAAAACGGGTGACAATACCCGGGCGATGCCCTACGCGCTGACCCTGGCTCTGAGCGGCTTTGCGATGCTGCTGATGGGGTTCCTCGGCAGAAAAAAGAAAAAGACCCAAAGATAAGAAAAACAAAAACCACCGGTCGCTCTGACCGGTGGTTTTTGTTTGGGAAGATAAGTTTACATAATATTAATGATGATGGTGCTTCTGCTGTTTCACTTTCAGAATGGGGTTGGTATAGCGTTTTTTCCCCACGGTGCTTTTCCCGTACTGGACGGCGCCGCAGCGGACGCAGGCCATGCAGTGGATGCACCGGTCCGCGACCCATTTTGGCCGACCGTTTTCCATGACCATGGCCCGGGCCGGGCAGCGGCTGACGCAGATGCCGCAGCTCACGCACTGGTCGTCGGAATAAAACTTTTTCGTCCTCCGGCCGTACTCGTAAGCGGGATACATGGCACGGGTGGCCAGAGTGTCCCTGGCCGGGATGGGCAGGCCCATGCTCCGGCGGTACGCGGCGTAGACCTTGATCCGGCGGAGCCTGGCCTCGGCCTCGGAGAGGATC
Organism: Oscillospiraceae bacterium; assembly: GCA_017455685.1. Taxonomy (GTDB): domain Bacteria; phylum Bacillota; class Clostridia; order Oscillospirales; family Oscillospiraceae; genus Apopatocola. The sequence goes on from JAFSZH010000015.1 coordinate 931, forward strand.
CGGTCCTGTTCCTTTTCCTCCGGGATTTGGAACATCAGCACGTAGTTGTCCGGCATGACCACGGGGAAGGCGGCGTTGAGGCCGATCCCCCGGGCGCGCAGATCGTTCTCCAGCATGGCGGCGGCGCCGTAGGGCTTGCCCCCGCAGGTGAGCACGGCATAGCAGTAGTCCGGCGTCCGGTCCAGGGTGAGACGGCGCACAAACTCCCGCACCACGCTGGGGAGCCCGCCGTAGTATACCGGGCACACGATGCCCAGCGCCTCGCCCTCCGCCAGAGCAAAGTCCGTCTCGCCCCGCCAGAGGCAGTCGGCCATATCAAACAGAGGTTCCTCCTTCCCGCGAAGGATCGAGGCGGCCTGATAAGAATTGCCCGTTCCGGAAAAGTAAAAGATCATGTGAGTCCTCCTTTTATCTGGTCAGCACGGCGATGGAATAGCCCGGCAGCGTCAGAGTCGCTCCCTCCAGCGTCACCGGGTCCGCCCCGGTGACGAGGCTGCCCGAGAGCACCGCGTACCCGGCGGCCTCGCCCTCCAGAGGGCAGGAAACGGCCTCCAGGGAGGGATTGACGGCCAGCAGCACGCTCTCCTCGCCCCAGGTCCGCAGCGCCAGACAGACAGCCTCCGACCCGGCGGGCAGGATCTGCGTAGTCCCCCGGGAAATGGCCGGGAAACGGATGCGGAGCGCCAGCGCGGCTTTGTAATAGTTCAGCAGGGAATCGGGATCGCTCTCCTGCTCGGCCACGGAGGGATAGGCGTAGGCCACGGTGGTGGTCCCCGGCGGGGGAGCGGTGGTCTCTTCCTGGGTGGTCCAGAGCATGCCGATGCGTTTGTTGGGGTCCTCGCCGCTGCCCGCCATGCCGATTTCCTGGCCGTAGTAGACAAAGACGCCGCCCCGCATCATGGCCAGCAGGCCGCCGGCCATCTTGGTTTTGGCCGGATTGCTCCGGCCGGTGAAGCCCACGGCCCGGCCGGTGTCGTGATTTTCCAGGAACGGAGCGGGGATGGTGTTCTCCGGCAGCGTTTCCTCCAGCATGATCATGTAATCCCCCAGGGAGGCACCGGGATGCTTGTTGTTGCCGCCCAGCACCTTGGCGATGTAGCCCTCGTTCTGGCTCACGGGGAAGAGGAAGAAGCTGTCCACCCGGGATTCGGAGTACCGGGCGATGTTGGAAAGGCTGTCCCAGGCCTCCGCCACCAGAAAGCTGTCCGCATCGACGCCGTGGGTCACGTCCGCCAGCCAGTTCAGGAACTCCACGTTGGCGTTCACGTCTCCGGTGTAGTAGCTGGTGACGGCGTCCAGCCGGAAGCCGTCCACTCCCACGTCTTCCAGCCAGAAGCGGACGATGGACTCGATCTCCTCCCGCACGGCGGGATTGTCCAGATTCAGATCGGGCATGGAGTAGACGAAGCGGCTCTCATAGTAATAGCCGTTCTTTTCCGAATAGCCTGATCTCGACGTGTCGTTCCAGTTATAATAGTCCCGGTAGGGAGCGTCGGGACCAGCCGCGGCGCTGACGAACCAGGGATGCTGATCCGAGCTGTGGTTGACCGGCAGGTCGATGATCACCCGGATGCCCCGGCTGTGGGCGGCTTCCAGCAGGGCGCGCATGTCGTCCATGGTGCCGTACTGGGGGTCCACGGCGCAGTAATCCGTCACGTCGTACTTATGATAGCTGGGGGAGGGCATGATGGGCATGAGCCAGACGCCGTTGCAGCCCAGGTCCTCGATGTAGTCCAGCTTGCCGGTCAGACCGTTGAGATCACCTATGCCGTCGCCGTCGCTGTCGGCAAAGGACCAGACGAAGACCTCGTACCACTCCCGTGTCTTGTCGTCGATCCGGGGCGGGGGAGCGGCAGACTCCTCCGCCGGGGCCTTTTTGGCGCAGCCGGTCAGTACCAGGAGCAAAAGTGCCATAAGCAGGCACGAAAAACGATTGATTTTCAAGGCGTTCACCTCCGGGAAAAGGTTGCGATTATTATAATATCAATCAGAAACAATGGCAAGAATGCGAAAAAACAATGGCATTTTGCACAAATCCCATATGGGTTTTTTGGGGAAATGAGTTATTGAAGCAAAAAAATCAGAATAGTATAATGTATTAAACAATGAAAGAGGAAAGACCTCTTTTTTATGTTCTGTGCCCCCGGATGCCGAGGGCGTTTTCCATTGGTTTTGTCGCGCCGCGCGCGATAAAATATACATCAAAAAACTGAAAGGACCGAGAAATCATGAAGAAGATCGTTGCATTGGTGCTCGCGCTGTGCATGGTGTTCGCTCTTGTTGCCTGCGGCTCCAAGACCTCCACGCCTGCCCCCGCTGCTCCCGCCGCCACCGAGGCCCCCAAGGCCGAGGAGCCCGCGCCCGCCGCCCCGGCGGCTCCCGCCGGCGTCCCCGTGAAGGTCTGGGTCGCCGACAACGTGAAGCCCTTCACCGAAGAGCAGATCGCCAAGTTCCAGGCTGAGCACCCCGAGTACGCTGACTACGTCGTCACCGTCGAGGCCGTCGGCGAAGGCGACGCCGCCTCCAACATGCTCACCGACGTTGACGCCGGCGCCGATATCTTCGGCTTCCCCCAGGACCAGCTGGCCCGTCTGGTGTCCGCCAACGCCATCCTGGAGCTGAGCGATGAGAACGCCGCCATCGTTGCCGCTGAGAACGACGCCGGCTCCGTGGCCGCCGCTACCCTGGGCGGCACCGTGTACGCCTATCCTCTGACCTCCGACAACGGCTACTTCCTGTACTACGACAAGAGCGTCGTGACCGATCCCTCCACCCTGGAGCAGATCGTGGCCGACTGCGAGGCCGCCGGCAAGAGCTTCTACTTTGACATCCGCTCCGGCTGGTATCAGCCCGCCTTCTTCTTCGGCGCCGGCTGCACCCTGACCTACGACACCGATCCCGCCGGCAACTACACCGCCTGCAACGTCGACTACGCCTCCGAGCAGGGCCTGGCCGCCTTCAAGGCGCTGATCAAGTTCACCGAGTCCCCCGCCTTCGTCAACGGCTCCTCCGTCGGCAACGCCACCAACGCTGCCGCCATCGTTGACGGCACCTGGGATGCCGGCGCCGCCAAGGAGATGTTTGGTGAGAACTACGCCTGCGCCAAGCTGCCCACCGTGGAGATGAACGGTGTTCCCACCCAGCTGAGCGGCTTCGGCGGCTTCAAGCTGCTGGGCGTGAAGCCTCAGACCGACGAGGCCAAGCTGGCCTTCTGCGACGCTCTGGCTCTGTACCTGTCCAGCGCTGAAGTCCAGATCGGCCGCTACAACGCTGTGTCCTGGGGCCCCTCCAACCTGACTGCTCAGGCCGATCCCGCCGTCCAGGCTGACGAGGCTCTGGCCGCTCTGGGCCAGCAGCTGGCCTTCGCCATTCCTCAGGGCCAGTACCCCGGCGATTACTGGGGCCGCGCTGAGGCTCTGGGCGACTCCATCATCGCGGGCGACTACGCCGGTGCTGACGACGCCGCTCTGATGGATGCGCTGCAGGCCTTCCAGGATGCCTGCATCTCCTTCGCGAAGTAATCAATCCAAATCATGGAGGCAGGGCGGCATCGCCCTGCCTCCGGCGTTATCGCATCGAATCGGGATGAGAGAATAATCCGGGAGGCGAAAGAATGGAGGAAAAAATTGTTCGCAGGGGTCCTGTCGGCAGGTTCTTCCACTGGCTTGGGAAGGATCTGAAGGAGATCGGGGCCACCTTCGCGGAGGGAGATCTGAAAACCAAGCTCTCCTTTCTGATCATGGGCTATGGTCAGCTGCTCCGCGGCCAGGTCGTCCGGGGCCTGACCATGTTCCTGCTGCAGGTCGCGAGCCTGTATTTCATTTTCGGCTTCGGCTGGCAGTACTTCAGCAAATTGCCCACGCTGGGCACCGTGGAAACGGCAAAGATCAACCGCGTTACCGTGTACGGCGACAACAGCTTTTTGATCCTGCTCTACGGCCTGCTCACCGTGGTGGTGATAGCGCTTCTGATCTTCCTGTGGCGGGTCAACGTCCGGCAGAACCGCGAGGCGGAAAAGCGGCTGGCCAGGGGCAAGCGGCTGGCCTCCAACGCGGAGGATCTGAGGTCCCTTCTTGACAAGAACTTTGACAAGACCCTGCTGGCTCTGCCCGTGCTGGGGATCTTCGTTTTTACCGTGCTGCCGATCATTTTCATGATCTGCATCGCCTTTACCAATTACGACGTCAACCATCAGTCGCCCGCCAGACTGTTTACCTGGGTAGGCCTGGAGAACTTCAAGGCCATCTTTGGCCTCGGCGGACAGGAGGGCTTCGGCAACACGTTCTTCTACGTCCTGGGCTGGACGCTGGTCTGGGCCTTCTTCGCCACGTTCCTGACCTACTTTCTGGGCATGGCGGTGGCCATCCTCATCAACAAAAAGGGCATCAAGCTGAAAAAGCTGTGGCGGACCGTTCTGGTCATGACCATCGCCGTTCCCCAGTTCGTCTCGCTGCTGTACGTGGGCAAGATGTTTGCAGTGGACGGTCTGGTGAACGCCTACCTGCTCAAATGGGGCTGGATCCAGACGGCCATACCATTCTGGACCAACGCCACCTACGCCCGGATCCTGATCATCGTGATCAACCTGTGGATCGGCATTCCCTATACCATGCTGATCGTCACGGGCCTGCTGATGAACATCCCCGCGGAGCTCTACGAGAGCGCCCGCATCGACGGTGCCAATCCGCTGCAGACCTTCTGGTACATCACGCTGCCCTACATGCTCTTCGTCACCGGACCGTTCCTGCTGACCCAGTTCATCGGCAACCTGAACAACTTCAACGTGATCTTCCTGCTGAACCAGGGCAACCCCAAGAGCATGTCGCTGACCAACAACGCCGGCGCTACGGACCTGCTCGTCACCTGGCTCTACAAGATGACCATCAACGACTCCAACTACAAGATCGCCGCCGTCATTGGCATCATGGTGTTCCTTGTTACCGCCATCATCTCCCTGGTGGTCTACAACACCATGCCGTCCGTGAAAGATGAGGAGGGATTCCAATAATGGCCAGAAAGAGAAAAATCGGCAACGCCGTATGCTATGCTATTCTGATCATCATGAGCATCATCTGGCTGTTCCCCTTTGTGGCGCTGGTGCTCCAGAGCTTCCGGGGCGAGAGCGGCGGCATGGTAAATTACCTGGTCCCCAAGCAGTGGTCCCTGGCGAACTACCAGTTCCTGTTCAGCGACAGCTGCAAGTATGTCCGCTGGTACACCAACACGCTGATCATCGCGCTGGCCGTGACCGTCCTGCAGACCATGGTGATCATCTGTGTCAGCTACGCCCTCAGCCGGATGCGCTTTTCCGGCCGCAAGGCGCTGATGAACATCTGGCTGGTGCTGGGTATGTTCCCCGGCTTCCTGACCATGATCTGCCTGTACTTCCTGCTCAAGCAGATGGGTCTCACCGAGGACGGCGCGGTGCCGGGCCTGATCCTGATCTCGGTGGCCAGCTCGGGCATGGGGTATTACGTGTGCAAGGGCTACTTTGACTCCATGCCCCGGTCCCTGGACGAGGCCGCCATCCTGGACGGCGCCACCCGGGCCCAGATCCTCACGAAGATGATCATTCCCCTCAGCAAGCCCATCATCATTTACACCGCTCTGGTGGCCTTCATGGCCCCCTGGTGCGACTACATCTTCGCTTCCTACGTGGCCTTCGGCCATGAGAACGGCTACAACGTGGCCGTGTCCATGACCCGGTGGGTCTGGACCAACGACTACCAGGGCTACTTCACCCGGTTCTGCGCCGGCGGCATCCTGGTGGCCATCCCGGTCACGATCCTGTTCATGTGCCTGCAGAAATACTACGTGGAAGGCGTCACCGGCGGCGCCACCAAGGGCTGACCGCTTCTGCGAACGCAAAAAGGACGGATCGTTCGATCCGTCCTTTTTCCTTGCCGGAAGGTGATATATCCCGCCCGGGACGCATAGGCTGTCCCGAGGGGGGATCTTGTATGAATCCGATCAAACGGTGGCTTGTCCGCCACGAGAAGGCGTCCTCCGCCGTCGGCACGGGGGCGCTGGTGCTGGCCATCATCAGCTTTATCTACTCGCCCCGGGTGGTGGGGATCGCCGCCGCGGAGCGGGATCTGCCGGTTTACAGCGTAGACCGGGAGGGAAAGTACGTCTCGCTGACCTTTGACGCCGCCTGGGGCAACGAGGACACCCAGCAGCTCATCGACATACTGGGAAAATACGGCGTCAAGGCGACCTTCTTCGTCGTGGGGGACTGGGTGGATCGGTACCCGGAAAGCGTCAGGGCCCTTCACGACGCGGGGCACGAGGTGATGAACCATTCCGCGAAGCATCCCCATATGACGAAGCTGTCGGCAGAGCAGATCGCCAGTGAGGTCAATACCTGCAGTGACAAGATCGAAGCGGTGACCGGCGTGCGTCCCTCTCTGTTCCGCTGTCCCTACGGGGAGTACGACGACAACGTGATCGCCACCGTCCGCAGCCAGGGGCTGACCTCCGTGCAGTGGGACGTGGACAGCCTGGACTGGAAGGAGCTGTCCGCCGGGGATATCTACAAGCGGGTGACCTCCAAGGTACAGCCGGGGAGCATCGTGCTGTTCCACAACGCGGGGCTCCACACCCCCGAGGCTCTGCCGTCGATCCTGGAATACCTGCAGACGGCGGGTTACACCGTGGTGCCCGTGAGCCGGCTGCTGCTGCAGGGAGAGACGACCATCGACCATACCGGCCGCCAGCACGCGGCGAGCTGAGGGATCTCGAAAACAAGGATCAAAACCACGCGTAAGACGCGAGGTTGTCTTTTTTCAGAAAGCTGTGGTATACTGTACACTGGCCCTTGCCGGACGGAGAAAAACATAACGGAGGGGATAAGATGAAGCTGCTGCATACCTCTGACTGGCACCTCGGCGCCGCGGACGGAGTCCGCCCGCTGCTGGATGACCAGAAATTCTTTATCGACGAGATCTGCCGGATCGTTCAGCGCGAGCAGGTGGACGCCGTGCTGATCGCGGGGGACGTTTACGATCGGTCGGTGTCGTCGGCGGAAGCCATCCGGCTTTACGATTACGCCATGACGCGCCTCTGCATGGAGCTGCATACGCCGGTATGTGCCATCGCGGGCAACCACGACAGCGCGGAGCGGCTTGCCAGCTGCAGCGAGCTGCTGTCCCAGGTCGGCCTGCATATCGCCGGCGCGCTGACGCGGGAGCCCCAGATCGTGGCGTTCGACGACGCCGAGATCTTCCTGCTCCCCTGGATCACGGAAGCCAGAGTAAAAAGCGCGTTTCCGGAGGAGAAGGACGCGGTCCGGAGCCTGGAGGACGCCTTCCGGGTCGTTGCCGATCGGTACAGGGCGGCCTTTGCACCGAATAAAAAGCACGTGCTGATGGCGCACGCTTACATAGCCGATACGGAGACCTCGACAAGCGACCGCTCTGCGGAGATCGGCTTTGCGCCGCAGGTGTCCGCCGACGTATTTCACGGCTTCGACTACGTGGCGCTCGGGCACCTCCACAAGCCCCAGGACGTGTCGGCGTCGATCCGTTATTCCGGAACGCCCATGCCGTACTCCTTCGGCAAGGAGGAAAAGCAGGAAAAAAGCGTAACGCTGATCGACACCGCATCCATGGAAAAAACGGTCGTCCCCCTGCCTTTGCTGCACCGCCGGACGACCATCTCCGGAACGATGGAGGAGGTGCTGCACTTCGCGTGCGCCGACGACGTGAAAAACGGCTACGTGCGCGCGGTCGTAACGGACAGCTATCTCGGACTGGAGGCGCTGACGGAGCTCAGGCAGGTATACCCGAATCTGCTGGATTGCGTCGGAAAGAGCTTCGAGGGCGCGGATTCTTCCGTCACGCTGACGGTACAGGAGCTGGAGGAGCTGGAACGGGACCCGGTGGAGGTGCTGTGTTATTTCTGCAGGGAGGAGCTTGACCTGCAGCCGGACGAGCGGCTGATCGCCATGTTCACGGAAGCCGTCCGGGCTGTGGAGGAGGTGCGGAAATGAGACCGCTGGAATTGAAAATCAAGGCCTTCGGCTCCTACGTGGAAGAACAGACGGTCGATTTTGAAAAGCTTTCCCGGAGCGGGATCTTTCTCATCAAGGGCGATACCGGCAGCGGAAAGACCACGATCTTCGACGCCATGACGTTTGCTCTGTACGGGGGCAGCAGCGGGGAGTCGTCCAGAGTCAGGAACGGCAGAAACGACCTGGAGGAATGGCGCTGCACCCAGGCGGCGTGGAAGGACGAGACCGTCGTTTCGTTTACCTTTGCGGTCCGGGGAAGAAAGTACCGGTTCACAAGGAGCCTCGTTCCAAAACGGACGAGCCTTTCGCTGGCGCTGGAGGCCGGGGAGCTGGACGATTACGGCAATCTGATCCCGTTTTTTGAAAACCCCAAAATCGCCGACCTGAACAGCAAGGCCGAGGAGCTGATCGGCCTGACCAAGGAGCAGTTCCGCCAGGTCGTGCTGCTGCCCCAGGGTCAGTTCGAGCGGTTTTTGACTGCTTCCTCCAACGAAAAGCAGGGCATTCTGGAAAAGATCTTCGGTGTTGACCGCTGGGCCCGATATGCGGATTCGTTTTTCGAGAAGGCGGAAAAGAGGAAAAAGGACCTTGACACGCAGAAGGAGGACGTCCTTCGCGCGCTGAGGGAGGAAAACGCGGAGAACGTGGAGGCGCTGCTGCAGATCGTCGAGACGCTGCAAGAGGACCGGGAGCAGCTGGGAAAAGCGCACCTGGCTTTTGACGGCGAGGGAAAACGGAAAGCGCTGGAGGAGGACAGAAGGCTCGCGGAAGCGTTCGGAAAGCTCCATGAACAGGAAGCCGCCGTGTCGGGCCTGCTTGCGAAAGAGCCGGAGATCCAGGCGCTGAAAAAGACGTGCGGCGAGGCGGAAAAAGCGGAATCCCTCCGCGGCTGCATCGAAGAGTACGAGAAAACCGGCGGCGAGTGGGAAAAGCGGAAAAGAGAGCTGGCAGAGAAAGAAAAAGCCCTTCCCGGGGCGAAAATGGCTGCGGAATCCGCCGGGAAGGACCTCAAGGAACACGCGGAGCACTCTCCCGTGGCGGAGCTGACGGCGAAGATCGGAATGGAAGAGAGCAAGCGCCCGATCTATCGCAATTACGCCGGTCTCCGAAAAGCGTTTGAGGAACAGGAAAAACGGCGGGATCAGGCCGAGAAAGAGGCAAAAAAGGCCGAAACCGAGCTGACGACAGCCACGAAGAGGGCCGCCGAGGCGAAAACAGCGTACGACGAAGCCGACGCCCGGGCACGGCTTCTCCGGGACCGCTATTTCAGCGGGATCTACGGCGAGATCGCCGGGACGCTGCAAGAGGGAGAGCCCTGTCCGGTCTGCGGCAGCGCCGCCCATCCGCACCCCGCCGAAAAATCGGCTGACAGCGTGGATAAGGACACGATGGACCGCGCGCAGGAAGAGGCGGACGGGAAGAAAGCCCTGTGGTCCGATGCGGAGGAAGCCCGGCAGACGGCGGACACCGGCAAAAAGGAAAAGGACGCTCTGCTGACACGGGCCCAAATGGACCTTCGATCGGCAAAGACGGCGCTGGCGTCCGCCGAGGAGAATCTGATCGATGGCGTCGGGGATGAAACGGCGCTGCAGAAGCTGATCGACGGTCAGAGGGAACGGATAAAACAGTACAACGACAAAACGGACGAACTGAAGTGCGCTTCGGATGCTGCGAACACGGCGCTGACAGCGCTGAAAACGAGCCTGACCGGCGCGGCGAGGGAAGAGCAGGAGGCCGAAGAGAGATACCGCGTCACGGAAACGGCCCTGCGCGAGGCACTTCGCGAAAAGGGTTATCCGGATCTGGCCTCTGCCAGAGGCAAGCTTGTCTCTGCGGAGGAGCGCAACAGGATGCGTGAGCGGATCGTGGAACATGATACGAAGCTCGCTACCGCAAGGGAGGAGCTGGAAAACCGGCAGATCCGCCTTTCCGGAAAGACCGAACCCGATGCGCTGCGGTTCGAGGAACGGGACAAGGAGATCCGGGAGGAAGAGAGAGCCTTCCATCAGGCGCTCGGGAAGCTGACGACGGAGATCGACCGCCTTCAAAAGAAGCAGCGGGAGCTGGCAAGGGCCTGGACGGATTATAAAGCCAACATCCAGCAGGCGGCGGAGGACTACGAGCTCGCCAGAAAGCTCCGGGGCGATACGGGCATCGGACTGCAGCGCTACGTGCTGGCGGTCATGTTCGGTCAGGTCATCGGCGAGGCGAACCGGATGCTGGACAGCGTCCACGGCGGACGATACCATCTCTTCCGCACGGATGAGCGGGGCACGGGCAACAAGCGCGGGCTGGAGCTGAAGGTCCACGACAACCGCAGCCCCGAGAAGGAGGGGCGCAGCGTCAGCCTTCTCTCCGGCGGAGAAAAATTCCTCGTTTCGCTGGCTCTGTCCATCGGTATGTCGGCGGTCGCGCAGCGTTCCGGCGTCCAGATCGAGGCATTGTTCATCGACGAGGGCTTCGGAACGCTGGACAACAGCTCGATCCAGGATGCTTTGACCGTGCTGGAGGGCGTGCGCCGCAGCAGCGGCATGATCGGCATCATCAGCCACGTTGCGCTGCTGGAGGGCGCCATCCAGACCCAGCTGCGCGTGGTCAAGCGGGAAACCGGCAGTACGATCGTGATGGAATGACCACCAGCGGCGGGACGGAGCGAAAGCCTCATAAAGCCGAATAGCTTACACAATAATTCCCCGTCTGTCCGGACAAAGCCGGACGGGCGGGGAAGTTTTTGATCAGAAAGTGTTTTTTCGGCGGGCTTACGCCGCCTTCTTTTCCTTCCAGATGATCCGGTTCAGCACCAGCAGAGCGCCCGCCAGCAGCGCCGCGCTCACGGCCAAGGCGATCCAGGGGGTCAAAGTGAAGCCCGCGATCAGATAGCCTACGGCGCAGATGACGGCCACCAGCGTGGCATAGGGAAGCTGTGTCTCCACGTGGCGGATGTGGGGACACTCCGCGCCGGTGGAGGAGAGGATGGTGGTATCCGAAATGGGGGAGCAGTGGTCGCCGTACACCGACCCGGCCAGCGTGGCGCCCAGAGCGGGGATCAGATAGGCCCCGGCGCCCTCGGCGGAGCAGATCATGGTCACGATGGGGATCAGCATGCCGAAGGTACCCCAGGAGGTGCCCATGGAAAAGCTCATCAGCGCGGCGATCACGAAGATCAGCGCGGGCAGCAGACCCAGGGGCAGGTTGGCGGTGCTGACGAAGCCGGAGATAAAGATGCCGGTGCCGATCAGCTGGCGGCATACGCCGCCCAGACTCCAGGACAGGATCAGGATCAGCATGGGAGGCACGATGCTCCCGATGCCGCCCACGATTGCCTCGATGAACTCCCGGGGCGTCATCAGCTTCCGGGGTAGGTAGAGCAGCATGGCGGTGACGAGCCCCGCGAAGGCGCCCAGGGTCAGCCCGGCGGTGGGATTCCAGCCGATAGCCTCGGAGAAGCTCACGCCCTCGAAGAAGCCGCCCACGTAGGCCATGCCCAGGATGGCGCACACCACCAGCACCAGGATGGGCAGCACCAGATCGATGACCTTGCCCTTTCCGTCGGCGCCGGCGGCCTCGCCGGTCTCCTCGTCGCCGCGGAGGGCGGCCAGCCGCTCGGCCTCCTTCATGGGCCCGAAGTCCAGCCCGGTGACGCTCAGCAGGAACACCATGAGGATGGTCAGCAGGGCGTACAGGTTGTAGGGGATGGTGGACAGGAAGATATGGAACCCGCCGGTTTCGCTGACCTCGCTGGCCACGGCCACGGCCCAGCTGGACACGGGGGCGATGATGCACACCGGCGCGGCGGTGGCGTCGATGATGTAGGCCAGCTTTTCCCGGGAGATCTTCAGCCGGTCGGTGATGGGCCGCATGACGGTGCCCACGGTAAGGCTGTTGAAGCCGTCGTCGATGAAGATCAGAATGCCCAGCAGGGAGGTAGCCAGGGAGGCGGAGCGCCGGGAATTCAGCTTTCTCCCGGCCCAGCGTCCGTAGGCCTGGCTGCCGCCGGACCTGGACACCAGAACGACCACACCCCACAGCAGCGCCAGAAAGATGATCATGTAGGCGTTGTCAGAGATCTTGGAGAACATCATGTCAAAGGTCATGGCGACGGCGGACACGATAGTGCCTCCGCTGGCGGCCGCGTAAATGAGCATGCCGGAGAAAAGGCCGATGAACAGGGAGGAATAGACCTCCTTGGTGATCAGGGCAAGGGCGATGGCGATGATGGGCGGCAGCAGGGAAAGCCACCCGGTTTCGATCATGATAAAGTCCATGGGATCCGCTCCTCTGGTATCCGCATGCCGCCGGAATTGTGGATGGCGGCGTGCGGGTTTGTTACTTCTAACTATACAGTATTTTCGGGCGCCGTGCAAGATGATATGTGTACCAAATTGATTGAACTCGTCCGGTTTTTCTTCGGTATATCCGTTATTTCCGTTTTGACGAGCCGGGCTTTTTATGGTATGATTATTATGGATTTGTATAGTTGAATGACAGGAGAGAGTTTATGCCCGAGAAAACTGTCAGAGAAATGAACAGGCTGGAGAGGCTGCACTTCTCTCTTCAGACAAAGGTGTTCCGTTCCTCCCTGATGGGGGCGCTGATCCTGGGGCTGACGGCCATGCTGATCGGCCTGGGGTTTTATACCTATGCGCTCTCGAGGCAGTACATCACCGAGTCCTTCAACTTGTCCCGGAGCGCGGCGGCCATCGTCGGCGAGGTGGCGGAGGTGGGGCCCTTTGCCGACAGCGTGATGACGGCTTACCGCGCCCAAAGCGAGGCGGAGCTGGCCGAATGCGGCACGGAGGCATACCGCGCCCGGTTCTCCCGGCTGAAAGAGGACGGGACCTATGAGGCCGTCCGCACTGTTCTGGGGGACTTTTCCGCTTCCAGCGACGTGTCCGCCGTGTATCTGGCCATGTACGACCCGGACACCTGCGCCATGGTGTATCTGGTCGACCCGGACCCGGAGGATGCGCTGATGCCCGGGGAGTGGGAGCCGGTGACGGAAAAGGGCATGAACAGATTCCTCACCTGGGACGGCACCGGCATGCTCTATGACATCGGCAGGACCGAGCGGTACGGCTACCTCTGCACCAGCGGCGTACCTATCCGGGGCGCGGACGGCCATATCGCGGCGTTCGTGCTGGCGGATATCTCGCTTGCCAACGTGCGCCACGGCATGCGCTATTTTGTGCTGCAGTTCTCCACGGCAATGGCTGTCCTCACCCTGCTCGTGGCTTTCTTCCTGACCCGTCATATGAAAAAGAGCGTGGTCGAACCCGTCAACGAGATCGCCCGGGCCGCCGAGAGCTACGTGCAGGACAGGAACCGGGGCGAGGAGAACACGGAGCATTTCGCCCTGCTGCATATCCGCACCGGGGATGAGATCGAGAATCTCAGCCTGGTCATGGCGGATATGGAGCGGGATCTGAGCGCCTACGTGGAGGACCTGACCCGGATCACGGCGGAAAAGGAACGGATCAACACGGAGCTCTCCCTTGCCACCCGCATCCAGGCCGACATGATGCCCCACATCTTCCCGCCGTTCCCGGATCGCACGGAATTCGACATCTACGCCACCATGGACCCGGCCCGGGAGGTGGGCGGCGACTTCTACGATTATTTTCTGATCGACCACGATCATTTGTGTCTGGTCATGGCGGACGTGTCCGGCAAGGGCGTCCCGGCGGCGCTGTTTATGATGGCGTCCAAGATCATCCTGGCCAGCTGCGCCATGCTGGGCGGCAGCCCCGGAGAGATCCTCACCAAGACCAACGAGGCCATCTGCTCCAACAATCGGGAGGAGATGTTCGTCACCGTCTGGCTGGGGATCCTGGAGATCTCCACCGGCAAGCTCACCACCGCCAACGCCGGCCACGAGTACCCGGTGATCCGATATCCCAACGGGGACTATGCCGTCGTCCGGGACAGGCACGGCCTGGTCATCGGAGGCATGCCCGGGGTGCGATATAAGGAAACCGAGCTGCGTCTGGAGCCCGGCACGAAGCTGTTCGCCTATACGGACGGTGTTCCGGAGGCCACTGACGTCGATAAAACGATGTTCGGCATGGAGCGGATGCTCGCTGCGCTCAACCGGGCGCGGGACGCGGACCCCGCCCAGACCCTGCGCTGCGTCCGCGGCGCGGTGGACGATTTTGTGAAGGACGCGGAGCAGTTTGACGATCTGACCATGCTCTGCCTGGAATACTACGGCACGAAAGAGGAGCGCGAAAATAATGAGCAGTGAAAAAACGGTCACCATTCCGCTGATCGGGCGGATCGATTCCAACAACGCCGCGGAAGCGGAGCAGACCATCCGTGACATGCTTCCGGACGCTGCGGTCCCGGTGGTGCTGGACGCCTCAAAATTGGAATATATTTCCAGCGCCGGGCTGCGGGTGCTGCTGCGGGTGAAAAAGTCCAATCCGGATCTCATGATCACCGGCGTCAACTCCGAGGTCTACGAGATCCTGGATATGACCGGCTTCACTGAAATGATGAAGGTGGAGAAGGCCTACCGCGTCGTATCGGTGGAGGGCTGCGAGGAGATCGGCCGGGGCGCCAACGGGACCATCTACCGCATCGACCAGGACAACGTGGTGAAGGTCTACAACAACCCCAACGCGCTGGAGGAGATCCAGCACGAGCGGGAGGTGGCGCGTCTGGCGCTGATCCTGGGGATCCCGACCGCCATTTCCTACGACGTGGTCCGGGTGGGGGAGAGCTACGGCTCGGTATTCGAGCTGCTCAACGCCCGCTCCTTTTCCAAGATCCTGGCCAGGGAGCCGGAGAAGATCGACTGGTGCGTCCGGGAGTACGTGGACATGCTCAAGAAGATCCACAGCACCGTGGTGCCCGCCGGGAAGCTGCCGGATATGCGGGAAACGGCGGTCTCCTGGGCCAGATTCGTGCAGCCGTATCTGCCGGAAGCGGCGGGAAGAAAGCTGGTCTCGCTGGTCCGCTCGGTGCCCCGCGACAACCACATGATCCACGGGGATTACCACACCAAGAATCTGGAGCTCCAGAACGACGAGGTGCTGCTCATCGACATGGACACCCTGGCTGTGGGCCACCCGGTCTTCGAACTGGCGTCCATCTATAACGCGTTCATCGGCTTCTCGGAGACGGATCACGAGATCATCCGGAAGTTCCAGGGCTTTGATTTCGAGACGGCGGGCCTCTTCTGGAACAAGTTCCTCCGGGCCTACCTTGGCACGGACGACGAAAAGAAGCTGCGGGACGTGGAGAACAAGGCCCGCATCGTGGGCTACACCCGGCTGATCCGCCGATCCATCCGCCGCAGGGGACTGGAGACGGAAGCAGGCCGGGCGGAGATAGAGCACTGGAAGAGCGAGCTGCTGGAGCTGCTGGAGAACGTGGACACGCTGCTGTTCCTGCCCAACGAGCTGAAACTGGACGCGCTGGTGGACAACCTGCCCCGGGTATTGAGCTTTATCGACGGTCATCTGGAACAGGCGGGCTGCCCCGTCAAGGCCCAGATGCAGATCGACGTGGCGGCGGAGGAGATCTTCGTCAACATCGCCTCCTATGCCTATGAAAACCGCACGGGTCCGGCCATCGTCCGCGTGGAGATCCGGGAGGAACCCACGGCCGCGGTGATCTCCTTCCACGACCGGGGGATGCCCTACGATCCGCTGGCCGCGGAGGACCCGGACGTGACCCTGGCCGCGGAGGACCGGGAGCCCGGCGGGCTGGGCGTTTTTATGGTCAAAAAGTCCATGGACGATGTGTCCTATCGGTACGAAGACGGCTGGAACGTCTTTACCATGACAAAGATCTTTTGACCGGAACATCCGGTCGACGACGCTGTAAAATAAACCCGGCCTGCGAGCCGGGTACGGGGGTAAAATATTTGAAAGATCGCAAAACGTCTGTACGCCTTCTGACCCAGGGCGCGGTGATCGCCGCGCTGTACGTGGCGCTGACGCTGGTATTTGCGCCAATCTCCTTCGGCGCCATGCAGGTCCGCGTCTCGGAGGCGCTCACCATCCTGCCGCTGTTCACGCCGGCGGCCATTCCGGGCCTGTTTCTCGGATGCGTGCTGGCCAATTTGCTGGGCAGCGCCGTCCTGCTGGACGTGGTCTTCGGAAGCCTGGCCACGCTGATCGGCGCCGTCGGCGGCTGGCTGCTGCGAAAAAACCGCTGGCTGGTGCCCGTTCCGACGATCGTGTCCAACACGCTGATCATTCCGCTGGTGCTGCGGTACGGCTACGGGGTGGACCTGCCGCTGTGGCTGTCGGCAGTGTACATTCTGGTGGGAGAGATCCTGGGGTGCTACGTGCTGGGGGAACTGTTCGCCTCGGTGCTGCTGCGGCGAGAGAAGATCTTCGGCGCAAATCGGCCGTCTCGCTGAAGTCGCGGCAATATACGAAAGAACGGGTCATTCTTTTCGGAATGACCCGTTCTTTCGTATGCTCGTTCAGTTCAGCTTGTTCCGGCCGGGGAAGGTGTTGTATTTGTCGGGCACCCAGCCGGGCTTGATGTCCTTCACGGCCTCGGCGGCGGTGATCACAGCGTCGCCGTTGTCGATGTCGATAAGGGTGTAGCGGTCGTTGCCCATGCCCAGCTCCTTCATGTAGCTGAGCTGACGCAGACCGTGGCGGGATTCGATCCGCTTCACCAGCGCCTTGCCGCCGTTCTCGGGCAGGGCGTAGATAAGATCCACGCAGGCGCTGTCCACGGCCAGAATGTCCAGCGAAGCGAGAATGCCCACGTCCGGGGTCTCCACGGGCGTGGCCTCCGCTCCGGCGCAGTCGCAGTCCACGGACATGTTGCGCATGGTATTGATGAAGCAGACCCGGGGAGCGAAGAAGTCGACGGTGGCCTTGGTGCTCTCGGTCATCCGCTCCATCAGCTCCTCCTGGGCGATGCTCCACATGTCGTCGGAGCCCTCGGCGGCGTGGATCTCTTTCTTGCCGATCCGGCCGTCGGCGCAGCCGATGCCGATGTTCTTGTTGGAGCCGCCGAAGCCGCCCATCACGTGTCCCTTGAAGTGGGTCAGTACCAGCAGGGAATCATAGGTGGGCAGGCTCTTGCCCACGTGCATTTCCTCGAACCATTTGCCGCCCTTCACCGGCAGGGCGGTCACACCCTTTTCGTCGGTGATGTCCACGGGGCAGAAGTTCCAGCCGTTGATCTCCAGGGTCTTCCGGTGGGCCGCAGTGGTGTAGCGGCTGCCCTCATAATACGTGTTGGTCTCCACGATAACTGCCTCCGGCAGACGCTCCCGCAGAAGCTCCTTCACCCAGGGCCGGGGCAGGAAGTTGGGGCCTTCCGCCTCGCCGGTGTGGAGTTTTACGGCTACCTTGCCCGTGAGCACGGAGGCGACCCTGTCGTAGATCTTTTTCATGCCTTCCTCGGAAAGGTCCCGGGTAAAGAAAACCACGGAACTTTCGCCGGTCCGGTCCGCAAAGGGGATATATTTGTCACCGTCTTTACCGGGGACAGGGGGGTTGACGCTCATATTTTCTCCTCCTTATGATATGGTCAAAATCATTATAACATAAATTGTGTTCAATGAAAAGCGGGAAACGCTCCCCCGAAAAGATTTTTGTACCGTTTGAAATACATCTTGCATCGGCGGAAAAAATCTGCCATGATATACCTGCGCCGTGTCTGCGGCGCGGACAAAAGAGAATCCAAGGAGGACAAGAGATATGCCCTGTACGACTTTGCTGGTGGGGAAGGGCGCCAGCTATGACGGCTCCACCATGATGGCCCGGAACGAGGATTCCGCCGCCGGACATTTCACCGCCAAAAAATTCATCGTGGTCAAGCCGGAGGACCAGCCCCGCCATTATAAGTCCGTGATCTCCGGCGTGGAGATCGACCTGCCGGAGGACCCCCAGCGCTACACCGCCATGCCCAACGCCCTGCCCGACGAGGGCATCTGGGGCGAGGCCGGGATCAACGAGAGCAACGTGGCCATGAGCGAGACGGAGACCATCACCTCCAACCCCCGTGTCCAGGGGGCCGACCCGCTGGTGAAGGGCGGCATCGGCGAGGAAGACATGCTCACCATCGTGCTGCCCTACGTCCGCTCCGCCCGGGAGGGCGTGCTGCGGCTGGGTTCCCTGCTGGAACAGTACGGCACCTATGAGATGAACGGCGTCGGTTTTCAGGACGCGGAGGAGATCTGGTGGCTGGAATCCATCGGCGGCCATCACTGGATCGCCAAGCGTGTTCCGGACAACGCCTACGTGGTCATGCCCAACCAGCAGGGCATCGATTTCTTCGACCTGGCGGACGCCTTCGGCGAGCAGGAGGAGCATCTGTGCTCCGCGGACCTGCTGGAATTCATCGAGAACAACCACCTGGACCTGACCATGCGCATGGAGGGGGAGACTCTGGCGGAGGACCGGGCCTTTGACGTCCGGGCGGCCTTCGGCAGCCGGGCGGATTCCGACCACGTCTACAACACGCCCCGGGCCTGGGATATGCTGCGTTACTTCAACCCCAACACCTACTCCTGGGACGGCCCCGACGCCGACTGGAGGCCGGAGGACGACGATCTGCCCTGGTATCTGGTGCCCGAGCGGAAGGTGACGGTGGAGGACGTGAAGTACGTGCTCTCCTCCCATTTCCAGGGCACGCCCTATGATCCCTACGGAAAGCACGGCGATCCCGCGTTCCGGGGCAGGTACCGGCCCATCGGCATCAACCGCAACAACTTTGTGGCGCTGACCCAGCTGCGGCCCTATGCTCCGGCGGAGATCATGGCGGTGGAGTGGGTGGCCATGGGCTCCAACGTGTTCAACGCCTTCGTGCCCTTCTACGCCAACGTGGAGACCACGCCGGCATACCTGTCCCAGACGGGGAAGACGGTGACCTCGGAAAACTTCTATTGGGCCAACCGGATCATCGGCGCGCTGGCAGACGCCCACTATTCCCAGTGCGGCTTCCTCATCGAGCGCTATCAGAACCGGGTCGCCAACCGCGCTCACGACATGCTGCGCCGCTTCGACGCGGGCTTCGACCCCGCGGGGGACGCGCACAAATATCTGGAAGAATGCAACGAGGCTTTCAGCGCCATGGCCCGGCAGGAGACGGACGACACTCTGGACAAGGTGCTTTATGAGGCCAGCTGCGGCATGCGCAACGGCTTCTCCCGTTCCGACGCCTGAAAAACGGAATAAAAAACAGCGGAGGGTGTGATCGAAAGATCACACCCTCCGCTTCGTTATCGGGATTGTTTATTTCGCTTTCGGACCGGCCGCCTTGATGTTCTCGGGCATGTCGGGGTACTTGGCCTCGAAGTTGGCCTTGAACTTTCCGGCCAGGTCGTTGGCGGTGGCGGCGTAAGCCTCCTTGTCCGTCCACACGTTCCGGGGATCCAGAATCTCGCTGGGAACGTTGGGGCAGCTGGTGGGGATGTTCACGTTGAAGATGGGATCGCGGACGTACTCCACGTCGTTGAGCTCTCCGGCGATGGCCGCGTTGACCATGGCGCGGGTGTACTTCAGATTCATGCGGGGCACGGTGCCGGCCTTGCCGCCGCACCAGCCGGTGTTCACCAGGAACACCTGAGCGCCGGTCTCGTCCAGCTTCTTGCCCAGCATCTCGGCGTACACGGAGGCGGGACGGGCGAAGAAGGGCTCGCCGAACAGGGTGGAGAAGGTGGTCTGGGGCTCGGTGATGCCGCGCTCGGTGCCGGCCAGCTTGCTGGTGTAGCCGGACACGAAGTGGTACATGGCGGCGTCCTTATCCAGCCGGGAGATGGGAGGCAGCACGCCGAAGGCGTCCGCGGTGAGGAACACCACGGTCTTGGGCAGTCCGCCCACACCGGGGATGGCGGCGTTGGGGATGTAGTCCACGGGATAGCACACGCGGGTGTTCTCGGTGAGGGAGCCGTCGTTGTAGTCGGGCTCGCCGGCCTCGTTGAGGATCACGTTCTCCATCATGGAGCCGAACTTGACGGCCCGGTAGATCTCGGGCTCGCGCTCTTCCTCCAGGCCGATGCACTTGGCGTAGCAGCCGCCCT
>JAFSZH010000016.1 GCA_017455685.1 Oscillospiraceae bacterium
AGGTAGCATGGCGGCAATTATTTCCATCATCTTGGAGGACAAGGAGCTTTGCCGCATCCTTAAGAGTGAGCATGGCGATCCACAGTTCCTAACCAGCCTAAAATATTGAGTAAAGGATGGAATCGTAGACGGCTGGAAAAAAGATCATCCCAAAATATCAAAAGATAATTTATTATTCTTATTTGATTATGTTTTCTCTGGCTCTACACACCTTATTCTTAGCTGGATCAATGATCCTCAAGGCGTTTCTCAAGAGGAGTTTTCCAGACGTTTGGAACGCTTGGGGCATCATGCACTTTTGGCTGCGGAGAAATTTTGATAACAGGGAAACCTTACGCCTCCCGAGAGGCTAACAAAAAGTACCCCATGCACATTCATTGGAAGTGTCCAGAGGTTCATAAAAAGGCTTTATGAGAATTGGCAAAAAATACCCTTGACAAATCAAGTCTTGATTGGTGATGCTGTTGCTCTCACCGTGCAGATCGTCCTCCTGGGACAGCCTACAGTAAAGGGCTGTAATCTTTTCTCCTACGATAGCGGAAGACGGTCTGTTTGCTGTATTTGTAGTCAAGTTCATTGTAAATCCTCCTTTCCGACCGTCTTCAAGCGGTACTCTATACTCCCGTACTATCGCGGAAATAGCAAGTGTTTTATCAGCTTGCCCGAGAGGATTCGGAAAGGCCGCGCGGCGATGCTGCGTTGTCGAGGATCAGCCGTTTCAGCTTCTGATAGGCCGTCTCCCTGGCATGATCGCTTTGCACGGATATGACGGTGAAGACCGTGTTGCCGACAGTCATTTCAGACACGCTGCACGGCCTCCCCTGATAGGTAGATATAGTGTTTTCCATAGTGATCTCCATAGCCCCGGGGCGGGGTCAAATCTCTGTGCTTGCTCTACACGGAGACCGACGGCCCCCGCTGCGTGTAAAGAAAGCGAATTCAAAAGGGTAATTAACCCTGACTTGTAAAAGTGGGGCAGCCAGATGAAATACATCAAAAACACCTGACTGCCCCTTGAGCAAACGCGGGAGGAGGAAAAGTCCCGCGGCCTCAGAGAGTTATGCAGATGTGATCTGCAGAGCCTTTACGGCCTCGCGGCGGATAAGCTTGCCGTCGATGAACTCAGTGCCAAGGTAGCCGAGCTGCCCTTTGAGCGAGAACAGTTCCCGGAGCGTCTTGACAGTGATCGGACTGCGTTTGACGATCCAAAAGTAGCTGAAATCTCCGAAGAGAATCGGTTTGGCCCCGGCTTCGGCTCTCGGCATATACTCCGTGATTTTTACCGGCTTGCCGAGGATCGTATCGTCGCTGCTCCGCCAGAGATAGTTCCCGGCGTCGTCCTTCAGCTTCTTCAGCGTCAGGGCAGTCTCATCGTTCATGAGCCAGACGCCGTTCTTCCTGTACTCCGGTTTGACGGAGAAGTAGTGATCGATCACGGAGTCAAAGCTGAGAGCATCAGCGGGCGCGCCGATCTCCGCTCCCTCGGCATCATTGAGAAGCCCTGCAGGCTCGTCCGTACCGGTGCCGGCGATGAACGCTTTATCTTCCGCTCTGACCATAGCCCTGGCAAGGCGCTTGATCAGATAGCCTTCCAGATCGAAAGCTGCGTCGGAGACAAAGTCCATCGGCAGACGGAGCAGTGAGGTAAGTTTGTACCTGCCGACCAGGATGCGGCTGAAATCGTCGATGACATCCTTGATGTTGATGCCCTCGGCTTCCGGAACAAACTCCGCTATATCATCGGACAGCACTGCCCAGATGCTTGCCGAGCCGCTGTAGTGGCAGAGAACCGGGGAGATCTGCCGCATGACGCTTTCTTTGGCAACGGCTTTCTCGTAACTGCCGTTTGCACCATTGGGCATGGCATAAGCCGCGGCGTCAACGATGTGCCCACCCTGCATCTTCTGTTCTGCCTGCCTGTCCCCACGCATGAGGTTCCAGAACGAGTGGTCATATTCCGGCTGGCCGCAGTCGGTCATAAGCTTTCTGTAATCCATTCTCAGTACCTCCCATTTTGTTTTTCACACGCAGGGCACTTGTAAAGCCCGTGGTCGTAGGCGTCCAAGGGGCGGCCGCAGAGCCGCAGTTGGCTCTGGCAGCGAGGACAGCCGATATCGTATTCGAGAGTGTCCTCAAAGCGGTTCGGCGCCTGTGTATGGAGCCGGTAGCGATACTTGTAACGACCATAGCCTTCATCAACAAGATGCTCAACCAGGCTCACGCTGTGATTCTCCATGACAAATTCAGCCGTATTTGAGGTGGATACCGGTTTGAGGTATTTCCCTTTCACGGGAACGATAAGCGGATAAGCAGTCATTTTCTTTTCTCCTTCTCTTTTCTTAAACATTTGTCGCAGGCGTAGAGAAAGTATCTCTTTCCGTCGACATTCGATGAAATGGGGCTGAGGATCCCGCCGCAGTATGGGCAATGGATCCTAAACCGGGATACGGTCTCCCGGGACTGCGGCTCAGCAGCGCATAGCCGGAAGTAATGCGGGATGATTTCCTCCAGCCAGAAGCGGTGATGCTCCTTGACAGTGTCAACGCTGAGCGTCGGCGTCATGGGATGCTTTTCATATCCTTCCGTATCCATGTCGATGACCGGGTAGTATCTGATCTCGGATATCATTTTTCCACCTGGTCTTTCATAAGCTGGAATCCCCGGCTGTTGCAGAATTCGACAGCTTCAGCAAGGGAGCGGAAGAAGACCTGGGAAAAGCCGTAGACGACCTTCCATCTGAGCGGGTCCGTCTGCTTGCTGTGCATGATCACAACGGGGTTCTTCTTCCCATCCGACCGCAGCTGAACGCCGTCATAGCGGGCATTGCTGAAATCTTCCGGACTCATATAGGAGATTCCGTCAGATTCCCGGCTGATGCCGATTGGTATGAGCCTCATGTTTTCTCCTTTCTTCATCTGGATGGGTGATGGTCGGTGACGGTTGTTTCATAAAACCCTCTTTAGAGAGATTTTTGAAAATGCCCTAAAGGGACTTTTATATATAGACCGTCATCGACCGTCACCACGGTATCTGACCATCCTCGTCCGCTGCGGATGCAAACTCGGATTTGAGCCGCAGGCCATAGACCAGGCTGCCTTTTTTTGTGCGTTTCCTTTCATAACCGGCCAGATCGACAGCCGCATAGAAATCCGCTGTTGAGCGGGCATATTCGCCTGTTCTCATACAGAAGCTGCGGTACTCGGAGTAGAGATCGCCGGATTTCTCGCTGTACGCATCGCCGATCTCACAGCATTCATAAAGAAAGTGTTCAAGCCAGTCACTGTTCTCCCTGTATAGAGCAGTGGCCGCACGAACGCATTCCGGCTGCGAGATATGGAAATTGGCATTGATCACGCTTTTTGCCCCTTCGATCATCCACGCAAGAATGGCGGGACCGGCTTTGTCGTAGAGGTAATCAGCGTAGTTCTTAATATCTCCGCTGCCCTCGATACGAGCGTTGAACGGAACAACGATCAGCCTTCGCCATGTGCCGGGATCGTTCGCGCCGACTTTCGGCAGATGATTCGTGTAGAGAACGAGCGTGTGACTGGGCGTGAAAGCGAAGGGATCCTTGTATTTCTTCTCCGCGAAGATCTCGTCCGTAGAGCAGAACTGCTTGACCAGGGACGTGTTCAGCCGCATCCCTTCCTCAAGTTCAGCGGCGATCAGCAGCCGTTTGCCCTTGGTCTCCGCCAGCTCCGGCTTGACGTTTCTCTTGCAGCCGACCGTCAGAGCGTCGGCGGAGATGTTGCCGCTGTAGCTCCCGAGGACCCGGGACAGCACATTCCAGAACGTGGATTTGCCGTTTCTGCCGTCGCCGTGGGCGATGATCAGCGCCTCGATGTAAACGTGCCCTATCACGGCGAGACCGACGATCTGCTGCACATATGACTCCAGCTCGGCATCACCGCAGAAAAAGGTCTTCAGCGCAGCCTGCCAGAGATCGGCTCCCTCTTCACCGGGCACGACAGTGGTGCATTTGGTGATGAAATCCTCGGCCCGGTGCGGCCGTTTGCCGTCCATGCCTTTTCGGAGATCTACGGTATAGTCCGGCGTGTTCAGCAGGAAGGGATCGGCGTCCAGTTCACGCTGATCGATCTCGACCATCGGCCTGGCCTCCCGGAGAGCGGCTACCTGATACTTGGAGTCCCGGCGCTGCAGGACGAACTTCTTATAGGAGATGGCCGCTTGGTGGGCGTAGAGCGCGGTTATCTGCTCCTCGTTCATATGCTCAAGCGCACTTTTTCCGAACTGCTCAATGACAGCGTTCGCGCCGGTTGATTCCATACGTTCTTCCGTAAAGCTGAGATACTTCTCCGCTTCGGCAAGCTGGGCGTCGGTAAACTGCTGCATGGCTGCCTGGGACCGGGGCTTGGACTCTTGCCAGCACGTCCCGTCATAGACGATATAGTCCGTGGCCGGGGAATAGCGGACATAGCTGCGGCAATGCTTGGCGAAGATATATGCCTGCCCAACATCGGAATAATCCTCCGGCTTGCGGGGAGTGGGATCGTTGTACTGATCCGGCGGGATATACCCTTCCTGGGCGGCGACCTTCTTCCCAAACTTGACCGCGCTCTTCCAGATGCTTTTCAGCTCGTCCCGGCTGAGAGGCGGACTGCAGGCTTTTGCCTTTTCCTCAAACAGCTTTTTTGCCTCGTCCGTATTGCCGTAGCGTTTGATCAGTTTCCCGGCAATCTGGGACATGGTGGTGTTTCGGTGCCCCTCCGGGATCGCATCGTCCGGCAGCTCCTCAAAAGCGTCTGCCTCGGGCAGCGGTTTTTCCGCTTCCGGCTGCGGAGGCGGAGCCTGCTGTGACATGAACTTATTCAGTTCCATCCGCTTCACCTCCGTGCAGCTCCACGACCGGGGCTTTGACGCCGAAGAAGAATCTGGCGGCATCCTTTGCGCCCGTATCGAAATACGGGAAAAAAGAGATGACCGATTCCTTCAGCTGACGGTAGGTATCGCCGTCGGTCACGGGATCAATGGGAAAGATGACATGGAATCGCGGCCTCGGGCTGTACTTGTCCTTCCATTTCATGTGGTGCCGGCTGTAGATCAGATAAAACGGGACGCCCGGGAACGCAGCCTCCACATCTGATGCGGTCTTCCAGTCTGTTTCCAGGTCCGAGTGATCGTTGTCGCAGTCGAAGGGCAGGCAGTCGGAACGGATGAAATCCGCGATTGCTCTGTGGTTATCCTTATACTCGGCAAAGACCTGGTCGTATTGGGCGGCTTCCGTAAGATCCTCGACCGAGGCGATGATCCGTTTTTCGGGATAGAAAGTGTTGTACTTATCCCCGCGGCGGTTAGCCGTATAGATCGTAATTGGCTTCACGGCAGCCTCCTTCCTGTTTCTTTTGCATGGTGTTTTCTCCTCTCTGAGGGAGTTCCCTCACTATACGGAGAAAAAGAGGGTGTTTTGTGGGGGTATTTCACAGAACTTTTTTCAGTTTTTTTCGTGCGGCGCTGATCGACTCGGCTACGCTGGAAAAATCCGCCTCTTCGATATCGGCGATCTCACGGCAAGACAGGCCGTCCATCCACATCTCAAAGCGCCGGTACTGAGCGGGCGTCAGTGTTGCCAGGGCAAGCTGATACTCCTCCTCCCGCTCCTTCCGCAGCAGGATTTGCTCCGGAGTTTCGTGATAGGCGAGGGAGCCGCTCTCGAACTCCAGGGCCTCCAGATGGTACGGCGCGTGATACCGCTCACGGCGCTCGGCATTCCGGATCATCCGGGTATTCTCCCTGGTGAACTGTTCGATTTCCGCAATCGCCGCAGAATCATCGTCCGGTACTTCGATTTCGTAGATGCCGAGATCGGGATCGCTGATGGTTGCTTTCATGTCTGGTCCTTTCCGCCTGACTGCGGAAGGGCCGAAACACGATCTCAAGAGCCTGATTACCTGAAAAAGGGCGCAGTTATCCTGAGATACCGATACTGCCGCTTCGTTTGGAACGCGGCGGACAGTATGTATCTCGGCCCTTATACGTAATCAGGCTTTCGATATTTTGTTTTTATCTGAGCGGAGCTGCTGCTCCGATGCTCACAGAATGATTTTCTACAGGTACCTCACGGGAACGGCAAAACATACCGGTTTTTGAAAAAACTCTTCTATAGGTACCTCACGGCAGCGGGCAAATCTTTAGGTTTTGTGAAAAATGTCTTCTACAGGTAGCTCACGGGAAAAGCAAAAGTATAGGGTTTTCCCGAAAAAGCTTTTCTATAAGCCGTCCACGGGGATGTTCAAAGTCAACCCCCATCGGGAAAAATTTTTTCATAAGCAGTCCACGGCAGACGCCAATACTTACCGCTTGCGAGAAAACCCTTTCACTATACGGAGATTTGAAGGCCGTTTTGTCAGGGTGTTTCGTAAAGAATCCTCTCCTGTTACACAAAAGAGAGCAGCCGGCCATTTTGCCGAAGAATCATTTCAGAGATTTCGATTAGAAAAATAGAAGCCCCTCTCGGGAAAAACCGAGAGGGGTTGATACTCAAACAAAGGGCTGTTTCGTTGACTCTATACTGCTTTTATGGTATATTCTATGATCGAAAGCAGAGGGTGACTGAGATGGATAAGCATACTCCTGAACAGCGACATAAGAATATGCAAGCCGTAAAAAACAAGGACTCTGCTATTGAGTTGTTGCTGCGTAAAGAACTTTGGGCAAGAGGACTCCACTATAGAAAAAACGTTAAAAAAGTATACGGCCACCCAGATATTGCTTTTATAGGCAAAAAAATAGCTGTCTTCTGCGACAGCGAATTCTGGCACGGGTATGATTGGGAGAATCGCAATCAAGATATAAAAACCAGGCGCGAGTTTTGGATTCCCAAAATTGAAAGAAACATTCAGCGAGATATTGATGTTACGGAAAAACTAAAACATGAAGGCTGGATTGTTCTTCGGTTCTGGGGTAAGGAAATAAAAGCCGATCCACACCGCTGCGCAGATATTATACAAGAGGCATATAACTCTCGGAAAATGTAAATGAGCTGCTTCTTTCGATAAAAGTAGGGAAATATATGATATACAAAACAATAGACCTCTGTGCCGGCATTGGCGGTATTCGCCGTGGATTTGAGCTAACGGGATCATTTGAAAATGTTCTCTCAGCCGAAATCGACCCTTTTGCCGCAAAAACATATATGCATCTTTTCGGCGATGATCCGACGAATGACCTAACATCCGAAGAGTTTAAATTGAAAGTCGAAGCAACTGAGTATGATGTCCTGTTAGCGGGTTTTCCCTGCCAGACATTCAGTCGGGTAGGAAAAAAGCAAGGTTTTCGTGATACAACCAGAGGAACAATCTTTTTTGATATAGCTGACATCATTTCGCGTACTTCCCCCCGAGCTGTTTTCCTTGAGAACGTTGAAAACTTGGTGTCCCACGACCGCGGAAACACAATAGATACTATTATTCGAACGTTAGAGGATGAACTTGATTATCGTGTGATTGGTGTAACCCTTGACGAGGACGGAAACTACATTTATAGCAGATCCTCGTTGGTCAGAAACTCCCGATATTTTGGTGTCCCTCAAAACAGACCACGCGCTTATATAATGGCGTTTAGCAAAAAAACATATGGTAATGCCATCAAACTGTTGAATATGCAGTTGCCGGAATCTGGGAGCAAAGTAATATTTCAAGATGTACATGAGATTCTGGAACCAGAAGTCGATGATCATTATTATATGGCAAGCGGCTATTGGGAAACTTTGAAGCGGCATAAAGAGCGGCAGCAAAAGAAAGGTTACGGTTTTGGATATTGCGTAGTAAATCAATCTGCTGAGGAACACCCGATTGCTTATACGATTCTGGCGACAGGTGGATCTGGGCGTGAGCGTAATCTGATATATCAGCCGAAAGAAGGCGTAGCAGGAAAACTCATCGTGGGTAAAAAAACTGGTCTTAATTCAGAAGGCATCAGGATAATGACGCCGACCGAATGGGGACGGCTCCAAGGATTTATCGGATATGCCTTCATGAAAGAGGGGAAAGATACCTTTAGCTTCCCGGAAGGCATCCCGGAAGCCAGGAAATATATGCAGTTCGGCAACTCTGTCACTATCCCTGTCATTGAGAGAATGGCAGAGTTTATGTTGGAGTGTTTTGATATCCTTGAGAAGCAACAGGCCGAAATTGTAAAAGCAATGGCGAAAAATCGCTTGTTCTTTACAAAAAGGGATGTAATGGAGCGACTGGATCTGGATGCTGTACAAACAGGCGCACTTATTAAATCCTTAATCGATTCAAAGGAACTCCTGCGAGTATCAAGCGGAAAGACAACCAGATACGTTCGATATCAAGAATCAGTGGATTTGCCACCGTACAGCCAGGAAGAAAAAGTGATTCAAATGGCAAAAGAGAACCCAATTATCACAAACAAGGATGTTCGCGAGCAGCTTATTATTTCTCCGGGAAGCGCGAATGTACTGTTGAGCGGGATGGTGGCAAAAGGGTTGCTTGAAAGAACTGCTCGCGGTAAGTATAAATTGCCAGGGCCAGAACAGCTCTCATTATTTTAAAATAATTTAAGCATTTTCTCCTATAAATAATAAGTGAAATACAAGCGTCAGAATCGCCCAAATTTTTGGTGATCCTGGCGCTTATTTTTCAGCGAGAATTCGATTAGATTTTCGTATCTAATACTACATTTGCAAATAATGTTGAAAAATCTATTGACAAATATAGTGGCCGACGTGTAGAATAATGTCACAAATACAGAGGAGGTTTTTCGTCATGGAAACAAAGCGTGAACGTTTCGTGCGGCTGGCGGAGGCCAGAACAAATAAGATTCTGGAGATGATGCGGCTCCTTGGTAATTGCTCCAGTAAATCCAACTATGAGTACTCGGATGACGATGTCAGGCAGATCTTTACCGCATTGGAAAAAGAACTGAAAAATACAAAAAACCGTTTCATGGGGATTGAGGCAAAAGAAGAGCGTTTTACCTTGAAATAAGGGGGAAGTAATAATGGGAAGAGTCTGCTGGAATTTCCCGCTTCTTGGCACAGATAGCGTAAGCGGTAGCAACGACGGTAATATCACGATGTTTAAAGGGTCTGGCATAATGGATGGTCTTGCCCGTGAGGTGTGCCAGAATTCTTTGGATGCAAAAAACAGTGATCTGCCCGATGGTACTCCGGTTCGTGTCGTTTTCAAGCTCTTCTATCTGGAGAGAAAGCAGTTCTCTGTTTTTGACGAGTTTGAAAGAGCATTGGAAAGTGCTTACGATTATTGGACCAAGAACCCGCTCAAAACCAAGAAGATCATGGATTTCCTTGACAATGTCAAGAAATACCTGTCTATGGACAGAATTCCTGTTCTTATAATGAGCGATTATAATACGAATGGGCTTCAAGGAGTAAATGCGGGGCCAGGTGAAACGTCTTATTGGGATCTCCTCGTCAACACAAAGGGAATATAACTGCAATGGTGGTAAGCAAATGAAAATCGAGATGGGTGAATCCCTGTTTTATTCCTGGCTGCGTCATGTAAAAGAATGCCAAATTGTCCAGACGAACTGGACTACCTCCTCACAGTGGCAGCTGAATCACGAAGACCGGTTGGAAGAGATCATGTCCACGACCGACAGATTCTTTACTGAGCAATACGGATACAGCATTTATAAGAAAACGTCATCCCTATCTCAACTGCTCCAGCAGGCGGAATGTGATGCTATCGGAATTGAGGTGCAGGGCGGCACGAATAAGATTTATGCTGTTGACGTCGCTTTTCATGAGGCGGGATTAAACTATGGTACTCGCGAAGCAACAATCAAGAAGATCATAGCCAAAAGTCTGCGTACGGCCATGTGTATCTATGGCTATCTCGATGCCCGGGAAGCAGAGATTATTTTCGCATCTCCGAAGATTCATAAGAGTGTTCTGGATGGAGTTGCCCCCTGCCTTGCCGATATGCAGAGAATAATGGACGATCTCGGGTTTCGTTTTCTGTTCCGCATCATCGCAAACGATGACTTCCGGGATAAGGTTCTCGTCCCCATCCTCAAAGCAAGCAATGGCGTGGCAGACACA
This sequence comes from Oscillospiraceae bacterium, assembly GCA_017455685.1. Taxonomy (GTDB): domain Bacteria; phylum Bacillota; class Clostridia; order Oscillospirales; family Oscillospiraceae; genus Apopatocola. Next base: position 10,049 of record JAFSZH010000016.1, read on the forward strand.
AATGAACTGTTTATCCGCAGCTACCAGATGATGCAGATGTTTGAAAAGAAAGCTGTTTCGCCCGGGAAGCCTGTGAAACCAGCTACCAGTGAAACGCAGACGCCCAAAGAAGCTGAAGATACCTATTCTGAGATGAAGATCGGTAAGGTGGCGCAGCTGGTGATGAGGCCAATCTTGGAAAGCGGCCGAGTCTCTGCAGATGAAATTGTACGGCTTCAGAGCAAAGAATACAGCTATGATGTGTTGAATCTCAACTTCCCTCTGTTGGTAAGAACAGACGCAGAATATGATAAGGCACGTTACTACAGTGAACCTCTACATATCAATGGGGCTGAGTATGTAATGTGTTCTCAATGGATTGAGCGGCCGGAAAACAACGATCGCCCATATCTCATGAGTTGGATACGGGAGCATCAATAATCAAAAAAAGAAAAGACCACATCCACGGATTCTCTCCGAAGATGTGGTCTTTCTTGTTTTCCCGCTTGAAGACGTCGCTAAAACACCATTTTCATAGTGTCCTTAATCCGCGCCGCCTTTTCCCCGGCGGGCTGTTTTCTTTCCGTTTTCGGTTTATTCCAGATTGAGCTTGTGGGTCAGGATGGCGTTGGAGCCGAAGAAGAAGCCCGCGGCCTTGATCAGCTGCCAGCCGATCATGATCCCCAGCGCCCCGCTGCCGTAGCGGACCGCCGTCTCCATGGCTTCGCTGAAGGAGTCGATCGTCAGGTCCAGGCTGCCGATCCGGATCACGCCGGGCAGCGCCGAGAGCAGGATGCTGACTCCCACGCTGATGCCCACGTAGGCCAGCACGGAAATGACCACCCGGTTCTTCGGGGCCATATGGCCCAGGGAGATGGCCAGGTAGATCTGCAGATCCTGGGCAAGCGTGGACGCCACCATCAGCAGGAAGAAGAGGATCAGCAGGCCGACGCTGCCCTGGGGCAGTCTGGGGAACACGTCCGACAGTTCCCGAAGTCCCTCCAGGAAGCCCGCGCCGTCATAGACCATGACGAAGATAAGCATGGCCGCCAGAGCCGCCAGGCCGGTGATGAACTCCATCACCAGGGCCACCACCAGCTTGGAGGCGATATGCTCCGCCGGAGTGGCGGGCAGGGTGAACATCAGATAGCCCTCGTCCCCCAGCAGGCCCTTATAAAACCGCTGGCACACGAACACGATCATCATCACGCAGGTGGCCACCCACAGGGAGAACAGCAGGATGATGGGCACCACTCCGAAGAGGAACGACAGAAAACCGTTCACGCTGCCTTTTTCCAGCACGTGGCCCACGGTAAAGCCGTTCACCGCCGCCAGCGCCAGCAGGCCCAGCCACAGGGGGCCGAACTTGCGCAGCATGCAGCGGAAATCATATTTCATCAGTTTTCCAAGCATCATCTTTTCCTCCTTACCACATATCCGAGCGGAACATCTGCCGGAACAGCGCGTCTACGCTGTCGCCGGTGCGCTCCCGGATGCTGTCCACGGCCTCGTGGAGCACCACCCGGCCCCGCTGGAGAAAGATCGCCTCGTCCAGCACCTGCTCCACGTCCAGCAGAAGGTGGGTGGAGATCAGCACGGTGCCGTCCTCGTTGTAGTTGGTCAGAATGGTCTTCATGATAAACTCCCGGGCCGCCGGGTCCACCCCGGCGATGGGCTCGTCCAGCAGATAGAGCTTCGCCTTGCGGCTCATCACCAGCATCAGCTGCATCTTCTCCTTCGTGCCCTTGGAGAGGGTCTTGATCCTGCTGCCCGGCTCCAAACCCAGGGTAAGGCACATCTCCCCGGCCTTGACGCGGTCAAAGTCCGCGTAGAAGTCGTCGAACAGCTCCACCATGTCCTCCACCCGCATCCAGTCGGGGAAGTATCCCCGGTCGGGCAGGTAGCTGATCAGGCTCTTGCTGATCGGGCCGGGGGCCGCGCCGCAGATCTCCACCGTTCCGGCGGTGGGCTGGAGCAGCCCGTTGAGGATCTTGATCAGCGTGGTCTTGCCGGAGCCGTTGGGGCCCAGCAGGCCCACGATCTTTCCCGGCTCCAGGGTCAGATCCACCCCGTCCAGGGCCCTGACGCTGCCGAAATCCCGGCAGAGGCCGGTGCATTTTACCAGTTCATTCATCGTTCTTCTCTCCTTCTCTCCGGGCGATCTCCGCCGCGTCGGCGCGACTGTAGCCCAGAGCCTTCATATCCTTGAAATACTCCCCGGTCCGCTCGGCGGCCAGCTGGCCCCGCATGGCCTCCAGCGCCGCCGGGTCGTCGGTGACGGTACGGCCCGCCGTGCGGTTGGTGATCACCAGCCCGTCCGTTTCCAGCTGGGTCATGGCCCGCTGCATGGTGTTGGGGTTCACGCCCGCCTCCGCCGCCAGCTCCCGGACCGAGGGGAAGTGAGACCCGGGCGGGTATACGCCCGTGACGATCCGCTGCCGCAGCTGTTCCGCCAGCTGGAGCCAGATGGGACGGGACCCCTGGATCTGAAAATCCATTTGGCATCCTCCTTTGTATTACTGTATTATGCGATTAGTACAATAGCACAGTAATACAGTCTTGTCAACACTTTCCCGTCGAAATTTTGAAAAAAATCTGTTATGATGAAAAAAACTCCGGCGTTCACCGAAGCGCAACAGTTTCTTAAAAAAACCGCAAAACTTTTTTCGTATATTCGAACCGACGGAACGGCTGTTCCGTCATTAGCTTTGGAAGAGAGACAGAGGCCGGTCGGCCCCTGAGCAGGTGCGCACCCTATGACAAAAGAAGATTTCACCGTCCAGATCCTGGACATGGAAAAAACGCTCTACCACATCGCCTGCGGCATTCTCCGCAGTGAGGCGGACCGGGAGGACGCTGTGGCGGAGTGCATATGCAAGGCCTGGGAAAAGCGGGATTCGCTGAAAAGCGACGCCGCTTTCAAGGCCTGGGTCACCCGGATCCTGATCAACGAGTGCTACGACATCTGCCGCCGCGGTCAGCGGCTGGTGGTGCTGGACGAGCTGCCGGAAAACGCCGCCCCGGAAAACACTGAGGCCCGGGAGCTGCGGCAGCTGATCATGGAGATGGACGAGATCTATCGCATGCCCATCCTGCTGTTTTACGTGGAGGGCTTCAGCATCCGGGAGATCTCCCGGATCCTGCAGATCCCCGAGGGAACGGTCAAATCCCGGCTGTACGCCGGGCGCGCCAAGCTGCGCAACGTATTGCAAGAAGAAGAGGTTTCGGTATGAAAGAATCCTGGGACAACATATTCGGCGAGGTCCCCGCTTCTTTTGAAGCCCGGGTCAGCCAGACCCTTGCCTCCCTGGAGGAGACGCCCAAGGTGGTGCGCTTCCGCTTCCCCGCCGGGAGTCTGATCGCGGCGGTGCTGGCGGTGGCGGTGCTGGCCGGTACGGCCCTGGCCACCGGGTTCTTCGGCATGAAGAATCTGACCGTGGCGGACCCCTACGCCACGCCGGAGGCGAGCGGCGACGTGATCGCCCTGCAGGGCGTGCCCGAGAGCCCGGAGTTCCGGGCCAACGCGGAGTGGATGGACTATCTGGCCGGGCTGGATCTGGTCAAGGCGGCCGCGGACGCGGACGCCGGGATCACCCAGATCCCCGAGGGCTACGACTTCTACCGGGTCTTTTCCCAGGAGATGGCCGACAAGCTGCAGGAGATCGCCTCGCGCTACGCTCTGAAGCTCCACACCGGGCTCACCGCGTTTTACAGCCAGCAGGAGCTCTGCACACGGCTGAACACGCAGCCCTTTATCACGAATTGCAGCTCCTTCAGCGGCTACGTGTATGAGGACGGCTCCTTCCAGGGCGACGGCGTCAGCACGGCGGGCCGGAGCTACGAATACCAGCTGGGCCGCTACGTGAAGGGCACCTTCTCCGAGGTGACGCTGAACGTGGGCAACGCCGGGGAGTACGAGGAGTGGACCTATACCACGGCTTCCGGCGTGAACGCGCAGCTGTTCCTGGGCCCCGAGCGATGCGTGCTGCTGGCCGACCTCAGCGATTCCTTCGTAGCCGTCAACCTGCTGGGCGGTACCGACGGCAACAGCATCTTCATGCCGGACCCGGTGACCCGGGAAGACCTGGAGGCCTTTGCCGATCTCATCGACTTCACCGGACTGAACTGATCTCCCCTTCCCCCTTTCCCCTTTGAAAAAACGCCCCCGGCGATCTCCCAACAGGGATCGCCGGGGGCGTGTCTTTTATTCGTACAGCAGCTTGCGCCGCTCGTAGGGCTGGGGCTCGTACCGCACGGACCGGATGGCGGGCCGGGGCGGGCCGTATTTGGGGTTGTAGCCGAAGAGATTCACGTACTCCGCCACGTCGGGCCGTTCCCGCTCCATGGCCTTGAGCACCTCCAGGGCGGCCCGGGCGTCGTCGCAGGCCCGGTGGGAGTTCACGCCGCAGGCGCCGTAGGCGTCCACCGCGTTTTCCAGCCGGTGAGGGTAGTCCCGCCGGTCCCTGTACACGGACATCACGTCCAGGAATCTCGTCTTCCGCAGGCAGTCCGCCAGACCCAGCCGGGCGAGGAAAAAGTAAAGAAAGCTCAGATCGAACTGGGCGTTGTACGCCGCCAGCAGGGGCCGCTCCGAGGAAAGCGCTTCGGCCAGGGCCCGGCCGGCGGTCTCCTTTTCCACGCCGGAGACCAGCATGGGCTCGGTGATGCCCGTCAGCTCGGTGATCCTCGGCGGCAGCCGCCGTCCGGGGCTCAGGCGGATCAGATAGTCCTCCTCCCGCTCCGCCGCCGGCGTCAGCACCACGAAGCCCAGCTCGATGATCTCGTCCTCCCGGGGTCGGAAGCCGGTGGTCTCCGTATCCAGCACAACGATGCTGTCGAAGCGCTCCCAAAGGGCGTCAAGCATCTTTCGTTTCCCCCTCTCCCCGGAGCTTCCGGAATACGGCCCACAGGCTCAGCAGGAAAAACACCCCGTAGCCCGCCAGCACTGAAAAGCTCACCCCGTTCATGCCGAAGCGGAGCACCATGGTCCGGCTCAGTCCCGCGGAGACGGCCAGGGCTGCCAGGGTGAAGACGAGCTGCAGCTTCAAGGTGCGGAAGATGATCAGCACCCGGCTCAGCAGCCAGCAGGCGGAATAGCCTCCGGCGCACAGCACCACCGCCGTCAGCAGTCCGCTGTACTCTCCCAGGGCCGGGCCGTAGAGCAGCGCCATCGCCCATCGGCCGATCAGCGCAGCCCCCGCCAGAGCCGCGGCGGTGACGGCGCCCAGGAGCAGCAGCATCCTGCCCAACTGCCTCCGCAGGCCCGGCAGGTCCCCGGTGCTCCAGCGCTCCGCCGCGGTGCGGAGGGCCGGGTCGAAAATGCTCACGGAGAGCACCTGCAGCACCGCCACCGGAGCCGCCGCCGAGGCGTAGATCCCCAGAGCCTCCGTGCCGGAGAGGGCCTCCAGCGTCTGCCGAGGCAGGGTCACCACCGCGGTGAAAAGGGTCGTGGACAGCACCGCCGGGAGACAGTACCGCAGCAGTTCCAGGGCGTTTTTCCGGGAAGCCCCGCAGCCGAGGGACTCGAAGCGGGCCGCCCGGCTCCGGTCATACAGAGCCAGCCAAACGCCCGTAGATACCGTCAGGGACAGGATCGCCGGCAGCAGCCGGCCGGTGAGACGGAGCGTCAGGGCAAAGGCGGCCAGCATGCACACGCCCTTGGCAGCGTAGGAGATCCCCACGAAGTCCATGCGCCGGTGCTTCTGCTCCACGGCGTAGAAGACCTCCGCCCGCCCGGCCAGGACGCGGTAGAACATGTAAGCCAGCACGCAGATCACCGTGGCGGCGTCATAACCGAAGAAAAGCACGTAGCCCAGGCACAGGAGTATCGCCAGGATCGACGCGGCGAGCTGCGCGGCGAGGTACCCGCCCGTACCATAGCGTTCCGCCGTGTCCGACACCAGAAACATTTTCAGATCGTAGGTGGACACCACCGCGAACACGTTGGTGACGGCCATGCTCAGCTGCAGGATCCCCGGGGCGCGGAAATCCGGGCTCAGGCGCACCACGGCCACCCCCACGGCCCACAGGCAGAGATTGTAGATGATCGTCCCCGCTGTGTTCCAGGCGGCGTTCTGCGCGTCTGTCAGTCGTTTTTCGGTCATATGCTGTCCTCCCGGAGAATGGTTGTGGCTCAAAGGCCTCTGGTTTTCTGATAGAACCCCAGGGCGGCGTCAAAGGGGATCAAGCCGAACCGCAGTAGCGTAACCGCCAGCCGGTTCAGATCGGTAAGCCGCGGGTACGTATCCCCATCCGCGTCACGGAGGATCTGCCGCCGCAGTTCCTCCCGCCGGGGGCGAAAAGTCTGCCCGCCCCGGGTATTGCACAGGCAGGCGATGCAGTTGGTCACATGGTTGACCGCCGCCTCCCGGCTCAGCGCCGGAAAGTGCTCCCGATAATACTCCAACCGGTGCAGGCTCTGTTCTATGAACAGGAAGTTTTTCTCCCCGGCGTTGTGAAGGCCGCTGTCCGGCCGCACCCGGTAATGGTAAAGCACACGGGGCTCGTAGATCACCAGCTCCGCGGCGGCAAGGCACCGGGGCATGATGTCAAAATCCTCCAGAAACACGTCCGGCGTAAAACGGACATGTTCGAAAATCCCGCGCCGATACAGCTTGTCCCAGACGGAATTGGTGATTTTCGTATTGCGCAGAAGTTCTTCCTCGGCCTGTTCCCGGTTCAGGATCAGCCGCCGACTGCCCCGGGGAAGCTCCGGATCAAAGTATTTGGTGCGGCCGTTTTTCCCGTTGAGGACCGCGGCACCCGCCACGATATCCGCCCCGCTCTCCTCCGCCAAAGAGAGCAGCGAGGCGTACATGTCCGGCTCCGCCCAGTCGTCGCTATCCATAAAACCGATGTACTCGCCTTTGGCCGCCTCCAGGCCCACGTTCCTGGCCCGGGATATGCCGCCGTTGGCGGTGTGAAACACCCGGACCCGCCCATCCCGGGCGGCCCAGGTGTCGCACATGGCCCCGCTGTTGTTCGGGGAGCCGTCGTCGATGAGCAGTATTTCCAGATCCCGCAGCGTCTGCGCCGTCAGAGAGCTGACGCACTGATCCAGGTATTTCTCCGTTTTATAAACGGGTACGATCACGCTGACCATGTTCTGTCCTTTCTCACAGCCGTCCCAGCAGGAAGCACAGCCGCAGGAAGATCTCGTCTGCGGCGCTCTGCCGGAAGGGCCGGGGATACGTCAGTTTTTTCCATTGGTCCGCGGCCCGCCGCCGGGTAAACAGCGAGAGCTGTCCGCGCTGCTCCTCCGTCAGCCGGGGGCCGTAAACCGCCTCGAACTCCCGGAGCATGGCGGTGATCTCCGTGAAATATCCGCCCAGGAAGAACTTTCGGAACCGCCAGAGCTGGAAGCGCAGGAAGCCCATGCCTCCGGCGCTCACGTTTCCCTCGTGCCGCCGGTAGAGGATGCCGCTCTCCTGCAGGGGGATCACCTCCCCGAAGGCGGCGCACAGCAGATAGAGCCACCAGTCGTGGCCGCAGCAGTGCTCCGGCAGATGCTCCGCCGCCAGATCCCGGGCGGCGGCGTTGAACGCCATGCAGCAGCCCATGGGAACGCAGTCCGCCAGCGCGTTGAGGAATCCGATATTGGACGGCATGGGGGCGGGGCCGAGGCGCTTTAGATCCTCGGAGCAGATCTCCCGTCCCGTGAAGCACAGCGCCGGCCGGGCCGGATCGACCTGCTCCAGCGCCGCGGCGCAGCGGGACACCTTGTCGGGCAGCCACACGTCGTCCTGATCGCAGAAGAAATAGCAATCCGCGCCGCCGTTTTCCCGCAGCAGGGTGAGAAAGCTCTTTGCGAAGCCCAGGTTCTCCCCCAGCGTGATCCGAAACCGGGGATCGCCGCGCCGGCGTTCCAGCAGGGCGGGGGTGCCGTCGGAGGAGCCGTCATCACGGACACAGATCACAAGATCGGTCCAGTTTTGTGCCAGCAGGCTCTCAATCTGCTGGGGCAGGTATTTCTCTCCGTTCCACGTTGAGAGCAGGATCGCGGCTTTTTTCATCTTCCCGTTCATAGCTCGTTGCTCTTTTCACTGGCTGCGTACAGTGCCGTCAGCCACCGGGCGATCCTCTCCGGCCAGAAGCGGCGAAACAGCCGGTAGTCCTCCGCGCTGCGCCGGTGGTCGGCCAGGATGCGGCTGGTCTCCGAGGCCGGATGGATCCGGTGGAGCACCAGCGTCCGGGGAGAAAAGGCGAAGCTGCCCCGCTCCCGGGAAAGCGTCTCCCACTCCGCCCAGTCCAGATCGCAGGCAAAGGAATCGTCAAAGGGATGCTCCAGCGCCTTGTCCCGGACGAAGGTCACCGAGGGGCAACAGATGGGGTCTCCGAAGGCCAGGGACAGCCGCCGGGACCACCGGGGATAGGGAAAAAGGGCCATGGGCGTGCGCAGCAGCTTCTTTATGTTCAGCAGCTTGCTGGAGGTGAGAGTCTCCCCCTCCCGGAGCTCGCCGTAGCCGCTGGAAAAGAGCAGCGGCTCCCGGGCCCGGTTCATGGCGGAGAGCATGGTCCCTGTATACTCCGGCAGATACACGTCGTCCTGGTGAGCCAGGGTCACCAGAGGCGTGTCCGCGCAGCCCAGGGCGAAGTTCCAGTCCCCCGCCAGCCCCGGCTCCCGTCCGCTGATGAACAGGGGCAGCCCGTACCGCGAGCTCAGGGAGCGGATCAGCTCGTTGGGAGTGGAGGTGGCCAGCATCACGGCGCTTCGCACGCTCTGGCGGCGGAGGGAGAGGATGCACTCCTCCAGGTAGGGGCTCTCGCCGTAGGCGCAGATCACGAAGCTGTGGTCTTCCCCGCTCCAGGTCATGGCTCGTCCTCCCGCTGTTCCAGCTCCCGGAGGCGTTTTTCCAGCAGGGCGTTGTCCTGGGCGAGCTTCTTTACCTTGTCATTCAGCCCGGAGACGATGGCCGTCAGGGACATCAGGATCAAAATGAGGCAGAAGAACACCAGGGCGAACAGGGCGTTGGTGTGGCTGACGATCCCCACCATTTCCGCGATCGCGGGCAGGATGTCGGGGAACAGGGCCAGGGCCAGCATCAGCACCCCGGAGAAGATCCACAGCAGGGCGTAGCGCAGGTTCAGGCGCTTGTTGCGCAGCAGCGTGAGCAAAATGGCGGCGTAGAACGCCAGGGCGATGAGCATGGAGATTTGCGCAGTATGGGAAAGCATCGGTCAACCCCTCCTGAAAAAGATCCGGCGCAGGATCAGCGATAGGGAAACTTTGATCATATAATAGGCGCCTCCCAGGGCGGTGATGGAGCTCTCGCCCCCCTGCCGGGGACGCATTTCCACGGCCGCCTCCCGGATGCGCAGGCCGCAAAGCCCGGCGGCGAGCACGGACTCCGGCTCCGGGTAGTCCTGGGCGTAGTCGGCGGCGAAGAGGGCGATGGCCCGGGGTCCGGCGGCGCGCATGCCGCTGGTGATGTCCCGGACGTGCACGCCGCACAGGGCGTGCACCAGGCCGCTGAGGAAGATGATGCCCGCCCTGCGCATGGCGGAGGACCGGAAGCCCGCGCCGCCGACGAACCGGGAGCCCACCACCAGATCCGCCTCGTCCCGCTCGATGGGCTCCAGCAGGGCCGGGAGAGCGTCGGCGGGATGCTGGCCGTCGGCGTCGAACTGCACGGCGGCGGCATAGCCCCGCTCCAGGGCGTAGCGATAGCCGGTCTGGACGCAGCCGCCGATGCCAAGATTTACCGGAAGCTCCAGTACCGGCACGCCCATGGCCCGGCACAGCTCCCCGGTGGCGTCCCGGGAGCCGTCGTTGACCACCACCACGTCCAGCGCCGGACAGCTTCGGCGCAGCTCCGTCACGGTGGCGGCGATGTTTTTCTCCTCGTTGTAGGCGGGGATGATCACAAGCGTTTTCATGGCGCGGCGGTCCCTCTCTCCCCCTCCCGGGGCACGAAATAGATCAGCAGCAGGAACAGAGAACAAACGAACGCGAAATAGACGTACCGGTAATCCTGCCAGGCCATGGCCATCGCCAGAGACAGGCAGTTGGCGGCCATGGGGACGGCGGCCAGGAGCAGCCCGCGCTTTTTCTCCCCCAGCGCCAGCCAGCAGAGCAGCAGCGCCATGGCCACGCACCAGCCCGGCCGCCAGACCACCGCGTCTGGAGCCAGGTGGTCCGACGTCAGGGCAAAGGCCCGGGCGATCCATTCCGTCAGAAAGGTCTCCCGGCAGTAGAAGCCCAGGGCGTTGCGCTCCACCACGTTTTCATATCTGCCGCCGCAGACGTGGTAATTGTACCCGCTGGGCACCGGATTCCACAGCAGATTACAGCCCAGCAGCCGGTCCTTGAGGATCAAAAACGGATGGCGGACAAAGGCGCGCAGATAGGCCCCCAGCACCGCGTCCCGCCCCAGGGCGGTGACTTTTTCCGGGATGCCGTTTTCCAGCGACGGGCCGGACATGGTGATGGAGTTGGCGTTATAGGGGGTGTAGATCTCCCGCCAGACCTCCTCCGGGGCCAACTGGGCCAGGAAAGGATCCTCCTCCCCGGAGGCGATCTGGGCATAAGCCATGCCGTGGAGGAACTCCGCCGGGTCGTAGATGGCGTTGGGCTCCACGTCCAGCGCCCGGAAAGCCCCGGAGCGGACCGCCAGCACCAGGACCGCGGCCAGCAGCCCGGTGAGCAGAGGACGGAGGGTCCGGCGGCACAGGCATTCCGTGCCCAGCGCCAGGCACCCGGCGATCAGCACGATGAGACCGTTATGCCGCAGCAGCAGCGTCAGCGCCAGACACACCGCCGTTTGGAGAACGTTGCCGGGGGTGAAGAACGCCTCCCGCTCTTCTCCCATTTGCCAGAACAGCAGCGTCAGCCACAGCAGGCAGATGGTATAGGGCACGTCCTTCCACAGCACGGCGGAGTAGATGCCGTTGACGATATGGAGACCGAAAAAGAGGGCGAAGGCCGTGAGCCAGTGCCGGGAGAGGCCCCGCTCCGCCAGCCGGGCCAGGAAAGACGCCGTCACGGCGGCATAGGCCAGGACCTGACAGAGGGTGATCCACACCGCGCTGCCGGTGAGCCGCCACACGAGGCGGTAGAAAAGCGTCAGCAGGGCCGGGTGGGCGTCCGTCACCGGGGTCAGGCCTATGGCCTGGCTGAGCTGGCTCAGGCTGTCCGGGGACATGGCCCCGGGGTTGGCCGCCGTCAGATAGATCAGCCAGATCCCCGTCAGCGCCAGGAACAGCGCCCGGCGGTATCGTCTGTCCGGCACAGGCCGAGCGGTGGTCAGAAAGAGCTCCCGGGCTGCGGCGGCGTAAGCCGCGCCGATCGAGAGCGACAGCAGCCACAGCAGCGGGTCGGAAGCACCGGAAACGAGGCCGCTGCGGACCCGGTAAACCCGCGCGGGGGCGTAGGGGCTTTCGTCGCGCAGGTCGATCCTTGTCAGTCTGTCCCCGTCCTCGATCTCCAGCACGCCCCCCTCGGCGGAGGGGAGGAAGCGCAGATCGATATCCTCCGCCGCCGGGAAGGTCAGCGTCAGCGTGCTCCCCGCTTCGGAGGCGGTCCAGACGCCGTCCGGCTGCAGCGTCCAGTCCCCGGTGGGATCGGCCGCCGGCAATGCCGCCGCCGCGCCGTCGATGGCGCAGGCGGCTTCCACCGCCACGTCCCCGCCGTCGGCGGAGCGCAGCGTCACTGTGGTCTCCCGGGGCGTCACCGCTATGAAATCCGGCAGAATGCCGCGGCTCAGGCCGGTAAAGAGGACCAGCACCGCCCCGGCGATCAGCCGGCCGGACAGGTTCTCACGCTTATTCTCCCGGCGGGGACCGGCGCGGAAAACACCCTTTGCGTCCCAGCGGCGCAGCACCCAAATGGCGGCGCGCAGCAGGAAGAACACGCCTACGGCGCAGAGCGCAAAGGTCAGCAGCTGCCAGGGCCGCACCTCGGTCCGCTCCGGGTCCGTGAACAGGAAGTGGCCCGTCAGCTGGAACGTGACGAACAGATCCAGCGCGATCAGCAGTGCCCATCGTACGGCAGACAATGGGGTCTCCGGGGCAGCGCTCCGCTTGCGCATGGATTCTCCTCCTTTCCTGTTCTTCGTTTTATCAGGGGACGAACCGCGCCGTCAGCAAAGTCCAGATCACGTAGACCGGCCCCGCCATAGAGGCCAGTCCCAGCACGGCGGTCTTCCATTCCGCGGGCAGCCGGGAGCGCACGCCCCAGTGGAATGCCAGCATGAACGCCGGAAAGACCAGCGGCAGCAGATACCGGGGTTGGCACCCGGCTACGGAATCGCTGCCCACCGGCGTAAACACCAGGTACAGCACCGTGACGACAGCGCACACCTGTGCCAGCAGAACCGCCAGTCCTGCCAGACGGAAATGGGGCCGCCGGTCCAGCAGACAGCGCTCGTCCTTTCCCCGGTCCAGCAACGCCGAGGCCAGGACCGGCGCCAGCAGCCAGCCTCCCGTAGTTACGGCGCCCACGTAAGCGAAAAAGGAGGTGTAAGCGTAAGCGGTATCCGGCGCCAGATACCAGCGCAGGAACCTCGCCAGCACCCCGAGATAGCGGGGGATATCACTCAGAATGTATTTCACCTGTCCCAGCAGGTTCACGTCGCTGCCGCCTCTGAGATCGCCGCCGCCGTTGTGGCGCAGCGCGTCGATCAGCTGGGGCAGAGCGCAGTACGCCAGCATCACCGCCAGCGTGCCCAGGACCCACAGACAATAGCGCTTCCGAGCAGCCCGGTCGGGGAACTTCTCCTTCGGCATCAGCAGCAGCGCGGGAAGCACGATGCAATACAGGTCTTTGGGAAGGCAGCCGACCACGATGCTCCCGATCATCCAGGCCGCGTCCCGGCCGGACAGCAGTTTTTCCGGCGTCTGCAGCTCCGAAAAGTATACAGCAAAGCCCATCGTCAGAAAAGAGGTTACCCACGCGTCATAGGAATAGCTTGCCGCCTGGAACAGATTGGTGGTCAGCAATCCGACGGCGAACAACGCCATTTTGCCATAACGGAGCTTCCGCATGGCCAGGGTCATCACCAGCACGTAAACGAACACGTTGCACACCCTGCCCAGGACAAAGATTCCCGGGTACGGAAGCGAAAGTATTTTCCCCAGCCAGTGGCCTGCGGCCATCGGGAGGTAGCCATAGCGGTCGGGCAGGATCGAGGCGCGGCTGTACTTGAGCGTGTTGCTGCCGTTCTCATAAAGATCTGCAATGGCCATATCCGTTGCCTGTGTCTGAGACTGGGAAAAGGAGATGGGAAAGGTCAGCGCCTCCAGGCCGTTTTCGGCGTTGGAATACACACTGTAAATATTCTGGGAGAGATGGACAGTCCGGGAATAGTGGATCTGGTCGTCCCAGGAGACGCCGGTCACCGCAGGCATGGCCACAGCCAGGTACAACCCCAGCGTCAGGGCAGCGACGGCGAAGCATTTCTCCGGAGAGCGCAGGAGCTTCCGCCAGGACAGGGTGAACAGCGCCAGCAGGAACGCCAGGGCCATAAACGCCAGTCCGCGTCCCCACAGAAACGGCTGGCCCAGCCGGGCAGCATAAAAGTGTTCCGCAAATGCGCCGATCCCGGCTCCCAGTCCCGCGGAACAGGGCACGCGCCATCCCCGCCGAAGGCCGGCCAGAGCCCGGCGGACAGCTTCTGCGAGCTGCCTGCGGGCGAACAGCAACGGTCCGCCGAGCCAGATCAGCGCCGCACCAGCCAGAAAGATCCCCCGTCGGAGACCGGCCGCACCATCGGAGATCGGCTTCAGCAGCAGGGCGGCAGCCGCCGCCACCGCCGCGGCCCACAATACGATCCGAAGGCTGGCCCGACGGTGCAAAAGGACGAACGCTCCCGTCATCAGCAGCGCTCCCACTGCCGCCATCAGCGGGAAGGGAATCTGCGTGCCGTAGTATTCCCCCACGAAAGACACTCTCCACGGCTGGGGTGCGCCGTTGACGAGGCACATTTCTCCCGTCTCCCCGGTCTCCCGGCTCAGCAGGGCCACAGACGCCCCCGTGATCCCCTGGGTCTGCAGCCACAGCACGTAGCTGCCCGCCGGAAGCTCGGCGCGTGTGGTCAGCGTAGTCAGGTCCAGCAGCTGCTCCTTCCCCCAGGAGTTCTCCGCCAGAATCTCTCCGGAGGAGGCGTCCAGGATCTGGATGTGCACCTGTCCGTCGGTGACGGTCTCGGTATAGGTAGCCATGTACAGGGACATTTGGCGGATCTGTCGGGAAAGGCGGAAGGGCTGGGTCAGCGTGTCGTTTTCCCCCAGGACGACGGCGTAGTATTCCGTCTCCCAGGTGGTGGTGAGGGGATCCGTTTTGAGAAGGACCCGGGGCGCAGAGAAGGAATGGAGGATCACCGTGAGGAAAAACAGCGTCAGCGCCAGCGCCGCCGCACGCTGCCAAAAGGAGCGCAGCACCCCTTGCCGGGCTTCCCGGAGCCATTGTGCCGTTTGTTTTGACTTCACAGGGTTGTCCTCCCTTCCGCTCTTCGCCGGCGTTCTCTCATCTTGACGGTTCATGAGCCGTGTTTTATAATTCTTTTGCAAAAAACCACTATTTTATAAACAGGGCAGGATAATGGACAGAAAAATGCTGCGCCGCAAGCTCTGCGGCCTGTTCACGCCAATCAAATACGCATTGCTGATACTGCTCTCGGCGCTGGTCTGCATCGGGGGCCGGACCCCCGAGCTCCTCCCCGGGCAGCTGGCGGAGATCGCGCTGACCTTCGCGCTGTCGGAGGCGGTCCTGGCCCGGTCCGTCCGCTGGGGCCGGATCGTCAGCGACGTTCTTTCCGTGCTGATCGCGGCTCAGCTGCTGGTACTGAAGTTTGGCAGCACGTACCTCTCCATGATCATGCTGACCAATCTGGACAGCTTCAACGATCTCTCCGGCAGCATGGGAGTTTACATCTCCTGGGTCGTCCCGTCGATAGCCGCGGCGCTGCTGCCGGTGGGGCGGGTGTTTTCCCGCCGCTCCGCCGCCCTCGCCGCGCTGGCAGTCACCGTGGCCGCGGAAGTGCTGCTCATTCCGGGCGGCATGGTCACCCCCGGGAGCGCGTACGTCTCGCTGGCCGGACGGTGGGCGGACCACCGGCGGATCACCGCCGCCATTGCCGCCGGAAAAGCAGATCACGCGGCGTTCTTCCGGGAGGGGATCGCCGGCGGGACGGATAAGCCGGAGGGCCTCTCCGACCGGCCCAACGTGGTGATCGTATTCACCGAGGGCCTGTCCCAGCACATCGTGGACGACGAGCGGGACATCATGGCCAACGTCCGGGACTGGCAGGGCCGGTCGCTGACCTTTGCAAACTATTATAACCACACTTTTGCCACTTACCGCGCTCTGATCGGGCAGCTCTACTCCGGGTTCCAGCTCAACAACGAGGACCCGAACTGTCTGATCTCCCTGCACGATATCCTGCGGGGCCGGGGCTATGACACCATTTTCCTCAATACCGAGCCCAATGACGCCTATGTAACGGGGTATATCAACGCTCTGGGCTTCAGCGAGGTGCGGTACGACCCGAAAACGGAATGTAAAGGCATCAACAATTCTCTCTCCGACCGGCAGGCCTATGAGGCGGTGCGCGCCGCGCTGGAGGAGCAGGCGGAAAAGGACGCACCCTGTCTGATCTGCATTTACACCTATGGGACCCATCTGGCCCAGGATTCCGTGGGGGCCAGGTTCGGCGACGGGAGTGACCCGGAGCTGAACAAGTTTTACGACCTGGATCTGGCCTTCGGGGATTTCATGGTGTGGTTCTCCGAGGCTGAATGTACGAAGGACACGCTGCTGGTGTTCACCGCCGACCACGCCGCCTATGCGGATTCCTACTACAAGGCGACCTTCCCCGACGCCGGGCGTGCCGACGACGAGCTGGATACCGTTCCTCTCTTCTTCTACTATAACCGCGTCGCGCCGCAGGTGATCGACGTGGGCGGGCGGAACTCCATCGACCTGGCGCCCACGGTGCTGGATCTGCTGGACGTGTCCGCGCCCAACTATTTCCTGGGAGAGAGCCTGTTCCTGCCCCGGGACACCGGCGGGCTATCCCCTGACACGCTCTTCCACGGCGCAGACGGGCTGCTGTGCTCCGACGGCGGGGCGATCCGCTCTCTCACCGCTTCGGAAAAGGAGCAGGCGGAGGCACTGCTGATCCGTTACTTCACCGCCCGGCTGGAACCGCCGGAGGAAAGCTGACCTCTTATGACAGACAGGAATGGCTATGGACAATACTAAGCTTCACCGGGATATCCGCCGTTTGCTTACGCCGATCAAATACGGTCTGCTGCTTTTGCTGGCTTTGTACGTCAGCATTGACGGGAAGAGGAGCGCCCTGATCCCCGGTCAGGTGCTGGAAATCCTCTTTATCTTTGTTCTGTCGGACGAGATCTGCGCCCGTTCCCGCGTCTGGGGGCAGGTCGTCAGCAGCATGGGTTGTATTCTCATCACAGCGCAGCTTCTGATTTTCAGGTTCGGAAGCACCTATCTGTCCCTCGTCATGGTGACCAACCTTTTCAATCTCAGAGACCTTACCGGCAGCACGGCGTTTTATTTTTCCCGGATCATTCCGGCCATGATCGTCTCTCTTCTTCCGGTGAAGCACGTACTTGGCCGCAGAGGCATTTCTGCCGCGGCGCTGGCCGGTATCGCGGCGGCGGATATTTTTCTATGCTGCGTCGTCGGGATGACCTCGCCGATGAGCGCTTACATTTCTCTGGCAAAGCAATGGAACGATCATCGCCGGCTGGCGGCTGAGGTCTCCGCCGGTGAAACGGATCGGGAGGCGTTCTCTCAAAGCGGGATCGCCGACGGAAGAGAAAGACCGGATACGCTCCCCCTCAGACCCAACGTGATCGTTATTTTCGCGGAAGGGCTTTCCCAGCATATCATTGATGATGAGCGGCAGATCATGCCCAGTGTGAAGTATTGGGAGAGCCGGTCGCTCAGTTTTTCAAATTACTACAACCACACTTTCGCCACCTTCAGAGCCTTGATCGGGCAGCTGTATTCCGGTTACCAGCTGAACGACACCGATGAAAACAAGCTGGTGTCCCTGCAGAGCGTCCTCCATGACTGCGGGTACCATACGGTCTTTATCAATACGGAACCGAATCACGAATCGTTTACCCGATATCTGAACGCCTTCGGATTCGATGAACTGATCGGGGAACCGGGCGGAACGTATCGCGGCGCAAGCAATTCCATTCCGGATAAGGACGCCTACGACATGCTCAGGGAAGCCGCCGAAGCCCGCTCAAATGAGAATGAGCCGTTTTTTATTTCCATCTATACCTTCGGAACACACACTTCCCTTGACGGCGTTTACAGCAGATTCGGAGACGGCAGCGATCCGGAGCTGAACAAGTTTTATGATCTGGATCGTTCTTTCCGATCCTTCATGGACTGGTTTGCCTCCTCCGAATTCGCCGACAACACGGTCCTGGTGTTCACTTCCGATCACGCGACTTTCGCAGACGCGTTTTACAGGAATTCTTTTCCCGATCAGCCACGGCCCTATACGGAACTGGATTCGATCCCGCTGTTTATCTACTGGAGCGGCGCCGTATCCGAGGTCGTGGACGCAGGCGGCAGGAATTCTCTGGATCTGGTGCCGACGCTTCTGGATTTTCTGGATATCTCCGCCCCCAATTGCTTTTTGGGAACATCTCTCTTCTCCGCCGATCACGCAGCTTTTGAGGCAGATACGTATTTTCACAGCGTCGACAGTATCGCCTGCTCAAAGGGCGGTATCGTTCGTGACCTTTCTCCTTCCGAATTTGCCGAATTCAGCGAATTGCTGAAGAGATATTTCATTGCAAAATCCACGGCCGACGACATCACGATAACGCGGGATTCTTCCTCTGTCCTGTTCGGCATGGAGACCCGCGTCGATCCGGAGACCGGCACCCTGCTGCTCTCCCTTCCTTTGGAGGGAAGATATGATCAGGTCTGGTTTGCGCTCTGGAGCGACATAGGCGCGCAGGACGACCTTGTCTGGTATGCTGCCGAGAGAACAGACGGCGGCGTGTGGTCCCGCTCGGTCGATCTCTCCTCTCTCGAGGCGGAAGGATACTACACTCTTCATGTTTACGTTGAAAAGGATGCCGAGACAACCTTTATCGGTGAAAAGAAGCTGCTGTATCCGGGTATCTCCTGAACCCGATCCCCCGCCATACTCCGCAGCGGCGAAACCCGCCGCTGCGGTTTT
Source organism: Oscillospiraceae bacterium (assembly GCA_017455685.1). Taxonomy (GTDB): domain Bacteria; phylum Bacillota; class Clostridia; order Oscillospirales; family Oscillospiraceae; genus Apopatocola. The sequence continues at coordinate 28,198 of JAFSZH010000016.1, forward strand.
TCTCAACGGCCATCAGGCGAAAAACGCCGGCTTTCAGAGCGACGTGTATTGTCCAGTCATTGGTTTTCATGGAATTATGCAGCGCAGCGATGTGGTTACCCCGCCTGCATCGTGGAAGACACGATACAATTCAGAAATGTGATCTCCGAGCCGGAAGGTTACAGCATAGAAAAAACAGTCTCCATCAGTGAAAAATACACTGATCCAGAGGACTCAAGTATTGAAAACAGCTATCCAGATATCATTCCTTGGAAAATGCGGCCCAGGGATATGTAATCGTTCCGACCGGCGAGGCCGGGGGCTTCCCGCCGACACCGTTTTCCACAGCGCGGACGGGCTGCTGTGCTCCGACGGCGGGGCGATCCGCTCTCTCACCGCTTCGGAAAAGGAGCAGGCGGAGGCGCTGCTGATCCGCTACTTCACCGCCCGGCTGGAACCGCCGGAAGGTGCATAAAGCAGAATACTCTCACGCTCCGGAATGACGAACGTCATTCCGGGGCGTTTTTGTCTCCGCTGATGGTCTCTTTCCCCGCAAGAAAAGCCTCGTACCGGTCGCAGATGCCCTGCACGTCGTCCCCGAAGGCAATCTGCTCGCCCCGGTGGAGCCACAGCACCTTGTCGCACAGGTCCCGCACCTGATTCAGGCTGTGGGACACCAGGATGGTGGTAGCCCCGCCGCGGATGATCTCTTTCATTTTTTCTTCGCTCTTGGCGCGGAATGCCCCGTCTCCAACGGACAGCACCTCGTCCAGGATAAGGATATCCGGCCGCACCAGAGAGGCGATGGAGAAGGCCAGCCGGGATTTCATGCCGGAGGAAAGCTGCTTGAAGGGCCGGTCCTCGAATTCCTTCAGTTCGGCGAAGTCGATGATGCTCTCATAGGTGTCGTTCATGAACTCTCTGGTGTAGCCCAGCATAGCCCCCCGGAGATAGGTATTCTCCCGAACGGTCAGCTCTCCGTCAAAGCCGCTGCCCAGCTCCAGCAGTGCGGCGATGGTGCCCTCTCTTCGGACGCTGCCCTCGGTGGGCTCCATGATGCCGGAGATCACTTTCAGCAGAGTGGACTTGCCCGCGCCGTTGGCGCCGATGATTCCCAGCATTTCCCCCCGCTCCAGGGCAAAGGAAACGTGCCGGTCGGCCCAGAATTCCGTCACGTGGTAGTCATGCCGAATCTTGCGGAGAACATATTCCTTCAGGCCGATCTCCTTGAAGTCGCCGATGAGATAGGCGATGGAAACGTCCTGTACTTCCAAAATACTCATATGGCGTCCTCAAACGTAATACAAAAATCTGGTGTTGTATTTCTTATAGATCGCGCAGCCCACGGTGAACACGAATACCGCGTCCGCCAGCAGCAGCAGATGGAACCACACGCTGGGGATGGTGGCCTCAATGACGATCTTCCGGAAATAGCGGATGAAAAGATACATGGGGTTGAGCAAAAAGAGGTTTCGAACCATCGGGCTGTAGCCGTCGATGGTGTAAAAAATAGCGGACATATACATCAGCAGCTGGGTGAACACGCCCCAAAGATACTGGATATCCCGGAAAAAAACGAACAGCGCCGAAAGGATCAGCCCCAGTCCCACGTTGAAGACCATCAGCAGCACCACCGGATAGAGCAGCAGCACAAACTTCCAGGTAAAGGTGATGTGGTCCAGAACGCAGAACAGGAAAAACACACACAGCGTCAGGCCGAAGTTGATCAGCGTCTGCACGTTTTTGGAGAACAGAAAGAGATATTTGGGCACGTTTACTTTTGTGAAAATGGCGGCGTTGCTCATCAGCGAGGTCATTCCCTGGTTGGTGGATTCGGTGAAATAGGAGTACAGCAGGGTCCCGCAGAAAAGATAGGTGGTATAGTGGTTCATTCCCCGGCCGAAAAAGTGGGTGAACACCAGCCGCATCACCAGCAGCATCAGCAGCGGAGACAGCACGCTCCACGCCATGCCCAGCACCGTGCGCTTGTATTTGGTTTTGAAGTCCCTTTTCACCAGCTCTTCAAACAGGAACCGGTATTTCTTCCATTTTTCCAGCATACGTACTCCTTTACGGACCGACGGTCTCCTCTCCGAAAACGGCGACGTTCCGTTCCCGTTCCCGGAGGAACTTCTCGGTCCCTTTACGCTCTGACAGAGAAAACAGTGTTTTCATCCGCCTGGTATATTGTTCCATACCCGCCAGTCTTTCATACCGGCGGCGGGAGATCCAGCCCATGAATGCAAGGCGTCGGGGATGCCGCAGAAACTCCGCCATGGCGTCCCGAAGAGCGCCGGCGTCCCCGGCGGGGACCACACGGCCGTTCCCGCGCTTTACCATGTATTTTGCACCTACGTTCTCCGTGACGATCAGCGGCTTTCCCAGCATGGCGCCCTCCAGCGCCGTGAGGGACCCGGCCTCGTCCCGGGAGGCCACCACGACCACGTCTGCCCGGGACAGCGCAGCGATCCGCTCCTTTCCTGGCACCACGCCCAGGTACTCCACGCCTGGCGTTTCCTCTGCCCGGCGCAGCAGCGCCGCGCCGAAGTCAGTCTCGCCGCCCGCCCCGGCCAGAAGCAGTTCCGCCCGGGGGCGCAGCTCCTTCGGCAGAGTGCGGAAGGCCTCCAGCAGCACGTCGCAGCCCTTCCGGGGCTCCAGGGTGCCGAACTGCGCAAAGCGCACCGTCTCCCCGCTCCCGGGGACACGGTGGAGCGACTTGTCCGATTCGTCCTCCACCGCGTTGCGGAGCACCCGGATGGGCTCGTCCGCGTAGGGGGCCAGCGCCTGCCTGGCATACTCGCTGATGCACACGATATCCCGGCTGTGCCGGAGCATGTACGCCGTCTCTGGTGGAGATGCCGCCAGCACGTCAGAAATGTTGGCCGCCTCCCGGATATACCACACGGTGGGGATGCGCTGGCAGCACACCCGGACAAAGCGGGCGGTGACGGCGGTGTTGCACACGGCCAGATCGAATTCTTCGATCTTCGCCAGCCGCTCCGGCCACACCGTCTCCTCGATGGGGACCAGCTCCACCGGGATCCCGCTTTGCTCAAACTCCGCTTTCAGCGGCCCGTCCCACATGGTCCACACCGTGGGAGCATAGCCCAGGCGCTGGCCAACGCGGCACATCCGGAGAAGGCTCCGGGGCGCTCCGGTGGCGCTCATCTCATGGGAGATGAAGAGGACGCTGTATATTTTCTTGTTTTTCACAAAAATCATAGTGTCCTTATGGTTTCTCTCTCAAGAAGTACACACGGAATGTATACTTTGCTCCATGCTCCTTCCTGCAGCGGATAAAAGTGCGGATCTTACGGGCCGGCCAAGTCATGAATCGCCCGATTTTGTAGGAGGCCGAAGAATGGATTAAATCAACTTCTTTTTGATAATCGACAAGACTATCCGGCTGTTTTATATCAACCACCACAGATGTTGCGTTCAAATTATTTCTCAGTTGTATTATTTCTTGTGCTTTGGCAGTGGCTCCAATACGATAGTGATCAAACAGTGTTTCCCACATGATACGCGCCTCGTCCGGAATTGCTGTTCCCTGAGGCTCTGTCTCCATTGAGTCAAATATCTCTTTCCAAGCTTGCGAATAGCTGAACCGGCCAATTTCTATCGCATGGTCCTTCGCTTCGCGACCCATTCTATGCCTCAACTCATCATCCTCTAAAAGGTGAATAATCGCATCTGCCGCTGCTTTCACATCCCCCATAGGTACCGAAATGATTCCCCTGTTATTTTCTGTCAGAGTTAAATACGGCAGTTCATACATTACACAGGGTACTCCAGCTGCCTTTGATTCAAACAGAGTAAGAGAGAAGCCTTCATACTTGGATGTCATAAGAAAAACCGACCCCAAAAGGTAAAAAGGCTGAACATCTGTCTGAAAGCCGGTCAATACTACCGCATTTCCCACTCCTATGTCCTCTGTGCGCTTTTTTAAATCCGAAATATAAGCTTTATTGCTGTCACTATCCCCAATAATAAAGAGTTTTGCCTCTGGTACTTCTTTCAAAACCTCCGCAAGAATATGAATAGCATCGTATGGTCTTTTTTCATCCGACACTCTGCCAATCCAAACAATATTCTTCCCCGTCAGAGAGGCATCCGGCACCTGATTTACATCCACAAATATCGGGTTAATCACAGAAAACACTCTTGAATTGAAATTGCTCCAAAAGTATTTGTCTGCCTTTCCCAGGGTCACAATCCCATCCGCCAAACGGAGAATTGCGGGCATTTCTCCCCAGTAAATTGGGATGGCATGAAGCATCATGGAAAAGACTCCGTGAGTGTGGACAATAGTATTTACGCCGTAGCTCTTTATGACCAATAAATCCCACAGGAGACAGTTAGCCATCCACGAATGGTATACTATTGTATCTAAGTTGTACTTCTTTATGATTCGCGCCAGATCCTGCGCTCGTTTCTCATAATTATTTTCATTTGTTTCAAAATATGAGAAAATGATCTCCCTTTCCACTTCCTCGGGAATCGGATAATCATATTGTCCAGGCGGAGTATCTGTAATCAAGACGCATTCGTAGCCCATTTCATTCCAAAGCTTAATCAATTGTGCTACTACCCGCTGTGCTCCTCCAATAGACAAATGATGATAATAGACGCCAATCCGTTTCACCTTTCGGGGATTATCCGTCAGTGTCTTCGCGTTTTGAAGCAGTTCTGCGACCGATACTTTTTTATACCAGTTGCGGGCTGCGATCTCCGCAACCACTTCTTCCGGTTTCCAATAGGCAAGCATATCGTCAAAGCCGCTGGCCTTGTCCTCCAGACGGCATCGAAGATCCCACTCCCCGACACAAGATGTAAGCAACTGTTTTCTAGTCGCGCGGAGAGTTGCTTCCATTCCCTCCTCCTTCGGTTGACCATTCAGAAACCGCCCAATCGCGTCTGCCACACTCCCCATTTGACAATACCGGTGAAACAGTTCGCCCGTCAGCCGGGTTTTTCCCGTATTTCCGCTCCCTAGCCGGTATGAGTAAAACGTCATCTCCGGCAGCCCATAATAGGACTCGGCAAAATACGTCAAAAGGAAACAAGCATATTCATCCTGCGCAATAGGCAAAGAGATATCCTCATAATACGAAAACGCTTTCTTGCACAGCTCCGCCGTAAACCACTTGTTCCATATCGTAAAGCCAAACTGTTTGCGCTCAAAGCACCCCCGAAAGACATCTCGCCCCTGCAGATGACCGTTATACGGTCGCAGGAACTTTTCATACCCTTCCCGTCTGGCTTCTTCGATTTTTTGTTCGCTGATGATTCTTGTATTGAACTGAAGGATATCTGCATTTTTCTCCTCCATAATCGAGCAAAGCTTATCGCAGCTATCCAATTCGACAAAATCATCCCCATCAACAAACCAGATGTACTTACCCGCGGCCTGTTGAACTCCTTCTTTCCTTGAGATGGACGCCGTTTTGTTTTCCGAGTTGGTGATAATGCTTATCCTGTCGTCTTTCTTTTTGTACTCCTGCAGGATGGACGCAGTAGCATCCGTCGACCCGTCGTCCACGCATATGATCTCAATATTTTTCATCGTCTGGTTGACGACGCTGTCCAAGCACTCCCGAAGATACTTCTCCCCATTATATATAGGGATGATCACGGAAACATTGGGTTGGGAGTTCATCTCTCTATCCTCCGTTGCTTCTTTTTTGTTACAGGCTGGTCAAAAACCTGTTATTAGGAGAAGTCAGGATCGTTACGGATTTATTCCCCCAATACCAACCGTTGGCGAAGGGGACACCGTTTTCTGTCAAGGCCTCTTTCATTCGCTCGACGGTCCTTTTTTCGGCGATCCGGTTAATATCGTCCATCATAATTACGAAATCATCCGCCAGGCAGTCCGGCAACAGCTGAAGCACGTCGATCCGGGCGTATTCTTTCATGTCGCCACCCAGAGGCGCGTCGATGGAAATAAAATCAAATTTCTCCCCGGAGAAGGTTTTTCCAAAGTCCTTATACACCCGAACCGCGTCCGCCTCCCGGAATGGCACGAAATCCCAGTCCAGCTGTACGATCTTCGTTGCAGGAGACAAAGAATAATCCCTACAGAAAAACTCGATCCATGCCGGATCATGCTCCACCACGTAATGCTCCACGTCCTCGTGGGCGGCCGCGTACTGGGCGATCATTCGGGTAGACTGACCAAGACCAAGCTCCAGGATTCGCTTGGGCTTTATTTCATTCAGCACCCGGTACATCACATACAGGTAGGCGTAACCCACCGCCCAGCGGCCGGGGGAGAACGTTTTATCCTTCAGCCACGAGCTGTTTTCGATCGTCTGATTGAAAACCTGCGCCCACACGGATTCCGAGGCGTAGCGCACTCCCTCTTCCGCCGCTCTGCGGACAGACTCCACAGACGAAAACAGCTTAACGTTTTCCTCCGCTCTCATTATTTCCGCCGCAGACTGTCCTTCCGCCAGCCGCTTTTCCGCATCCGAAAGCTTCTTTTCCAGTGCCGCCTGGTTTTCCCGGAGCTTTTCCATTTCTCCGGCAAGCTGGGCGTAGCGCTCGTCCATAGCCCGGCGTTCCTCCCGAGCATCGAAGAAGAGACGCAGGTTTTCCCGGTTGGCAGACTCAAACAGCTTCGCAAGCCGATCAAGCCGCTGTCCCTGGACAGTTTCCTGCTTTCGCCGTTCCAGTTCCAGCCGGTCTGCCTGCATGCGAAGTTCATTTTTGACCTCGCCGATCTGCAGGGAAAGATTGGCTTCCCGGGCAGCCATGGCCGCCTGGATATCTTGGACCTCCCGATGGAAAATATGTACCGTCGGGGGCAGGATGCGCTTCAGACAGTTTTTGATAAAATTCCATAGTTTTTTCATGGGCTTTACCTCTTCCCGCTCACCATGCGCCACAGCTTCCGGGCAACGTAATAGGGCGTTTTCCATTTGTACTGCCCGATCTTCCAGAAGACATGGGCGATCTTTTCCCACAGGCGCACCAGATTGAAATATCTCACGCTTTTTTCCCGGCTCCGGGCGGCGTCCACCGCCGAGATCACCCGGCTCCAGGGCTCCGCCGCACTCTCCGGCGAGTAGATCGTCTCCGCCTCGGACAGAGCGGCGCGGCTCAGCTCCTCCCGGAGCGCCGGATCCTCGATCAGACGCTTCATGGCCCCGTACCAGGCTTCCTCCGTGTTGGGGCACAGCAGGCCGTTCTCCCCGTCGCGCACCGCCCAGCGGTAGGGCTCCACGTCCGAGTAGATCCCCGGGATGCCGTAGGAGGCGTATTCTATATACTTGTTGTAATGCTTGCAGCGGTGGAAAGCCGTGTCCGGCATGGGAGCCAGGGCGAAATCCCATTGCAGGGTCTCCATGGTCCCCACATATTCCTCATAGGACTTCCGATACGGGATATGCAGCAGCGTGAGCTCGTCCGCCAGCGCCGGACGGGCGCCGAAAAACTCCGCTGTCACCCTGCCCGGGTACTCCTGCAGGACCCGCCGCAGCGCCCCGGACAGAATGGCCTCCACGTCCCCGGTCCGGTCCATGGACCCGGCGAAGCCGATGCGGACGGGTCCCTCCCGGCGCTCCCGGGCTGCGGGGCGGGCTGCAGCGGGCTCCTCGATCCGCTCCGCCCGGCCGAACTCCGGCCCGTATTTCCTCAGCAGGTTTCTGGACGGGGTGAGAAAACAGGCGCATTCGCCCATGATCTGCCGGATCAGCGTCTTCGTCTCCTGCCGCCGGTAATGCTCCGAGCTGGCCAGCCCCTCCGGGATGTTCAGCAGATCGTCGTCCATCACGTAGATATTGTATTTCCCCGCCCGTCGGGCCACTTTGGCGACGCGCAGGCTCATGGCGTCGTCCGAGCGGACGAACACCAGCACGTCCGCCCACTCCAGGTCGGCGGTGCGCACGTCGTCGGGGCAGAGCCACCGGAAGTCGATCTCCCCCCGGTCCGCCAGCACCGTCAGGGGCACCCGGCCGCAGAGGATCGCCGATGGGATCATCTCCATGGTCAGAAGAAGGACGTTTTTCATATCGCCTCTATCTCTTTCAAATACCGTTCAAGGGCGTCGTGCCAGTCCGGGAGCCGGGCAAAGCCCGCCCGGGTCAGGCAGTCCTTGCTCATGCGGGAATTCTTCGGCCGGGGGGCCCGTGCGCCGTATTCCTCTGTGGTGACGCCCTGCACTGTCACGGTCCTGCCCGTGAGGGCGAAGATCTCCCGGGCCAGCTCCGCCCAGGAGCAGACGCCCTCGTTGGTCGCGTGGTAAACGCCGTATTTCTCCGTTTCGATCATATCGCACAGCAGGGGCGCCAGATCCCGGGTATAGGTAGGGCTGCCGATCTGGTCGTCCACCACCCGCAGGAGATCCCGGCTCTCGCTGAGCCGCAGCATGGTTTTGACGAAATTGCCGCCGTTTTTCCCGAACACCCAGGAGATGCGCACGATGAAGTACCGCTCCAGCGCCGAGCGCACGGCCTCCTCCCCCGCCAGCTTGGATTTGCCGTAGACCCCGGCGGGGCGGGTGGGGTCATCCGGCTCGTAAAACCGCTCCCCGTCCCCGGGGAAAACGTAATCGGTGGAGATATAGAGCATCTTCGCTCCCGCCTCCCGGCAGGCCGCCGCCAGGCGGGCCGTGCCGTCGGCGTTCACCGCCCAGCACTCCGCCGGATCGTCCTCGGCGGCGTCCACCCGGGTCCAGGCGGCGCAGTGGATCACCGCGTCGGGTCCGTAGTCCAGCACGGCCCGGCGCACGGAGGCGTCATCCCGGAGATCCATTTCCCGGCTGGATACGCCCCAATGCTCCGCGCCTCGCCGGGCAAGCTCGGCGCAGACGTCGAAGCCCAGTTGTCCGGTGGCCCCGGTGACCAGTACCTTCATCTTTCCGTCCTCAGATCCTGTTTTTTCTTGCCAAAGTGAGAGTCATCCGCAACACGCTCTCCGGCAGGTACGGCAGCAGCAGCTCCAGCGCCGCGGACCGCCGTCCGAAGCGGCGGGAGCGCCAGAGCGTTTTCCCGGCGAATCTGTCCCCCCGGGCGTAGGCGCTCCGGGCGTCCATCCATGCCTTGCCCTCCGAGAGCAGGGCGGCCAGCTCCGGCGGCTCAAGGAAATGCTCCGCCAGCCAGGTCACGGCCTGCCGCTTCTGTTCCACCCGGAGGCGGTAATAGCTTTCCCGGTCCGTGACGCCCCGGAGCAGGGAGCTTTGGTTGCCCCCGTGCTCCCGGTGGCGCAGCAGAGCGTCCGGCAGGGAGATCACCCGGCCCCGGACGGCGCAGCAAAACGCCAGATAGTGGTCATAGTACATATAGGGGTTGAAGGGCAGGGCCCGCCGGGCCTCGTCGGCGCGTACCAGCAGCGCGCAGCCGGAGGCGAAGTTGGCGTACCACAGGGTGTCCCACAGCCCGTCCCCCGAGCGGAAAACGTGGTGGCGGCGGATATCCGTGATGCTGCGGGCGATCTCGTTCCCGTCGCCGTCGATGATGCTCATGTCCGAGCAGACCAGCAAGGCCCGCTCCCGCTCCATGGTCTCCCGCAAAACCGCCAGCTTCTCCGGCAGCCACTCGTCGTCCTGGTCGCAGTAGGCGAAATACTCGCCCTCCGCCCGGGCGGTGAGATACGCGAACACGCCGTTGGAGCCCAGGTTTTCCGGGGCGTTCTCCACGGTGACCGGGAACGATCGGATGCACTCCCCCGCCAGCGCCTCCACCGCGGCGAATTCCTCCGCCGGAGAGGCGTCGCAGCAGATATACAGCCGGAGATGGGGATAGGTCTGCGTCTCCAGCGATTCCAGCTGCCGGCGCAGCCAGTCCATCCGGGGGGCGTACACCGCCATCAGAACGGAGATCAGGGGCCGTTCCTCCCGCCGGGATTCACTCACGGTCCTGCCTCCGCTCCGCGCCCCGCAGGGGCTCCTGGGGATTCACGATGCCGCGAAACGGCGTCATCAGCAGGATCTTCAGATCGAAAAACGGCGACCAGTTTTCGATATAATAGAGGTCGTAGTCCACCCGGCTGCGGATGGAGGTGTCTCCCCGCAGACCGTTCACCTGGGCCCAGCCGGTGATGCCCGGGCGGACCTGATGCCGGACCATATACAGCGGGATGCTGTACTTGAAGTGGTCCACGTACCGGGGGATCTCCGGCCGGGGCCCCACCAGGGACATATCCCCCCGGAGCACGTTGAACAGCTGGGGCAGCTCGTCGATGGAATAGCGGCGCATGAAGGCCCCGAAGCTGGTCCGCCGGGGGTCTCCCGCCCGGGTCCAGGCGCTGTCCGAGGCGTCGTTGAGCCGCATGGAGCGGAATTTATACATTTTGAAGGGCTTTCTGTCCTTGCCGATGCGCTCCTGGGAAAAGATCACCGGTCCGGGAGAGGAGAGCCGGGTCCCAACGGCGGCAAGGAGCATGATGGGCGCGGTGAGCACGATGAGAAGCAGCGAGAAGACGATATCTCCCGCGCGCTTGATCAGCGCCGGGCCGAAGCTGTCCAGCGGCACCCGGCGGATGTTGATCAGCGGCAGTCCCGCCGCGGGCTCGATAAAGGGCCGGCTGGCCATATACTCGTAGCCCATGGGCAGCAGCGCCAGCTTCACGCCGGAATCCTCGCACAGCCGCAGGATGCTCCCCAGGCGCCGGATGTCCTGCCGGTCCAGGGCGATGACGGCTTCGTCCGGGGCCAGGTCGTCCAGCACCGCGCGGATGCGGTCGTAATCCCCCAACCGCCGGAGGCCGGGGACGGTCTTCTCCCCCACGCTGCCTACGACGGTGACGCCGGACCACTTCTCCCGGCCCAGCCGCTGAAAAACGTCGGACGCGGCCTCGCCGTCCCCGATGATCATGACCCGCCGGAGGTCCCGGCCCTGGTCATACCGGCGGCGGAGGAGCCGGTGGGCCGCAAAGCCCCGGGCCGCGGTGAGCACGTTCAGCGTCAGATAAAAGATCAGGATCATCCACCGGGAAAAATCCACCACCCGGAAGACGAAGATCAGATCGATATACAGCATCACGCCCAGCGTGTTGGCCAGCACCAGCCGTCCGAAGGCGTGGATAAAGCCCTTTTGGGGCTTGGGAGTATAGATCCCCAGCAGGGCGTACAAAATCACGTATACCGGGGAGAACAGCACGGCCCAGAGCATATGATAGCCGAAGCCCCCCACAGGGTTCACCCCCCGGAACAGCACGAAGCGCACCCAGAAGGCGAACGCCATGGCGGCCGCCGCGGACAGCATATCCAGAACGATATAGAAGGCGGTAGACCCGGTGTCTTTCCTGCTCATGCTCTCATCCTTCTGCCGGAACGGGGTCGCCGCTCCGCGTTGTTTTCCTGCTTTTTCGGACCTTTCAGCCCCGCTTCCGGTTCGCCGGAGGGCGGGAGAAAAGGCTTTTTCGCCGGATTCGCATATCAATACAATTATAGTCTACCATATAAATGCAGATTATGCTATAATTCCCTTGAGAAATCTGCGGCGTTTTTCGCAAAAGAGAAAGGGGTGGGCCTCCCATGGGCGGCGGACCGCTGCGCATTTTATATACCGCCTCCACGGCCGAGCACCTGCGGAGCTTCCATCTGCCGTATCTGGCCGCGCTCCGCGACCGCGGCCACGCCGTCACCGCCGCCGCCCGGGGCGACGGCCGGGGGCTGCCGGCGGGCGTGGCGTTCTTCCCCGCGGACTTCACGAAAAAAATGTTCTCTCCCCGGAACCTGGGCTGCGCGATCCGGCTTTCCCGGCTGATCCGGCGGGAGAAATTCGACGTGATCGTGACCCACACCTCCCTGGCGGCGTTTTTCACCCGGCTGGGGGTGCTGCTGGCCGGGAAAGGGAGCGCCCGGGTGGTGAATACCGTCCACGGCTATCTCTTTGACGACGATACGCCGCCCCTGCGGCGGCGGCTGCTGCTGACGGCGGAAAAGCTCATGGCCGGCGTCACCGACGACCTTCTGGTGATGAACGCCTATGACGAGCGCCTCGCCCGGGAGCACCGGCTCTGCCGGGGTCGGGTGGCGCGCATCGACGGCATGGGCGTCCCTTTGAACAGATACCGGCCTGCCGACGCGTCGGAGCGCCGGGAGGCCCGCTCCGCTCTGGAACTTCCCGAGGACGGCTTCGTGCTGCTGTGCGCGGCGGAATTCTCCCCCCGGAAAAACCAGTCGGAGCTCATCCGCGCCGCGGCCCGGCTGCCGGAGGATACGATACTGCTCCTGCCCGGGGACGGGGCGCTGCTGGAGGAATGCCGGGCGCTGGCCGCCGCCTCCGGGGCCGCGGACCGGATCCGCTTTCCCGGCAGACTGGAGGATCTGACGGCGTATTATCACGCCGCGGACGTTTACGTCTCCGCCAGCCGGTCCGAGGGGCTGCCCTTCAGCGTCATGGAGGCCATGGGCTGCGCTCTGCCCTGCCTGCTCTCCCGCGTCAAGGGCCACGAGGACCTGCTCGGCCACGGCCGGGCGGGGCTGCTGTTCCCCCCGGGGGACGGGGCGGCGCTCCCGGCCGGAGCGGAAAAGCTCCGGGAAGACCCGGTCCTGCGCCGGGCTATGGGAGAAGCGGGCCGGGAGGCCGTGGAGAGATATTCGCTGGACAAGGTCCTTCCCGCCGTCCTGCCCTGGTTCGAGCACGGGCCGGAGGGCTGACCATACAAATGAAAGCAGGTCTTTTTCGACCTGCTTTCATTTGTTTTTCCGGTTTTTCCGCAGCCGCCGCCGGACCCGGCGGATATGCCGCTCATAGTCCCCGCTCTCGATGAACTCCGAGAGCACGTACTGCTCGAACACCGGCACCGTGCAGGAGTAAAAGCCCGCCCGCTCCCGGAACCGCTCCGCCATGGGCTCGGACAGTACCAGATACCCCATCCGCAGAGAAGGGGCCACCGTCCGGGAAAAGGTGTTCAGATACAGCACGTTCCCCTTGTCCGACAGGGAAAACACCGTTTCCTCCGGCTTGGAGGAGGTGGAAAACTCGCTGGTGAAATCATCCTCCACGATGTACCGCTCTCCGGCGTCCGCCCAACGCAGGTACTCCCAGCGCTTGGCGGCGGAGGCCGTCACGTTGCTGGGGAAGCTCCGGTAAGGGGTGATGTGCAGCACGTCCGCCCGGGATGCGCGCAGGGCGGCGGAATCCACCCCGTCGGAAGCCATGGGCAGCAGCTCCACCGCCGTGCCGTGGGCCGCGTAGACCTGGCGGATCTTCTCATAGGAGGGATCCTCCACCGCGTAGAGCTTCTCCCGGCCCAGGGTCTGCACGATGAGCCCGTAGAGATACTCCGCTCCCGCCCCGATGAAGATCTGCTCCGGGGCCGCCCGGACCCCCCTGGCCCGCCCCAGATACCGGCTCAGGGCCAGCCGCAGCTCCGCCGTCCCCTGGTTGGGACAGCGCTCCAGCAGACGGCGGTCATACTCCCCGATGACCCGGCGCATGGTTTTGGCCAGCACGGAAAAGGGGAACTCCGCGCTCTCCTCCCCCACCTCCCGGACCGGAAAGGCGGGCGGCTCCAACCTGGGCACGAAGCCCTCGTCGGTGCGGAAGCTGACGAAGTGGCCGCTGCGCTCCCGGGGCTCCAGATACCCCTCGTCGGCCAGCAGGGCCAGGGCGTGGCTCACCGTCACCAGGCTCAGCCCCGTCTCCTCGCTGAGCTGGCGTTTGGAGGGCAGCTTGCTGCCGTATGGGTAAAACCCGTCGACGATCTCCTGCCGGAGCTGCCGGTACAGCCGCAGATAGGCGGGCATGCTTCTTTCTGTGCGTTCCATCTGGTATTATAATTTTCTCCTTTTCTGGATATTTAAATATACCCAAATCATTGTATGCTGTTTTTAATCCCCCGTCAAGGAGTTGTTTTGTTATGTCAGGAGAAAAAACCGTCTATTCCGCCCGCTGGATCACCGTCACCGCCGTGCTCACGGCCATGAACGTGGTCATGAGCTCCTTCGGCCTGCCGGTGCCGGGAGGGCATCTCTATCTGAACGACGTGATCATCTGCTTTGCCGCCCTGCTGCTGGACCCCCTGGGGGCTTTCTGCGTGGGAGGCTTGGGCGCGTTCCTGGGCGATCTGCTGTTCTATCCCACGCCCATGTTCGTGTCTCTCGTGACCCACGGGCTCCAGGCGGTGGTCATCAGCCTGTGCGCCCGGCGGCTGTTCCGGGGAAAGCCCGTGCCGGCCGGCATCGTGGGTGTGACGCTGGGCGCCGTGATCATGGTGGTCGGCTACACCCTGGGCCGGGCATTCATATACAGCAACCCGGCCACGGCCATGCTGAAGCTGCCCTTCCAGATCCTGCAGGCGGCGGTGGGCGCCGTGGTGGGCTCGTTCCTCCGCTTCCGGGTAAAGCCTCTGGCTGAGCTGGTGCAGGGCAAGGCCCGCTGACAGACCGATCGTATTTCCCCGGCGGCTCGTCCGCCGGGGATTTTTTCATTTTATCCTTTTCAAACCCGGGCGGATGTGATATAGTCACCTTTACCGCCCCGTTTTCTACGGAAAACGGGCGAAAAAGCGAATACAGGGCTTTCCTCGGCATTTTTATGCGTCATGGAAGGGGTAGCGCCCCGCGAGCAGGTCACTGTCGGTCCCCCAGGGATCAAGTCAGGAACATGATGGAAAGCCGCACTCTATTCCAGCGCAATAGACGTGTCGGGAGGCGGAGAGCCCCCTGATCGTATCGTGCCCGGAATCATTCCGGGTACTTTTTTTGTGGGAGTGAAACTATGGCCTACTATCCCCTGCTGATCCAAATGGATGGTCTCCCCTGCCTTATCGCCGGGGGCGGCGCCATTGCCCTGCACAAGGCGCAGGTGCTGCTCGCCCAGGGCGCCCGCGTCACGGTGGCCGCTCCGGAGCTGCTGCCGGAGCTGGAGGCCCTGCCGGTGACCGTCCGCCGCCGGAAGGTGACCGCCGAAGACACGGAGGGCATGGCCCTGGCGGTGGACGCCACGGGAGATCCCGCCGCCGAGGAGATGCTGGAGCGGGCGTGCGCCGATCGGGGGATATTGTACGACAGCGCCTGCAGGGTCAGCGCCGGGACCGTGATCTTTCCCGCGGTGTTCCGCCGGGGAAAAACGGTGGTGGCCGTGTCCAGCCAGGGCGCCAGCCCCGCCGCCAGCGCCTGGCTCCGGGACACGCTCAAGGCGCACGTGCCGGAAAAGATGGACGAGATCCTGGAGCAGATGGCGGCGCTGCGGCCCCTCTCCCGGCAGGAGCTGCCGGAGCAGGCGGATCGGCGGCAGTTTCTCCATCGCTGTCTGGACGCCATGCTGCAGCGGGGCGGACCGCTGGAACAACAGGAGATCTGCGCGACCCTGGATAAGATCCGGGTCGGGAATATTGATGCAGATAAACAGGAGGAAAAGCGTGAAAAAGAAAACACTTAAGGTCATCGCTCTGCTTTTGAGTCTGCTGGTGCTCGCCGGCTGCGGCGCCAAGTCCGCGGCCCCCGCCGCCACGGCGGCCCCGGAGGCCACAGCAGCCCCCACGGAAGCGTCCGCCCCGGCGGAGACCGAAAGCCCGGCGGAGGCTGAGGCGGCATGGAAAGCCGTCACCGTCACCGACGATATGGGCCGGGAGGTCACTCTGGAAAGCCGCCCGGAGCGGGTAGCCGTGCTCATCGGCAGCTTTGCCGAGACCTGGCTGCTGGCCGGGGGCGAGCTGGTAGCCGCTCCCAAGGACGCCTGGGAGGATTTCGACCTGGATCTGGGCGAGGATGTGGTGAACCTGGGCAGCTACCAGAAGGTGAGCATGGAAGCCCTGTTCGATCTGGAGACCGATCTGGTCATCGCCAGCGCCAACACGAAAAACCAGGTGGACCTGCTGGATACCCTGGAGAGCGCCAAGGTCCCGGCGCTGTACTTCAACGTGAACGGC
Organism: Oscillospiraceae bacterium; assembly: GCA_017455685.1. Taxonomy (GTDB): domain Bacteria; phylum Bacillota; class Clostridia; order Oscillospirales; family Oscillospiraceae; genus Apopatocola. The sequence goes on from JAFSZH010000016.1 coordinate 44,002, forward strand.
TTTGAGGACTACCTCAGGATGCTGAAGGTCTGCACCGACATCACCGGCCGGGAGGATCTTTATGAGCAGAACGGTCTGGCCGTGGCCGAGCAGGTGAACGCGGTGAAGGCCGCCGCCGAAAAGGCCGCTGCGGAGCAGGGCGCGCCCCGGGTGCTGCTGCTGCGGATCGCCGCCTCCGGCGTTCACGCCAAGGGCACCGAGGGCACCGTGCTGGGCCTGATGCTCGCCGACCTGAGCTGCGTCAACATCGCCGACGGCAGCGAGCTGCTGGAAAACCTGAGCCTGGAGCAGATCATCATGGACGACCCTGATAGGATCTTCATCGTCCAACAGGGCAGCGACTCCGAGGGCGCCCAAAAAGCCCTGGAGGAAGCGCTGACCGGCAATCCCGCCTGGGCCGGTCTCACCGCCGTGCAGGAGGGCCGGGTCCACTATATGGAAAAGAGCCTCTACCATCTCAAACCCAATAATCGATGGGGGATTGCCTATGAAAACCTCTTCGACATCCTCTACGGAAAATAATAAGAGCGCTCTGCTGATCATCGCCGCAGGGGTGTTCCTTGTCGTCGCGGCGGTGGCCAACATCTGCCTGGGCGCCTCGGGGCTGTCCCTGGGGACGCTGTGGAGTGCGCTGATCGCCGGGCCCGGCACCTCCGCCGCCGCCCGGATCCTCTGGTACGTCCGTCTGCCCCGGACCGCGGCCTGCATCCTGGCCGGGTCGGGACTGGCGGTGTCCGGTGCGGTGATCCAGAAGGTGCTGTCCAACCACCTGGCCTCCCCGGGCATCATCGGCGTCAACGCCGGGGCCGGGCTGGCGGTGGCCATCTGCTCGGCCATGGGCCTCTTCACCGCCTGGATCATCGCCGGGGCCTCCTTCGCCGGGGCCATGGGCGCCACGTTCCTGGTGGTTCTGGCCAGCCGGAAGAGCAACGCCTCCCGCACCACGGTGGTGCTGGGCGGCGTGGCGGTGACCGCCTGCCTCAACGCCATTACCGAGGCCATCATCACCATGGTGCCGGACGCCGCCCTCTCCAGCGTGGACTTCCGGGTGGGCGGCTTCTCCGCCGTGAACCACGCCCGGCTGCTGCCGGCGGCCATCCTGATCCTGGCGGCCATTGCGGCGGTGTGCACCCTTACCAACGAGCTGGACGTGCTGTCCCTGGGAGACGAGACCGCCCGGGCACTGGGCATGAAGGCGGCCTTCGTGCGCAACGGCATGCTCACTCTGGCGGCGCTGCTGGCGGGCGTCAGCGTCAGCTTCGCCGGGCTGTTGAGCTTCGTGGGACTGATCGTGCCCCACATCGCCCGGCTGATCGTGGGCAACGAGAGCGGCAAGCTGATCCCCTTCTGCGCCCTGCTGGGCGGGGGGTACGTAGCCGTGTGCGACCTGGCGGCGCGGATGATCTTCGCGCCCTACGAGCTGCCCACGGGCATCCTGCTGAGTTTTCTGGGCGGGCCGTTCTTCATCTGGCTGCTGATCAAAAAGAAGGATAAACAGAAATGATCACCATTACCGATCTGCACGCCGCCTACGACGGCGAAGAAATCCTCCACGGCGTCAGCGCCGTGTTCCCCAAGGGAAAGATCTCGGTGATCCTGGGGCCCAACGGCTGCGGCAAGAGCACCACGCTGAAAACGCTCATGCGGCTGATCCCCATGACCGGCGGCACCGTCACCGTGGACGGCCGGGACCTGAACGAGCTGTCCCAGCAGGAGCTGGCCAGGGTGCTGGCCTATCTGCCCCAGGGCCGGAACATCCCGGACATCACGGTGAAGCGGCTGGTGATGCACGGCCGGTTCCCCTATCTGAGCTATCCCCGGCACTACCGGCCGGAGGACTACGAGATCGTGGCCCAGGCCCTGGAATGGGTGGGGCTGACCGACTTTGGCCCCAAGCGGATGGAGAACATCTCCGGCGGCCAGCGGCAGAAGGTCTACCTGGCCATGGCGCTGGCCCAGGACACCCCGGTGATCCTGATGGACGAGCCCACCACCTATCTGGACATCAAAAACCAGTTCGAGATGCTGGACTGCGCCCGGATGCTGACGGATATGGGCAAGACCGTGGTGATGATCCTCCACGACTTCGAGGCGGCCCTCCACTACGCCGACCACGTGGTGCTCATGAACGACGGCAAGGATCTCATCGCCGGGGACGCCCGGACAGTGCTCTCCTCGGAGGAGCTGCGGGGCGCCTTTCACGTGACCCCCTGCTTCATTGAGGCAGAGGACGGTCCCCACTGCTACGTGCGGCCGTAAAAGCGTCAATAAAAAAGCCTGCTTTTCCTTGCGGAAAGGCAGGCGTTTTTTCACTTCCTCCTCAGCCGTCGGTGAGGATGGTCAGCAGCAGACGCATGAGCATCTTCTTCGCCGGCTTGAAGTACCAGGGGATGATGTCCCGCTGGAGCTTTTCATATCCCTCGGGGTAGGAAGTATACGGATTCTTTCCCATGTCGCACCTCACAGTCGATAGTCGCTGACGAACCGGCACACGGCCAGCATGTTTTCCCGTTTGGCGTCGTTGCGGTAGGAGAGCATTTTGTTCTCGCTGAAGATGTAGCCCCCCAGGCCGCCCAGCTCCGCGCAGAGCTTTTCGGCGTAGGCGAGGCAGTCCGCCTCGGTGCCGTTGCTCAGCAGATCCGTGGTCATGCCGCCCATGATGCCCGCGTTGGGCGCCGCGGCGCGGAAGTCGAAGGGATCGTCCTGCTCCAGATGGAAGGTCAGCGTCCCCCGGGGGAAGTCCGCGAAATAGTCCGCGAAAGAGAGGATCGACCCCTCGGCGAAGATCCGTACGTTCATCTGCTTGTCCCGGTAGGCGCCCAGCAGCTCCGAGAACTTGGGCCAGTAGAACCGCTCGAACTGCTTTTTGTTCATGATGGTATGGGCCAGCATGAGGATGGAGGCGTCAAAGCAATATTTCTCCGTCTGGGGACCGGGGGCGTTCCGGGTCTTCTCGATGACCGGATCCAGCTTTTCCTTCTCCCAGCGGGCAATGAAGTCGTCCAGCTTGTCCGGGCAGCGGCGCATGGCGATGGACAGCTGCTGGATGCCCAGCAGGTCGCTCATGAGGATCTCCATGCCGGGGATGATGGTGCCGGACATGGGGTTGTTGGGGGCCAGGGAGGGCAGGCCGTAACGTTTCATCACCTTGGCCATGTGGAGCACGAACATCACGTAGCGGACGTACTCCTTGAAAGTCTTTTTCCATATCGCTTTGTCCCGGGTCTCCCAGACCTCGCCGTACTTTTCCGGCAGGATCTTCTCCCAGGCGTAGCGGATGGGGTCGTCCATGTAGTCCGATAAAGTGTCCGGGGTACAGTGGGCGTGGTCCCGGACCCCCAGTACCTCCGGGGTGTAGTAGTAATACCCCTCCCCGCCGAAGGCCTCGGTAACGTTGAACTGGTTGCGGATGCCCACGTCCAGAATGGCGTCCACCGGATAGGTGTCCAGGAAGCGGGTGACAGTCTCCTCCATCACGTCAAAGTGGGTCATGGCCTGGTCCAGGGTGTACCCGGCGTCGAAGACCTTCCAGGTGACCACATTGGCAAAGTGGGGGACCCGCTCCGTTTTAACGAAGTTCGCCGTGTCCCGAAAGAGCTTCACACGGCTTTTCTGCAGTTCTTTGCCGTCCATCTTTACCTCCATTCCGTTTTATTGATGTCGATCGTCTCCCCGCAGTATCCGGGAAAACGCCTCTTCGATCTGATCATAGGAATACCGCTTGCCGCTGAAATTGATGATGCTTTCCGCCAGGAAAACAAGGATGCTCTCGTCCTCCCGCCGGTGGAGCCCGGAGAAAAGCTCCTCCAGGACCTGGCAAAGCTGTTTTAGCAGCAGACCATGACGGCGGGCATAGCCATACTCTCCCGTTTCAGTTCTGTCGGCGCCGGAGACGAACAGATAATTGTGGCTGTCCACGAAAGACACCATCTGCTCATAGATCCCCCGCAGGCCCATCTCCACCGACGCCGCGCCGCCCGCCAGCACTCTCATCCGGTCAAAAACGTTGTTCCAGTCCTCCAGGACCACGCTGCCGGTCAGATACTCCTTGGAGGGGAAGTAATTGTACAGCGTGCCTACCGCGATGCCGCAGCGCCCGGCGATATCCCGCATGGTCAGCGCCTTGTAGCCCTGGCTCGTCAGGACCTCTCTCGCCTGTTCGACCGCCTTCTCCCGGATGTTGTCCAAAAGCTTCGGCATAGGCCGCCCTCCTTTATATGAACATGTTCATATAAAGGATATCACCCGGGAAAGGACCTGTCAACCGCCTTTTGAAAATTAAAGCATTTTACCAAAAACCGACCCGCCGGAATGATGCAATAGGCAGAAAACTCCCTCTTCTTTCAATGTGTTGTTGACATCCCGGCGGAGCAATGATAGACTTTAAATGAACATGTTCACAACGCCATCGGCGTATTCTTTTTTTCTTATTATGAACACGTTCATAAAGCAAAAAGGAGAGAAATACCATGGAAGCGAAAATAGGCCTGTCCCCTGTCGTTATGGATATCGTAGCAAAAACCAGTCCCACCCTGGACGAACTTGTGTTCGGCTCGACCGTGATTCTTCTGCTGAATTATCTCGTGCTCCGCCATCTGCTGAAAAAGGAAGTCCCGCTGTGGAAGCATCTGGTGATCATGCTCTGCTCCGACTGCGCATTTCTGATCAACAATTTCGTGAAGATCTATGCTCGCCGTTTCTACGGGCCGGCCATCGGAACGTACGGCATCGCGTTTTTCGTCATCTATTATCTGCTGATGTACAAAACGCCCGGAAAAAAGGCGCTCAGCTATGAGATCCTGCCCGGTTTCGTCATGGGGCTTTTCTACACCTTCGGCGTCATCGCCTTTGAGGGCTTCTGGCGGGTCGGCTTCTGGGCGCAGAATCTGTCCATCCTGTTCACGAATCCTCAGGTCACCTTCTTCCGCAGCTTTCTGATCGCTGTGGCCTGCGCCGTTGCTGCATGGGTCCTTGAGCGTGTCTTTCGGAAGAAAAAACGCGGAAATGGATGATCCTCTGTCCTGCGTGGTCAACAATCTGATTCCCCGGCGAAGCATCGCCGGGGAATCGTTTTAAAGAACTGTATCAGCGGCGGTCGGTTTTGGCCCGCTTTCCGGCGAAGAGCCAGAAGAACAGCGCCATGAACAGCTCGCCGAACATATTGATCACAAAGGACAGATCCGCGTGGCCCGTGGCGGGTCCCAGCGCCGCGAAGGCGAACATCAGCAGCCCTGCAAAAAACAGATGGGGGTTCTTCTCCCGGATCCAGGCAATGAGCCCCGCCGCCACAAGAAACAGCACCGGCACGATGCTCAGAGCCAGCTGCAGGCCGTTGGCCCAGGCCGGGGTGTCGTCGGCGCTGGCGTAGCGCAGCAGCGCGCCGGTCTGCACCGGCTCCATCTTCACGGCGAAGCCGGAGGCCGCGCCGGCCAGAATAAGGATCAGCGTGACGATCCACACCGCTTTCAGCGCCTTGGGCTTCATCCGCAGCGCCATGGTGCAGATGGGGAAGCACAGAGGGATCAGCATGCCGTGGAACACGTAGCGCAGCCGGCTCAACGCGGAAAGGAGCCCGCCGGCGGACATCAGCGTGCCCAGGGCCTGGACGAAGACGTCGTACAGCAGTCCGAAGACCACCAGCGCCATCAGCAGGGGCAGCACGCCCCGGCGCTTGTCCCCCTTGCGCAGCTTGATGAGTGCTGCCAGCAGCAGGGCGTAGACGGCGGTCATGACCCAGAGGATCGGGGCGATATGGCCGATCAGAAAATCATGCATGATCGTTTTCCTCCCTTTTTATTCTTCTCTCTCCCGGCGGATGAGCCGGGCAAAGGAGCTCTCCAGCCGTTCCCAGGGATAGCCCTTCCCGGCAAAGCCGATGATGCTCTCCGCCAGAAAAACCTCCTCGTCCTCCTGTACGGGCCACGCCGGCAGAGCGCGGAGCACCGCGCGGATCTGGCTCACCAGCAGCCCGTGCTGCCGGGCGTAGCTGTACTCTCCCTCCCGGGGCCGGGGCACGCCCACATCGGTGAGATAGGCGTGGGCCTCGGAAAACGCCGCCATCAGCTCATAGATCCGCCGCAGCCCCTCCAGAGGCTCTGCCGCCGATTGGGCGGAGCGCTCCATCTCCCGGCGGGCGCCGATCCAGTCCCGGAGCACCACGCAGCCGGCCAGGTATTCCTTGGAGGAAAAGAGATTGTATAAACTTCCCACCGCCACGCCGCAGCGCCCGGCGATTTCGCGCATGGTCAGGGCCTTGTAGCCACGGGTAATCAGGATCTCCCGGGCTTCGGCCAGCGCCTTTTCCCGGATCTCCTGAGGCAGCTTCTGCATGGGGATCACCTCTCTTGAACACGTTCATATTAACAATACACCAGCGGGAAAAGCCGTGTCAACTTATTCGGGGGCGACCGGAGCGATTTTCGTCCGATTGCCGGAAACAGGCAGTGAAGCTTATTCAAATTGCCCGTGGCGGCGAGACCCCGCCGTGTGGTACAATAGACGGGAGCAAACAAGGAGGGGCAAGGAAAATGGAGGGTTTCACGGTATCCATGGCGCTCTTTGACGCCGTTCCGGTGCTGCTGTTCGGCGCCAGTATGATCATGGTGGGGCTGACGTTTCGCCACCCGCTGTTCATTCTCGGTGCGGTGCTCAGTACCCTGGCCGGGTGCATGAAGGTGACCTGGAAGCTGATCATCGGCCTGAAAAAGAAGGACCTCCGCTGGCTGGACCGGCCTTTCGTGCCCATGCAGGCGGCAGGCTTTATGCTGATGCTGCTGTCGGTGGTCCTGTCTGTAAAAAAAATCTCCTGGGCGGGGGTTTGGAGCGCCGTAAGCTCTCTGCCCGCGGCGGCGCTGTATGTGCTGTGGCTGGTCATGCTGGGGGGTATGGTCTGGTACAAGAAAAACCGGTTCAAAAAGTATTCCGACAAAACCAACTGGGCCGCCGAGGTCATGAACACTCTGGCCCAGGGGGCGCTGTTCCTGGCCATATGGCTGTCCCGGTGAAATATAAAAGCACGAAAAAGCCCGGAGGGTGTTCCCTCCGGGCTTTTTTCATGCCCCGGGGCGGGGAAAACGCCCTCTGTTAATGCGGTCTTAATCCCGGCGGAGAGCGGCTTAACGCCATCTTTGTATGCTTTGATCTATGATAAGGCCGAAAAAGAAAGGAGGACGGGGCGTCATGGACGGGAAGGTGCCGGGAATACGGTTGTCATCCTTCCAGATCATCATCGCGGGCTTTCTGGCCGTGATCCTGATCGGGGCGGTGCTGCTGACCCTGCCCGTCTCGGCGGCGGACGGCTGCCGGACGCCTGTCCCGGACGCGCTGTTCACCGCCACCTCCGCTGTGTGCGTCACGGGGCTGGTGGTCCTGGACACGGCGACCCACTGGTCGTTCTTCGGGCAGGCCGTGGTGCTGGTGCTGATACAGATCGGCGGTCTGGGGATCGTGACGGTGGCGGCAGGCATCGCGGCCGCCTCCCGGAAAAAAGTGTCCCTGCTCCAGCAGAGCATGCTGCAGGAGAGCATCTCGGCCAACCAAGTGGGCGGCATCCTGCGGCTGACGCTATTTGTCTGCGCCTTCACGATGATCGCGGAGCTGGCGGGCGCGCTTGCGCTGCTGCCGTCGTTCTGCGGCGCCTTCGGCCGGGAAGGGGTGTGGATGAGCGTTTTTCACGCCGTTTCCGCCTTCTGCAACGCGGGCTTCGACGTGATGGGCGGCAAGGCCGGGGCGTATTCCTCCCTCACCGCGTTCAGCGGCAGTCCCGGGGTCGTGATCCCCGTGTGCCTGCTGATCTTCCTCGGCGGCATCGGCTTTCTCACCTGGGACGATTTTGCCAGAAACACTCTTCACCTGAAAAGATACAGCATGCAGAGCAAAGTCATTCTCTCCACCGCGGCGGTCCTGATCCTTGTCCCGGCGGCGGTGTTCTTCTTCGGCGACTTTGCCGCCCTGCCCCGGGGGGAACGGTTCTGGGTCTCGCTGTTCCAGGCGGTCACGCCCCGGACCGCGGGCTTCAACACGGTGGATATGTCCCGCTGCACAAGCACGGGGCGGGCCGTGACGATCATCCTGATGCTGATCGGCGGCTCTCCCGGCTCCACGGCCGGCGGCATGAAGCTCACTACCGCCGCGGTGCTGCTGTCCAATGCCGCGGCGGTGGTCCGCCGCCGGAAAAGTCCGGTGCTGTTCGGACGGCGGATCGACGAGGGCACCGTAAAAAGCGCCGCGGCCCTGCTGACGCTGTATCTTTTTCTGGCACTGGCGGGCGCTTTTATCATCAGCGCCGCGGAGGGTCTTCCCTTTGCGGTCTGCCTGTTCGAGACGGCCTCCGCCATCGGCACGGTGGGGCTGTCCCTCGGCGTCACGCCGGGGCTGGGTCCGGTCTCCCGGGCCGTGCTGATGGGGCTGATGTTTTTCGGAAGAGTCGGCGCTTTGACGCTGTTCTATGCCGCCGTCGGCGGCAGAGCGCCGGAATCGGCGCATTATCCCGTAGGAAAAATCAACGTAGGATAAGGGGGTTTTCACCATGAAATCCATTCTGCTGATCGGCACCAACCGCTTCGGAACGCTCCTGGCCAGACAGTTCCACGAGATGGGCCAGCAGGTCAGGGCCGTGGACAAGAATGAAGAGCGCATCAACCGTATCCTGCCGCTGGTGACGGACGCCCAGATCGGCGACAGCACCAACCGGGCCTTCCTCCGGTCTTTGGGCGTGAGCAGCTACGACGTGTGCATCGTCACCATCGGCAGCGATTTTCAGAGTTCTCTGGAGACCACCGCGCTGCTCAAGGAGCTGGGAGGAAAGCTGGTGGTCTCCCGGGCGGACCGGGAGATCCAGGCCCAGTTCCTGCTGCGCAACGGCGCCGACGAGGTGATCAACCCGGAGAAGCAGATCGCGGAGTGGGCCGCCATTCGCTATGCATCCGACCACGTGCTGGATTATATCAAGCTGGACGACGAGAACGCCATTTTCGAGGTCTCCGTGCCCGAGGAATGGACGGGCAAGACTGTCGACAGGATCGATATCCGAAAGAAATACGGCATCAACATCCTGGCGATAAAGGAAAACGGGGTCATGAAGATCCCCGTCACGCCGGACACCGTTCTCAACGGCAAAAAAACGCTGCTCGTCCTGGGAAACCAGAAGGCGATCCGGAAATGCTTCCGGATGTGACCGCGCGGGTATTCTTTTTGCAAAACGCATGGTATAATGGGAAAAAAGCAGCGTGAAAGGAGGCCGTGACGTGGACAGACATACCGAAAGCGGCGAGCATATCCTGGTCTGTATCTCGCCTTCCCCCTCCAATCCGAAGGTCATTTCGGCGGCGGCCCGGATGGCGGACGCCTTTCAGGCGGCTCTGACGGCGATCTACGTCAGGCCCACGAATTACGAAGCGCTCTCCGAGGAGGACCGGGCCCGTCTGCAGAACAACATCCGCTTCGCGGAGCGCAGCGGCGCGTCCGTCACCACCATCATCGGAGACGACGTCCCCGCCCAGGTCGCGGAGTACGCGCATATCTCCGGCACCACAAAGATCGTGGTGGGTCGGAGCGGCATCCGGCGCCGGCATTTCTGGAGCAAGCCGCCTCTGACGGAGCAGATCATCCTCAACGCCCCGGACGTGGACGTGTATATCATCCCGGATTCCGCCGCGGACCTCAAGCAGCGGAAGGAGTCCTCCCCCGTCTCCGAGTCCATGCGCCCGACGTTGAAGGAAGCCGTCTACACTCTGCTGCTTTTGCTGGCGGCCACGCTGCTGGGGCTGGTCTTCACCCGCTTCGGCTTCTCGGAAGCGAACATCATCACCGTGTTCATTCTGGGCGTGCTGGTCATTTCCGTGGTCACCATCAACCCGCTTTTCAGCGTCGTGGGCTCTCTGGCGGGGGTGCTGCTGTTCAACTGGTTTTTCATCGACCCGAAATTCAGCTTTCACACCTACGAGGCCGAGTATGCCGTCACCTTTGCCATCATGCTGACGTCCTCTCTGATCACCGGCACGCTGGCCAACCGCCTGAAGCAGAACGCCCGTCAGTCCGCCCGGGAGGCGTTCCGGACGAAAGTGCTGCTGGACACCAACCAGCTCCTGCAGAAGGCGGAGCGCCCCGCCGAGGTGCTGCAGACCACCGCCCGCCAGATCATCACGCTGCTGAACCGGGATATCGTGATCTATCCCCGGGACGCGGGCGGCCCTCTGGCCGAGGGGACGGTGTTCCGGGCCGACGGCTCCGACGCGGACGCCGGCACGCCGGACGAGAACGAAAAGGAGATCGCCGGGTGGGTGTTCTCCCACCAACGGTCCGCCGGTTTCCGGATGGAGCAGTATGAAACGGCGCGGTCCCAGTACCACGCCATCTGTCTGAACGGATACTGCTGCGGCGTGATCGCCATCCGGCTGGACCGGGTCCCTCTGGAGCCCTTTGAAAACAGCATCGTCACTTCCATTCTGGGCGAGTGCGCCCTGGCGCTGGAGAATCTGCGCAACGCCGAGGAAAAGGAACGCGCCGACCTGATGGTGCGCAACGAGCAGCTCCGCTCCAATCTGCTCCGCTCCGTCTCCCACGACATCCGCACGCCGCTGACGTCCATCTCCGGCAACGCCAGCAACCTGCTGACCCATTACCGGCAGCTGGACGACGAGACCAAAGAACAGATCTTCTCCGACATTTACGACGACGCCGAGTGGCTGATCGATCTGGTGGAAAACCTGCTGTCCATCTCCCGCATCGAGAACGGCCAGATGGAGCTCCACCTCTCCTCGGAGGTCATGGGGGACGTGATCGAGGAGGCGATCCGGCACGCGGACAGGAACGCCGCCCGGCACACCCTCACCGTGCGCCACGCCGACGAGATCCTGTTGGTGGACATGGACGCCCGGCTCATCATGCAGGTGCTGATCAACCTCATCAACAACGCCGTCAAGAACACGCCGGAGGGCTCCCGCATCACCATCGAGAGCCGGCGGGAGAGCGCCGAGGCCGTGGTGACGGTCCGGGACGACGGGCCGGGGATCCCGGACGAGATCAAGCCCCACGTGTTCGAGATGTTCTACACCGGCCAGAACAAGGTGGCCGACGGGCGCCGGGGCATGGGGTTGGGCCTGGCGCTGTGCAAATCCATCGTGGAGGCCCACCACGGGGCCATCACGCTGACGGACAACGAGCCCAGCGGATGCTGTTTTACCGTTTCACTGCCGATGAAAGAGGTGCAAGTCCATGAATAGTCCCGTTGTTCTTGTGACCGAGGACGACGCCCCCGTGCGGAATCTGATCGTCACCACGCTGAAGACCCACGAATACCGGTATCTGACCGCAAACAACGGCGCCGAGGCGGTGATGATGGCGTCCTCCCATAACCCGGACGTTCTGTTCCTGGACCTGGGGCTGCCGGATATGGACGGCATCGACGTGATCCGCCAGATCCGGAGCTGGTCCAATATGCCGATCATCGTCATCAGCGCCCGCAGCGACGACGCGGACAAGATCGAAGCCCTCGACGCGGGAGCGGACGACTATCTGACCAAGCCGTTTTCCGTGGAGGAGCTGCTGGCCCGTCTGCGGGTGACGATCCGGCGGCTGGCGCTCATCAGCGCCGACAAGGGCGCAGACCGCTCCGTCTACGCCAATGGGAAGCTGACGATCGACTTCTCCGCGGGCGTGGCCTGTCTGGACGGGGAGGAGCTGAAGCTCACCTCCATGGAATACAAACTGCTGTGCCTTCTCGCCCGGAACACGGGAAAGGTGCTGACCCATACCTACATCACCCAGAGCATCTGGGGCCGGAGCTGGGACAACGACGTGGCCTCCCTCCGGGTCTTCATGACCACGCTGCGGAAAAAGATCGAGCCCCGGCCGGACTCTCCGAAATACATTCAGACGCATATCGGCATCGGCTACAGGATGCTGAAGGTCGATTAGCCCGCCGGACAGAAAAAGGACCGGCATGATCCGAGGATCATGCCGGTCCTTTTTTCGATTTGATCACGTATCCAGTCCGGTGACCTGAATGCTGTCCGCGTCCAGCTCCGGGTCCATCACCCGCACCAGCTCCGTGAAGGCGGCGCTGTGCTCCGTGACGAAGTATTCGGTGCGGCCCTCTCCCGCCGCGCCGGAAAAGGCCGGTCCCAGGTCCTGCGCCAGGGCCTCCCCCGGGTCCACCAGCGTCACGCCGGGCAGCAGCCTGGCAAAGGCGGCGCGGTACACCGGATAGTGGGTGCAGCCCATGATCAGCGTGTCGATATCCTTCCCCGCAAAGGCGGACAGATACCGTCCGCAGATGATCCCGGCCACCGGGTCGTCGGGGGCCACGGCGTTTTCCACCAGCGGCACGATCAGCGGACAGGCCCGGGAGATCACCTGAAGATCCTCCCGCTCCCGGCGGAGAGAGCGCTCGAACGCCCCGCTCCTGATCGTGGCGGCGGTGCCGATGACGCCCACGGAGCCGGTTTTCGTCAGCGCGGCGGCCCGGCGGGCGGCGCTGTCGATGACGCCGAAGATCGGCACGTCGAACCTCTGGCGCAGATAATCCAGGGAGTTGGAGCTCACCGTGCCGCAGGCCACCACTACCGCGTCCACCCGGCGGTGGAGCAGAAATTCCACGTCCTCCCGGGCATAGCGGTTGATGGTCTCCGGGCTGCGCCCGCCGTAGGGCACCCGGGCCGTGTCCCCCAGATAGACCATGTCCGGCCGGGGAAAGGCCGCGCGCAGCTGCCGCAGGACGGTCAGGCCGCCCATGCCGCTGTCAAACACCCCGATGCGTTCGATCATTTTCTCACCTCAAACGTCAGTTTACTTCGATCCCGTCCCGGAGACAGCCGGGCTTTTCACCAGGTTGCGCACCCAGATCCCCTTGTGGACCAGTATCAGGCCCACCGCGAGCTTGATAAGGTCCGCCAGCATCACCAGCAGATATACCCACAGCAGACCCAGGGACGTATAGTGGATCAGCGCGAAGGCCAGCGGCACCGACACTGCCCAGGTAAAGCCGCTGTCAAAGGCCATGGTGATATAGGTCCTTCCTCCGGCCCGGAGAGTCCAGTAGGAGCACATACCGATGGCGTGATTGGGCATGGAAAAGGCCATGATGATCAACAGTCCCGTGGCCAGCGCCATGATGGAAGGCTCCGTCCGGTACAGCCGCGGCACCCAGGGGGCCGCTAGGAGCATCACCGCGTCCACGGCGGCGCTGGCGGCGGTGGCCAGGGCGATGAGCTGAACGCTCTCCCGCCGGGCCCGGTCGTATTCCTCCGCCCCCAGCAGGTTGCCCAGGATGATGCCCACGATGTTGCCCATGGTGAAGAGCACCGTGTTGAAGAAGTTGGCCGCCGTGTTGGCGATGTTCAGCGCCGCCACCGCCTCCAGTCCCCGGTAGGAGTAGCACTGGGTCAGTATGGTCATGCCCATGGACCAGAACATCTCGTTGACCAGCAGGGGGAGACTCTTTTTGAAGATCTCTCCGGCCAGCTTCCGTGGCAGGCCCAGCCGGGCGTACAGGCCCCGGACAAACTCCGGCGGCTCCTTTTTCCCATGGGTGCCCAGCAATATCAGTCCCAGCTCCACGTACCGGGCCAGCACCGTGGCCCACGCGGCGCCCCGGACTCCCATGACGGGAAAGCCCAGCTTGCCGTAGATCAGCAGATAGTTGAACACCAGGTTCACCAGGATGGAGACCACGCTGGCCCGCATGGGCAGGCGGTTGTCCCCGGTGACCCGGAGGATGCTCACGTAGGCGTTGGTCAGCGCGAAGGGAAACAGCCCCCAGAGCATGATGTTCAGATACGCCCTGCCCTCGGAGAGCGTCGCAGCCAGGTCTCCCGCGCCGCCGGCGTCGTGAAGGAAGGCTCCGATGAACCGCTCGCCCCACAGCACCAGCACCGCGCTGCCTGCCAGGAAGAAGCCCGCGGACAGCAGCAGGTTGAAGCGCAGGGCGTGGCGCACGCCCTGCGTGTCCCGCCGTCCGTGGAACTGGGCGGCGAAAATGGATGCGCCCCCGCAGCCGCCGAACAGGCAGAGGTTGTACACGAACAGGATCTGGTTGACGATGCTGACCCCGGACATGGATTCCGTGCCGATGCGGCCCACCATCAGATTGTCCAGCAGGTTCACGAAGGTGGAGACCGCGTTCTGCAGCAGCAGCGGCAGGGCCAGCAGCGCCACGGTGCGGTAGAATTCTTTTGTTCCGATGAGTTTTTTCATAGGGTTATAAAGTGCGGCATCCCCGTGGGGGATGCCGCAGCGCATTCATTTTGCTTCGGCCGGGATCAGTGTCTGATCTTGGGATAGGAGGTGTTGATGCGGAAGCAGGCGTCGTACATCTCCTGGTCCAGGGTGCGCTCCATGGTCAGCGCTTCCTCGATGTCCATGTCCTCGAACCGGCCGTTCCGGGCCACGATGACGCGGCTGTTGGCGTCGGAGCGCAGCACGTCCACCGCCCGAACGCCCATCATGGCGGCGGACACCCGGTCCCGTCCGTTGGGGGCGCCGCCCCGCTGGATGTAGCCCAGCACGGTGACGCGGGTCTCCAGTCCGGTGGATTCTTCGATCTGCCGGGCATAGGAGTTGACGTAGCCCACGCCCTCGGCGATGACCACGATGTGGTGTCTCCGGCCGTGGATGTTGCCCCGGCGGATCACGTCGATAACGTCGTGCTCCAGGTCGGTCTCCCGCTCCGGCAGCAGCACGGCGGAAGCGCCGGCGGCCACGCCCACGTACAGCGCCAGATGACCGGCGTTGCGGCCCATGACCTCCACCACGGAGACACGGTCGTGGCTCTGCCCGGTGTCCCGGAGCTTGTCGATGGCCTCGATGGCCGTGTTGCAGGCGGTGTCGAAGCCGATGGTGTACTCGGTGCAGCCCATGTCGTTGTCGATGGTGGCGGGGATGCCCACCACGCGGACACCCAGCCGGGACAGCTCCAGCGCGCCCCGGAAGGTGCCGTCGCCGCCGATGCAGATCAGGCCGTCGATGCCCAGATACTTGCAGACCTGGGCCGCCTTCTTGAGGCCCTCCTCGGTGCGGAACTCCTGGCTGCGGGCGGTGTACAGAATGGTGCCGCCCCGACGGCTGATGCCGTCCACGTCGCTGCCGGTGAGCTCAAAAACGTCACCGTTGATCAGGCCCGCATAGCCCCGGCGAATACCGATGCAGGCGATGTTGGCCGAAGTGGCAGCCCGCACAGCGGCACGGATCGCAGGGTTCATGCCCGGCGCGTCGCCGCCGCTGGTGAGGATACCGATCCTCTGTGCTCCCGCCATAAATGATCACTCTCTTCCGTAAATAAGATTTTTCCCAAGCAAATATAATACGAACCGGCTCTTTTTGCAAGGTTTGAGGAAAACTTTTTCCTCAAAGGCTCAGCCCGATCAGCGCCAGACAGCTGCCCAGAAAGAGCAGGGCGCCCGGATTCAGCACCACGGCGGAAAAGCGCTCTCCCCGGGGCAGCTCCAGCGCGGCCGGCTCAAAGCGGAGCTTCCGCCGGTGGTAGAGCAGCAGCGCCAGTCCCAGCACCCCCAGGGCGTAAAAAAGGACGATATACGCCAGATACGCCGCCTGTCCCGGAGAGACGGACGCGGGCCCGGGCTTTTCGGACCATTCCAGCAGGGCCGGGGCCAGCACGCTGCCCAGGAAGTTCACCGTCATGTGCATCCCCACGGAATAGCGCAGCTTGTTCGTGCGCAGGTACACGTACCCGAACACCAGGCCGATGCCGAAGGCGTAAAACAGCTGGGAGAAGTTGCCGTGGAACAATCCGAAGGCCGCCGCGGAGACCACCACCGCCAGCTTTTCCCCGTAGGGGCGGAGCCGGTCGACGAGGGTCTTCCGGAAGATCCATTCCTCGATCAGGGGGGCCAGGATCACCAGCAGCAGGATCTTCCAGAACAGGGAGTCCGACATGGCGTAGGTGAGCACTGCGTTTTTGGCCTCGGTGCCGAACAGCTTCCGCAGCAGGAGGACCAGCCCGCTGCCCGCGACGTTGCCCGCCGACATCATGAAAAAGCAGATCACCAGCGCCGCGAGCCACATGCCCGGGGACATGGACCGCTTCTCTCCCGGGGCGCTCTTCACCCGGCGCATGATGAGATAGCCCAGGGGTACCGCCGCCAGATACAACGGCGCGAAGGTGACCACCCACAGATACCAGTCCCGCTCCGCCCAGCTCTCCGGACTGAACCGGAAGAGGGCCAGCTGCAGAGCCGTGCCCAGGGCGATGATCAGCGCCAGAGCCAGCCCCAGCCGGGAGAAGGTCCTTCGGGCGGTCTTCCTGTCCACGGCGCCGGTCTCCGCCGGACGCCGGGGGGCGCGCTCTGCCCCGGGCTCCAGGAAAAGGGGCGTCAGGGCGAAGAACGTCAGCCCCAGGAGCACGTTCAGCAGCGCGGCGAAGAGGGCCGCCGGGCCGGTATGGCCCATGACCATGCCCACCGCCAGGATGGCGATATCCGGCAGCAGGCCGAAGTAGATGAACATGATCTGCACTATCTGCTTGACGGTGAGGCCCGCATGGGTGGGCACGCTCAAAGCGATGAAGGCGCCTACGCAGGTGCCGTAAAAGTCGACGGACACGATGAAGGGGACCCACGCCAGTGTCAGCAGGGGGTTGACCCCCAGGATCGCCGACGCCAGCAGCAGGCCGGGCAGGATATCCAGCAGACAGTTGACGCTGCCCGCCAGCAGAGACGCAAGCAGCTTGGACCAGGTGCTCTCCGGGATCAGCAGGAAGAAGTCCATCTTCGTATCCTGCTCCAGAGGGTTGCCCAGAGTGCGGAAGAACGCCACCGCGCCGATGGCGAGCACCGCCGGGAGCACGCTGTCCGTGTCGGCCACGAAGCGGCACAGCAGCGCCGCGCCGGCTCCCACCGCCAGATAGGTCTCCATGGTCTTGGTGAAGAAATGCAGGTGGGCGAAGCGGAAGCGGTTATACAGGCTCTTGAAAAAGAACACCCACGCGCCCCGGCCGTGACGCATACCGTCCCGCCAGACGCTGTCGCTGCGGTCCTTCTTCCGCCGGCGGGCCAGGCCGGCGCCCTTCTCCGAGCGGGCCGCCTCCAGCAGGGCGGCGGTCTCCTCGCTCTTGGCCATGGCGTCCTCGTAGAAGTCCGCCTTCACCCGGCTGACCCAGAAGATCAGGCCCAGGATGCCCAGGACCTGAAGCCCCAGGCACAGCAGCGCCAGAGCCGTCTTCCCCTCCCAGGCGAAGACGAAAACGCCCTTGATCCAGCCCCACAGAGGGACGAACCGGCTGGCCGGGGCGTTGAAAAAGCCCGCCGCCGCGGCCAGGGGCGCGAGGCCGGAGCGCTTCCAGAACAGCACGTACCCCAGGCCCAGAACGCCCAGCAGCACGTAGACGATCCGGCGCAGGGAGTGCTTCAGACCGGGATGGGTGGAGCAGACGGTGTAGACCAGCACCTGCAGCAGCGTGCCCGTGACGATGGTGAAGCACCAGGCCGCGATCAGCGCCAGGGCCGAGAGCATGGGCATGCCCACGTTCAGCACCAGGTTGGGCAGCTGGAACAGCATATAGAAGCCCCAGAAGATCATCAAGCCCAGCCGGGTCATCAGCCGGAACATCAGCACGCTTTGGGGCCGCATGGGCGAGGCGAACAGCAGATTCACGTCCGCCGGGAGAAAGATCTTGCTGCCGGCGGTGTCGGCGGAGAGGAGCTGGTAGACGAACAGTCCCAGGATCACCGCGCCGGCGATCAGCTCGATCACGTCCTTTTTGTCCAGTCCCGCGGAAACTGCGATCTCCGCCGGGGCGGGGATAGTCTCCTCTACGTTCTCCTCCACGGTCTCCTGGGCGGCGGACTGCTCCTCCGCCGCCTCCTCCAGCTTGGCCGCGCCCAGGCCGATGGCTCCGCCGATGAGCATGCACGCCAGCAGGAAGATCAGCACCCAGGTCTTCATCATCTTCTTGACCTGGTTGAAGAAGGAGTGGAGGGCGTAATACCCGAACAGTCTCATGCTCCGGCCTCCTCCCCGGCGGCGTTCTGCCCTTCAGCGGCGGCGCTCTGCTCTCCTCCGCCCTCGGTGAGGGCGAAGAACAGCTCTTCCAGCGTCTGGCCGGAGCCGGCCAGCTCCTCCCGGGACAGGTCGGCCTTCACCCGGCCCCGCTGCATGATCACCGTACGGTCCCAGAGCATGTCCACGCTGTCGATGATGTGGGTGCTCACCAGCAGGGTCCGGCCCTGGGCGCGCATCTCCTCCATCACGCTTTTCAGCTCCTTGATCGCGTGGGGGTCCAGGCCGATCATGGGCTCGTCCAGCAGCAGCATCTTCGGCTCGGGCAGCAGTCCCAGGCAGATGTTCAGCTTCTGCTGCATGCCCTTGGAGAGCTCGTCGCCGAACTTTTTGCGCTTGTCGGCCAGCTCAAAGCGCTCGAACAGCTCGTCGATCCTCGACTTGTAGTTTTCCAGCCGGTAGGCACGGGCCAGGAATTCCATGTGCTCGTTCACCGTCAGGTTGGGATAGAGGGAGGGCATCTCCGGGATGTAGCCCAGCAGCCGCCGGGCCTCCCGGTTCCGTGCGCTGATGCCGCCCACGGTGATGTCCCCGCTGTACCGGAGAAAGCCGATGATGGCCTTCATGATGGTGCTTTTGCCGGCCCCGTTGGGCCCCAGCAGCACCGTGACGCTGCCCGGGTCCAGATGGAAGCTCACGTCGTCACAGGCCAGGACCTTGCCGTATTTTTTCGTCACGTGGGAAACAGTCAGCATACCGAGGTTCCTCTCTTTATCCGCCGGAGGGCGGTTTTTTGTCGTATTATAATCCCTTTCCGGCCGCATTTCAACAGCCGCCGCGCTTCCGGGAGGATTTCGGGAAAGTTCACACAAAAGCGTGGATTTTTCCCCGCCGGGGGAGTATGATTTATCTATCAACAGGATCGACTTGCAAGCGGAAAGGGCGGCTGCTGATGGACATACTGGAATACATGCGCTCCCACCTGGTGCTGCTGGACGGGGGCATGGGCTCGCTGCTGATCAGCCGGGGACTCCGGGGCGGCGAACGGCCGGAGAGCTGGAACCTCACCCACCCGGAGGTGGTGGAGGAGATCCACCGGGCCTACTACGACGCGGGGAGCAATGTGGTGCTCTCCAACACCTTCGGTGCCAACACCCTGCACTTCTCCCGGGAGGAACTGCGCTCCGTCATCCCCACCGCGCTCCGTCACGCCCGGGCCGCCGCGGCCTCCAGCGGCGGAGAACAGGAAAAGTTCGTGGCGCTGGATATCGGGCCTTTGGGAAAACTGCTGGCTCCCCTGGGGGAGCTGTCCTTTGACGACGCTTACGAGATCTTTGCCGAGACGGTGCGCTGCGGCGCGGAGGAAGCGGATCTCATCTTCATCGAGACCATGAACGACATGGCCGAGACCCGGGCCGCGCTGCTGGCCGCTAAGGAGAACAGCTCCCTGCCGGTGTTCGTGTCCAACGCCTACTCTCCCAACGGAAAGCTGCTCACCGGGGCCGAGCCCGCGGTGATGGTCGCCCTGCTGGAGGGCATGGGGGCCGACGCCATCGGCGTCAACTGCTCCATGGAGCCCCGGGCCCTGGCCGCAGTGGCGGAGGAATATCTCCGCTGCGCCACGGTGCCGGTGATCTTCAAGCCCAACGCCGGCCGGCCGGAGTACGTCAACGGCCAGACGGTCTATCACGCCGATCCCTGGTCCTTTGCCGAGGACGCGGCCGCCGTGGTGCGCCGGGGCGTCCGCTGCGTGGGCGGCTGCTGCGGCACCACCCCCAAATACGTCGCCGCCCTTCGGGACAAGCTCCGGGGCTTCGTGTCCGAGAGCCCGGCAGTCGCCCGGACGGCCTGCGTCACCTCCGACAGGAAGCTGCTCCGGCTGGGAGAGGGGCCCGTGATCGTCGGCGACCGGATCAACCCCACCGGCCGGGCCGACCTGCGGGAGGGGCTGGCCGCCGGGGAGCTCAAGTCCGTGCTGGCCGAAGCAAAAAAACAGAAGCGGCTGGGCGCCCAGGTCATCGACGTGAACGTGTCCGCCAAAGGCATCGACCAGCCGGTGACGATGGAGCGGGCCATCCGGGAACTGCAGCTCACCGTCAACCTGCCGCTGCAGATCGACACGGTAAACACCACCGCCATGGAGCGGGCCCTCCGGGCCTACAACGGCCGGGCGCTGGTCAACTCCGTCAACGGCCGGGAGGACAGCATGCGCGTGCTGTTCCCGCTGGTGAAGAAATACGGCGGCACGGTGGTGTGCCTGACGCTGGACGAAAAGGGCCTGCCCGTGACCGTGGAGGAGCGCGTGGCCATCGCCGAACGCATCCTCGCCGCGGCGAAGCAGTACGGTCTCACCGAGGCCGATCTGATCTTCGATCCGCTGGTGCTCTCGGCCCGGTCCGGTCCCGGGGCGGCAGCCCTGGCGCTGGAGACCATCCGGCAGCTGAAGCGCCGGGGGCTGCTGACCATGGCGGCCACCTCCAACATCTCCTTCGGTCTGCCGGGCCGGGGGGAGCTGGAAAAGACCTTCATGGCCATGGCGCTGGAAGCCGGGGTGGATCTGCTGCTGTGCAACCCGGGAGTGAAGCCCGGGGTCAACGAGCTGGCCAGGGCGGCGCTGCTGGGCGGCGAGGAGGAAATGGAGATCTTCAAGGTCCGGTATACGAAAAATGACATTCAAAAGGAGAAACTATGAAGGACAACCGTTTGAAACAGCTTTTTGCCATTCTTGACGAGGCGGAGGCCTACGGCCGGGCCCTGGGCAAGGTGGATTTCGATAGAATGTGCATCGCGCCCCCGGAGGGGCTGGATCAGGCCGGGCAGGACGAAGCCATTCTGGGCAAGCACCTCCATGCCCTGCTCCACTCCAAAAAGTACCGGGAGCTGCTCTGCTCCCTCCACGAGGATCCGGGAGAGGCCACGCCGGTCCAGCGCCGGGTGATCGAAGTGCTGTACCGGCAGTACAGCCGCAGCAAAAACGAGAGCGCCAAATTCGCCTACGAGCGGGACCTGGCCTTCTCCGCCGCCTACGGCGACTGGCTCCGGGCCAAGCAGGCCTCGGATTTCAGTCTGTTTCGCAAAAGCTTCGCCGCCGTGGTGGACTACACCCGCAGGAGCATCGACCTGCGGGACGAGCGGCCCGGCAGCTATTACGACGCCTGTCTGGACGACTTTGAAAAGGGCGGCAGCGAGGCGCAGATGGACGCCTTTTTCGCCGCGCTGAAGGAGCGGATCGTGCCGCTGATGCGGCGCATCGCCGCCGAGGGCAAGCCCGTCCGGGACGATTTCCTCCGCCGGAAATGCCCCATCCCCCAGCAGGAGCAATTCTCCCGCTGGCTGCTGGAGCTGGAGGGCCTGCGGAGCGAAGCGCTGGTGCTCATGACCACGGAGCATCCCTTCACCACCAACTTCGGCCCCCACGACGTGCGGGTCACCACCCATTACTACGAGGACCTGTTTCTGTCCAACGTGTTCTCCACCCTCCACGAGGGCGGCCACGCCATGTTCATGCAGAACGAGCCCGCGGAGTTCCACCAGCAGCATCTGGCCGACTCCATGACCAGCGCCATGCACGAGACCATCTCCCGCTTCTACGAAAATATCATCGGCCGCAGCGAGGCGTTCATCCATTATATCTACCCCAGGCTGCGGGAATTCTCCCCCTCGGTGATGGAGGGCGTCAGCGAGCGGGAGCTCTACGAGGCGGTGAACATTGCCCGGCCCGGGCTGATCCGTATGGAGAGCGACGAGCTGACCTACTCCCTCCACATCCTCATCCGCTACGAGATCGAAAAGGAACTCATCAACGGCACGATCGCCGTGGACGACGTGCCCGCTCTGTGGAACGCCAAATATAAGGAATACCTGGGGGTGGACGTGCCCGACGACGCCCGGGGCTGTCTGCAGGACGTGCACTGGACCGGCTCCTTCGGCTACTTCCCCTCCTACGCGCTGGGCAACGCCTACGGCGTGCAGATCCTGCGGGCCATGGAGCGGGACTTCGACGTGTTCGCCGCCGTGGAAAAAGGCGATCTGTCCGGCGTGGGGAGCTGGCTCCGGGAGAACGTGTTCAGCCGGGCCTCCCTCATGGACCCGGACGAGTGGATCCGGGCCGTCACCGGGGAGAGTTTGAACGCAAACTATTTTCTGGATTATCTGGAGGATAAGTTCAAGAAGGTCTACGCCCTGGACTGACCGCATAAACGAAAAAAACGGGACCGCCTGTCGGCGGTCCCGTTTTTTTCGTATTCTTATCAGAGGATGCCCCGGATCAGAATGACCAGGATCAGCAGCGGCAGCACCCAGCGGAAATAATACTTTGTCCAGCCGGGGATCTTCACGCCCCGGCCCGTGTTGGCTTCCTCGGCAAATCTGTCGAAGTCCCAGCCCCAGCGGCTGGTGCAGAACAGCAGATAGATCAGCGAGCCGCCGGGCAGCAGCAGGTTGGACACGATGAAGTCCTCGGAATCCAGGATGTCCCTGGCGCCGATGGGATGGACCCCGCTCCACAGGTTGTAGCCCAGCACGCAGGGGATGGAGCACAGCAGCAATGCGATGCAGTTGACGGCCACCGCCTTTTTCCGGCTCCAGCCCCAGTTGTCCATGGCGCAGGTGATCAGGTTTTCGAACACCGCAATGACCGTGGAGAAGCTGGCGAAGGTCATGAACAGGAAGAACAGCGCGCCCCACAGCCGACCGCCCCGCATGGCCTGGAACACCTGGGGCAGGGTCATGAAGATCAGCGCCGGGCCCTCTGCCGGGGAAACGCCGAAGCTGAAGCAGGCGGGGAAGATGATCAGGCCGCTGCACAGCGCCACGAAGGTGTCCAGGCCACAGATCCACAGAGATTCGGTGGCCAGGGTCTTTTCCCGGGACATGTAGCTGCCGAAGATCTCCATGGAGCCGATGCCCAGACTCAGCGTGAAGAAGGACTGGTTCATAGCCGCCGCGATCACGTTGCCCAGTCCCTGCTTCCGGGCTCTGGCAAGGTCCGGCTTCAGGTAGAACGCCAGGCCCTCGCCCGCGCCGGACAGGGTCATGGAGTGGATCGCCAGCACCACGATCAGCACCAGCAGCCCCACCATCATGATCTTGGTGAAGCGCTCCAGGCCTTTCCGCAGTCCGAACAGGCACACCGCGAAGCCGCCCACCACCGTGACGGCCATGGCCAGACCCATGCCCATGGGATCGGCCAACATGCCGCCGAAGACGGAGGCCGTGTCCACGGCCTCCCCGGCGGAGAAGGTCCCGGTGAGGAACTTGACGAAGTAGGCGAGCATCCAGCCGGACACGGTGGTGTAGTACATCATCAGCAGGAAGTTGCCCGCGATGGCCACCCAGCCGTGGAGATGCCAGAAGCTGTTTTTCGGTTCCAGGGCGCGGTAGCCCCCCACCGCGCTCTTCCGGGAGGCGCGGCCCACCGCCAGCTCCATGGCCAGCACGGGGGCGCCCATGATCACCAGAAACAGCAGATAGATCGCCACGAATACGGCGCCGCCGTTGGAACCCGCCACATAGGGGAATTTCCACACGTTGCCGATGCCGATGGCGCAGCCGGCGCTTACCAGCAGGAAGCCCAGCCGGGATTGAAAGCTTTCCCTTTTCATATTTTTCTCCCTATCTTCCCTCCGCCGGAGCGGAGAGGTTATTTACATTTGATATGCCGCCGGTCAGTAGGCTCCCAGCACCTTGAAGAGGAAGCTCCAGCCGAACAGCGTCAGCGAGGTCAGCAGGCTGGTCAGTACCACGATATTCCCGGCCAGGGCGGCGTCGCCGCCGATCTGCTGGGTCATGGAGAAGGAGTTCACCGCCGCAGGCGCGCCGAAGAGCGCCATCAACGTCACGAACTCCATGCCCCGGAAGCCCAGGAACCAGGCGATGGTCAGCGCCACGCCGGGGATGATCACCAGCCGGCCCAGACAGGCCGCCGTCAGATCCTTCCCCTGGCCTTCAAAGCCGTTGAAGCGGAAGAAAGCGCCCAGCAGGAAAAGCAGCACGGTGCTGGAGGCCTTCGACATATCTCCCAGCGCGCTCATCACCGGTTCGGGGAGGCGCAGCCTGACCAGGATCGCCAGGAACGCCGCCGCCGTGCCCAGGATCAGAGGATTCTTCAAGATCCCCAGCACCAGTGATTTGAAGTCCGTTTTCTTTCCGGCGTAGAGCTGCAGGGCCACCACCGCCAGTCCGTTGAAGAAGGGCACCACTACCGCGGTGGACACGGCGATCATACTGAGTTCCTCCACTCCCACCAGCCGGGTGGCGATGGGCACGCCCATGATAACGAAGTTTGAGCGGAACAGCCCCTGGATCATCACGCCCCGCCGGTCCCGCCGGGACACGAAGCGGCAGGCATAGAGACAGCTCAGCGCAAAGGTGATCAGGATCCCCACTATGATGAAGATCAGCAGTCCCGGGCGCACGGCCACGGACAGATCCGAGCTGTAAAGGTTATAAAAGCAGAGGACGGGCATGAACACCTTATAGCAGACGGCGTTGAACCGCGGAACGTCTTCCTCCCGGATCAGCCCCGCGGTCTTGGAGAGGAAGCCCGCTCCGATGATGATAAAGATCGGCAGAAGCGCATTGACACATACGAGCAGATTCTCCACACCGGTCCCCCCTTTTTCTCGAATGCCATCAATTTATCACAATTGAACCGGAATGAAAAGCCCCCGGCGGGCAAAAAGCGCAGAAAAAATCGTCCGTCCGGCGGCTGCCGGACGGACGGTTCCTCGTATTTTCCTTACATGCTCTCGGGAGCGGAAACGCCGATGAGAGTGAGGGCGTTTTTCAGTGTGATCATGGTGGCCTTGACGAGCCCCAGCCGCTGGTTGGTCAGATCCGGGTCCTCGGGGTTGTTGACCCGGGCGCTGTTGTAGTAGCTGTGGAAGGTTTTGACCAGGGAGATGATATACTCCGTCATCTTGTTGGGCTTCCGGGTCAGCGCGTCGGCGGCCACCTCGGCGGGGAACTCCGAGATCTTTTTCAGCAGCTGCAGCTCCTTCTCGTCGGTGAGCCGGTCGTAGTTCCCGGTGGGGACGAACGCCGGCACCTGGGGATTGCGCAGGATGGAGCACATCCGGGAGTAGGCGTACTGGGCGTAATACACCGGGTTGTTGTTGTCCTTGGACCGGGCCAGCTTCAGGTCCAGGTCCATGTGGGTGGACACGTCCTTGGACACGAAGAACCACCGGGCGGCGTCCACGCCGATGTCCTCGCACAGCTCCCGCAGGGTGATGGCGTTGCCGGTCCGCTTGCTCATCTTGACCTCCCGGCCGTCCTCCACCATCCGGACCATCTGGATCAGGTCCACGCTGAGGGTCCCCTCGGGATAGCCCAGGGCGGTGAGGGCGTTGTTCATCCGGGTCACGTAGGAGTGATGGTCCGCGCCCCACAGGTCCACCAGGATGGGATAGCCCCGCTCCACCTTATGCACGTGGTTGGCGATGTCCGGGGTCATGTAGGAGAGGGTGCCGTCGCTCTTGCGCAGGACCCGGTCCTTGTCGTCGCCGTAATCGGTGCTCCTGAACCACAGGGCCCCGTCCTTCTCATAGGTCAGACCCATGTCGGCCATGCGCTGCAGGCAGGCGTTGATGCGCTCCATACCGTTTTCGTAGAAATAGGTCTCGTGCATCCAGGACTGGATGGTGACGCCGTAGGCGCGCAGGTCCCGGTCGATCTTTTCCAGCTCCAGGGTCTTGCCCCGGTCGGAAAAGTACTCCCGCCGCTCTCTGGGGTCGGCGTCGAGCCACTTGTCCCCGTCCTCCTCGGCGATCATCCGGGCGATCTGCCGCACGTCGTCGGCGTGATAGCCGTTCTCCGGCAGGGGGTATTCTTTCCCGAAATACTCAAAGTACCGGGCCACCAGGCTCTCCCCCAGCATGACGATCTGGTTGCCCGCGTCGTTGACGTAGTACTCCCGCAGCACGTCCCAGCCGCTGGCCTCCAGCAGCCGGCAGATGCTGTCGCCCCAGGCGGCGTTCCGGGCGTGGCCGCAGTGCAGGTCGCCCGTGGGGTTGGCGGACACCCACTCCACCAGGATGCGCCTGCCCTTGCCGGAATCGTTGCGGCCGTAGTCGTCCCCGGCCTGCAGGACCTGGTCGATCAGCGCGGTAAGGGACTCCTTTTTCAGCTTGAAGTTGATGAAGCCCGGCCTGGCCGCGGTGATGCTCTCCGCCTCCGGCAGCAGCTCGCCGAGCTTTTCCGTCAGCGGTCCGGCGATGTCCATGGGATTCTTCCGAAGGGCTTTGGACAGCTTCATGGCGGCGTTGGTGGCATAGTCTCCCAGCCGGGGGTCCTTGGGCGTCTCCACCACGAAATCCCCCTCCGAGAGGTCAAGTTCATATACGGCTTTCACGGCGTCCTTCACGGCGCCGAGGATCTTTTTCTCAAAATCTCCCATAATTTCCTCCTGCACGCATTTTCACAGCGGTGTTACTATACCAACAAAAGCGCCAGGATTCAAGTGTTTTTCCCGCCCGAGCCGGGAAAAAGCCGCGTAAAAACAGAAAAAACTTTTGCAAAGGCTATTGCTTTTTCCATTTGCCTGTGGTAATATTCCATTTGCTCTTCAAAATGCGCCTTTAGCTCAGCTGGATAGAGTGTCTGGCTACGGACCAGAAGGTCGGGGGTTCGAATCCCTCAAGGCGTGCCAAATAGTGAGCATACGAACACCACGGAGGTCATTTTCTTCTTCCGGAACGTGTTCGCCATCACAAAAAAGATCCCACAGTGAACCACTGTGGGATCTTTTTTTGTGTTCACAGCTCAAAATCAACCGTTGTCCTGCCCCGCACCGCTTTGGTGTCGAAGGCTGCGGCCAGCCAGTCCCCGTCGTAGTATTTGTCCACGATCCGGGCCATCTCCGCCCAGGCTTTCCGGGATCTGATCGACTATCTTTCGGAAGTGGACAGGCCGGTGATCCTGTGCATGGTAGGCGATCACGCCCCCAGCATCATCAAGCAGATCCCCTCGGAGACGGACCGCAGCTCCGCCCGGGAACAGATGGATCAGCGGGTGATCCCGTACGTGATCTGGAGCAACTACGGCGCGGACCTGTCCGCCTGCCCGGAATTCACCAACACCTTCGGCCTGGTGCCGGAGGTCCTGCGGGCCGCCGGGCTGCCGCTGTCGGCCTATTTCCGGGCGCTGCTGGACATGAAGGAGGAATACCCGGTGTTCGTCAGCAACGGACTGGTCATGGACGCGGAGGGGAACATCCTCTCCTACGATCCTGCCGACCCCGCTTTCGACTCCCTCACAGAGTACCTGTACATGGAATACAACGCCATAACCGCCGGAGAAGACTACCGGGAAGATTTGTTCCTGCCGCAGTGACAGACAGCCTCACAATACTGTAAGCGCAGAAAAGGACCGTGATCGCGACCCGTGACCACGGTCCTTTTTCAGACTTCCGGCGATCGGCGCCTTTTATACGCCTCCATATATCCAGACCCGGCATTTTTGAGGCTATACTTTGTATTATACATATGATTCGGGATGAATAATTCGCACATTTCAACTTCTATTTTTCCAAGAAAACCACACATTTCAATAGAGCACACCAAAAAGCAGAGCCGTCCGGTGGACGGCTCTGCTTTTTTGTCTGTCTACTACTAAACGGTGTCCAGGCAAGGGTATTAATACCAAACGGTGTCTGCGAGCGTTATGATATTATGTAAACCATCATTGGAAATGAAAAAGTCCCATCCCTGTAAATGTACGGAAAATGTACATCTGCAAGCCGGGACTTTTACAGTTTTGGTATCAGGTCATTCTGCGAAGATGAAACCTGTCATGGCCATCAAAGCTTATTTGCCATTTCTCTGATTCGAGCTGTTACGTCCGGATCGTGGTTTGTGAAAACGCCGCAGCTTTCCAGGCCGAGATATCCGACGAAGTCCCCATCGTATGAAAACTTCGCGCCGACGTACATATCGTCATCCCCGGAGCTGAGGAACATCGCCACTTTTTTCAACGAAGCGGGGGCGGTCGGGTACAGGGCAGAATAGAACCTGTCGATCACACATTTCAACTGCCCGGAGATCCCGTGGTAGTAGATCGGCGCGGCGAGCACCAGCATCTCCGTATCCTTCAGCGCTGTGTAGATCTGCTGCATGTCGTCCTTCTGTACGCAGACTCCGTTCCCTTTGCCATGGCAGTATTCACAGGCAAGGCAGCCTTTGATGTTCATCCTGCAGACATTGAAGCAGACGACCTCGTGGCATTTTGCCTCCGCCGCCTTTTTGAATGTGTTGACCATTGCGGCCGTATTGCCGTTCGGCCTGGGGCTGCCGTTCAGAACAAGTATTTTCATACTATCTCCTCGTTTTTACCAATTTTCGTACCGTTGCTGCCGATCCAAATCATAGATGCTTTTCATCTCTTCTTCAGACAGCGCAAAATCGAATATGTCATAGTTCTCAGCAATATGATCCGGATTGGAGGAACCAGGAATCGCAATGTACCCCGCCTGCAGCTGCCAGCGGAGGATCACCTGCGCCGGAGTCTTGCCATGAGCCTCGGCAATCGCCATAATTGCTGCGTTGCCAAAATGCTCCGCCGTGTGGCCTCTTCCACCGAAAGGATACCAGCTTTCGATCACGATCCCATATTGCTTCACATACTCCTGCAGTCCATTATTCTGGTAGTACAGATGATTTTCGTTTTGAATGACCGATGTAATCTGAATAATCGTTAACTTGCTCCGCAATCTGATCTGTATTTGCCTCTGCAAAAACCTTTGCCGGTATTGAAAGGGGTTTGCTATCTATATAATACCGACTATTTGCTGCCCAGACCGACTTGTCCATAAAGGCGTTTGGTTCTTTTTCTTCTAAGATTGCGAGTAGTAAACGCTCTTCAGGAAAGACAGGTCTCAAATCAGAAGCTAAGTATCGAGTCTTTTGCCCGCATTGGGGGCATATTCCTTTATTCGCATCCGTAGAAAGATGAATAACCGGAATCCTACAGTCTTTACACCAGTAAATCTCTACGGGCAGATCCTCTGTGGTTTCAGAACCACATACGGGGCAAATTGCCTCATTCGTCTCGATATTACAGTGTTTGCACCACATCGATTATCCACCCCTTTCTCTCTGCTGCGTTCATATTATTGGACGGATATGACTTTCATTTTCTTCTCAAACTGATGAACCCATCCACGAAATACTGGACTGTCCTGTATAGTTACAGTGACAGAACACTTCTTTTTTCCGACTCTAGTAATGTTCACGTCTTCTCCGAAGCGATCATATACCGCGCCAATCAAGTTATCTTCAAACTCAAGAGTAACCTCTTGCGGTACTCCATTATACATTTTGAAGACCTGAGAGGTGTATTCATGAATATCCGCACCCTCTACGATCGCTTGTGGGCAAACCGGTTCATCCTCCACCTGGACTCTTTCCATACGGTCGACTCTGTAGGTGGTAATAGCCTCGTGTTTTACGTTGTAGCTTATCAGATAATAGAAGTCTTCGTTATATACGAGCGCAAGTGGATCAACAATGTATCTCTCAGCTTCGCGACGATAAACCTTTTCTTTGTTCTCATTCAAATCGAAATACAGAAACGATGCCTTCTTGCGTTCTCGTATGGCGTCTTCCAAAGCTTGTACGTTGTAGAAGATCATTTCATTAGTATGCTTACGAGTATCGAAGCACACAATGTTGCCTTTTAGGATTTCCGCCTGATGGCTACCGCCCAGCGCAGCAAGCTTTTCGATCAGCGCAGCACTCTTTCCCGGAGTGATGAACTTAGCTGCCTGAACAGCATCCATAAGGATTTTTATCTCCGGAACACTGAAGCTACGATCGTCGATATAATACGCTTTCTCGTGGCCGACCATTTTGGTCATAATCTCATAGCCATAGTCGTTCAGCACCTTCATATCCATGCCGACCGTGCGTCTCTCACAGGAAATACCCTGTTCGCCGAGACGCTTGCATATCTGATTAGTTGACATCGGATGCTGCTCATCTGTCTCCTGGCGCAGTACTTCCATCAGATACAGCAGCTTTATCTTCTGCTTGTTGTCCTTAGGCATACTCGACCTCCAAATAGTGAGGATACACAGAGATAAATATACCACGAATGGCCCTGAATGTAAATAACGGAAAGGCACAAAACTGTCGATTTTTATGCGCATTTGCATGGACTTAAACAAAAAGCGTCGGCAAAGTAATAATACTTCACCAACGCTTTTTGCCCTCTATGTCCATCCGTTCTTCTGGTGTGTACTTCATACAAACCACTCCTGTCCACGTTAGATATACATCTGTCCAAGATTATACATGGCACTGTCCAACATTGCACCCTTTCGTGTCCAGTTTTATCTTACCACTACAATCTCACCCTTCCGAGGCAAATTGAATACTGCACTTTGCACCCAGCCTTCAACCAAAATGCGGCTGGGTGCATAGTCGTTGGGTGCATATCAGCACACGGCAGCGCACCTGGGCAAAAGAGGAGAGACTCCACCACCGGAGGCGCTCATGCCGCTTTATAGGGGGTGCATTTTCAAAGCTATCCACATATTTACAAAAAGATGTAATTTCGATATTGACAATTTAGTTGTAATATGATATATTACAACCATCAGCTGATAAAACATGTGCGGAGGTAGAGCATGCAGATCGGAAGCAAATTTACGATAGGCGTTCACATTATTACAGCCCTTGACTATTTCAAGGACGTGGATCGCGTCAACAGTGAATTCCTTGCCGGAAGCATCGGGGTCAACCCGGTCATTGTCCGCACAGTCATTTCACAACTGCGGGAAGCCGGGATCGTTCAAACGCAGCGTGGAAGCAGCGGTGCGGAACTGAGCAGACGGCTTGACGAGATCACGCTGTACGACGTCTATAAAGCTGTCGGCAGCGTGGATGCAGAAGAAGGACTCTTCCATTTTCACGAGCAGCCGAACCCGGATTGCCCGGTCGGGCGAAACATCCACAAGGTTCTGGACCGGCATCTCGCGGAAGTGCAGAAGGCAATGGAAGACAGCCTAAAGGCAACGACGCTTGCGGATATTTCTAATGATACGAAGCAGGCCGTCGACAATGAATCGAAATAACAAAAAGGAGTTTTATCATGAAAAAGATCCTGATCGTCAACGCCAGCAAAAGAAGGAAGGGTAATTCCTATGCGCTTTCCGCAAGGTTTGCCGAGCAGTTTGAAGGCAAGGCGGAAGTAACCGTCTTCAATATCGGAGAGAAGGACGTCCGCGCATGTCTGGCCTGCGACGGCTGCAAGCGGCAGCATACGCCCAATTGCGTCCAGAAGGACGATTTCACCGCGCTGATCCCGGAGATCGACGCCTGCGACGCCATGCTGATCCTCGCCCCCGTGCATTGGGATCATTTCCCCGCCCAGCTCAAGGCTTTCCTTGACCGTACTTACTCCTTCATGGACTTCACCCAGCCCGATTTCTCCATGGCGAGCCGTAAGGACAAGAAGTTGGCCGGCTACTTCTTCGCCGGCTTCGGCCCGGTGGACGTATACACCAATATGGTCGAGACGAATCTGAAGAGCTTCGCGACTGCCGGCTTTGTGGACTACAAGGCTCATGTAGCC
>JAFSZH010000017.1 GCA_017455685.1 Oscillospiraceae bacterium
ACGCCAATCGCGTGACGACGCTGACGAACACCCATACGCCGGAGGTCACGAGCATCACGGTGAAGAAGGTGTGGAACGACAGCAACGACATGGATCGGAAGCGGTCGGGAGTAGAGGCGACGATAACGCTGAAGAAGACGGCGGACGGCGTCACGACGGACGTGGAAAGCGTGACGGTGGGTACGGCAAACGACTGGAGCAAGACGTGGGAATCTCTGCCGGTGTACGAGAACAAGAAGGCCGTCAGCTACAGCGTGGTAGAGACGCTGACCGTGGCGAACACCTACACCAGCGACACGACGGAGCCGGTAACGGTAGCCAACGGCGGAACGAAAATCATCACCAACACCCACATTCCGAACAACCTTCCGCCGAAAACGGGTGACAATACCCGGGCGATGCCCTACATTCTGGCCATGGGCGTGAGCGCGGCGGCGCTGGTACTGATCGTTCTGGCGGGCCGCAAAAAGAAAAATAACGAGGAATAAACACATAACTGCGCAAGAAAACCACCGGTCACTTTGACCGATGGTTTTCTTTATTCACAATTCCTTTACACTTCCGCCCCTGTTTTTTCAGTTTGCATTCAGCTTCGGCTGTTAATGTAAAGACAACGAAGAAAACATCAAACAGGAGGCGGAGGTAAAATGTGTGAGCATATCTTCCGGCGGCATGAGCTGAAATTCCTGCTGAACGAAGAGCAGCGCGCCGCCGTGGAGGCGGCCTTTGCCGGGACCATGGTCCCGGACGCCCACGGAGAGAGCACCATCTGCAACGTATACTACGACACAGCGGATTACCGGCTGATCCGCCGCAGTCTGGAAAAACCCATATATAAGGAAAAGCTCCGGCTGCGCAGCTACGGCAGCGCAAAACCCGACAGCACGGTGTTCCTGGAGCTGAAAAAGAAATACGACGGCATCGTTTACAAGCGGCGCATCGAGCTCAAAGAGCAGGCGGCCCGGGAGTGGCTGGACGGGGCCGCGCCCCTGCCCGACGACAGCCAGATCGGCCGGGAGATCGACTACTTCCGCCGCTTTTACGGCGACCTGCGGCCCTCGGTGTACCTCTGCTACGACCGGACGGCCTACTTCTCCCGGGAGAACTCGGACCTCCGGGTCACCTTCGACAGGAACATCCTCTGGCGGCAGCAGTCCATGACGCTGTGCGCCCCCGCCGGCGGTCGGCCGATCCTGCTTCCGGATCAATCGCTGATGGAGATCAAAGCCGCCGATGCCATCCCCTTCTGGCTGGTGGAGCTGCTGAGCCGAAACGCTATCCGCCAGACCACCTTTTCCAAATACGGCGAGGCATACCAAACCATCCTCGCGGAATCCATGACTGACAAAGGAGGACGCCGCCATGTCCGTTAACGTTTTTTCCAGTATCCTCACCGACGGGACCCTGACTCCCGCCGCCTACGCCCTGCTGCTAGCTGCGGCGCTGGTCTCGGGCATGGTCATCTCTCTGACCTTTTCCTGCAGAGCGGCCCATTCCAAGGGCTTCAACGTGATGCTGGCCCTGCTGCCCGCGGTGGTGGCCACCATCGTGGTCATGGTCAGCGGCAGCCTGGGCGCCAGCGTGGCGGTGGCGGGCACCTTCTCCCTGGTGCGCTTCCGCTCCGCGCCCGGCACGGCCCAGGAGATCGGGGCCCTGCTGACAGCCACCGCCGCCGGTCTGGCCTGCGGCATGGGTTGGCCGCTGCTGGCGATGCTGTTCACCGCGGCGCTGTGCCTGACGGCCCTGGCGCTGATCCACACCCCCTTCGGCGAGAAGAAGGGGGAAGACCTGAAAAAGTCCCTCCAGATCACTCTGCCCGAGGATCTGGAATACGCCGGGGTCTTCGACGATATATTCACTCAGTACACCACCGAAGCCCGCATGATCCGGGTGAAGACCACCAACCTGGGCAGCCTGAACCGGCTGAGCTACGACCTGGTCCTCCGCCCCGATGCGGACGTGAAAGCCTTCATCGACGCCCTCCGCTGCCGCAACGGCAACCTGGAGATCAGTCTGGGGGCCCGTGCCGAGGAAAGAGACAGACTCTGACCGGCAGAAAGGAGCAAAACCATGAAAAGAACCGTTCATATCATCCTCTCTTTGCTGTTGTGCCTGGCCCTGATGGGCTGCGGCGCTACCGCCTCCGCCGCGGGAACGGAGAAAACCACCGCTTCCGCCGCCGTGCAGACCGTTTTGGAGGAGGAGACCCCCGAAGCCGATACGGCGATCACCCTGTCCGATGCCGGTATCAAAACGGAGGGCAGCGGCGTCACCGTCAGCGGCAGCACCGTCACCGTCACCGCCGAGGGCACGTATCTCATCTCCGGCAGCCTCACCGACGGCCAGATCGTCGTGGACGCTCTGGACGCCAAGGTGGTGCTGGTGCTGGACGGCGTAGATGTGACCAGTAAGGGCAGCGCCGCGCTGTACGTGGCCGAAGCGGACAAGGTGACCTTGTTCCTCACCGACGGCAGCGAAAACACCCTTTCCTCCACCGGCGAATTCACCGACCCCGCAGGGGAGATCGACGCCGCCGTGTTCGGTAAGGACGATATCACCGTCCGGGGCAGCGGCGCCCTCACCGTCAGCTGTGAGACCGGCCACGGCATCGTCAGCAAGGACGATCTGGAGATCAAAAACGGCACGATCACCGTCACCGCTGCCAAAAAAGGCCTCTCCGGCAACGACAGCGTGGAGATCTCCGGCGGCGTGATCACCGTGACGAGCGGCAAGGACGCCATCCACGCGGAAAACAGCGACGACGCCTCTTTGGGCAACGTGCTGATCTCCGGCAGCAGCGTCACTCTCACCGCCGGCAGCGACGGCGTGGACGCCTCCGGCGCCGTCACCGTCACCGGCGGCAGCGTGACCGTCAGCGCCGCGGACGACGGCGTGCACGCCGAGGGAGATTTTGCGATCTCCGACGGCAGCCTCATCGTAAAAAAGAGCTATGAGGGCCTGGAAGGGAAGACCGTCACCGTCTCCGGCGGCACGGTGAGCGTCACTGCCACCGACGACGGCGTCAACGCCACCGCGGGCAGCGTGTCCGGCGGCTTCGGTTGGGGCGGCGAGTTCGCGGCCCAGAGCGGCGTGGCGGTCACCATCTCCGGCGGCACGCTCTCCATCAACGCGGGGGGCGACGGTATCGACTCCAACGGCGATCTGTACGTCTCCGGCGGCACGGTATACGTGGACGGTCCCACCAACAGCGCCAACGGCGCCATCGACTACAACGGCGCGGGCGTGATCACCGGCGGCGTCGTGGTGGCCACGGGCGCCAGCGGCATGGCTGCGGGCTTCGGCTCCGATTCCACCCAGGGCAGCATCTTTTATAATCTCTCCTCCGCCCAGAGCGGGACCGTCACCCTCAAGGACGAGAGCGGCAGCGTGCTGGTCTCCTTCACCCCCACCAAGAGCTATCAGAGCGTGGTGGTCAGCGCCCCGGGCATGACCTCGGGCGGGACCTACACCCTCACCGCGGGCAGCTTCAGCGAGACCATAACCCTCAATGGCACCGTCTGGTCCAACGGCGGCGGCATGATGGGCGGCATGGGCGGCATGATGGGCGGCTTCCCCGGCGGACAGGGGGGAGAGACGCCCTCCGGCACCCCGCCGACCGTCCCCGGCGGTTCGGGCGTCTTCCCGGGCCAGGGCGGCTTCGGCGGCCGACGCTGAAAAACAAGGACCGTTTTCTGCGGAGAACGGTCCTTGTTTCATCGGGAAATGGTGCTATAATGATCATATTCAATCGATTTAACCGAAGGAGTCGTGCCCCATGGTTTTCCTGATCATCCTTGCCGCCCTGCTCTGCACCGTCGCTGCGGGCAGCTATTACGCCTGCCGCATAGCGTTTTATTCCCCCCGGGGCGGGCAGAACGACGATTATAAAGTCATCCCCTGGCCCCAGATGGACCCCTACCGGGACAGAGTCCGCGCCATGATCGAAAAGATCAATGCCATCCCCTATGAGCCGGTGGAGATCGTCTCCTTCGACGGGCTGAAGCTGCGGGGCCGGTACTACCGCGCCTCGGACGGAGCGCCGCTGGAGCTGTGCTTCCACGGCTACCGGGGCACGCCCTCCCGGGATTTCAGCGGCGGAGCCGCGGCCCACATGGAGCGGGGCCACAACGTGCTGCTGGTGGAGGAGCGGGCCCACTGCGGCAGCGAGGGACACTATATCACCATGGGCGTCAGGGAGCGCTTCGACTGCGCGGCCTGGGTCCGGTACGCCGTGGACCGCTTCGGCCCCGACACGGCCATCGTCCTCAACGGTATTTCCATGGGCGCGGCCACGGTGCTGATGGCCTCGGACCTGGATCTGCCGGAAAACGTCCGGGGCGTTATTGCCGACTGCCCCTTCACCAGCCCGGCGGCGATCTCGAAAAAGGTCCTCCGGGAGGATATGCATCTTCCCATGGCGGTCTATCCTTTCCTGGCTCTGGGCGCCCGACTGTTCGCAGGCTTCGGCCTCCGGGAAGCGGACGCGGCGGAGGCGGTTAAGACCAACGATTTGCCCGTTCTGCTGATCCACGGGGAGGACGACCGCTTCGTGCCCTGCGACATGTCCCGGCAGATCGCGGCGGCCCGGCCCGGCATCCGGCTGGAGACCTTTCCCGGCGCGGGCCACGGCCTCAGCTTCCTGGCGGACGAGGCGCGCTTCACGGCCGCGGTGGACGACTTTCTCGCCCGGGTCCTGGAGGAGAAGACGCCTGCGGAGGATTGAGAAAAGCCCCGTGATTTTGAGTTGACTTATGAATAGTCCTATGCTAAAATAACCAGGCTTGCTGGTGTAGCTCAGTCGGTAGAGCAGCTGATTCGTAATCAGCAGGTCGCCGGTTCGAGTCCGGCCACCAGCTCCAGATCGCCGCTGGCTTTCCGAAGCCTGCGGCGAAAATTCTTATTCAGGAGGGATCGTTATGGAAGCGTTTGCCGCTCTTTGCGCAACCGTGGTGGGCAGAGTGCTGCTTTCCGCCCTGGCCTATCTGGTGGGACGGTTCATCATCAAAAAACTTATGGCATGGATTGAGAAGATCAAGGGGATCAGCTCGCTCGATCCCAACGTCCGCACGTTTACCGTCAGCGCCATCAAGTGGCTGCTGTACCTGATCCTGGTGGTGTCCATCGTATCCATCCTGGGCGTGCCCATGGCCAGTGTCATCACCGTTCTCGGCACTGCCGGCGCTGCCATCGCCCTGGCGCTGCAGGGCTCCCTGTCCAACCTGGCCGGCGGCGTCATGCTGCTCATCTTCAAGCCCTTCCAGGTGGGCGAATTCATTGAGACCAACGGCGTGCAGGGCGTGGTGTCCGCCATCAACCTGTTCTACACCGTGCTGACCACCCCGGACAACAAGCGCATCAACGTGCCCAACGGCGGGCTGATGAACGCCGTGGTCGTCGACTACTCCGCCGAGCCCACCCGCCGGGTGGATCTCACCTTCCTCACCGCCAAAAGCGAAAAGCCCGCGGAGATCCAGGCCATGATGCGTCAGGTCATGGAGAGCAACGAAAAGGTCCTGAAGGACCCCGCTCCCTTCGCCCAGGTGTCCGGCGGCACCAGCGAGGCCATGGAGTTCACCGTCCGGGCCTGGTGCGCCACCGCCAATTACTGGGACGTGCATTTTGCCCTGGCTCAGGCCATCACCGAAAAGCTGGGAGAGGCGGGCGTCAAGGCTCCCGCCGTCCGCGTGATCTCGGAATAAAAGCGTCCGGAACGATCCGGGGAGGAAATTACAATGACAAAAGTAGAAGTCATGCCGGGACCCTGCGGATTTCTGTCCACCATTACCGCGGAGCGTACCGGCGTCAAGGTACGGGGCCACGTGGAGGTTCGCGTCCATGTGGACACCCAGTGCAAGGCAGTGAACGACATGATGGAGGCTCTGGGGGACACCTTCGATTCCCAGAAGATCTGTCTGGTCCACCCGGGAGAGGGCCCCTTCAACGACTACGCCAGGACCCATTTCCCGGTCCACGTGGGCTGCCCCATGATCGCGGGCATCACCAAGTGCGTGGAGGGCGAGGCGGGCCTGGGCCTCAAGAAGGACGCCTATATCAAATTCGTGTGAACCGATGTTGGAAAAGCCCGGAAGGGAACGGCTGCGCCGTCTCCCTCCCGGGCTGCTTTTCCTTGCAATCAGACCGGTTCCATGCCATAATGAGAAAAAAAGAGAGGAGAGCGTCATGGCCGATCCCATCATTCTGGCCCCGGCGGGGACCTTCGAGTCCGTCAAAGCCGCAGTGCGCTGCGGCGCAGACGCGGTGTACCTGGGCGCCAAAAACTTCAACGCCCGGCGGAACGCGGAGAACTTCGACGAGCTGTCCCTGCCCGCCACGGTGCGCTTTTGCCACGAGCGGGGAGCCGGGGTCATCGTCACTGTCAACACCCTGGTCCGGGACGGGGAACTGTCCGCTCTGGAGGAAACCGTCGACGAGGTCGCCTCCGCCGGAGTGGACGGGGTGATCGTGCAGGATATGGCCGTGATGCGCCTTTTCATGGAGCGCTATCCCGACCTGCCCCGGCATGCCTCCACCCAGACCGTGGTGCATGATCTTTACGGCGCCCGGTATCTGGAAGAGCTGGGGTATCAGGCCATCGTGCTGGCCCGGGAGCTGACGCTCCGGGAGATCGAATACATTGCGAGCCGCGTCTCCGTGAAGACCGAAGCCTTCGTCCACGGCGCCCACTGCATGAGCCTGTCCGGAGCCTGCTATCTTTCCGCCATGCTGGGAGGACGCAGCGGCAACCGGGGCCTGTGCGCCCAGCCCTGCCGTCTGGACTGGCGCTGCGGCGGGGAGGACTACGCCCTGTCGCTGAAGGATATGTCCCTGCTGGATCACGTACGGGAGCTGGCGGACGCCGGGGTGAGCATGCTGAAGATCGAGGGACGCATGAAGCGGCCGGAATACGTGGCCGCGGCGGTGACTGCCTGCCGTCAGGCCATCGCGGGGGAGGCCTATGACGCCGACGTCCTGCGTTCGGTGTTCTCCCGCAGCGGCTTTACCGACGGCTACCTCACCGGGAAGCGGGACAAGAGCATGTTCGGCACCCGCACCAAAGAGGACGTGACCGGCGCGGAGAAAGTGCTTAAAAAGCTCTCCGCCCTCTATGAAAAAGAGACTCCCCGGGTGGGGGTGTCCATGGCGCTGACCATGACCGGCGAGGCGGCCCGTCTTGCGGTCTCCGACGGGGAGAACACCGTCGCCGTCTCCGGAGAGGCGCCCCAAAAGGCGCTGAACCGGCCCACCGACGCCGAAAGCGCCCGGAAAAGCCTGACCAAAACCGGCGGAACGCCGTTCTATATCACCCGATTCGACGCGGATATCCAACCCGGCCTGATGCTGCCCGCCGCCGGGCTCAACGCCCTCCGCCGGGAGGCGCTGGAAAAACTGCTGGCCCTCCGCGGGGAGCCGAAGCCCTGGCCCAGACGGTCCGCACCGGAGAAGAAGACCGCTCCGGCCCGGGACAGAGACCGGGAACCGGCGCTCTGGGCCCGGTTTTACGACCCGGCGCAGATCCCCGGAGACGAGGCGTATGAAAAGCTCCTCCTGCCCGTGGAGCGTCTCGACGCCGCGCTGATCGCCTGGTACGGCGGCAGACTGGTGGGCGAGCTGCCCGCGGCGCTGTTCCCCGAGGACGAGGAAGCCTTTGCCCGGCGGCTGCGCCGGCTCAGGGACGCCGGGCTCCGGGAGGTCTGGGGCAACAACGTTTACGCCATCCCCCTGGCCCGGGAGCTGGGACTGACTCTCCGGGGCGGAGCTGGGCTGAACGTGCTGAACACCCCGGCTCTGGAGGAATACGAGGCGGCGGGGCTGCAAAGCGTCACGGCTTCCTTCGAGCTGGACATGCGCTCGGTGAAGGCCCTGGGGGGAAGCGCGCCCGTGGGGATCCTGGCCTATGGCTGCCTGCCGCTGATGCGGTTCCGCAACTGCCCGGTCCGGGCGGACGTGGGCTGCGCCGGATGCGGCGGCCGGGGAGAGCTGACGGACCGGCGGGGCGTCCGCTTCGCTGTGGAGTGCGGAGAGAAGAAGTATTCCACTCTGCTCAACAGCGTGCCGCTGCATATCGCCGAGCGGGACCTGCGGGGGCTGGACTACGCGCTGCTCTGGTTCACCCGGGAGAGCCGGGCGGAGTGCCGCCGCGTCACAGAGGAATATCTTGCCCGGGAGAAAAGCGCCGCGCCCCGGACCGGCGGACTGTATTACCGGGAACTCCTTTGAAAGGATGAAAAGCATGATCGACAAAAACGACACCATGAAGCCGCTGGAGGACCGGTTCAGCGGAGAGGACGACAAGCCCGCTCCGGAGGAGGAATACGGCAATATCCACCACCCGAAAAAGCACCTGCTCACCGGAGCGCTCTACACCCTGGCCTTGGCGGCGGTGCTGGCCGCCGCGATCCTCTTCTCCCGGATCTGGGGATAAAAAAACTGCCTCCTGCCATCTTCTGGCAGGAGGCAATTTTGACTCAACATGCTCATGCTACAACTTTTTCGGGGACCTGTCAAGGGGAAAAGGTTATTTTAACGTGATTTTGACGAGGAATTGTGGTATTGCCCAAGTTGGAGTTAGATATTTTATACAAAATTGACCCTTGTATTTCCCAGCGCAATGGGTTATATTATAAGCACAAAGGGTAATCCTTTTTAGATAGCTCTTGAGAGAGCGGGAAAGCTGACCGGGGATCGATCAGCGGGAAACACCGGCACAAAGAGTACTCACTTTATGAGGTTGGCGGGGGATATGGACCCGCGTGTGAGCCGAGGAGAGTCCCGAAGCGACACGGCAGCGACAAATCTGCAGAAAGAGAGGTAACCAGGATGTTAGATACCAAGAATTCAGAGAGCTGAGCCCTGACCAATTTGTGAGAGGTCAGGGCTCAGTTCGTTATAGGGGGAGTTTGCAAGGCCGCGAAAGCGGTCTTTTTTGCTGTCCGCCGATGCGCGAAAGGGATTGTGGAATCCGCGCCGGATGGTGTATGATAGCCATAGAAAGAAATCCGGGAGGATCAGAGCATGGAACGACCCTTTGCAAGCGTCACCGTCACGGAAAAAGCCGCCCGCAGCCTACGAGCGGGCCATCCCTGGGTATTCGCCGGGGAGGTGCTCACGCCGGAGCAGCCCTGCCCGGACGGGGAGATCGTGGACGTCTACACCCAAAAGGGCCGCTGGCAGGGAGCGGGCTTTTATAACAGCCGCTCACTGATCCGGGTGCGCGTCGTCAGCCGGAACACCAACGACCGGATGGACGAGGCGTTCTTCGCCCGCCGGGTCCGGTACGCTCTGGACTACCGACGCACGGTGATGGGGCCGGATTTCGCCGCCTGCCGACTGGTCTTCGGGGAGGCGGACGGCTTTCCCGGCTGGACGGTGGACCGGTTTGGGGACGTGCTGGTCAGCGAGGTGCTCTCTCTGGGGATCGAGCGGCGGCGGGAGCTGCTCTACCGCCTGCTGCGAGAGGCGCTGGCCGAGCTGGGCGTCACGGTGCGGGTGATCTATGAGCGGAACGAATCTCCCATCCGGGAGAAGGAGGGCCTGGCCTGCGGCAAGGGGGCCTATGCCGCTCCCGGTCTGGAGGCGGACCCGGACGGCCATACGGAGATCGCCGAGAACGGCGTTTTCTACGACGTGGACTATATCAACGGACAGAAGACCGGGTTTTTCCTGGATCAGAAGTATAATCGGGCGGCGGCGGCCCGGCTGGCCCCCGGCCGCCGGGTACTGGACTGCTTTACCCACACCGGGGCCTTCGCCCTCAACTGCGCCAAAGCGGGGGCGGAGAAGGTGACGGCGGTGGACGTATCCGCCGACTCCCTGGCGCAGGCCAGGAAAAACGCGGAGCGCAACGGACTGACGGACCGGATGGAGTTCGTGCAGGCGGACGTGTTCGAGCTGCTGACGGGGTTGGCGCAGCAGCATTTACGGCCCTACGACTATATCATTCTGGACCCGCCCGCCTTCACCAAGAGCGGAGCCACGGTGGACGCCGCCCGCCGGGGCTACCGGGAGATCAACCGCCGGGCCATGTCGCTGCTGCCCCGGGGCGGGTATCTGGCCACCTGTTCCTGCTCCCATTTCATGACGGACGATCTTTTCCGGGCCATGCTTGCCGACGCCGCCGGGGACGCGGGAGTGTCTCTGCGGCAGATCGAGGCCCGGCAGCAGGGACCGGACCATCCCATCCTCTGGGGCGTGCCGGAGACGGATTATCTGAAATTCTACCTCTTTCAGGTAGTCTGAAGCCGGGAGGGCTTGCGTTCCCGCCCGGGGCATGATATCATGCAGACAGGAACAGGAGGGATCACCATGAAAAGCCAGGGCCTGTATGTTATTATCGTGCTGATTTACGTGATCGGCGTGATGGTGAAGGCTGCCTCACAGAACAAGAACGGGAAAAAGAAAGGCGCATCTTCTCCGGCCGCGAAAAACGGCGCAGGCCGTCCCGCCGCCGCGCCGGGGAAGTCCCTCGACGCGAGGCCCGTTCCCACGCTGCACCTGGGCCGGAAGCATTCCGACGACGACTGCGAGTACGGCGAGATCAACCACCAGTATTCCCACACCAGTGAAAAGCGCGTCAGGCAGCTGGACGGCTATCTGGCCGCCGGGCTCATCGATAAAAAAGAGTACCGGCAGATGCTGGAGCGCTATTCCCGGATGGAGGAGCAGTTCAAGGATTTCTGAGGGAGCGTTCCCTGAAAACAGACAGAAAAAGGCGGGGTTTCCCTGCCTTTTTTCTTGTGAATACGGCCCGGCTGTGGTATACTGTAACAATCATGATCCGTAGAAGCTTCACAAAGGAAAGGACGCCGCATGAAAGGAATCATTTTAGCCGGCGGCGCGGGATCGCGCCTGTATCCGCTGACTCTGGTCACCAGCAAGCAGCTGCTGCCCGTATATGACAAGCCCATGGTGTATTACCCTCTGGCCACGCTGATGCTGGCAGGGATCCGGGACATTCTGGTTATCTCCACCCCCACGGACCTGCTCAACTTTGAGCGGCTGCTGGGGGACGGCAGCCAGTTCGGCATCCACCTGTCCTATAAGGTCCAGCCCTCCCCGGACGGTCTGGCCCAAGCGTTCATCCTGGGCGAGGAGTTCATCGGGGACGACGCCTGTGCCATGGTGCTGGGGGACAACATCTTCTACGGCAACGGCTTTGGCCGGACCCTCCGGGCCGCCGCGGCCAACGCGATAGAAAACAGCCGCGCCACGGTGTTCGGCTACTACGTGCCGGACCCGGAGCGCTTCGGCGTGGTGGAGTTCGACGAGAACTGGCAGGCGGTCTCCATCGAGGAGAAGCCGAAGGTCCCCAAGAGCAATTATGCCGTCACCGGGCTGTATTTCTATCCCGCCGGGGTCAGCGCCCGGGCAGGGTTGGTGCGGCCCTCGGACCGGGGCGAGCTGGAGATCACCGCCCTCAACGAGATGTATCTCCGGGACGGGCTGCTGGACGTGCAGCTGCTGGGCCGGGGCTTCGCCTGGCTGGACACCGGCACGGTGGAAAGTCTGGCCGACGCCGGCGCCTTCGTCCAGATCGTCCAGACCCGGCAGGGTATCACCATTTCCGCGCCGGAGGAGATCGCCTTCAACAACGGCTGGATCGACAAAAAGGAGCTCCTGGCCGCGGCGGAGCGCTACGGAAAATCTCCCTACGCTCACCATCTGCGGAAGGTGGCCCAGGGCGAGATCCATTATTGAGAGGTCGGCATGAGCAATTTTACCTTTATCGAAACGGAGATCCCCGGCGTTTTCCTCATCGAAACGAAGGTTTACGGCGACGAGCGCGGGTACTTTGCGGAGACCTATAAGGAACCGGATTTCCGCGCGGCGGGACTGGATTACCGCTTCGTGCAGGATAACCAGTCCCTCTCCCGGCGGGGCGTGCTGCGGGGCCTCCATTTCCAGCGGAACTACCCCCAGGCCAAGCTGGTGCGGGTGCTCCGGGGCGAGGTGTTCGACGTGGCGGTGGACCTGCGCGGCGGCAGCGAGACCTACGGGAGATGGGTGGGCGCGGTGCTCTCGGCGGAGAACCGCCGACAGCTGATGATCCCCCGGGGCTTCGCCCACGGCTTTCTGGTGCTCAGCGAGGAGGCGGAGTTCGCCTATAAGTGCGACGAGGTATATCACCCCGGGGACGAGGGCGGCATCGCCT
Organism: Oscillospiraceae bacterium; assembly: GCA_017455685.1. GTDB lineage: Bacteria > Bacillota > Clostridia > Oscillospirales > Oscillospiraceae > Apopatocola. The sequence goes on from JAFSZH010000017.1 coordinate 12,149, forward strand.
GGGACGATCCCGATATCGGCGTCCGGTGGCCTGACGCGGGGGAGATCGTCCTCAGCGAAAAAGACAAACACCATCCCACCCTCGCCGAGAGCGGGGTCCGGTTTTGAGGAGGCGGCGTATGACTGTCATCGTCACCGGCGGCGCCGGGTTCATCGGCGCCAACTTCATCTATTATCTGCTGAACGCCCATCCGGACTGGCGGGTGGTCTGCCTGGACAAGCTGACCTACGCGGGGAATCTCAGCACCCTGCGGGGAGCGATGGACAGGCCCGACTTCCGCTTTGTCCGGCTGGATATCTGCGACCGGGCGGGGGTATACGCCCTGTTCCGGGAGGAAAAGCCGGAGATCGTGGTGAACTTCGCAGCGGAGACCCACGTGGACCGGTCCATCGAGGACCCGGGGATCTTCCTGCAGACCAACGTGGTGGGCGCCGGCGTGCTGATGGACGCCTGCCGGGACCTGGGCGTGGAGCGCTTTCACCAGGTGAGCACCGACGAGGTCTACGGGGACCTGCCCCTGGACCGGCCGGAGCTCTTCTTCACCGAGGAGACGCCCCTGCGCACCAGCAGCCCCTATTCCTCCTCCAAGGCAGGGGCGGACCTGCTGGCTATGGCCTACTGGCGGACCTACGGCCTGCCCGTGACCATCAGCCGCTGCTCCAATAACTACGGGCCCTGGCAGTTTCCGGAGAAGCTCATCCCGCTGATGATCGCCAACTGCCTGCACGACAAGCCTCTGCCGGTCTACGGCAAGGGGGAGAACGTGCGGGACTGGCTGTACGTGGAGGACCACTGCCGGGCCATCGACCTGATTTTGCAGAAGGGTACGGCGGGAGAGGTCTACAACGTGGGCGGCCACAACGAGATGCGCAACATCGACATCGTGAAGCTGATCTGCGCCGAGCTGGGCAAGCCGGAGAGTCTGATCACCTTCGTCACCGACCGGAAGGGCCACGACAAGCGCTACGCCATCGACCCGGCCAAGATCCACGCCGAGCTGGGCTGGCTGCCCGAGACGAAATTCGCCGACGGCCTGCACGCCACGATCCGGTGGTATCTGGAGCACCGGGGCTGGTGGGAGGAGATCGTCAGCGGCGAATACCGCAACTACTACGAGAAGATGTACGCCCACCGCTGAAGGGACGGCTTCGCCGGGAGAGACGCCATGAAAAAGATCCTGATCGTGTTCGGCACCCGGCCGGAGGCCATCAAAATGTGTCCTCTGGTCAACGAACTGAAAAAGAGAACATCGCTGGAGACCGTGGTCTGCGTCACCGGCCAGCATCGGGAGATGCTCCGCCAGGTGCTGGAGGCCTTTCAGGTGGTCCCGGACTACGATCTGTCCGTCATGAAAGAGCGGCAGACCCTCTTCGATATCACCATCAGCATCCTGGAACGGATCCGCGCCGTGCTGGAAGAGGAAAAGCCGGACGTGGTGCTGGTCCACGGCGACACCTCCACCACCTTCGCCGCAGCTCTGGCCTGCTACTATCTGCAGATCCCGGTAGGCCATGTGGAGGCGGGCCTGCGGACCTACGATATCCACAGCCCCTACCCGGAGGAGTTCAACCGGGAGGCCGTGGGCATCATCAGTGAATACAATTTTGCCCCCACCGCTCTGTCCCGGGAGAATCTGCTCCGGGAGGGTAAGCGGGAGAGCAGCGTGTTCGTCACGGGCAACACCGCCATCGACGCTCTGCAGACCACCGTCCGGACGGACTACACCCATCCGGAGCTGGAGTGGGCGGCGGGCTCCCGGCTGATCTTCATCACCGCCCATCGGCGGGAAAACCTGGGCGAGCCCATGCACCGGATGTTTCGGGCCATCCGCCGGGTCATGGAGGAGCACCCGGACGTGAAGGCCCTGTACCCCATCCACATGAATCCCGCGGTGCGCGCCGCCGCGGCTGAGGAGCTGGGCGGCTTTGACCGGCTCCATCTGTGCGAGCCCGTGGACGTGTTCGACTGCCACAACATCATGGCCCGGAGCTATCTGATCCTCACCGACTCCGGCGGCATCCAGGAGGAGGCCCCCTCTCTGGGCAAGCCGGTGCTGGTAATGCGCGACACCACCGAGCGGCCCGAGGGCATCGCCGCGGGGACGCTGAAGCTGGTGGGCACGGACGAGGAGACCATCTGCCGGGAATTCACCCGGCTGCTGGACGACCCGGCCGCCTATGAGGCCATGGCCGGGGCTGTCAACCCCTACGGGGACGGCCGCGCCTCCGTCCGGATCGCCGATATCCTGGAATTCGGCCATACGGAGATATAAGATCATACCGGCAAAGAGGGCGCTTCCGTCCGGCGGGAGCGCCCTCTTTTTGAAAAGGATTGCGTATGATGGGAAAGAATGGTATAATTTCCCACAGCATATTCTCTCCCAGGGACGGTGATGCGTGATGAATACGGCAATGAGCGTTCTGCTCTGCCTGTTGACGGGATATTTTATCGGCAGTCTGAGCCCGGCCTTTTTCGTGGGCAAGGTTCGGGGCTACGACGTGCGCACCAGCGGCTCGCTGAACGCCGGGGCCTCCAACACGGTGATCATGGCCGGCAAGCTGGCGGGCGTCGCCGTGGCTCTGCTGGACATTTTCAAGGCGGCGGCGGCCTGGAAGCTCTGCGAGCGCCTTTTTCCCTCCCTGCCGACGGCCGGCATTCTGGGGGGCGTTTCCGCCATCCTGGGACATATGTACTCCGTGTTTCTCCGCTTTCGGGGCGGCAAGGGACTGGCCTGCCTGGGCGGGGTGATCCTGGCCTGGGATCCCCGGTCTTTCCTGCTTCTGCTGGGAGTGGCGATCCTCATCGGACTTTTGAGCAATTACGTCTGCGTCGTCACCGTGGGCATGAGCGTGATCTGGCCGGCCTATTTCGGCCTGATGACGGGCTTCTGGCTGGGCGCTGCGCTGCTGGCTGTCCCGGCGGCGCCGATCTTCTGCAAGCATCTGGTGAATTTCCGGCGCATCCGCACCGGGGAGGAGCTGCGGCTCAGCTATCTCTGGAAAAAGGACGCCGAGCTCAAGCGGATCGGCCGGCAGTAAGATCTGAAAACACAGGAAAGTCGGCGCAGTTACCTGCGCCGACTTTTTTATTGACAACGGGGACCCCGTATCGCTATTATATCCGGGAGAGAAAACGGAAATGAGGTCGGGAAATGAGCGATAACATCGAGAACCCCCCCAAACGCCGCTGGGGCGACCGGCGGGACGGCCGCCGGGTCAAGGCCCCCGGTCTGCAGACCATCATGAGCTATCTGATGCCCAAGCGGACCGACTGCGAGGTCTATCTGAGCGACACCATCGACGCCACCGCGCTGGTGGCCTATCTGGAAAAGAAGAACGCCTCCCACCCGGAGTACAAGACCACCGTGTTCCACTGCTTTCTCACCGGCCTGGCACGCATGGTCCGGGAGCGGCCCAAGATGAACCGGTTCATCCAGGGCTGGCGGATGTACGAGCGCTATGAGATCTCCATGAGCTTCGTTGCCAAGCGCCGCTTTTCCGACGGCGCGGACGAGGCGCTGATGGTGCTGGTGCCCAAGGACACCGACGCCCTGGACGATATCAGCCGGAAGATCGTGGGGGACGTGCGGGAGACCCGGAAGAGCGAGACCGCCACCGGCGGCGTGGACGCCATCATGGATACTCTGGCAAAGCTGCCCCGGCTGCCGTTGGCGCTGATCGTCCGGATCGTCCGCTGGCTGGACTTCTGGGGCGTCAATCCCCGATTCCTCACCGAGGGCGACCCCAACTACACCACCCTTTTCTGCAGCAACCTGGGCAGCATCCGCTGTCCCGCGGTGTATCACCATCTGAACAACTACGGCACCAACAGCATCATGATCACCCTGGGCACCCTCCACAAGGAGAAGCTGCTCATGCCCGACGGCACCGAGGAGATCCGGGACGTGCTGGACGTGGGCGCCACGCTGGACGAGCGGATCGCGGACGGGTTTTATTTCGCCCGCAGTCTGCGGCTGATCAAGCACATCTTCGCCCACCCGGAGCTGCTGGACAGGCCTCTGGGCGAGCCCAGTGATTTTGAATACTGAAAAACGGCCCCGGGACCAGACGGTCCCGGGGCCGTTTTTCGTTATTCGCGGTATCGCAGCTCCCAGAAAGCCACGGCTGCCGCCGCGGCGACGTTCAGTGAGTCCACTCCCCGGGCCATGGGGATCATCACCCTGCAGTCGCACCCGGCTAAGGCCGCCGGGGTGAGGCCGGTCCCTTCCGTGCCCAGCAGCAGCGCCAGCTTCTCCGCCCGATGCAGGGAAGGATCGGTGACGGAGAGAGCGGAGCTGTCCAGCGCCAGGGCCGCCGTGACGAAGCCCTGTTCCCGCAGATAGCCCAGACTTTTTTCCGGCCAGTCCGCGCCGCTTCCCAGCCGGGCCCAGGGTACGGCGAACACGGTGCCCATGCTGACCCGGGCGGCCCGGCGCAGCAGGGGATCGGCGCAGGTGGGGCTCAGCAGTACCGCGTCCATGCCCAGCGCGGCGGCGGAGCGGAAAACAGCCCCCAGGTTGGTGCCGTCCACGATGCCCTCCAGCACCGCGATCCTCTTTGCCCCGGCGCAGACCTCCCCGGCGGAGCGTTCCGGCGGGCGGCGCATGGCGCAGAGGATGCCGCGGGTTAGGGTGAAGCCGGTGAGCCGACGGAGCAGCGCCTCGTCCCCGGTGAAAACGGGGACCTCTCCGCACCGGTCCAGCAGCTCCCGGGGCAGCCCCCGCGCCCGGCGGCTCTCCGCCAGCAGGGATACCGGCTCGCAGCCTGCCTCCAGCGCGGCGGCGATCACCGGCAGGCTCTCCGCAATGAACAGCGCCTTCTCCGGATCTCTCCGGCAGCGAAGCTGCGCCTCGGTGAGCCGGACGTAAACGTCCAGCTCCGGCGAAGACAGATCTGTGATCTCAACGATTTCGGCCATGCGCTCATCCTCCGGGGACATTGTAGCAGGGGGCCGGGGACAAATCAATCTTTCCTTTTCCGCCCCGATATGCTATCATGGAACAAAACCGGATCGGAGGCGCCTATGGACAGCATTCGCATCGAAGTGAAAAAACTACGGGAGGGAGCGGTTCTCCCCACCCGGGGGTCGGACCTGTCCGCGGGGTACGACCTTTACGCCTGCCTGGACGCCCCGGCGGAGATCGCCCCCGGGGCCACCGTCAAAATAGGGACCGGCCTGGCCATGGCTCTGCCGGAGGGCTGGTTCGCCGCCATCTTCGCCCGCAGCGGTCTGGCGCTGAAGCAGAACCTCCGCCCGGCCAACTGTGTGGGCGTGTGCGACGCCGACTACCGGGGAGAGTACATCGTGCCCATGTTCAACGACGGCAGCCTGCCCCGGACCGTAGAGAACGGCGAGCGGATCGCCCAGATGATCCTGCTGCCCTGCCGCACGCTGGACTTTGCTCTGGCGGAGGAGCTCACCGACACCGCCCGGGGAGAGGGCGGCTTTGGCAGCACCGGCGTCCGGTGACCGGATATGCGCCGATTTTTGATGAAAAACGCGATTAGGCTTGACAAACTCCCGGGGATTTCCTATAATACAGACAGTTTTTCCCCCGATAATTGAATAAAATGCACAGGTGCCGTTCTCCATGGAGAACGCCGAACAAGGAAACGGGTGAGAATCCCGTACGGAGCCGCCGCTGTATTTGGCGAGCCGAGGCAACTTGCGTCACTGGCGCTTCGCGCGCCGGGAAGACTGCCGAGGTGACGACCCATGAGCCAGAAGACTTGCCTGCGCATCTTTTTTCTTCGCCTCCACGGACCTTTGGAGCGCGGGTGTGATTTGCAACAGCGTAATACGGGCTGCTGCCGCTTTTGTGCGGCAGCAGTCTTTTTTACAATATTATATATTTACGAGGCGTTTGATGAAGATCAAGATCTCTTTTTCTGAGAACGAAAAAGAGGACGCACGGCGCCTGGCCGACATGGCACGGAAGATGTTCCCGAAGATCTGCAAAGTGAAGGAATCAAAAAAACCGGAAGACAAATACGGGCACATCTACCTGCAGGACGACAAGACCTGACAAACCGGAAAAAACGACAACGGAATACAGATAAGTACCGCCTTTTTCAAAGGTTAGCCTAAACGGCATGGGAACAGAGACGTGATTTCTGTACCCATGCCGTTTTTTCATTTGCCGGGATTGGCCGACAGCCGCCGCTCCTCCGGGAAACGACCGGCCGAAACAACGAAATATCCGGCATCCGGCACGGGCAGGGCATCGGCCCTGTCCGGGAAAACCATGAGCAAGACCCCTCTGGGAGAAAACGTATATTTTGGAAAGGAAACAACGACATGAAAAAAACCATCGCGCTCATCCTCAGCCTGCTGCTGGTCGTCGGCCTGCTGGCCGGCTGCGGCGGCTCCGGCAGCTCCGGCTCCGGCAGCACAAGTTCCGGCAGCTCCAACACCGGCAGCTCCTCCGCCCCTGCGGAAAAAGTCCTGAACTTCGGCCTGGAAGCTTTCAGCGACGGTCTGATCAACCCCATGAACCAGACCAACACCGCCTGGAACTGCATGCGCTACGGCGTCGGCGAATGCCTGTTCAAGTTTGACGACACCATGACCCCCGGCCCCTGGCTGGCGGAATCCTGGGACCACAACGACGACTACACCGTGTGGACCATCGTCCTGCGTGACGGCGTCAAGTTCTCCAACGGCGCTGACCTGACCGCGACCAAGGTCAAGGAGTCCTTTGAGTGGAACAAAGCCGAGGGCCCCAACGGCACCTCCGGCCCCCAGAAGTACCTGTCCTTTGACGCCGTCATCGAGGCCGACGACGCCGCGCGGACTCTGACCATCACCCTGCCCAAGGCGGACGACAATCTGCCCGGCAAGCTGGCCAACCCCATCATGGAGATCATCAACGTCTCCGATACCACCGACTTCGACTACTACGCCATCGGCACCGGCCCCTACATGGTGAAGGAAGCCACCCCCCGTGTTGGCTACACCATGGTCAAGAACCCCTACTACTACGAAGAAGTCCCCTATGACACCGTGAACATCATCTTCCTTGGCCTGGAGGCCAAGGCCAGCGCCCTGCAGGCCGGTCAGGTGGACCTGGTGGAGAACGTCTCCATCCCCTCCAACCTCGCCCTGATCCAGGCCGATCCCAACCTGACCTACGACAGCGCCCCCGGCGTGCGTACCGCATTCAGCTGGATGAACA
>JAFSZH010000018.1 GCA_017455685.1 Oscillospiraceae bacterium
CGGAGCCTACTTCGACACTGCCGGCATCTGCTACACCAATGCGCTGTGGCTGCTCATGGTGCTGCTGCCCCTGCACTGGAAGGAGAACGCCTTCTACCACCGCCTGTGCAAGTGGCTGTTCATCCTGGCTACCTTCGCGCTGGCCGCCATCGCCGGGTACGGCTGGGCCGGCATGTTCCTGCCCATCGCGCTGGCCGTCTGCGGCATCATCTGCTCCCTGCTGGGCTCCTTCCTGGTGCGCACCAAAGAGGACGCCACCCAGCTGAGCCTGCTCAAGAGCCTGCGTACCGGCACCTACACCGCCGCCGTTCTCAGCGCGGTGCTGGCCGCCCCTCTGTGCTACTTTATCCTTGGCGCCGCCAACAACTGCTGGGGCGTCTACGTGGCCATTCTCAGCGGCCTGGCCGGCGGCACGGCCATCGGCTATTTCACCGAGTATTATACCTCCGATAACTACAAGCCCACCAAGAACCTGGCCGCCGCCTCCGAGACCGGCGCCGCTACCATTATTATCGGCGGCATCTCCCTGGGCCTGCGCTCCACGCTGGCATCCATTCTGATCGTCAGCGCCGCCGTCATCGTCAGCTTCTTCTGCGCGGGCGGCAAAGCGAGCTTCAACCAGGGTCTCTACGGCATCGGCATTGCCGGTGTGGGCATGCTCTCTACCCTGGGCATCACCCTGGCCACCGACGCCTACGGCCCCGTGGCCGACAACGCCGGCGGCATCGCCGAGATGAGCGGCCTGCCCGAGGAGGTCCGGGACCGCACCGACGCGCTGGACTCCCTGGGCAACACCACCGCCGCCACCGGCAAGGGCGTCGCCATCGGCTCCGCCTCCCTGACCGCTCTGGCCCTGCTGGTGTCCTACGTTGACATCGTGCAGACCAAGACCGAGGAAGTCCTGGACTTCTCCCTCACCAGCCCCACCGTTCTGGTCGGCCTGTTCATCGGCGCCATGCTCACCTTCGTGTTCTCCGCTCTCACCATGAGCGCGGTGCAGACGGCGGCCCAGTCCATCGTGGTGGAGGTCCGCCGTCAGTTCCGGGAGATCAAGGGCATCATGGAGTACGAAGCCGATCCCGACTATTCCGCCTGCGTCTCCCTGTGCACCAAGGGCGCCCTGCATGAGATGGTAGCTCCCGCCCTGCTGGCGATCCTGGTCCCCCTGGCCACCGGCCTGATCCTGGGTCCCACCGGCGTGGTGGGCCTGCTGGGCGGCGTTTCCGTCACCGGTTTTGCCATGGCTGTGTTCATGTCCAACGCCGGCGGTGCCTGGGACAACGCCAAGAAGTATATCGAGCGGGGCAACCACGGCGGCAAGGGCTCGGACCAGCACAAGGCGGCCGTCGTCGGCGACACCGTGGGCGATCCCTTCAAGGATACCTCCGGCCCGTCTCTGAACATTCTGATCAAGCTGTGCTCCACGGTCTCCATCGTGTTCTCCGGCCTGATCGTGGCCTTCCACCTGCTCTGATAAATCACCAGAATAAAAAGAACGCTGAGATCAGCTCTCAGCGTTCTTTTTTTGCAGTTCTTCGATTTTTTCTACGATATCCACGAAGTTCGGCCCATGGGATGCCTTCACCAGCACTACGTCCCCCGGCCGGAGAATACCCTCGATGGAATCCAGCAGCTGCCGCCTGTCGGTGAAATGGCGGCCCCGTTCCCCGGCGCCCTCGGCGATGTGCTTCGCCTCCTCGCCGTAGGTGCATACCAGATCCACGCCGCGCTCTACGGCGTATTCGCCAATCTCCCGGTGGAGCCGGGGGGACGTCTCCCCCATTTCCCGCATGTCTCCCAGAAAGCAGACCTTTCGTCCGGGAAGCCGGACCATGGAGTCGATGGCAGCCCGGTTGGAGGTGGGGTTGGCGTTATAGCAGTCGTCGATCAGCGTACAGAGCGGGGACCGCACCACCCGGGAGCGGTGCCCCACAGTGTTATAGGCCCTCAGCCCCCGGGCGATCTCCTCATTGGAGAGGCCCAACTCCATGCCCACGGCAGTCGCCGCCAGCACGGAGTAGATGATGTATTCGCCGTAGGCCGGGATATCCGCCGCGAAGCGGCGTCCCGGAGCACAGACGGTGCACTGGAGGGAGATCCCGTCCCGGCTGGAGAGGTCCTCCGCCCGGACCGTGCAGTTTTCGCCCAGACCGAAGAGGACGGTTTTCCGGCCGAAATCGGCCTTTTTCAGCAGCGCGTCGTCGCCGTTGGCAAAGATCACCGCGTCGTGCTTCATACCCCGGACGATCTCTGATTTTGCCCGGAGGACTCCCTCCCTGTCGCGGAGGAATTCCAGATGGGCATCGCCGATGTTGGTGAAGACCGCGTAATCGGGACGGACCATTTCGGTGAGCCGGGTCATCTCCCCGAACTGGGAGATCCCCATTTCGATCACCGCCGCCTCATACCGGGCGGAGAGGGCCATGAAGGTGACCGGTAGCCCGATCTGCCCGTTCATGCTGCCCGGGGTCTTGAAGGTGTCATATCTGGCGGAGAGGACCGCGGCGATCATTTCCTTGGCCGTGGTCTTGCCCACGCTGCCGGTGACACCGATGAAGGGATAAGCGCACCGCCCCCGGACGCAGGCGGCGATCTCCCGCATGGCCTGCATCACGTCCGGCACCAGGATCCGCGGCTCCCCGCCGTCTCCCGGCTCCTGACACAGCACGGCCAGCGCGCCCTTTGCCAGCACGTCCGGAATGTATTTATGCCCGTCGGTGCGCTCGCCCTTCAGGGCGATGAACAGACTTCCCGGCCCCGCCTGGCGGCTGTCGGTGACGATGTTTTCCGGTCTGGCGTCCAGCAGAGCGGGATCTCCCTGCCACGTGCCGCGGCAGGCGTCGATCATGTTTTGAATGGTGATCTCGATCATTTCTTATACTTCTTCATGGATACTTCAATGATTTTTTCGCACAGCTCGCCGTAAGACAGTCCCTGGGCCGCCGCCATCTGGGGGATCAGGCTGGTGGGCGTCATGCCGGGGAGCGTGTTGGCCTCCATGCAGTAGAACTCCCCGTCCTCCTCGCTGAGCAGGAAGTCGGCCCGCCCGTAGGCGTCCAGCTTCAGCGCGGCGTAGACCTGCTCAGTCAGCCGCTGGACCCGGGCGGTCTCCTCTTCCGTCAGCGGCGCGGGGCAGATTTCCTCGGTGAGACCGGCCTGGTACTTATTTTTATAGTCGTAGAAGCCGGTTTTGGGGATGATCTCGATGACGGGCATGGCTTTGCCGTCCATCACGCCCACGGTGACTTCCCGGCCCTTGACGTACTTTTCCACCAGCACGTCTTCGTCGCAGGAGAAGGCGGCCTCCAGCGCGGGGAGATAGTCCTTTTCCTCCCGGACGATGGCCGTGGCCACGGAGGAGCCCCCGGAGCAGGGCTTCACCACACAGGGAAAGCCGACCTCGGCGGAAAGGCTCCCGCCCCGGTGCAGCACGATCCCGGGAGGGGTGTGGATGCCGGCGGCGCGGAACAGAGTCTTGCTCAGCGCCTTGTTCATGGCCAAGGCGCTGCCGAGGTACCCGCTGCCGGTGTACATCACGCCGTAGAGATCCAGCAGGGCCTGGACCTTGCCGTTCTCCCCTTCCGCCCCGTGGAGGGCCAGGAAGACGATCTCCGCCCGCTGGCATACTTCGATGACCCCGGGGCCCAGGATGCTCTCGCCGCCCCGCTGCCGCCGGACCGCGTCCAGATCGGGCTCGGTCTCACCTACGCGGTACAGGGCGCTGTCCGTATCGGAAGAAAAGAGTACGTCGGGCTCTGCCGCAGCGGCTTCGTTCCCCAGAAAGAGGTCGATCAGAGCTACCTGATGTCCCCTCTCCCGGAGGGCGCGGGCCACGCAGGAGCCGGTAGATATGGAAACGTCCCGCTCGGAGCTGAGTCCGCCGCACAGTACAGCGATCTTCATAAGTATGCCTCCCCGATTCAATTTCTTAAATCAAAAGTATACAGCATTGGGTTCAAAAAAGAAAGGCAAAATATGCTTCCTTTTTGCAAATGGTGCTTCCATTTCCGGACTTCCCCGAAAAAGAAAAAACATGGGCGGAAATGGTTGTGTTTTTCCGGCGGGCTTGTTATAATACATTGATTTTATGAAAATAGAGTGATAAAGGTCGGAAAAAGAATGTCCTATATCGTCCTTGACCTGGAATGGAACCAGGCCATGAATTCCCACGCAGCCATCTTCAATCATCTTCCCATCCATCTCGCGGGCGAGATCATCCAGATCGGAGCCGTCCGACTGGACGACGACTTCCGCCCCGGCGAGGAGTTCCAGTCCGACGTACGGCCGGTCTACTTCCGCAGCATGCACTATAAGGTGAAAAAGCTCACCGGCATCGACAAGGAGCGGCTCAGCCACAGCGACACCTTCCCGGAGGTGTTCGCCCGGTTCCGGGAGTGGTGCGGCGAGGACCCGGTGTTCATTACCTGGGGCTACGACGACCGACGCATCATGGAGCAGAACATCATCGTCCACGATCTTGACTGGGACTGGATCCAGGACTGGATCAATCTGCAGCTGATCTATAATATTCAGACCGGCGGAGATAAAAACCAGAAATCCCTGGCCACCGCCATGGAGCATTTCGCCATCGAGCAGACGCGTACAGCCCACGACGCCCTGGGCGACGCCTATAACACGGCGCTGGTGTGCTCCAAGCTGGATTTCCCGGCGGGATTGGAACAGTACGACAACGCCGCCACCCTGCTTTCCACCCGCCTCCCGGCGGAAAAGAGCGGCGATGAGAGCGATGCTCTGGAGCACCGGGCCTTCACCGGCTACAGCGCCAGGAGCGAGGCGTTCCTGGACCCCCAGGTGACGAAAACCCTGTGCCCGGACTGCGGAAACGAGCTGGAGCTCAACCGCTGGGTCAACCAGGGCGACAGACGGTATATGTCCCTGGGCAGCTGCGCCGATCACGGAAAGTTCCTTGTCCGGCTGAAATTCCGGAAGACGGAGAACGAGACCTGGGCCGTGAACCGCATCATTTATCGGGCGGACGACGAGATGGAGCGGTACTATAAGGACAAGGCCACCCAGAGCCGCCGCCGCGGCAGGAGCCGCCGCCGGGCCAAACGCCCCCCGCAGGTATGAAAGATCAAAAAAACCGACCGAATCAATCGGTCGGTTTTTTGTTCTCAATATTCCCAGGGCGGCTTTTCCTGGGGCGGCTCCTCGCCGGGATCATCCTCCGGTGCGGGACCGATGAGCTCGAGATAGAAAGAGGTCTCGCTGAAATCGATCAGAGGCCGGGAAATGACCTCCGTAAACGGGAAAACAGCCAGGATCCGCCAGAACAGCAGGCTCAGCCGCAGCAGGAAGAAATCCTTTTTGTATCCATGCATCATCCGGCGGCTCTCCTGCATGCAGTGCAGGGGCGACCAGTCGGGATGATCCAGCAGCAGATACGGCGCCATGGCGTAGGTATAGGTGATGATGAAGCCCGGCACGATAAACAGCATAAAGCCGATGCTGCTCAAAACAGCGGAGACGAACCAGATCAGCAGCGCCCTGATCGGTATGATGAATCCGTCCATCAGGTCGAATAAACTGGTTTTCTCCTCCCGGCAGGCGTGGAGGGAATAGCTGTGAAAGCCGTAGGTGAGCAGCACGGAAACGAGCTGGGCGGCGGCGAGTGTGACGTAAGCGATGGTGGGAAGTACCACCGGCTCGGTCAGATTGTTTTCAAAAGCGTCCAGATAAGAGGAAAAATCGCCGTCGGGGATGATCTGCGAGCCTCCCGAGTAATAAAAAAGGGTGGAAAGCAGCTGGGTGACACCGATGAATATCAGCGCCACGATGAACGGCGAGGGCTTTGCGCCAAAGAGCCTCTGGGCGACGCGGGCTTTGATTTGGTTAGGATTCAAGAGACATTCCTTCTTCAGTTTTCCAGCAGTTTTTCACCGATGCGGTACACGTCGCCGGCTCCCACGGTGAGGATGATATCGCCGGGAGACGCCACGGCCCGGAGGGTCTTCTCCAGCTCCGCGTTGTCGGCGAAAAACTGTCCGTTGGGCAGCTCCCTTGCCAGATCGGCGGAGGAGATCCCCAGGGTGTTTTTCTCCCGGGCGGCGTAGATCTCCGCCAGATAGCAGAAATCGGGCCGTTTGAGCTGTTCCACGAATTCGTTGAAGAACTCCTTGGTGCGGGAATATGTATGGGGCTGGAACACGACGATCACCCGCCGGTAACCCAGCGGCTTCACCGCGTCCAGCAGCACCTGCAGCTCCCGGGGATGGTGGGCGTAATCATCGTAAATGTCCGCGCCGTTGAACTTACCCTTGAACTCGAACCTACGGTTGGCCCCGGCGAAGCCGGCCAGACCGTAGCGGATGGCGGCGGGGCTGCAGCCCAGGCAGATGGCGGCGGCAGAGGCGGCCAAGGCGTTCTTTATGTTGTGATCCCCCGGCACACGCAGATTCACGTGGGTGAAGACTTCTTCACAGTAGATTACGTCGAACTCCGTCTCGGAGCCGTGGCGCTGGATATTGGCGGCGTACACGTCCGCACCCTTGTTCATGCCGAAGGTGAAGATATCCCGGTCCAGGGGCTTGAGGGCGTCCATGGTGTTGGGATCCTCGGCGTTGGCGATGATGAAGCCCCGGGGCGGTACCAGAGAGGCGAACTTCCGGAAAGAGGCCTTCACGTCCTCCAGGTCCTTGAAAAAGTCCATGTGATCCTTTTCGATATTCAGGATCACCGCCACTGTGGGCGAAAAGGCGTGGAAGGAGTTATAGTACTCACAGGCTTCCATCACGATGGTGTCCCCCGCCCCGACACGGTGGTTGGCGTGGAGCAGCGGCAGCGTGCCGCCGATCATCACGGTGGGGTCCCGCTCAGCCGCCATCAGGATATGGGTGCACATGGAGGTGGTGGTGGTCTTTCCGTGGGTGCCGGAAATGCACAGGGAGTTGCGGTAGTCTTTCATAATGGCGCCCCAGGCCTGGGTGCGCTCAAAAACCGGCAGTCCCCTGCGGCGCGCCTCGGCCACCTCGGGATTGTCGTCCCGGGCGGCGGCGGTGCGGACGATGAACTCAGTGTCTTCCGGGATGTTCTCGGCCTTCTGGCCGATAAACACCTTGATCCCTACGGAGCGGAGGTGCTCGATGTTGGCGCCGTCGCGCAGATCGGACCCGGTGATCACCAGTCCGGCCTCCGACAGGACCTCCGCCAGCGGGGACATGGATACGCCGCCCACGCCGATCAGATGGCCTTTTCGTCCGGCCCAGTAATAATCGCTGAAGGATTCCATGGGTATCACCCCTGCAATTTCTAAATTGTCAATTTTGCATTATAGTACATGCAAAACGGGAATGCAAGGCGCAGAGTGGTTACAGTAAAGCGCCAAGTCTGTTACCGTTTTATTCCCAATGCCGGGCCCGTTCCACGGCCTTGTGCCAGCGGTCACAGTATTCCCGGGCCTGGACGGCGTCCATTTTCGGACGGAAAATGTGCTGGGATTCCCGGATCTCCGTGATATCGGAAATGTCCTTCCAGACCCCGGCGCACAGACCTGCCAGGAACGCAGCGCCCAGCGCGGTGGTCTCCACCATGGCGGGGCGGTCAATGGGACAGCGGAGGATATCCGCCTGGAACTGCATGAGGAAGCCGTTGACGCTGGCGCCGCCGTCCACCTTGAGGATCTGCATGGGCGCGCCGGCGTCCTGCTCCATGGCGTCGATGAGGTCCTTGACCTGGTAGGCGATACCCTCCAGTCCCGCCCGGACCATATGGGCCCGGGTGGTGCCCCGGGTGATGCCTACCATGGCGCCCCGAGCGTACATATCCCAGTAAGGCGCGCCCAGGCCGGTGAAGGCGGAGACCAGATACACCCCGCCGTTGTCCGGTACAGACTCCGCCAGCGCCTGGGTCTCCGAGGCGGATTGGATCAGATGCAGCTCATCACGCATCCACTGTACGGTGCTGCCCGCGTTGAACACGCTGCCTTCCAGGCAGTATTCCGTCTTGCCGTTGATGCTCCAGGCCACGCAGGAAAGCAGACCGTTCTCGCTGACGGGTACTTTGGTGCCGGTGTTCATCATGGTGAAGCAACCGGTGCCGTAGGTGTTTTTCGCCTCTCCGGGATAAATACAGCCCTGGCCCAGCAGCGCGGCCTGCTGGTCTCCCGCCGCGCCGCAGATGGGCGTGCCTGCCAGTTCCTCCAGACCGGGGATCTTGTCGGTCATGGTACCGTAGACCTCCGAATTGGAGACGGGCTTCGGCAGCATGCACATGGGGATCTTCAGCAGCTCGCAGAGCTCTTCGTCCCAGGAGAGCGTATGAATATTGAAAAGCATGGTGCGGGAGGCGTTGCTGTAATCGGTCACGTGAGCCTTGCCGCCGGTGAGATTCCAGATCAGCCAGGAGTCCACAGTGCCGAACAGCAGCTCTCCCCTCTCGGCCCGCTCCCGGGCGCCGGGGACGTTGTCCAGGATCCAGCGGATCTTGGAGCCGGAGAAGTAGGCGTCGATGACGAGACCGGTCTTCGCCCGGATCATGTCGGTATAACCCGCTTGCCGGATCTCCTCGCAGAGAGGTGCTGTGCGGCGGCACTGCCACACGATGGCGTTGTACACGGGCCGCCCCGATACCTTGTCCCAGATGATGGTGGTTTCCCGCTGGTTGGTGATGCCGATGGCGGCGATGTCCTCCCGCTTCAGGCCGCTGGAATGGAACGCCTCCGTAAAGGACCCGATCTGGGTATAGAGGATGGCCATGGGGTCGTGCTCCACCCAGCCGGGCTGGGGGTAGATCTGGGCGAAGGGATACTGGGCGAGGGCCTTGATCTTTCCCTGCTTATCGAAGATGATGGTGCGGGAACTGGTGGTTCCCTGGTCCAGTGCGACAACGTGCTGACTCATATGTGACCTCCTTCTTGATTTCCGACGGAATTCGTTTATAATATTAGGCAAATGAATTATAACACAAGAAAGGACTTTTGGCTATGGCACGAATGACAGAATCTACTTTTTTGTCCTGCGACGGAAAAACTGAGCTGTACTATCGGGAATACCTGCCGGAAGGCAACGCTGTCGGCATCGTTCAGATCGTTCACGGCATTGCCGAGCACGTGGCCCGGTACGATGATTTCGCCGGCTTTCTGGCGGACAACGGCTATATCGTGGTGGCCCACGACCAGCTGGGCCACGGCAAGAGCGTGGCCGGAGAAGATTCCATCGGCTTTTTCAGCGAAGAAGGCGGCTGGGGCAAGGCTGTGGAGGATATCCACAAGCTCCACGATCTGACAGCCGAGCGCTATCCCGGAAAGCCATATTTTATCTTCGGCCACAGCATGGGCTCCTTCCTCACCAGGACTTATCTGATCCGCTACCGCACCGGCCTGGACGGGGCGGTGATCAGCGGCACCGGCCAGCAGAGCGGGGCTCTGATCGCCGGCGGCAAGATGATGAGCGCCCTGGAGATCAAGCGCCACGGGCCCAGATACAAGAGCGAGCTGCTCAACAAAATGGCCTTCGGCAGCTACAACGACAAGCTGGGCGATATCCGCACGGGCTTTGACTGGCTCAGCCGGAATGAGGCCGTCGTGGACGCCTATATCGACGATCCCCTTTGCGGCTTCGTGCCCTCTGCCGCGCTGCTGCACGACATGATGGGCGGCATCGAGTTCATCTCCAAGCCCAAGAACATCGCGCGGATGAAGAAGGATCTGCCCGTCATGTTCATGTCCGGCGACTGCGATCCCGTGGGCGAGCAGGGCCGGGGCGTGATCCGGGCGTACAAGGCCTTCCTGAAGGCGGGCATGACCGACGTGACCATGAAGCTCTACCACGGCGGACGGCACGAGATGCTCAACGAGCTCAATAAAAACGAAGTCTATCAGGACGTTCTGGCCTGGCTCAACAGCAAGACCGGCAACTGATGCTTTGTCCCCTCTCATAGGGACTTGCCAGGGGTGAATACAATGAAACCACCAGTAAAGGAGGTTTCATCGTATGCTGACAAGCGCGTTTCTGCTTCTGGTCAACGGGGCGCTGTTCACCATGCGCCTCGGCAGCCTGTCCGGCTCGTTCCCCCGGCCCCTCTCCGCTGCGGAGGAACGGAAGTACATCGAACAATGGCGCTCGGGGGATATTTCCGCCCGCAACGTCCTCATTGAGCACAACCTCCGTTTGGTGGCCCATATCATCAAGAAATACTATACCAACGAGAGCGAGCAGGACGATCTGATCTCCATCGGTACCATCGGGCTGATCAAGGGGATCTCCAGCTACCGCCCGGATAAGGGCGTGCGGCTGGCCACCTACGCTTCCCGCTGCATCGAGAACGAGATTTTGATGTATTTCCGCAGCGCCCGGAAGTCCGCGGGAGAAATATCCCTTTCCGAGTCCATCGACAGCGACTCCGACGGCAACGCCCTGCTGCTGATGGACGTTCTCACGGACGAGGACGACATGGCCGAGCGGATCTCCTTCCGGGAGCTGTGTTCCTCCCTGCGGCAGATCGCCGCCGGGTGTCTGGAGCCCCGGGAATGGGAGATCCTGCAGCTCCGGTACGGCCTCTCCGGCGGTGAGCCATTGACCCAGCGGGAAACGGCGGAACGCTGTTCCATTTCCCGGTCCTACGTATCCCGGCTGGAGAAGAAAGCCCTGGAAAAACTCAAACGAACGATCGAAGAGGAATAATCCCCATGAAGTTTTTGAAAACCCTGGAAACGATCCTGCTGGTGCTGCTGCTAGCGGCCTGTGCGGGCGTGATGCTGTTTCGGCTGCTGGCCGCAGACAAGAACCCGGAGCCTGTGACGGCTCCCACGGCGGCGGTCTCCACCCTGGAGGTCAACGAGACCCCGGTCCCCACCGAGGCCCCCACGGCGACCCCGGAGCCTACGGCTACTCCCGAGCCGACGCCAACGCCGGAGCCCACTCCCGACCCTGACACACCGGCGGGCCGTGCCGCCGCCCTGGGACTTCCCGCTCCCCCGGATATCGACATCGACAGCTGGGAATATATCCTTGCCAACGCCTGGAACAATATCGAGGATTACGCGCCCGAGATCGAGTATCTGGAACAGCAGGGCTTTGACAGGCGCGTCGTGGAGCCCATGCGGCAGATGGTGGCCGATACCCGGGCCCAGGGTCTCACGGTGTATCTCTCCTCAGGGTATCGGGATTATTATGAACAGCAGAGCTTGTTCAACAACAAGGTGGCCCAGGTGGGCTCCCGGGAAGCCGCCGCGCGAATCGTCCTGCCCCCCGGCACCAGCGAGCACCAGACGGGGCTGGCCTGCGATATCACTTATATGTACGTGAATCCCAAGAACGAAAGCCTTGCTTCCACGGAGATGTTCAAGTACATGAGCCAGCACTGCCATGAGTTCGGCTTCATCGTCCGCTACCCCAAGGACAAGGAAGATATTACCGGCGTTATGTATGAGCCCTGGCATTTCCGCTACGTGGGCGTGGAGGCTGCAAATTACATGGTGGAAAACAACCTCTGCCTGGAGGAATTCTTGGCCCTGTACCGGGATATCTATTCCGCGGATAATCCGCCTCCCCAATGATTCGTTTTTCGTCCCCCCGGCCTGTACCGGGGGGACGAAAAAAAGCTGAAAAAGGGCTTGCATTTCATTTTTGGCTGTGGTATAGTAACAAAGCTGTCAGAAATCCGGGTGTGGCGAAGTTTGGTATCGCGCCTGAATGGGGTTCAGGAGGCCGCTGGTTCAAGTCCAGTCACTCGGACCAAACAAATACGGACCGCTTTTGCGGTCCGTATTTGTTTTATCGGCGTATAGAACCAGCGGCCTCCTGTTGTCATCCCTCGCCGGTTGCCGCGTAAGCGGCGAGGCGATGGGGACATCCGCCGCACGGCTATGCCGACGCGAAGCGCGGCATGGCCGCTGGTTCAAGTCCAGTCACTCGGACCAAACAAATACGGATCGCTTTTGCGGTCCGTATTTGTATTATCGGGGTGCGGAGAACCGGCGGCCTCCTGCTGTCATCCCTCGCCGGTTGCCGCGTAAGCGGCGAGGCGATGGGGACATCCGCCGCTCGGCTATGCCGACGCGAAGCGCGGCATGGCCGCTGGTTCAAGTCCAGTCACTCGGACCAAACAAATACGGACCGCTTTTGCGGTCCGTATTTGTTTTATCGGCGTATAGAACCAGCGGCCTCCTTTGGCATTCGCCGTAGCGCGCCATTCTTGACTGAACGAATAACTTTGTTATAATATGGGCACCGTGAAAAGCTTATGTCCGATCTGTTGAGTAGTACATAAGCGCAGAATGAGAGAAAAGAGAGATACTATCGATGAACTGGTTTATCTATGCACTGATTTGTCTGTTGGGTTGGGGATTTGCCGATCTGTTTTATAAAATGGGAACGGACGAAAAAGATCGATATTCCCATCTCCGCATCGCTGTATGGGTCGGCCTTGTGATGGGGATAGCCGCTTTTGCCATGCTCCCTCTTGCGGAAACTTCAATGTCATTTACTTCGCTCATAGAGAATGCCGTCAAGTATTCTCCTGCATCGCTGTGTTATATCATCTCCATGGTCATTGGCTACGCCGGGCTCAGGTATCTGGAAATCAGTATTATTTCCCCGGTTCAGAATGCATCCGGCGCCATGTCTGCGATCTTTATGCTGGTGTTCTTCCTCGCCGTAGGACGTATTTCAGGCATCGGTGAGATATTCGATGTGTTTTCACTTGTTGGAACCGTGCTGATCGTTGCCGGGGTCGTACTCCTTGCTGTTGTTGAGCAAAAACTCTCCCAGGCGGAAAAGCAGCTCGCACCGCAGGACCGGAAATACCGTTTTGGGGCGCTGGCTCTCCTGTTCCCGCTGCTGTACTGTCTCTTTGACACGATCGGAACGGCTGCCGACGGTATCATCCTGGACGAGGAAGCAGGTCTTGGCCTCGGCGAAATCGACGTGCTCGTGCTGTACGGACTTACGTTTCTTTTTGCCGGGATCGTTGCCTGGGTATTCCTCCTGGTAAAAGAAAAACGCCCGTACAACCCCTTCGCTAAGAAGGAACTGACAAAAGGCGCAGCAGCGTGTTGTGAGGAATTCGGACAGGTCTTTTATGTGTATGCAATGGCGAAAAACCCGGTTGTCGCAGCTCCGATGGTTGCATCCTACTGTGTGGTTTCTATGCTGCTCGGACGTGTCATCATCAAAGAAAAGCTAAAGGCGAAACAGTATGCGTGCATTGCTGCCGTGGTCGCCGGAATCATTATGCTCGGTGTTTCCGAAGGAATTAACGGTTGATCCGGGTTTACTCTGTAAAGCAGCGGGCCGCCGTTATGCCGACGCGGAGCGCGGCATGGCCTCAATCAAGTCCAGTCACTCGGATAAAAAAGGACGTCCCTTATGGGGCGTCCCTTTTTATTTGTTGTTCGGGATCGTAACTGTTACGGGAGCCTCACCTAAATTGAGAGTATTACGATAAAGCGTCTCCCCGTCTTTGTAATAATAGTGGAGACATTCACGAACGGTAAAAACAAGCTCCAGTTGATCTCTGTTTTTGGCGGCATCGGGCAGACCGTCCTGACATTCGAGGATCATGTTTCCGTCGATTGTGTAAATATTAAGCATCGGGCCCAGATCTGTTCCGTCTGTCAACCGGATATGATCGCCTAAGTATGCTTCCCGTACAATGAATCCGGTGGTTTCTTTTCCGCGCAGTTCTTCGCATATTCTGTTAAAATCCGATTCTGCCACTTTCTTTTCCAATTGAGCGTCGATATACCACCGCCCGACCAGCCATAATTGATCAAAACCATCGTCTTCAGGCCCAAAGCCAAACTGCACAGGATATTGCATGCTTTCCAGAGAGTATGCCAGCAATAAATCCTCTCCATCGTAAAATGACTCGCTGAGTGTGAATTTGACATCGGGCAGTGTTTTAACGTCTACCGTTGCAGGGGCTTTATTGGATAGCTCTCCTGCGTGCTCATATTTTTCCGGGTCGGGCACGCTGTATTCTTCGTTAACCGCTGCAAAAAATGAACGGAACCATCCTGCGGCATACGCCGTGATCGCAAAGGCAAGCAGCATGACGGCGGCCAAAGAGATGACGAGGATACGCTTTGCCGGATGATGCTTCTGAATTTGGTCGTTTATTTCTGGCCTGTAGCGCAAGGCGGCGGTAATATGTTCGTCATCGATGTCTCCCAAAGCGACAGATATCAGCTGCCGGTTCATATCATCCCCTCCTTCTCAAGATGTGACTGCAGTTTTTCCCGAATGCGATAGAGACGGACGGAAACCCAATGGCTTGTTTTTCCTGTGGAAGCAGCAATTTCAGAAACCGGATCAGCAAACCAATACCGGCGAACGAAAATGAATCGATCCCCTTCGGAGCAGGTATCCAAAAAGGTATTTATAGATTCGGAAAGCGCTCTGGCTGCAAATTCACTTTCCACGTTTTCCATTGCGGGAACACATTCTTCCAGTTCATCCAAAGCCGCATCATAGAAGCTTCTTCGCTTTCGGGCGGTGTTGGCGTGATACTTTTTTACGGCGATATTTCGGGCCAATCTGCAGACATAGGTAACGAGCGGATTAGGTTTTTCCGGAGGGATCGTATTCCACGCGGCCAGATATGTATCGTTTTCACACTCTTCCGCGTCTCTTTTGTCATTGAGAAAGTTTGAAGCGATCCTTCTCGCTGCTGCCCCGTGTTTATTTCTCAGCTCCGTGATCGCCTGTTCCGACCTTGCAAAAAAGAGCTCAATGATTTTTCTGTCCTCCATTTTCACCACATCCTTTCATCTTCAACAATAATCTCCGTTTTCTGTAGTAATTATCTCAAGGAAATTATTGTTTTTTGGCGACGGTGCGCCCCTCACGCATAAACCCTCCCCTGTCCGGCATACTCTATGGAACAGGGTGGTGTTATGATGCGAAACAACAACTGGAAGAAATACGCGGTCTTTATTCTGTTCACCGAGGCGGTGGGCGGTATTGCCGGGCTCATCACAAGAAAAGGCACGGAGATCTACAACGCCACGGTCACGAAACCGGCCCTCTCCCCTCCCGCCGTCGTGTTCCCCATCGCCTGGGCGATCCTCTACGCGCTCATGGGGATCGGAGCGGCGCGCATCGCCATTTACGGCGAGGGGATCCAAAGGGGAAAAAGCCTGAAGCTTTATCTGCTTCAGCTGGGCTTCAATTTCCTCTGGAGCATCCTTTTCTTCTCGTTCCAGGCGTACGGCTTCGCGTTTTTGTGGCTTGTGGCGCTGTGGGGGCTGATCGTGTGGATGACGCTCTCCTTCAGCGAGATCGACGGCACAGCTGCCTGGCTCCAGGTCCCATATCTTCTCTGGGTGTTGTTTGCCGGGTATCTGAACCTGGGCGTCTGGCTTTTGAACCGATAAGCAAAGCCGGAGCGGTTTTCCGCTCCGGCCTTTTCATCATTTCCGTTTCTTCTTGACGAAGTAATTGAGTATACCGCCGAGGACGATGATGGCTGCGGAGAGCCACAGCACTTTTTTGGCGGCTTCCTGAGGGATCAGACTCTTGGACCCTACGGATTCGGAATAGAAGGTCAGAGTGTATTCGATCTCCAGGGGGTCCTCCATGGCGGTGGTGTCCGCGATCACGTCAATGGGCTCGTCCATGACGGTGATGGGGATCTCAAACACGGAGTTGCCCCCGTCCGTGGTCTGATTATAGTAGGTATAGCCGTCCAGGATCATGTAGTCGTAGTATGCGCTGCTCCATAGAAGATGCGCCCAGGCTTTGCCGTCCCGGACGATCATCAGCGTGGGAGAACTGACGCTTGCCCGGCCGCTGCCGCCCAGCATGTTCACCTCGATGGAGTACTCGCCGTCGTCGTAAGCCACTTCCATGGGTACGGGTTCGGAAACGGTCGAAGCGGGGGCTTCTTCCTCAGCTTCCTCCGGCGCGCCGTGGATCTCGATATATTCCTTCACGGCGCTGTCGATGAGCTCGTAGTCGGGCAGATCGAAGGCAAAGGCGCTTTCCGGCAGGGACGAGGCGTCCACCACCAGCCGCCGGGCATACCATCTTTTCCGCCTTTTGCTGTATGCGGCGCAGTTGAATTCCGCGTTGAGCGCCGGAACGGGGATCAGAAATTCCGTCCCGCTGTCCGCCGCAGTGCCGGCGATCCAGTCGGCTTCCGGGGCGCGGGAGGCCTCCACGTTTGTACCGGGATAAACGTAGAGATAGCTGCTGCTGCCGATGAAGATCCGGGCATACATCTCGCCCCCGGACACGACCAGCGTGGCCCGGCGGATCTTGAAAAACGCCGAGGAGGAGCGGATCTCCACCTCGTATTCCCCATCGGCGACATCCTCGGCCCGGATGGGCACCATGCCGTAGGTCACCAGGCTTTTGCCCGAGGCGGCCTGGGCCCGGGGCGGGAGGATGGAGAGCGCGAGCACCGCCGAGAGCAGCAGGACGAAAAACTGCCGCGCCATCCGGAGAACTCTGCTGAGCTGTCGTTCCATGTCCGTCCCCCTTTACAAATTCTTCTTCCTGTAAATAAACAGGACGGAGATGAGACCGAACACAGCCAGATACGCCAACAGCACAACGAAGCCGAACACACCGGGGGCTTCCCCGTTGGAGATAGCGCGGATCATGCCGCTGGCCTGGGAAAGAGGCAGCAGGCTCACAGCCTGGCGGAAGCCCGCGGGCATCTGCTCCGTGGAGAAGAATGTGTTGCACAGAAAAGACATGGGGGTGATGATGTAGGCCGTGAAACGGGGCGCGTCCGTGTAGCTTTTTGCCAGAAAGGACAGCACCAGGGCGATGGTGGAGAACACCATGCCGTTGAGCAGCATGATCAGCAGGCTGACAGCGTTGAAGGTCAGATCCGTCCGGATGGGCGAGGTCAGCAGTAGGATGATGCCGCCGGCGTACATGCCGCGCAGACTGCCGCCCAACACCTGGCCCAGAATGAACTGCCACAGGGGCGTGGGCGACACCATCACCTGGTCCAGGGCCTTCTCATACAGCCGCTGGACACTCATGTTCTGGGCGATGGCGCTGAAGCTGCCGGTCATGGTGGCCATGGCCACCACACCGGGGATCAGAAAGTGGAGATAGGGCTCCCCGTGGGACGTGGTCTGGATCCCCATGCCGAAGATGATCAGATACATCAGCGGGGAGATCATGGCGGCCACGGTGATCTTGTAGAAATCCCGCCGGAACTCCACCCATTTTTCCCATAAAACCGTAATGATACCCATAGCGCGGCCCTCTCAGGAGATCTTTCTGCCGGCGCAAACCACGAACACGTCTTCCAGCGTGGTGGAGCGCAGCGCAGCGTTGTTTCCTGCCCGGGAGAGATAGGCGATGGCCTCTTCCCTGTCGTGGAAATAATGGCTGACCAGCCCGTCCTCGGAGGTCTCGTCCACGGCGAAAGCGCCCAGCTCCTCGATCAGCACGTCCGGGGTATCCAGCTTCTGCAGCTTTCCGGCGTTGATCAGCGCCACGCGATTGCATAGCGCCTGGGCTTCTTCAATATAGTGCGTGGTGAGCACGATGGTCATTTTTTCACTGTTCACCCTGCGGAGCAGGTTCCACATCTGACGGCGGGACAGGGCGTCCATACCGGCGGTGGGCTCGTCCAGCAGCAGGATCTCCGGCTCGATCATCAGCGCCCGGCAGATCATCAGCTTCCGCTTCATACCGCCGGAAAGATGGCGCACCGTACGCTTCCTGAATTCTGTCAGCCCGGCGAATTCCAGCAGCTCGTCGGTCTTTTGCCGGATCACCTTTCTGGGCAGATAGTACAGCCGTCCCTGGTACTCCATGACCTCGTCCATGTTCATGTCCTGGCGCATGGAATACTCCTGGGTGATGACGCTGAGCTTCCGCTTCTGGACGCTGGCGGACCGGTCCAGCCGCTGGCCGTCGATGAGGATCTCCCCCTCTGTGGGCAGCAGCACCGTGGACATCATGCTGATAGTGGTGGTTTTGCCCGCGCCGTTGGGACCCAGCAGGCCGAAAAACTCCCCGGTCTGTATGGTGAGATCCAGATGATCCACCGCGGTGAAGTCATCGAATCTTTTTGTCAGCCCTCTCAGTTCGATCATAAGATCACTTCTCTTTGGCGATGATCAGGGAGAAATACCCCGAATCGTCGGGGATCTCGTCCACACTGCGGTAGATCTTTTCGTCCGCCATGCCGCAGTTTTCCACCATGCATACCTGCCGTCCGCTCTGCCGCAGGATCTCCTTGACCCGCTTCATCTGACTGGCGGACTTCATGAGAACGTAGTTCCCGGGACGATCCAGCGTTTCCTCCAGCTTATGGACGGCGGGCACCACGTGCAGATGCTCGTCCCATTCCACCAGGGGCAGGTTCAGCCGGGCCGCCGCCGCGCAGAAGGACGTGACGCCGCTGACCAGCTCCACCGGATAGCCGTCTGCCTCCAGGTAATGCTGTATATAGCTGAACGTGCAGTAAACGGTTGGATCGCCCAGGGTAAGATATACCACGTTTTTGCCCCGATCCAGGATCTCCTCCAGCATCAGCGCCGCCTCGCGGTGCTCCCGGTCGATGAGCTCCCGATCCTTGACCATGGGCATATACACCGGGATCAGCTCCTTTTCAGCTATCTCGGGCACTACCGCCTCGGCAATTCTATAAGCCGCGGTTTCTTTGGGCTCCCTGCCGGGGAGAGCGATCACGTCGTTTTCACGGATCAGCCGGACGGCCTTCAGCGTCATCAGTTCGGGATCTCCAGGGCCGACGCCCACGCCGTAAGCAATTCCACGCATTGTTTTTTACCTTCCTTTTATCCTTTTTCCAAACGATCGTCGGGAATATAAAGCATCTTATCATTGCGGAGAAACGATGTCAAACGACCCCGGAGCGAATATTGTGTTTTCCAACAAAATGCCGCATGGTTTTCTGTGTTTTTTCCCCCGAATGGTAGAAGAATAAAAAACTGCTTTTCGAAGAATTGACAAACACTTTTTCAGCAGATAATATGAAGACGATCTTTAAGACGATCCAGAGAGGTCGGCAAGAGCAGCTGAAAAATCCCGCGAGGCTTTCGCGGTTTCATTTTTGCAGCCTTGCCGGATGACAAGACTGTTTTTTTGTTTATTGGGAGGCAGCGGTTTGATTCGTTTCAAGAACGCAAAAATCATTCCTGTCAGAGGCGTTGACACGGCTGTTTTTTCTCTGGACGAGCAGCGCGGTGTCCTTTCCGCTCTTGATTTTTCCCGTTATACGATCCTTCCCGGCTTTTGCGACGTGCATGTGCATTTTCGCGAGCCGGGTTTTTCTTATAAGGAGACCATCGCTTCCGGCTGTGCGGCGGCTGCCCGCGGCGGGTATACCGCGGTGTGCACGATGCCGAACCTGGACCCCGTGCCGGACAGCCCGGAGCATCTGGCGGTGCAGCGGAAACTCATAGCCGACACGGCCTCCGTCCACGTCTATCCCTACGGCGCCATCACCGTGGGCGAAGCGGGCGTGACCCTGGCCGATCTGGAGGGCATGGCGCCGGAGGTGATCGCCTTTTCGGACGACGGCAAGGGCGTTCAGTCGGAGGAAATGATGCGCGCGGCCATGGAGAAAGCCCGGGAGCTGGGAAAGCTGATTACGGCCCACTGTGAGGTCAACTCCCTTCTCCGGGGCGGATATATCCACGACGGCGCCTATGCCGCCGCCCACGGCCACCGGGGCATCTGCTCCGAAAGCGAATGGGGACAGATCGAGCGGGATCTGCGCCTGGCCAAAGAGACCGGCTGCGGCTATCACGTGTGCCATATCTCCACCAAAGAGAGCGTGGCGCTGATCCGCGCCGCCAAGGCCGAGGGGGTCGATGTGACCTGCGAGACCGCGCCCCACTATCTGCTGCTGGACGAGACCGACCTGCGGGAAGACGGCTGGTGGAAGATGAACCCGCCCCTCCGCTCCCCCGCCGACCGCCAAGCGCTGCTGGACGGACTGCTGGACGGCACCATCGACGTGATCGCCACCGATCACGCGCCCCACAGCCCGGAGGAAAAAGCCCGGGGCCTGGAAAAAAGCGCCTTTGGCGTGGTGGGCCTGGAGTGTGCCTTCCCCCTGCTCTATACCGGACTGGTGAAGAACGGGATCCTGTCCCTGGAACAGCTGCTGGAAAAGCTGACGGTCAACCCCAGAGAGCGGTTTTCCATCCCCATGGGCAACAATTTCTCCGTCTGGGATCTGGAGACGGAGGACGTCGTAGACCCGGAGAGGTTCCTTTCCAGGGGAAAGGCCACGCCCTTCGCGGGCAGAAAAGTATTCGGCAAATGCGTTCTTACCGTCTGTGACGGCAGGATCGTTTATCTTGATGAAAGTGTTAAGGGGTATTGAAATGGCAAAGAGAACAGACATCAAAAAAGTTCTGATCATCGGCTCCGGCCCTATCGTCATCGGCCAGGCGGCGGAATTCGACTATGCCGGCACACAGGCGTGCCTGGCGCTGAAGGAAGAGGGCTACGAAGTGGTCCTGGTCAACTCCAACCCGGCCACCCTCATGACTGACACAGCCATTGCGGACAAGGTATACATGGAGCCTCTGACGCTGGAGTATATCGCCAAGATCCTCCGTTACGAGCGGCCCGACGCCATCGTGCCGGGCATCGGCGGGCAGACGGGACTGAATATGGCCATCCAGCTGGAACGCAAGGGCGTTCTGAAGGAGTGCGGCGTGGAGCTGCTGGGCACCAAAAGCCGCTTCATCGCCCAGTCGGAGGACCGGGAGCAGTTCAAACAGCTGTGCGAATCGCTGGGGGAGACGGTGCTGCCCTCCGATATAG
>JAFSZH010000019.1 GCA_017455685.1 Oscillospiraceae bacterium
GCGCTGGCTGTCGGAGAAGTAGGCAGGCACGGTGATGACCGCCTCGGTGACGCTCTCGCCCAGATAGGCCTCCGCGTCGGCCTTCAGCTTCTGCAGCACCATGGCGCTGATCTCGGGGGGCGTGTAGCTCTTGCCGTCCACGTTCACGCGGTAGTTGGAGCCCATCTCCCGCTTGATGGAGGAAATGGTCCGGTCGGGGTTGGTGATGGCCTGGCGCTTTGCCACCTGGCCCACCATCCGCTCGCCGGTCTTGGAGAACGCCACCACGGACGGGGTAGTCCGGGCGCCCTCGGCGTTGGGGATGACGACAGGCTCGCCGCCTTCCATGACGGCGACGCAGCTATTGGTAGTACCAAGATCGATTCCGATAATCTTGCTCATGATAATGTCCTCCTGTTTATCGATAAATATTTTTATTGACTGATTGAGATGGGATCCGCTTTCTCAGTTGGCGACCTGGACCATGCTGAACCGGATCACCCGGTCGCCCATTTTAAAGCCCTTCTGGAACTCCTGCACGATCTCCTTCTCGCCCCGCTCCGGGTCCTCCAGATGCATCACCGCGTTGTGCAGCGCGGGGTCGAAGGTCTGTCCGGCGGTGTCGATGGGGGTGACGCCCAGGGTCTTCATGGCCTCCAGGAACTGGTTCATGGTCATTTCCACGCCCTTCCGGTAGGCCTCGTCGGCAGTCTCCTGCTTCAGGGCCCGCTCCAGATTGTCGAAAACGGGCAGCAGCTTCACAAGGGTGTCCGCCTTCACGTCGGCGTAGATGTTGTCCCGCTCCCGGGCGGAACGCTTGCGGTAGTTATCATACTCCGCCAGCAGGCGCAAATACTTGTCTTTTTCCCCGGCCAGCTCTTTTTTTGCCGCTTCCAGCTCGGCGGTCAGCTTTTCCTCCGCCGTGGGCTCGGCCGCGGGAGTCTCCTCCGCCGTCGGGGTCTCTTCCTTTATCTCTTCCGCGGGGGTCTCTTCCTGCGGGATGTTCTCCTCATTCGTGTTCATCGGTGCTCACGTCTCCTTTTAAGATCATTTTCCCGAAGCCCGCCGGGGCTTCCCCGGAGCCCAGCAGACGGCTCAGGCCGTCGGCGATGTACCGGAGCTTGGCGGCCACGGCGCTGTAATCCATGCGCAGGGGCCCCACCACGCCGATCAGGCCCCGCTGGCCCTCGCCGGCGTCGTAGCTGGCCATGACCACGCTGGAATCCCGCAGCTCCTCGGCCAGGTTCTCCGGGCCGATGATCACCCGGACGCCGTTTTCCTCGGTGACGGCGGGCAGGCCCATGAGATGGTGGGAATCGGACAGATAGCTGATCACCCGGTGGGCCTTGTCCGGGTCCCGGAACTCCGGCTGCTGCAGCAGGCTGCTCTCGCCGGTGACGAAAGCCTCTCCCGCCCGGCTCTGGGTCAGGGTCTCGATGGTGAAGGCCGCGATGATGGAGGTCAGGCCCATGTTGTCCCGGGCGGCTCGCTCGGTGGCGGAGATCAGCACGGGGGTGATCTCCTCCTCGGTGAGACCGGTGAAGCCGGCGTTGAACAGCGCCGAGAGCTTCTGGATCTGACCCTGCTCCACGCTGAAGGGCAGGTGCACCAGCTTGTTCCGCACGGTGTTGTTTTCCAGCAGGATCACGATGATGAAGGTGTTGGAATCCAC
This sequence comes from Oscillospiraceae bacterium, assembly GCA_017455685.1. Taxonomy (GTDB): domain Bacteria; phylum Bacillota; class Clostridia; order Oscillospirales; family Oscillospiraceae; genus Apopatocola. The sequence goes on from JAFSZH010000019.1 coordinate 1,652, forward strand.
GTACAGCAGATCGAAGCGCTTGGCGGCCACGGCCCGTGGCGTGCTCAGCGCCAGCGCCGGGTAGCCGGTGAGCTGGCCCGCCAGCCGACCCGCATCGGTCATGAGCCGGTCCAGCTGCTCCATCTTCTCACTGAGGCGGGCGTTGATGGTCTCCGCCTCCTCGATGGACAGCTTTTGCCGCTCCATGAGCTCGTTGACGTAGAACCGGTAGCCCTGGGGGGACGGGACCCGTCCGGCAGAGGTGTGGGGCTGCTCCAGGTAGCCCAGACTGGTGAGCTCGGAGAGCTCGTTGCGGATGGTGGCGCTGCTGCAGCCCATGTTGGCTTTTTCGGCGATGGTCTTGGAGCCAACCGGCTCCGCCGTGCGGATGTACTCATCCACCACGGCGGCGAGTATTTTCTTTTTTCTCGCGCTGATCTCCACGGTTATCCCTCCCCGGGATTAGCACCCCACAGCGGGCGAGTGCTGGCACTCTCACTTTCCGAGTGCTAAATTATCACTTTTGCCGCGCCTTGTCAAGGGCGGCGGGGCGGGAAATAAAAGAATTAATTGATTGTTCACAAACGCTGTTATCATGGAAAAGGCGTCTTCCCGCATTTCGGAAGACGCCTTTTTATAGGACAGTAAATCAGCAGCCACACTCTTTATTTCTCTTCTTCCCGCCAACGGGCTGTTTGAAACGGCCGGATGAAGTCGATTTGCTCCTTAGTCGGAGGCGGAAAGCTCAGCGTAACAATGACCAGCAACGTCAGCGAGATCAGAATGCCCGCATATAGAGACGGAATAATCGTATTCAGCGACGGGACCAGCCCCCAGATTACGGCTGTCAGCATGCCGCCCGCCATACCTGCAGCCATTCCCTGGGTATTAACCCGGTTCCAGAACACGGAGACCAGGAAGGTGGGCGCGTAGGCCGCTGTCAGGTTTGCCGCAAAATACATGAGATCCAGCAGGGACGTCATGTAAACGGCGATGACCACACAGGCCACCGTTACTGCGATCATCACAAGTCTTGCCAGACGCACCGTGCTGTGGTCGTCCATTTTGATCCGGAACAATCCCTGCACGATGTCTTTCGTAATGGTGGCGGCGGTTCCGATCAGCGCCTCACTGGCGGTGGACATGCACGCAGAAACAATAGCCGCCGCAAACAGGGCGCCTCCCCATGGAATGGTCCTGCGAAACAGCTCAATGAGCGCGTAGTCGCCCCGTGTCAGTCCCGGCACACAGCTGACGCAGACAAAAACGCACAGCACCGTCAGCGCAACGATGGCACAGGCGGTGACCCCGGCAAGATAGCATGCTTTGACCGCCGTTTTCTCATCTTTGGCGGAAAATGTCCGGGTATAGATGCTGCTGTAAATAAAGCTGTTGATAAACGTGGGCAGGAAGCCCGCGATGATCATGGGAACAGTCATTCCCGTAAATGGATTGGGATTCCACCCCGCCGGGAGGCTGGCCATCAGGCCGGAGAAGCCGCGGGTCATGCGGAGGCCGATCCCTGCCGAAAGGATCAGTCCCACAATGCATATGCCCAGTTGGATCAGCGTTACCATCAGCGAACCCGTAAGACCGCCCAGAGAGACGTACAGGAGCACCACGACCCCCGATACTACGCAGGCCCACTCATAAGAAAGGCCCATGCATAGATCCAGCACCAGAGCAATGGCCATATACTGGCCGATGATAAAAGCGATGCTTTGTACCGTTTCAATGAATACGTACACGCTGGCTGCCCCGGGGGCGAATCTCCGTCGAATGATCTCCGGAAAGGTATACACGTCTCTGGCGTCGCCCAGCCGCTTGATGCGCCGGGCCATAATGGGCCCAAACACAAAAAACGACAGGCTGAAGCCCACCGGATACCAGATCCCTGCGCCAAGGCCGCCTTTGTATGCCGAGCCATATACGCCCACCAGCGTCCCCGCGCCGACCCAGCCCATAACATGACCTGCCACGATCAGCCAAAGGGAGTTATGCCTGCCGGAAACAAAAAACTCAGAGGAGCTGCTCTGCGCACGCTTGGTATATATACCTCCAACAATTACCATTCCAATACAGAAAGCAATGATCCCGAGCCCCTCTATACTCATATGATCTCCCCCTCGAAAGCATTTTTCTTTGGATAGAGGCGGTAATTCTTCGTTGGATCGGAAAACGGCCATTGGTCACGGACGGAAAAGCCGTCCGTGACCATGCAAAAAGCCTGACGGCAGATCACTCTGCCGCGATCTTTGCTTTTTTCCGCTTCATGGCCAGCAGGATTTCGTTGGAAATAAAGCCCACTGCCATAAACACAAACACCATGGTGAATATGCTCTTATATCCGCCGATGTCCCCGCGCTCCGTAAGCCATTTTCCCGCCAGAGAGTAAATGAACAGGTCGGGGATCGTGGCCGCCACGCTCTGGAAGCCCTGGGCGGTTCCACGGTATTCATTCTTTGTCTCAATATCCGTCAGGATCGGGCCGCTGATGGCATAGGAGGACGTGTAAGCGATAGCGATCACAAACAGCGCCACCACGGCCAGCACCATGGAGCCAGAGTTCCACGGGATCAGGCACAGCAGACCGAGGCCCGCGGCAAAGATGATGTAGCAGACACGGTAGACCTTCAGCGTTCCGAACTTGTCCGCCATTGTGCCGGAGATGGGAGCCATGACCGTTTTCACCGCGTTGGCCCGGATGGTGGTGATCAGTGTCAGCGCCGCCACGGGGAGCAGGAAAACGTTCTGGAGCATGGGGTTGATGTAGGTAAAGGCAAAATACGCGATGTACATACCGATAAAGGTGAACCAGCCCAGCCACTGCTTGGGATCCATAAGCAGCTTGACGATGTAGCTGAACTTGAAGCTGTTGGTGCTCTGCAGCTTGCCCTTTTCTGTTTTCAGGAGCAGCAGGACCATGACAGCACTGCTCAGGAGGACGATGACGTACATGATGACCATGGCGACGAAGCCGGTTCTGGCATCGGTGCGGGCCATGATCGCGGAGGCAATCAGGCCAACAAGGAATGTGGACGCTCCGGCAAAGGCCGTGAACCAGCCCCACAGACGGCCGACCTGCTCAGGAGTGCCGGACAAGGTCAGCAGCTTGCTCATGGGGCACCACTTGGGCAGCAGGCAGGTCACACCCAGGGCGCCGGTGATAAACAGCATCACGCTGTAGCCGGGAAAAGTAAGCATGGCCAGGCCCAGTGCCGAGGAAGAAATATAGCAGAACAGCAGGCACCATTTGGGCTGGACCATGTCGGCCAGCACGCCGCCCAGCAAATAGGAGACGATGGCAAAGGCACCTATGATGGACAGGATCTTGCCCATCTGGGTATCGTTGAAACCCGTCGCCGTCTGGTAGACGCTGTAGTACATGCTGGCAAAATAGCACATGCCGCAGGTTCCCGTGTAGCCCAGGCCACACAGCAGAGCGATCAGATACTGATGCCGCGTCAGTTTTGTGGAAGCTTTCTTTTCACTCATAATGATTCTCCTTTCCCCTTGCGGGTGTTAATTGAATATAGCCTGCAGAACGATCCAGGTCAGCATGCCGTCACGCTGATCTTCCGGGAGGTCAGAGAGAAGCTCTGTTTTGAGATACTCCCAGTCTCTGTCGTAATCAAGGATCTTTTCTTCCATACCGTCCTCCTCACAGCGTCACGCTTCTAAGATAGTCGAGCACGGCCAAAAGGTTTTCTCGGTTACAATCCCGGGGATAGGAAAGCATCTTGTCCATGGAGAAAATATAATTCCCGTCGGACGCGCACTCCTCCACGAGCTTCTTAACGGTTGAAAGATTCTTTTCCCTGCTTTCCTGTCCCAACACCATAGAGGGATAGCCCCCTATCACCGTCAGGTTCGGAAGCGCCTTTTTTACAAAGGCCGGGTCGTCCTCTTCCACCAGAACGCCGACTCTTTTTTCCGGAATGTCCCGGAAAAAGTCGATCTTATTGGCAAACGAGCCCTCCGCGAAAATGTAGGATGTCTGATCGTGGGCCTCTACAAAATCGAAGTAGCGCTTCATCCACGGCCAGTAGAATTTTGCGAACTGCTTAGGGCTCAAAAGCGTGTAGTTCATGGGGCAAGTGGAGGTGTCGAACACGACCTCGTCGCTGTAGCGCAGGTTTTCCGCGGCGGAAGTGAACGCGGGCCAGTAATACTCCTCCATTTTTTCCATGGCGTCGAGCATCTCCTGGGGGCGTCTGCGCAGATCCATGGCGGTTTCCTTGATCCCGCGGAGACCGAAAGAATAATTCTCAAAGGAGACTTGATAGCCGCAGCTCTCGATTTTGGGCACACCGTAACCGTGAACAAACTTTGCCGACACTCTGGAATAATAATCACTGTATTTCATCAGCCAGGGAGTGGCCGCCTTTAAATGCTCCACGGCCTCCTCCCGTGTCTTATAATGAAACAACCGGCAGATCAGGTTTTCAAGGCAAAACTTGACGATTCCCTTTTCTGCCAGCTCCCCGTACTCATCCCCCCGCATGGGAAAATCGTCCCGGACGGTGAGAGAATTCGGGTCATCGCCCATAATGTACATCCCCTCGCCCAGCGCATTGGTGAAGGGAATCGTGTTCCTGGCGCTGTAACCGGTATAGCTGTCAAAATCATACCGCTCGTGGTAGGCGCACATGATCTCATACAGCCGGTCGTAATCATTCAGCGCGATACTGAACTTTTCTCCCTCATCACAGATCTTCCAAAGGCTGTCGCTGGAGATCAGCGGAATCCTGGATGGCTTTTTCCTTCTTTTGACAACATCCATAAACAGTTCTTTACGTTCATGCCGAAGACTGTCCGCCGTTTGATTCAGCTCTATGGACACTGTGGTTCCTCCCTTCTTCCTTTTCTCGCCAAATATGAGGCCTCATTTGACGGTTTTATTGTACTATATGCCAGAATTCGTGTCCAACGCATAATAGTTGCCACTTGATAACTTTTTCGACTTGAAGTATACTTTCCTTAATCGATTGCGTCCGGGGAGGATTCTCTATGAATCTGGCAAAGCTGGAATACTTTCTGGTGCTTTCCGAGGTAGAAAGCATGACCAAGGCGTCCGAAACCCTTCACATTTCTGAGTCCGCGCTGAGCAAGTCCATTGACTCTCTTGAGAAGGAGCTGGGCGTACGTCTGTTTGACCGAGACAGACGTCGCATCACGCTTAACCGATGTGGGCGTTTAGCCGTTTCCTATACCCGGGAAATCCTGCAGAAAAGCTCGGATATGCGCGTCGCCCTAGAATCTCTCAACCGCATTAAATCCACTGTGACGGTGGGTGCCCCTATTTACGCTCTGTATATCCCGCTCGTCACCTCATATAACACAGACTTTTGGTCCTCCCAGCTGGTGTTTCAGAACATCGACGACAACCGCTCGGCGGCGGTGCTCCAGGAAGGTGCCGCGGATGTTGTGATTACCTCCCGCCCCATGAAGTCGGCGGATATACACTGCCTGCTGTTTCTCCGCAACCGTTCCCTTTATCACATCCCGAAGAATTGCTCCGTGTGGGGCCGACGCACCGCCACACTTGCCGACCTGGTGGGAACCAAGTGCTATATGATGAATGAGTCGTTTACCGACTCCAATATATTCTATTCCAGTGCTAAAGAGCATTTTTCCACCAGGGAACAGCTTCGGGCGCTGAACATCCAGATCGACTATGTAGATCTGACCAGTATGCGACTTCTCTTCCAGACGCCCGATCATTTTTTTATGTCGGACACACTCTCCCTTTTGGTGTTGCCCGAGTTGCAGGCTCAAGACCGGCGTCGCTTCGTTTACGCCACAGACAGACTGACAACAAACTATTATCTGTGTATTCGAAAGGACGCATCCCCGGCGGCAAAAAGTCTGCTTGATTGGATGCTGCGGCCGGATAACTCCCTAGTAAACACCATTCGCTCTCTGGATGAGTGGCTGGACGATGATTCTGCCCTGGAAAACGGTCCAGCGGTCTCGTAACGTTTTTTATAATCCCCTTAAAAATCTTCGTTTCGTATTCACAATCCAGAAAAAAGAAAGTATAATATATTTCACAACAAGAAAAAGGAAGGACACACAGCCATGCCCACACCCTGGAAGCGCTCCCCCGAGGAGCTGCACAAGACATACATCGCCAACACCGAAGCATTTTATAAGGTAGCCGGCCGCGGGCTGGCGCAGGAGCTGGACGATTTCGTCACCACCTGCGCTCTGCAGCTGTGGAAAAACAGCCGGAACCTGGGCCAGCAGCACGTGGAAGCCGCCAACTCCCTGTACTCCAAGGGCCGTCCCCAGCCCCGGTGGCTGCTGTGGGAGCTGACGGACAAGGTCTGCGCCTCCGGCGAGTTCCTGCCGCCCCTGTTTTTCTGGAATCTGACAGAGATGGACGCCCGCCGGGGCACCGGCAACTCCCGGATCTTCGTCAGGATGCTCACCAACATCCTGCTGTATCTGGCGGCGGTGGACGACGAGGTCACCATGTCCGAGGCTGATTTCATCACCGAGTGCTCGGACAAGCTGGCGGCCATCTGCGACGGGGCCGGGGTGCCCCGGTCCAAGGCGCCCATCAACGCCTCGGAGTTCGTCACCAGCGCCGAGCCCGCCTTTACCGCCAAGGCCGGCGTGTCCTCCTCCGGCGGCAGTACCGAGGCCAAGCCCGCCCAGACTGAGGAGCCGGAGGAAAAGCCCAATCTGGAAGAGCTGATGGCCGAGCTGGACGAGCTGGTGGGCCTGAAGACCGTGAAGAAGGAGGTCAAGAGCCTCACCAACCTGATCAAGGTCCGGAAGCTCCGGGAGGAGGCGGGCCTGCCCAACACGGCCATGAGCCTGCACATGGTGTTCCTGGGGAACCCGGGCACCGGCAAGACCACCGTGGCCCGGCTTATGGCTGGGCTCTACGCCGCCATCGGCGCGCTGAGCAAGGGCCAGCTGGTGGAGGTGGACCGCTCCGGTCTGGTGGCCGGCTACGTGGGCCAGACGGCGCTGAAGACCCAGGAGGTCATCCAGTCGGCCATGGGCGGCGTGCTGTTCATCGACGAGGCCTACTCCCTGTCCAAGGGCGGGGAGAACGACTTCGGCCGGGAGGCCATCGAGACCATCCTGAAAGCCATGGAGGACCACCGGGACGACCTGGTGGTGATCGTGGCGGGCTATGACGAGCCCATGGAGGAGTTCATCAACTCCAACCCCGGCCTCCAGTCCCGCTTCAACAAGTATCTGTTCTTTCCCGACTACAACGGGGACGAGCTGATGGCCATGTTCCGCTCCCGCTGCAAAAAGAACGGCTACGTGCTGGAGGAGGACGCCGACGCCTTCGCCCTGGAGCTGTTCACAGATATGTACGAGAACCGGGACGACAACTTCGGCAACGGCCGCGACGTGCGCAACCGGTTCGAGGACGTGGTCTCCCGGCAGGCGGACCGGCTGGCCGCCATGGAAAATCCCTCCAAGGACGATCTGATGGCCATCCGGCTGGAGGACATCCTGCCGGCCGAGGAGATGGAGGAATATCTGGCCGAGCATCCCGGTTCCGTGGCCGCCCGGAAGAGCGCGGCCGAAGAAGAAGCGGCCCCGGCGGAGGAAGCCCCCGCGCCGGAAGCCGGCGACGAATAAGCCCGCAGGGCAAAAGGAGGATCAAAAAATGGATCTGCGTTCCCGACAGAATATGACCATGCTCTGCGATTTTTACGAGCTGACCATGGGCAACGGCTATTTCCGCTCCGGCATCAAGGATCAGATCACCTATTTCGACCTGTTCTTCCGGCAGGTGCCCGACGGCGGCGGCTTCGCCATCGCCGCGGGGCTGGAGCAGGTGGTGGACTACATCTCCAGCCTGCATTTTGAGCCGGAGGATATCGACTATCTCCGCAGCCGGGGGATCTTCTGCGAGGAGTTCCTGGACTATCTGGCAAACTTCCGCTTCACCGGCGATATCTGGGCCGTGCCGGAGGGCACCCCCGTGTTCCCCCGGGAGCCGCTGATCACCGTCCGGGCTCCCGCCATCCAGGCCCAGCTGGTGGAGACCTACCTGCTGCTGGCCATGAACCACCAGTCCCTGATCGCCACCAAGGCCAGCCGCATCGTCCGGGCCGCCAAGGGCCGGGCGGTGATGGAGTTCGGCTCCCGCCGGGCCCAGGGGGCGGACGCCGCCATTCTGGGCGCCCGGGCCGCCTACATCGCCGGGTGCGTGGGCACCGCCTGCACCATCTCCGACCAGTGCTACGGGGTGAAGGCCCTGGGCACCATGGCCCACTCCTGGGTGCAGATGTTCGACAGCGAGTATGACGCCTTCCGCACCTACTGCCAGCTCTATCCCACCAACGCGGTGCTGCTGGTGGACACCTATGACACTCTGCGCTCCGGCATTCCCAACGCCATCCGCGCCTTCAACGAAGTA
>JAFSZH010000020.1 GCA_017455685.1 Oscillospiraceae bacterium
CGGCCCGGGTCAGCCAGGACGTGGGCCGGAAGTACAACAAGAACAACTACCTGCTGATGCACGCCATGGGTCCCAACGTGGCCGGCGTCATCGGCTCCGCCATCGCCGCCGGCTTCCTCCTCAGCGTCTTCGGCGGCTGAGGAAAAACGCGTCGATCATGAAAGCCCGTCTTCCCTTTCCGGGAAGACGGGCTTTTTCTCCGGCATTGCCATTTCACGCCGGGCGAGGTATAATGATCTCAGCAGGTCCGATTCGTCCGCCGATGTGGATACGGGAGGTATTCGGTATGCCGATCATCATCCTTCTTCTTGCGGCACTCGCCGTGGGGCTGCCCATACTGCAGCACTATTTCGGGCTCTTTGACAGGGGGAATCTCTTTCATTACGGTCTGCGTACCGTCACGCAGGATCCGGAAAGCCTACTCCGGGGCAAGCGGATCCTGGTGCTGGGCTCCTCGGTGACCATGGGCATGTCCGCCTACGGTCTGTCCTTCGTGGATTACCTGAACCGGAAAACCGGGTGCAGGATGGTCAAGGACGCCGTCCTCGCCTCCACGCTGGCGGACAGGCCGCCTCTCTCCTACGTAACGCGCATCCGCCGCCACAACAAAACCACCGACGACGTCGACTGTTTCCTCTGCCAGCTCTCCACCAACGACGCCGTGTACCATGCGGACCTTGGCCGGGTGGGCGCCTCCAGAGATCCGGAAAAGTTTGCGTTGGACACCAGCGTGGGCGGCATTGAGTATATCATCGACTACGTCCGGAGGGAATGGAACTGTCCCATCATCTTTTACACCGGCACGAAATTCGACAATCCCCGGTATCAGAAGCTGGTGAATATGCTTCTGACGCTGGCGGACAAGTGGGACGTGCAGGTCATTGACCTGTGGCACGACGAGGAAATGAACGCCGTGACGCCGGAGGAATACAAGCTCTACATGCACGACGGCGTCCACCCCACCCGGGCGGGTTACCGGGACTGGTGGGGACCCAGGATCGAGCAGGAGCTGATACGCCTCCTGGCGCCGAAAGCCTAAACGCAGCAGCATAGAGCGAGCGCCCGGACCCCGCGGGGTCCGGGCGCTCGCCCTGTAAAGCCGCTGTGGTCATGAACAGAAATCCATGACCCGCTGCAGGAAATCCGGGGCTTCCTCGTAGAGCCCGTGGCTCAGCCCCTCGTACATATACAGCCGGCTGCCGGGGATGCGCTCCGCTATCTCCTCCGAGGCCGCGCCGGTGACGATGGCGTCCTTCGTGCCGCCGATGATCAGCGTGGGACACTGGATGCGGGGCAGCTCCTCCCAGGCGTTGTGTGCGGCGCAGGCCTCCGCCTGGGTCAGAAAGCGGTCAAAGGATCGGGGCTTGCCCACGCTGCCCAGCAGATCGTAGGCGAGCTTTTCCTTTCGAAAGCGCTCCGGGGTGTAGGATTTCTCCGCCGTGTCCAGCATGATGCCCTTGTAGTCACCCCGCCGGGCCATGTCCGACCAAAGCTCGATGGACTTCAGCATGGTGGGGTTAGGCCGGGCCAGGGTCACGGTCAGGATCAGTCTGGCCACCCGCTCCGGGTGGTCGATGGCCAGCCACTGGGCGATCATGCCGCCCTGGGATACCCCCAGCACCGAGACGCCCGTGAGCCCCAGCGCCTCCATGGCCAGGTTCAGATCCTCCGCCATCTCCCGGGTGGTCATGTGGGCGGGCAGCTCCGCCCGGCGGCTGAACATATAGACTGTAAAATCCTTTGCCATGCTCCGGTACAGGATGGCAAAGGGCAGCGCCGTACCCTTCACGGTCTTGAGCCCGTCCCCCACCCCGGGGATCATGACCAGGACCTTCTCTCCGGCGCCGAAGCGGACGTAATCCATGTTGCCGACAGCGAGATGCAGCCGGCCGTTTTTCGCGTTCAGCATCGTATCAGCTCCTTCCGTCCTTTATGCAAATTGAGCAGCAGGGCTTTCTCTGCTGCTCAATTGACGTGATCCGGTTTTATTCCCCGATATACCAGAGACTTCCGGCATCGTACTTGGAGGGCAGCTCGATCCAATCGCCGTAGGAGGCCTCGATGTACCAGCCGGTCTCGTCGTGCTCCATCCAGCCGTAATCGCCGTAATCGGAGGAGATGCCCTCATACCAGTACTGCCAGACAGGCGGGTCCATGTCCGTGTTGAGCCAGACCCAGCACTCGGTGGAGCTGTCGTAATAGCTCTCGCTGTCCCGGTCCCAGACCAGCGTCTTGTCGGCGGCGCCGCCGGAGACGAATCTGTACTCGCCCTCCCCGGTCCGGGTCAGAACGACCCGATCGCCGAAGGCGGGGGCGACCTCGGTCACCCCGTAGGAAGACGAGCCGCCGGAGGAGGTGTGCTCCGAGCGCATGGAAATCCGGGCGAAAAGATACAGCACGATCACCGTGATCAACAGTATGATCCAGAAGGTCTGCCATCCGGAGTGCTTCCGGGCGGCCGGCCGCGCGGTATCGGAAACAGCGGAGGAGGCGCGCAGCTCCTGGTCCAGCAAAGACTTGATCTCCATGGGCGCGCCGCAGTTGGGGCACTGGAGCGTTTTGGACGCCGCGTCCGCGCTCAGGTCCATGACCGTGTCCAGACCGCAGTACTCGCAGTGGCACACCACGTTTTCGTACTTTCCGTCCTTCTCAAAAGCCACGTTGTCGTAGCGCTCGCCGTTTTCGTCGTAATAGCCCTGCTGATAGCTCTTGCCCGTGGAGCTGTCCACCCAGGCGACGGGATAGTATATGTATTCATGCCGGCGGCCGTAGTAGTAAGAGGGGCGGCGGCCGGTGCTGCCGGTGGAGAAAAAGCCGGTGGGCTGGTTCACCCGGGGCCTGGTCGGCGTGACCTGGGCCCGGGGCGCGGAGCTGTAGGACGAAGTCTTGGGCTTGCTGCTCCAGCTGGTGGAGGAATGGGAGCTGGGCCCCCGGGAGGACGAGCTGCTGTACGACCGGGAGCTGCTGAAGGAATGGGAGGAACTGGAATGGGAAGAGTGGGAGCTGTGGCTGTGTCCGCTGGGCGGCATATCGATACACCTCCTGAATAATTGCTATGAATGACGGCCACGCTGTGGGCGCGTCCGGTTGGATCGGTCGATCAAAATGGATTATATCACAGTCTTTTGTTTTCTTCAACTCTATCTGCGCCCTGTACAAAAAGAGCACTTCCGGATATCCCGCAGGAACCCTGAAGTGCTCTTTGCCGCAGCCGGTCACGGCTCCGCTTTTCTCCTGCGCTTCTTCCAGAGGAAGAGAAGCGCGCCTATGAGCAGTGCAGAGGCCGTAAGAACGGCAAATGGCAGATCGTCGATGAAAATACCTGTCTCGACGACGCTGGAAAGGCTGTTGGTGAAGGCCACCGTATGATCTCTGTTCATCGTGATCGGATCCGTGCTGCTGCCGTCTGCCGCGGCTGCGTCGTCAAGGCAGTAGCTTGCCGTGTAAAGGCCGCTTTCTTCGGAAACCGTCACTTCCGTGCCGGCGGGGAGAACCAGGTCAATGGCCTCCAGGTGCCGAAGGCTGAACGTGATCTTGCCCTCGGCGTCCGCCGTGCAGGTCCCGGCAGCCGCGTCCGCCACCCCGTCCGCAGGGGCCCATGCGGAGCCGTCCGTCATGGTCCTGGTCCATTCGAAGCTGCCGCCCGCCGTGAGACCGGAGACCGTGAATTCGAACGCGTTCGCATAGTTGGCAAATTCTCCTGTGATCGTCTTGGTGACCGTCAGGGTGGACAGGGTCCTCGTATTGGTGAAAACGACGTCAAGGCTGTTGTCCGCGTCCTCAACATACTCATTCACCTGATTGTCGGCATATTGGGGGCCCTGCTGGACGGAAAACGCGAACGAGTAATCATCCGGCGTGTCGTATGCGATGCTGCCTGCCGGGTCCACGTGTTCAACTGCGACGGTCGTATCAAAACGGTCTTTGGCGTCCTGTGTGATCGTCAGATCATACCGATAGGAAGACGTGAAATACTTATTCTGCAGATCATAATATCGAAGCAGCGGTTCACTTTTTATCACTCTGCCGTCCTGATCGACCACGTCCATAACCACGCTGTAGTTGACCTGGCTCCCCACCAGGCCGGCCGTGACGGTAATATGCACGATATACTGCTGGCCGTTTTTCAGCGTCACGCTCGCCAAACCCCACGGTTCACTCTCCGGAGGAGCGACCTCCTTCATACTGCCTCTCTTGTCGACCCACTCATTCGAGATAGCAACGGTATAGGTGAACTCGTCATCATCGGTGCCGTTCACAACGTGGTTCTCCACCGTAAAGGTGAAGTCCTCGTGATGGAATGTGGACCAGGAGGTGTTCAGCGTCACGTCCTCGGTGACCGGCTGGGAAAAGTCGAACGCATTGTTCAGGACGATGGTATGGTACGGATTGATCGTGTTATACCGATATCTGTCCGTGGTGTTATTGGCGTTAAGCCACTTGATAAAGGACCACGCGGCAGTGAACTCGGCATTCGGCGCGGGATCGTCGGGTTTGGGGACCCTGTCGCCCTTGGCCATGGTAAAGGTGACGTAGCCCGGATTGTTCGAACTGTGGAAAAAGACGTAGGAGCCCGGCTGATCGGTGGTCTCCGGTCCGGTCCATATATGATATGTATTATACGATTCCCTGTAATACATATTGAAGGACACCGTCACGCTTTCGCTCCACACGGCGTACAGGGTCTGGTCAAAGGGCGGATCCTGGCTGAAGTCCCAGAGGTAGTCCGACTTTATCTTTTTCAGCACGTTGGAGCCCTCGTCGGGCGTGATGACGGTATCTCCCCACGTCACCGGGTCGGTGGAGCTGAAATCCGTATGCGCCGCCACGTCCGGGTTTGTGGTCCAGCCGAGGAACACCATGCCGGTCATGGTCGGGTCCGCGGGACGGTAGGCGTTGTCTGTGATGTCCGCTTCCCGGATAATGTACTGATCGCCGTCCATGTGGACGAACGCGTCGGAGGTCTCCGTCCAGACGCCGCCGTTCACGTCGTACGTGACCATCAGATCCGGCTCTTCCGTATAGGTGACGATGATCCCCTCCGGACCGGCCTGCAGCGTTCCGGTATAGACCGCCGTTTCGCCGCAAAGAACATTCTCGCTGCCGGTGCCGTAGTCCGTTCCCGCCGGGAACTCGCCGCTGACGCTCATCTTCTTGTGGAAGTGGTCGTTCAAAGCCGCGGCAGTGAAGCTGTCGACCCCGGGCTCCGCGTCCGGAAGAACGATCTTCACTTCGCCGTTGGTATCTCCGGACTTTGCCGGAATGACGATCTGAAGAGCGGCCTGCTCCCGGTCGAATTCGCCCGTGACCAGGTTGACGATGCTGACGATGCCCGCATCCGTGTCGGAGAGGTCGACGGTGATATTCTCGTCCGTGGTATTGACGAAGGTGACGTACACCATCGGCTCCCACAGAGCATAGAGCGTGACCTGGTCGTTTCTCGTGACTGCCGCCACGGAATCCGGCGCATACATTGGGATATAGGCCATACCGGTGGTCGGGCTGGCGGGATCCGAATTCTCATCGAAGCCCAGCAGCAGGTAATTGTCGACGTTCGAGAAGAAATTCGTCCCGGTGACACCGTTATAGGTATTCGCCGTGGCATACCGATACAGGTGCAGCTCCAGGTTGGACTGGAAATCGCCGAACAGGATCTGGGTAGGATTGCTGTTCGTGTCCAGCTCGCTCTCGGTGTTGATGCAGCTGCTGCCCGGGCCGGACAGCGCCGGAAGGCTCTCGGAGTTTGTCGTGTTCACGAACCCGCCGTACTCGTCGTTGGCATCCAGGATCAGGTTTGTAACTTCCGGTCTCCGGTGGGACTGCTCCTCCTGTTCGTAGTACGCCTGCATGTGAATGATGGAGCCTATGCCGCTTTCCGGGTGCTCCGTAACCAGCGCGGAGTCCACCGTGAAGCTTTCGCCGGGCTGATAGTAGATCGGATCGCCGTTCCCGTCCAGCTGAATGGGGATCCAGTTATAATAGGTCCGCCCATCCACGGTGACTGCCGAGGACTCGTCCCTGCGCACTGCCCGCCAGCCGCGGAAGACCCATCCGGGAATGTCGTTCGTCGGAGCCCGCAGGATCTCGGTAGGCGTCTGATCGGCATAGAGCAGCGAGGCGTAATCCGCGGGGTCTGTCCACGGTTCCGTTTCGCCCAAGATCAGGGGTGATCCGCCCTGCTCCCCGTCCGCCAGATAATACGGGTTATACTGGATGATGTATCCGTCGTCCAGCCGCCACAGCGCCCGCAGCTTCAGCGTGGCCATCACCGGGTCGTGGAAGTTGTAGGGCATCGATTCGGTGGAGCCGTTGTCCAGCACCTTATACCAGCCCATGAAGGTATAGTGCTCATCCGAAACGGGACGATAGGCCTGGTCCGGATAGCTCGTGTAGGCCGCGGCAAACTGCTCGAAAGGCGTCAGCAGCGTGACGCCGGTATAGTATTCGGCGTTGGCTGTGGCTGTGACCGTGGCTACGTAATAATCATAATAATTATGAAGCTGTGTTTCATCCAGATAAACGGCGTTGCGCAGATCCGGCGGAAGTCCCCAGTCGCCGTCAGTGGCTTCGTTGAACTGGGTATTGACGTAATAGTACTTTGTCCCCTCGTAATAGGTGGCGCTGCCGGGTTCCAGCTCCTTATCCGAGATCAGCACGTAGTTCCGGTGGATCGTGTATTCGCCCACAGGCGTGCCGTAATTCGCCGTGAAGTAGGTCGCCTGGGACACGTTGTGACCGCTGCCGGATACCCCATAACCGTTTGCCTGGCCGTAATCGATATGGTCGATGACGCCGCCGTTGGGGTCGATCTCCACCCTGTACTGCAGGATCTTCAGGATCGGATAGAGCACCTCGTTGGAGCTGGGCATGGTCGCGCCGGCAAAATCAAAGGGTTCTCCCACGCCGGCTTCATTGGTATACCATCCGGCGAAGTAGTGCCCGGTCTTCTCCGGGGGATCGTATTTGCACGCATCCGCCAGGGACTGCCCGTAGTAGTACGTGTCGGTCTTGACGTCCGCCTCGTCTTCAAACTTGAAGGTCAGGGTATACTGCCTGGGCCGGAAGAAGAAATACACATGGTTGTCGTACTGTGCCGGCACATGATAGCAGCTGTAAACGAGCTCATATCCGTCGATATCCGAGACGAGCTGGAACTGGGGATCCACGTTGGAAATGACCTGTGTCGTCTCTTTTTCATAATACGAACGGCCTTCGATCACGCTGGAAGTCACATGCGCGATATCGGAGCTCCAGGTGGTCCTTGTATAGGAAGCAAAATCATCCCCGGAAAGCAGCTCCACAGCAGCGGGATCGTAAGTCCCATCCACCGCTTCATACATGATATGATAGTGCTTTACCCGGTTCGCATTATTTGCCGGTCCGAAATACGCTACCAGATGATGGACCTGTTCCGCGTTGATCAGGGCGGTCCCGGACCGGTCGCTGCAAAGCTCCGCGGACATATAGTTGTAAATGCCGTTGATGTCCGGGTTATTGCCCTGCTGACCGCCCCAGGTAGGACGGTTCTGGGCGATCCAGCAGTACCGGCTGCTGTAGAAGCCCGCCCAGATATACATGGTAAGCTTGGCGCCGGGGGGATCCGAAAAAGCAAAATTGCTGTTGACCGGCGTTGGCCAGCGGTCGCCGATAAAGGCGCCGTATTTTGCCGTGATCACGTACAGGTTGGCTTCATCCTCCGCCGGGACATAATTGCCCAGGACGTTGGCCGGCGTGGTGACGTACGTTGAATCGTAGGTCTCCCCTGTCGGAAGATAGGTCATGGTGAAGACCCCGGCATAGGATATCCCCCCGGGACTCGGGGTATAGCCGAGAACAGTATTGACTATGTAATCCTTGTACATGAACTGGATCCAGTTTCCGTCCCAGTTCGAGTACGCAGGCATCTCCATGTATTCGGGCCGCTGTGGACCGCCTTCCTTCACGTACCCGTCCCGGCCGATGTGAAAGACCAGCTTGAAGGTCTTTCGTTCGAAATACACGTTGTAAGTCGTGCTGCCGTCGCCGTTGATGACCACGGAGGAGTCTGAAAGCGTGTCGTTCCGGTCGTAGAATATCTCTTCACCCGCAGGTACGGCAGAAATGTCGTCCAGGTACTCCCTTTCCAGGATGGGACCGGAGGCATCCTGGTACGCTGCCAGATCCTCCAGACAGAGCACAGAACCGGAATAGACCCGCGTGGGCACGTTCGCGCTTTCATAATAGGCGTTCAGCTCGCCGGTCGTGATGGTCTTGACCGCGCTGGCCGTATAGTCGTCCTTTTCATGGCCCGCAGCCGGGGCGGTATAGCCCACGTCCTGCACGTTTTCAGTCCAGTAAACGACGGTGACCTTGGAGGCTTCCGGGATCCATTGCGCATACAGAGTCAGCTGGTCAAGGGAGGAATGGAGCTTCAGCTTGCCGTCAGCGGCGCTGAAAAGCGTTACCGACCCGCTTCCGGTATCCAGGGAATACGTCCCGTCGTAGACAATACTGCCGTCAGCCCCGGTGATCTGGATCGCCTGGGTGTTGATCGTTACGGTATTCGGGGTGTAGTTATCGTTGCTTCCCTGCACGTAGCTGACCGACACATCTTCCGGGGAGGACAGGTTCGTGATCTCGCCCGTATCCGGATCCGTCACGGCGAAGGCGTACCATCCGCCGAACTGATAGCCTGCGCGTACAGGCGTTTCCAGGGTCGTGAAAACGTTTACGTCCGCTGTTTCGACAGTGCCCTCGGGCGTCACGGGACTCCAGGATTCCAGGAAGCGGGATGCAACGTAGGTCGCGCCGCTGCCGGTGATCCCGGAGACGAAATTCACCCAGCGAGCCTCCACAAAGATGGGGTACATGTCGATCTCTCTGCTGTCGTCCAGGCTGTCCCACGCGACGGTAACGTACTGCTCGATCTCCTCTCCGGAATAATCCACCGTGGAGAATTGGACCCAGTTCGGGGCCTGCTCGGTCCCGGCGTTGTACTCCCAGCCGACGAAGATCAGGTGCTTGGAATCCGTGCTGTTGGAGCGGACATCACTGATTTTGACGTCCACAGAATCGGCGTTGCCCACGGCCACCATTTTCCGGGTCATTTCGTAGCTCGTGGAGGTGCTTGACGCGGCGTTTCTCGGATAGAGCATGAAATCGACAAAGAAGTATTTTTCATAAAGAGGTGCCAGGAACACGTGGACGTTGCCGTCGCCGTCTACCGCGCCGGAGCCGGAAACGCCGTCCAAACTCCAGTTGACGGTGTCGCCAACGGCGATATCGGAACCCTCAATGGAAATGGGGCTCTCAAACGTGATCAGCTGCGGATCGTCCGTCCAGGAATAATACAGCTTGCCGTCCGCGGTCCCGATGCCGTATTCGTCGGTGGTGCCGTCGATCACCATCGGATCGACCACGTACCAGCCGTAGAAGAAGCGGCTGTTCTGGTTCTCCGGGTCCTCGATCAGCTCCAGAGACTCCCCGTCCCGCAGGATCTGGGTCGTCTGGATATAGTTCCCGGGGGGATCAACACTGTTATCCTCGCCCATGTTCCTGAATTCATAGGGCGCGTCCGCATAGTACGCGGTCGTTCCGCCGCTGCCGTTGTCAACGGTGCCGGAAACGTCGCCGGTGTGGGGCTCGATAAAGTGGAACTTGACCCGCGGGGTGACGACCGTTCCGTTCTCATGACCGATGACCACGTAGACGCTGAAGCTGTCCGTGGTAAACTTTACCGCCTCGTCCGTGACGGCGGCCTTTATCTCCACCGGCTCCGGCGACGCCGCGCCGGCGCTCCTGTCGGGGCCGCCGCTCTCCGCAAAGTGCAGCACGTCCACTTTATCGCACCCGTCCAGGGCCGTGTCCTTCAGCCGGATGGAAACGCTCACGTCCCCGGTGGGCTCGTAAGCGTGTCCGGGGTCGTCGTCGGCGACGATGGAGATATCGAAAACTCTGGAGAACCTCACGTCCTCCGCCGCCATGCCCAGCTTTTCCGCGGAGGCGGCGATATACTCCTCATACCCGGCGTCCCCGGGGAGGATCTCGGATACGAGCAGCGCTGTTCCCTCCATGGGGATGCCGGAGAGCTCGTCGTAAGTAACCTGAATATCATAGGCCGCGCCGTCGGACGCGATAAACGTGGTATCCAGCTGCTTTTCCACGATGGCGTAAACGGAGAAGCCGCCGGTTGCAAAGCTGACCGTTCCGGCCTTGCAGTCGGAAGACAGGATCTCCTCTTCCGCGCCCAGGTGGACCACGGCCATTTTCTTGTCTGCCCAGTCGTCCAGCTCCACGGCCACGCTGACCAGGTCATGAGGCTGCGCCTCCTGCCCGTCCTTGCGCAGAGAGATATCGAACAGCCGGATCTGACCCGCTTCCTGCTGCCGCGCTTGCAGCGCGGCGGCGGCGCGGGCGGCGTACTCCGCGTAATCCTCGCTGTCCGCCGGGATCTCCGTCACGGAGAGCTCGGCGCCCTCGGGGAGCTGGGCGTGGGAATTATATGTCAGGGTGACCTTCCATGTGTCGCCCCGGCTGTCCAGCACACGGGTCACCAGCACGGAGGTATAAACATAGGTAGAGAAGCTCTCCGCGGAGAAGCTGACCTCCTCGCCGGCGCGCTCCACGTCTTCCACGGCGGTGCCCACGCCTTCTTCATCGATGTGGACCACGGCCACGTCGTGGTGCTCCTCCTCCGCTTCCATGGGACGGAGATTCACGGAGATGGGCAGCAGCGGCTGGATCTCCTGCTGTTCGGCATTATAAAAAGTGATGTCCAGCGCGCGGATCATGACCACCTGGGTCTCCACCACGTCCTCAGCGCCGTCTCTTACAGACTCCTCCACGGCGGCTTCCACCGCGTCCATGACAGCTTCGGTCTCCACGCTCCGCACCGTGACAGTGGTACCGGCGGGAAATGCCCCTTCCGGGGCATCGATGTCCACGGCCATGCCGTCCACCACGGTGTGGTATTCCAGCGGAGGATATTCCTCTGTCTGGACGATGGGCTCTCCCTCCACCACCCAGAGCAGGGTGCAGAAGGCGTCCGCGCTGAACTGATAATAAACGGGGTTCCCGTCCTCGGGGACGATCTTTTCCGCCGTCACGAAGCGGATATTACCATAGGGATCCGCCAGCAGGAAGATCGGCGCATCGCTCTCTGGTAACCACCTGCCGCTGACGGTGAAGGACATGCCGGCCTGCTCCAGGTTATGATCGGCTCCTTCGGCGTCGACCAGGCGCACGCCGCCGAACGCGGCAAGGTCGTGCTCCAGCGTCTCTTTCAATTTATCCTGCAGGGATCCTTCCTCCCCGGCGTACAGTCTGCGGAGAGAAAGCTTCGCGTCCTCCGCGGCAAAGGAGCCGCCGAGGATCAAAGAGAAATATTCATCGGAGTCGATGCGAAAGCGCAGGGCGCTGACCGGATCCGGCTCGGGCGTCGCTGTAGGCTCCGGCTCGGGCGTCGCCGTAGGCTCCGGAGGATCCTCCGTCACCGGCGCTCCGCCGCCCTCTCCCACGTCATCGGCGGCCATGGCGGGGGCCGGGAACAGGCTCACCGCCAGGACCACCGCCAGCATCAGCGCGATGATCCGTTTTCCGATTCTTCCTGACATAATTCCTCCTGTATGGTTACGGTGTTTTCCCTTCCCTGGGGAAACTTCGACACGCGTGACGTATCATGGTAAAATCATAACTGCGTATAATCCCAGCACTTTACATAATCATTCATTGTCACGTTACCACAAAACTCCGCTGAAGTCAATCAAGACTTCGCCTTTCCCCGGTATTTTCCCCGGAAAATCCCCAAAAAATGCCGTGCCCCGGGTCTGGAAGAACGGAAAGACCGGGACTTCGGCTTCGCCGCCGGTCCCGGTCTTTTCCAGATATAGTTTTTTCCAGCGGATCCCCATCCTCCGGGAAAGGCCGTTCGTTTACGGTTTTTCCGCCTCGCGCTCTCCCTCCGGGTGCTCGTACTTTTCGAATACCGGCTCGATCACGTAGCTGGCCAACAGTGCCGCGAGCGCAGGCGTGACCATCAGCGCGGGGCCGACCGCCAAGGCGAGAAAGAAGTTTGCCTCCGCGATGATCCCCAATACAGCGGAGCGCAGGATGTTCCCGAAAGCCAGACGTACAGCGGTGACATTGAGCGCCATCGCACGGAAGGTGAAGCGGGACAGGATGGGAAAGACCCAGCCGAGGACGCAGAAGGTGAAAAATGGCACCAATACCAGATAGGCGATCAGCACCACGCTGCGGCTGTCCTCCGGCAGAGAGGTCATGAGGAACCTGTAAAGAAGGTACTCCGCCGAGATCACCGCGATCCACAACACCGTAGACAGGGCGCCGGTTGCCAGCTCCCGCCGCAGCGTGCCGAAAAAGCGGGCGAACAGGACATCGTCCTGCCGGCGCAGCACGTGGACAACCGTGTCATAGAGCGCGGTGGTGGCGGCCCCTATGGTCAGCACAGGAAGGCAGCACACCCCCCAGAGCAGACTGAGCATCAGCAGATCCCCCAGCACCCCCAGGGGCTTCCAAAGCCCGCTCTCGGCGTTGAAGAAGCGGCGCTTCATTCCGCGAGCAGTTCCGGTACCAGCGCCGCGAGCCGTTCCGCCAGCGCGGCGTGGCTCCGGCAGGTCAGGTGGGTGAAGTCCACGTCGTTGAACTCACAGCCCGCCTCCGCTGCGTTCAGATAGTGAACGCCGTTCCGTTCGGCCACCGCCTTCAGATACGGCGGGAGGGCGATGGATTTCTCCACACAGCCCTGCCCCATGACCTCGTCATGAAACCCGGCCCCCAAGGGCGGCGGGCAGATGACAAGGATGTTCACGCCTCCCTTCCCCCAGGCGGGGACGCTCTTGCACTTGAGCAGCAGCCGCTCCATGCCCACGGCAATGGCCGGAGCGTTGGCGGCGAAGCGCTCCTTGGTGTCGTTGGTGCCCAGCATGATGATCAGCAGGTCCACCGGCTCGTGGCTCATCAGGCAGGAATAGATGGTATCCAGACCGGGCATGCTCTCATGCAGAGCGTCCGGGAATACCGTGGTCCGGCCGGAAAGGCCCTCCTCCAGCACCAGATAGTCCTCGCCCAGCCGCTTCTGCAGCAGGCAGGTCCAGCGTTCGTTCTCGTTGAAGCGGTCTCCGCCGTCCGCGCAGTCGGCGGGGTCGGCGCAGTACCCGTGGGTATTGGAATCTCCGAAACAGATTACGTGCTTTTTCACGGCAGCATCCTCCTTTTGTTCTCTACGGCGATTATAGCATCGACAAGGCGCTTTGTCAGCCCGCTTTTGAATATTATTTTCATGTAATATTTCGGTTGAAATTTTCTTTTAGCGCTGTTAGTATAAAAAGTACGGGAAACATCGTCCCGGTCGAATTGCAACGATATGAACGGAGGGTGTGCTGTATGGATAAAACCAAGCTGGCGGAAAGCCGCCTGTGGATCCGGGAAGAACTGGACCGCTGCGTGGATTTCTGGCTGAAAAACGGCATGGACGGCGTCAACGGCGGCGTATACACCTGCCTGGACCGGGAGGGCAAGATCTTCTCCACGGACAAAAGCGTGTGGATGCAGGGACGCTGCGGCTGGATCTTCGCCTGGCTCTGCCATCTCTACGTACCCCGGGAAGAGTGGCTGGCTGCTTCGAAAAGCTGTCTGGATTTCATGGAGGCCCACTGTCTGAACCATGAGGCCGGGGAACGGATGTATTTCACCGTCACGGCGGAAGGCAAACCCCTGCGCCAGCGCCGCTACTACTTCTCCGAGGCCTTTTACGCCATGGCCAACGCCGAGTATTACGGCGTGACTGGAGAGCGGGACTGCCTGCTGCGGGCCCGCCGGGCCTACGATATGTACTGGGACCTGGCCCACGGCATGGCCGACCCCACGGGGCTCGGCCCCAAGACGATCCCCGAGACCCGCACCGGCCGGGCTTTCGGCATCCCGATGATCTATCTGAACGTGACCAGCGTGATGCTGCGGACCGACCCCGAGCGGAAGGAGCTCTACGAACAGCGGGCCGCCGCCTGCGTGGACGAGATCTTCCGCTACCACGTGAAGGATGAGCTGGGCTGCGTGCTGGAAAACGTGGGACCCGACGGCGAGGCCCGTCTGGACTTCACCGAAGGGCGCATCGTCAACCCCGGCCATGACATCGAAGGCGTGTGGTTCCTGCTGGAGCACGCCAAACGCACCGGCGACGAAGCGCTGATCGCCAAAGCGGAGACCATCTTCAACCGGGCCATCAACGCCGGCTGGGACAAAGAGTACGGCGGTCTGCTGTACTTCATCGACTGCCTTGGCCGTCCTCCCGAGGCTTATGAGCACGATATGAAGCTCTGGTGGCCCCACGACGAGATCCTGATCTCCTCGCTGATGCTTTTCCGGGACACCGGAAAAGAGGAATACCTGGACTGGTTCTACAGGACGCTGGACTATTCCAAAGAGCATTTTTCCGATCCCGCCTACGGTGAATGGTACGGCTACCTGCGCCGGGACGGCAAACCCACCGAGCCTCCCTGCAAGGGTTCCACCTTCAAAGGCCCCTTCCATCTTCCCCGGATGCTGACCATGGTAGACGTGATGCTCGGCGAGATCCTGGGAGAGTAAGACGATGAACGAGAGCGTATTTGACACCATATCCGCCGCTTACTACGAGCTGACCGCTGCGGAAAAGAAGACGGCCGACTTCATTATGGCTAACCGTGGACGCTGTCAGTACCTCTCCATCGCGGAACTGGCGGAGTACAGCGGCGTGGCGGAGGCTACGGTGTCGCGCTTCTGCCGGCGGCTGGGCTACAAGGGCTTCAACGCCTTCCGGCTGGCCCTGGCCAACGCCGCCTTCTCCCTGACGCCGGAGACGGGACTGCTCTCCGGCCCGGTGGAGCGCACCGACAGCTTTGAGCAGATGTGCCAGAAGCTCTATACCGCCGACCAGGCCGCCATGTACCAGACACTGGAGATGCTGGACTCCGACAGGATCCGGCAGGCCGCGGACATGCTCTTCGCCGCCCGGCGAGTGGTGTGCATGGGCCAGGGTGGCTCCATGCTGCTGGCTCAGGACGCCGCCCATCTGTTTTCCACAGTCAGCGGCAAGTTCAGCGCCGTGGCCGACTCCCACATCCAGGTGATGACGGCGGTGAACATGACGAGCGACGACGTGATCCTCTTCTTCTCCTTCTCCGGCGCCACCAAAGATCTGATCGACACCATGCAGACCGCCCGGGAACGGGGCGTGAGGACGCTGCTGATCACCCGTTTTCTCAAATCCCCCGGGGCGCTGCTGGCGGACCTGGCGCTGCCCTGCGGCGCCAACGAGAGCCCCCTGCAGCTGGGCTCCGTCCCGGCCAAGATCGCCCAGCTGTTTCTGGTGGACGTGCTGTTTTCGGAGTACTGTCGGCGGGACCCGGACAGTTGTCTGCAGAGCAGAGAGCGTCTTGCCGGCGCGCTGGAGGCAAAACACCTCTGAAACATCGATTATTGGAACTATTCAACAAATAATGACGGATAGCAAATTTTGCTCTCCGTCATTTTTGATGAAAGTCAATGCGCATTTTTGTGCAAACCGTAAAGTTTTTTTCAGAAGACCATAATAATGAAATTTATTTTCAGTTTTTTATTGACTTTTATAGGTTTCTCCGATAAAATCTATATTATAAAATACGGCGGCCGATTCCGTCGTATCGTATTATGAGAATTACTTTAACAGGAGGAACCGAAATGAAAAAAAACCTTGCGCTGATCCTTGCTCTGTGCATGATCTTCACGCTGGTCGCCTGCGGCGGCTCCAAGACTACCGCCCCCGCTGCCACCCAGGCTCCCACTGCGGCCCCTGCTGAGGCTCCCGCTGCGGCCCCTGCCGAGCCCGCTGCCGAGAAGGTCACCATTTCCCTGTGGACCTACCCCATCGGCAAGTGGACCGATGAGGCGACTGTGAAGGGCTTTATCGCCGACTTCAACGCCATTTACCCCGACATCATCGTGAACGTGGAGTATCTTGACTACACCAACGGTGACGACAAGGTCAACACCGCTATCGAGGGCGGCAACGCTCCCGACGTCGTCATGGAAGGCCCCGAGCGTCTGATCGCCAACTGGGGTGCCAAGGGTCTGATGCTCGATCTGGCCGATATGGTCCCCGCCGGCACCTACGCCGGTGTCCTCGGCTCCTGCACCAGCGCCAACGGCGCCGTGTATGAGCTGCCCGTCTGCATGACCGCCCACTGCATGGCCATCAACAAGGACGTCTTTGAAGAGGCCGGCGCTCTGCAGTACATCGACCTGGAAAACCACACCTGGACCACTGAGGACTTCTTCAAGGCTGTTCAGGCCGTCTATGACGCCGGCTACCCCTACGTGGGCACCATCTACTGCGGCGGCCAGGGCGGCGACCAGGGCACCCGCGCCCTCGTGACCAATCTGCACGGCGGCACCTATGCCAACACCGAGCACACCCAGTACACCTATGCCTCTGAAGTGAACGCCAAGGCTCTGTCCGAGCTCTGCGCTCAGGACGGCATCACTTTCGATCCCTCCATCGTTGCCAGCGACGAAATCCAGAACTTCGTGAACGGCACCTTCCAGATGGCTTTCTGCTGGAACGCCACCCAGGAAGTCAACAATGCCGATGCTCTCGGCTTCGATGCGTTCCCCATGGCCTTCCCCGCTGAGGACGGCGTTGCCAGCCTGCAGGGCGGCATTTGGGGCTACGGCATCTTCGACAACAAGGACGAGGCCCGCGCTGAGGCTGCCAAGACCTTCCTCCGCTACCTGACCGAGGACGACGCGGTGTACGCCAAGGTCGTCGAAGCCACCAACTTCCAGCCCGTCCGCGAGGTTGCCGGCGTCTACGAGGGCAACGAGCTCATGGCTGAGTACGCTCTGATGAACCCCATGATGGGTGACTACTACCAGATCACCAAGGGCTGGACCACCGCCCGTACCGAGTGGTGGAACATGCTGCAGCGCGTCGGTGAGTCTGACGGCACTGTGGAGACCATCCTCAACGAGATGCAGGCCGCCCAGGACGCTGCCAACGCTGCGGCCGCTGCCGAATAATCTCTCCGCCTGAGAAACCAAATCCATAAGCACGCCCCTTTCCTCTCCTCCGGGCGAGGAGAGGGGCGGTTTTCTTTCACCGGCGAACAGCAGCGTCTTCCATGACGCCGCCGGCATCCTGACATCCGGGAGGACTGGTTATGCCATCCAATACACAAGCAAAGAGACTCATCTCCCGCCGCCTTGTCATGCAGGAGAACGTGGCGGCCTATCTGTTTCTCCTTCCGTTCCTGCTCTTCTTCGTGGGCTTCGTGCTCTACCCCATGTTCATGTGCGTCTATACCAGCTTCTTCGACGCCACCATGGGGCGGGAGGACATCTTCGTCGGCTTCAGAAACTATAAGGAGCTGTTCAGCGATCCCGTGTTCTGGGTCGCGCTGAAAAACACCGCCATCATCGTGGTGGTCTCCGTGCCCATCACCTGTGCTTTCTCCCTGTGGGTGGCCTCCGCCATCAGCAGGATGCCCGTGGCGGCTACCTCCGCGTTCCGCTGCATCTTCTACCTGCCTGTGGTCACCGGCTCCGTGGCCGTCACCATGGTCTGGAAGTGGATGTTCAACAATTACTACGGCATATTCAATTACCTGGGCCAGAGCGCCGGGCTGATCGACAAGCCCATCAACTGGCTGGGTGATCCCAAATATGCGCTTGGCTGCATCATTCTGATCCTGCTGACCACTTCCGTAGGACAGCCCATCGTGCTGTACGTCTCCGCCCTGGACAACGTGGACAAGTCCCTGGTGGAAGCGGCCGAGGTGGACGGCGCCACGCCTCTCCAGGCTTTCTGGAAGGTCAAGTGGCCTCAGATGATGCCCACGACTCTTTACATTCTGGTCATCACCACCATCAACTCCTTCCAGTGCTTCGCGCTGATCCAGCTGCTTACCTCGGGCGGCCCGCGGAATTCCACGATGACCATCATGTACTATATTTACTACAATGCCTTCAAGCTGTACCGCTACGGCTACGGCAACGCCATGGGCGTGATCCTGGCCATCATCATCGCGATCCTTTCGGCCGTGCAGTTCCGCCTCGGACAGGAAAAGTAAGGGGGAGGAAAAGACATGAATAATCAATACACGAGGAAAAGCCGGATCTATTACGCCTTTACCTTCACGCTGATCTTCCTCATCGCGCTCACGTTCCTGTTCCCCCTCTACTGGATCATCACGGGCTCCTTCAAGATCAAGAAGGAGATCCTCTCCGCCACGCCCGTGTGGTTCCCCTCCGAGTGGGTCACCACCAACTACGCCAACCTGCTGGCCAAGCGCTCCGCGCCGCTCTTTGAGATCGGCAGCTTCGTAGGTCCCACCATCCCCGGCGCCCTCCGCTGGCTGCTCAACACCGTGTTCATGTCCGCCGTGGCCATGCTGCTCACCTGCTTCACCGCCTCCATGGCCGGCTACGCCCTGGCGAAAAAGCGGTTTTTCGGGCGCACCATCCTGTTCTCCCTGATCGTGGCCGCCATGGCCCTGCCCAAGCAGGTCATCCTGATCCCCCTGCTGCGGGAAATGTCTTCCCTGAATCTGTACGACACCATCTGGGCGGCCATCATCCCGGTGGTGGGCTGGCCATTCGGCGTGTTCCTCATCAAGCAGTTTGCCGAGGGCATACCGACTGAAATGGTGGAGGCATGCCGTATCGACGGCGCCAGCGAGTGGCGGACCTTCACGGACGTCATGTTCCCCATGATCAAGCCCGGCGTGGGCGCCTGTGCGATCTTCACCTTCATCAACAGCTGGAACGACTACTTCATGCAGTTGATCATGCTCACCAGCACCAAGAATCTGACGATCTCTCTGGGCATCGCCACCATGCAGGGCGAGAACTCCACTGACTTCGGTCTGATCATGGCCGGTTCCGCCCTGGCCTCCGTGCCTATCATCATCGTGTTCCTGATCTTCCAGAAGTACTTTACCAAGGGCATCACCATGGGTGCCGTCAAGGGGTAAGGATATGATCTTTGCCAAAATCGAAGATGCCCCGCTCTACCGGGGCATCCATCCCCGGCTGGACCGGGCTCTGGCACTGCTCACGGAGGAAAAGCTTTCCTCTTTCGGCACGGAAAAGACTGCGATAGAGGGTGAGTCGCTGTTCGTCACCCGCTTCGATCTGGTTTCCTCGGCGGAGGAGGACCGGCCCTTTGAGTCCCACCGGAAGTATCTGGATCTGTTCGTGTGCATTGCCGGCCGGGAACGGGTGGATCTGGCCGAGCCGGAGGAGCTGGAGGAATTCACCCACCGGGATGACTACTGGGGCTATCACGGCCGGGCCGGGCAGAGCGTGGTGCTCACCCCCGGTCACTTTCTTGTGCTCTTCCCTTCTGACGGCCACCGGCCCGGCGGAGCGGTGGAGCAGCCCGAGAACTTTTCCCGGCTCGTATTCAAAATCCAATTCGAGGAGAACTGAATGAAAGACTTGAAAAAATATCAGGGGATTTTCCCCGCGTTCTACGCCTGTTATGACGAGAACGGCGCCGTCTCCCCCGAACGGGTCCGCGCCCTGACCGAGTATCTGATCGGCAAGGGCGTGACGGGACTGTACGTGGGCGGCTCCTCGGGCGAGTGCATTTATCAGTCCGTGGCCGAGCGGAAGCTGCTGCTGGAAAACGTGATGGCCGTGGCCAAAGGCCGCATCGTCATCATCGCCCACGTGGCCTGCAACAACACCGCCGACAGCCGGGAGCTGGCAGCCCACGCCGAGAGTCTGGGCGTGGACGCCATCGCGGCCATCCCGCCGATTTACTTCCACCTGCCCCCCTACGGCGTCGCCCAATACTGGAACGACATTTCCGACGCAGCCCCCAACACGGACTTCATTATCTACAACATCCCCCAGCTGGCCGGTGTGGCTCTCAGCAGCGCCCTGCTGCGGGAGATGCTGAAAAATCCCCGGGTCATCGGCGTGAAGAACTCCTCCATGCCCGTCCAGGACATTGAGATGTGGCGCGACGAGGGCGCGGTGGTCTTCAACGGGCCGGACGAGCAGTTGCTCTCGGGTCTGGCGGCCGGCGCCATCGGCGGTATCGGCGGCACCTACGGCGTGATGCCGGAGCTGTATCTGAAGATCTATTCTCTGGTCCAGCAGGGTGAGATCGCCAAAGCCCGGGAGATCCAGGATGAATGCTGCCACGTGATCTACAAGATGTGCTCCGGCAAGGGCAACATGTACGCCGTCATCAAGGCGATCCTCCTCCGCCGGGGCGCTCCGGACATCGGCAGCGTCCGCGCGCCGCTGACGCCGATCCAGCCGGAAGACCTGGCCATGGTGGAAGAAACTGCCCGGTGGATCGATTCCCTCATCGAAAAGTACTGCTGACAAGGGTCCCGAAGGATCGAGGATGGATTATGAATTATCTTGGTATCTCTTTTGACTATCAGAACAAGCCCTCGCTGGAGCCGGAGTTCATCCCCTTTGGCGTGTGGGCGGTAGCGTTCTTAAAGGACGCCCGCAGACCGTTCCGCGTGGCGCTGGAGCGAGAGAAGGGACTGGTGTCCGTTTTCTCCTCCTTCCTGCGCGGCGAGGAGTACGCCGAGGCCAATCTGCGCTTCATGGAGCGGTACGTGAAGTTCCTGCTCTGGAGCGTAGGCGGCTGGAAGGTGACCATTTGCGGCTGTGAGGAAACGGCGGAAAAACTCCGGGACATCTACCGTCCCGGCGGCAAACGGGATTTTGACGTCAACTTTGCCTTTGACATTTTCGAGCGTCCCTTTGAGCTGGTGATCTGCAGGCCGGAGGACTTTCCCCAAGCCAACGAGCAGAGCAAGGCCATCGGCGGCCATCTGGAAGGCTGCCGTATCGGCTTCGACGCCGGTGGTTCCGACCGGAAGGTCTCCGCGGTCATCGACGGCGTGAGCGTCTATTCCGAGGAGGTCGTCTGGTTCCCGAAGCAGTCCGCCGACCCCACCTATCAGTACAACGGCATCGTGGAGGCTTTCAAGACCGCCGCGTCCAAAATGCCTCGCGTGGACGCCATCGGCGTCTCCTCCGCCGGTACCTTCGTGGGCAACAGCCCCATGGTTTCCTCCCTGTTCATCAAGGTCCCCCGAGAGCGCCGAGAAGAGGTCAAGACCGTGTATGACCGTGCGGCCAAAGAGATCGGGGACGTGCCCATTGTTGTGGCCAACGACGGGGACGTGACCGCTCTGGCCGGGGCCATGAGCCTGGAATCCGGCTCCATCATGGGCATCGCCATGGGCACCAGCGAGGCTGCGGGCTACGTGAACGCCGAGGGCAAGATCCTGGGCTGGTTCAACGAGCTGGCCTTTGCCCCCGTGGATCTGCAGGACAACGCCACCCGGGACGAGTGGTCCGGGGAACTGGGCGTGGGCTGCAAGTACTTCTCCCAGGACGCGGTGATCCGTCTGGCTCCCCGGGTGGGCATCGAGCTGAGCGAGGAGCTGAGCCTGGCGGAGAAGCTCAAGGCCGTGCAGCAGCTGGCCGAATCCGGCCACGAGGGCGCCCGGGAGATCTTCGTGAACATCGGCACGTATCTTGCCCATACTCTTTCCCTGTATGCCCGGTTTTACGAGCTGCGCTATCTGCTGGTGCTGGGGCGCGTGGCCTCCGGCGTGGGCGGCGATCTGCTGATCGCCGAGTGCAACCGGGTCCTGCGGGAGGAATACCCGACGCTGGCCGATCAGATCGCCGTCATGCTGCCGGATGAAAAAGCCCGCCGCGTGGGACAGAGCATCGCCGCGGCCAGTCTGCCCGAGGTGTAAAAAATGCTGTTTACAAACGGACTGATCTTTCTGCCCGACCGAGGCTTCGTCCGGGGCGGCTTTGCTGTAGAGGGCGGACGCTTCACCGAAGTATTCACCGATGAGCGGATGGGCGGCCGGGATCTGGGCGGCGCGCTGGTACTGCCGGGTCTGGTGGACGTCCACACCCACGGCGCCATGGGCGCCGACTTCTCCGACGGCGATGCGGACGGGCTCAGGCGTATGGCGGCCTATCTGGCCCAAAATGGCATCACCAGCTTCGCCCCCGCCTCCATGACCCTGCCCTACGAGACCCTGGCCGCCGCTTTTGAAACGGCGGTGGAGCTCTCGGAAAACCTTCCCCGGGGCTGCGCCCGGCCCATGGGCATCCACATGGAGGGGCCCTTCTTCTCCGAGAAGAAAAAGGGCGCCCAGAACGGCGCTTACCTTCGGCTGCCGGACTATGAGGCGTTCCGGGTGCTTTATGAGAAGAGCCGGGGCTTGCTGCGGATCGTGGACGTGGCCCCGGAGCTGGAGGGTGCGGCGGACTTCGCCCGCAGAGCCTCCGAGCTCTGCACCGTGTCCGTGGCCCACACCGACGCCGATTATGAGCAGACCCGGGCCGTGTACGACGCGGGCGCCGCGCATCTGACCCATCTCTACAATGCCATGCCCCCCATCCACCACCGGAAGCCCGGCGTGATCGGGGCGGCCTCTGAGAGAGAAAACGTCATTGCGGAGCTGATCTGTGACGGACTGCACGTCCATCCCAGCTCCGTACGGATGGCCTTCAAGCTCTTCCCGGGGCGGATCTGCCTGATCTCCGACTCACTGCGCTGCTGCGGCATGCCCGACGGCGAATACGAGCTGGGCGGGCAGACGGTGTATCTCAGCGGCGGCGTGGCCCGGCTCGCCGACGGCACCATCGCCGGAGCTGCCTCCAACCTATTCCGCGACCTGCACAATGCCGTCGCTTTCGGCATCCCCGCCGAAACAGCGGTCCTGGCCGCCACGCTGACCCCCGCCCGGGAGATCGGCCGGGCTGACGAGATCGGCTCTCTGGAGACCGGCAAGCTGGCGGATTTCCTCGTATGCGACGGGGAACTGAACCTGCTGGAGGTATGGCTGGGCGGCGAAAAACTGTAAATCCCGACGTTCAAAAATATGGAAAAGCCGCGGTTCCAATCGGAACCGCGGCTTTTTATACTTTGCGGGAAGACCGTGCCTCCCGGTTTCGGACGGCTGCAAAATCGCTGAGAGTACAGATGTCCATAACAAGATGGTTTTCATACCCATGATCCTGTCCTGTGAGAAGCGGGAAAACCCATGCCCCGGGGGGGAGCGGCAGTCTGCGGCATGGCGGTCCAGTCTCTTGTTTTTCCTTAAAAATCAGCAGTTTTGCGTTTAAACCATATTTGAATAATGTGTTGATTCGGGAAGACCAACGGGAAAAGACGGCCGCGGATCCCGCCGGAACCGCAGCAGCCCGGAACGGCAAACAGATTGACATTGATTCATAATAATACTATAATAGGTCAAATAATGTTTTGTCGGATCAGGCTCCTGCGCGAGGGTTTTCCTCTCCTTTTCCGCCGAGAATCCTCCCCCGGGGATCATTCTGCATCAGAAGACGAGGTCATCAAAAAATGCTGGATTCAAAAGAATATAGCCTTATATTGTCTCCCCGGCATCGTCTGTTTGATCTCCATCTTCAGGAGGCGTTCAGACACCGCGATCTTATTTTTCTTTTCGTCAAGCGCGACTTCGTTGCGGCGTACAAGCAGACCGTTTTCGGCCCGCTCTGGTTCTTCATCAATCCGATCCTGACGACACTGATCTTTACGGTCATATTCGGCGATCTCGCCGGGCTCCCCACCCTGGACGCCGCCGGCGGCGCCGCGATTCCCGGATTTCTCTTTTACATGGCCGGCAACATCTGCTGGGGGCTGTTTTCCAGTACTCTGACGTCCTCGTCCAACGCTTTCCGCAGCAACGCTGGGCTGATGAGCAAGGTCTATTACCCTCGGATCATCTCCCCCGTCGCCTCCGCTCTGTCCCATCTCATCACCTTCGGGCTGCAGCTGGCGATGTTTTTCGTCCTTTACGCCTTCGTTTTCTTCACCGGACGGGGGGAGCTGGTTTTTACCTGGCGGGTCCTTATGATCCCTTTGATCGCCCTGCAGATCATGTTCCTGTCCGTGGGCTGCGGGATCCTGATCTCCTCCGTCACCACCAAGTACAGAGACCTGAACATGCTGGTGGGGCTCTTCGTCCGTTTCTGGCAGTACGCCACGCCGATCATGTACGGTCTGTCTCTCGTTTCTGAAAAGAATTCACGGCTTTTGAAAGTCTATATGCTCAATCCCATGACGCCGATCGTAACCTTTTTCCGCTATTCCGCTTTCGGCTCCGGGTATTTCAGCCTGGCGTACTACCTGATCAGTTGGGCCATCACCCTGGCGGTGCTGCTTTTGGGACTGATCATGTTCAGTCGGATCGAAAGATCCTTCGTCGATACGATCTGATCGGGAAAGGAGGATTTCCCATGCACAGATACACCATCCTGCCAAAAACGATCCAGGTCGCCGTTTCCGAAAAAACGCTCAAAGACGCCGCCGTGGTTGCCCACCTGTATTACGAAGAGCGCTTTGCCAACAGTTTTTCCTATCTGAAAAACGTCCCGCCGGAGGTCGACGTTTATATCGTCACGGCCAATCCTGCGCTGGAGGCGGCAGCCAGGGAGGCGATCCGGGAAGCAGGCTGCAAAAACATCTCGATCATCACGAAGCCGAATCAGGGCCGTGATTTTGCCGCTCTGCTCATCGCCGCCAGGGAGGTCCTGGACAGCCACAGCTATATCGGTTTCATACACGATAAGAGAAACCATCCCGGCGAGCCCAAGACCCTTACGGATATCTGGGAAAAATACCTGTTCGAGTGCGTCATCGGCTCCGGGGAATATATTTCCTGGATTCTCCATCGGTTCGAGAACGACCCGCGGCTGGGACTGTTTTCCGCGCCGACGCCCCCGATCGTCACGCTGCTGGGGCTGGCCGGCGTGCTCTGGACGCACAATTATCTGCCCACGCTTCGCTTCCTCCGCAAGATCGGCGTAACGTACAGGCCGTGCCGACAAGACGATCCGCTCACCATCGGAAGCGCCTTTTGGTTCCGGACGAAAGCGTTTGAAAAGCTTCTCTCCTACCCCTGGACCTATGAGGACTTTCCTCCGGAGCCGATGCCGAACGATGGGACGATCGCCCATATCCTGGAACGGGCGATGGAGGCGATCTGCGTTGACGCCGGATATCGGGCGGGCTACGTGCTGAACGACAATTACGCCGAGGCGTTCATCACCCGGCGCAGCGAACAGCTTACCACAGCCATGTGCATCATACGGGAAGCGGGACTGATGGTGTTTACCCGGGGCAATCTGGATCTGCCGCTGGCGCTGCAGAGGCTGCGGGAGAGAAGAATGGTAAAGCATAATGAACAAAAAGCCATTGACGGAACCTCCGATCATTAAAATCGACCACGTTTCAAAGGAATATCGTCTGGGTGCCATCGGCGGAACGACGCTGCGTGACGAGATGCGCCGCCGGAAGGCGGAACGCCGCCACGAAGCGGACCCCACGGCGCGCATCGGCTACACTGGCGGGGCCTATGGCGAGCGTTTTCTCGCCCTGGACGACGTGTCCTTTGAGATCCGCAAGGGCGAGCGCATCGGCATCATCGGCCATAACGGCGCCGGAAAGACGACGCTGCTGAAGCTGATCTCCCAGATTACCGCCCCCACGAAGGGAGAGATCGGCATCAACGGCCGCGTCGCCTCCATGCTGGAGGTGGGCACGGGGTTTCACGGCGAACTGACAGGCCGGGAAAACGTCTATCTTAACGGGTCCATTCTGGGTATGTCCAAAAAGGAGATCGATGATAAGATCGAGCAGATCATTGATTTCTCCGAGATCCGTGAATTCATCGATACGCCCGTCAAGCGCTATTCCTCCGGCATGTTCGTCAAGCTCGCTTTTTCCGTGGCGGCGCACCTGGACGCCGAGATCCTCATCATGGACGAGGTCCTGGCGGTGGGCGACGTGGATTTCCAGAAAAAATGCATCGCCAAGATCAAGGAGATCTCCTATTCCCGGCACCGCACCATCCTGTACGTCAGCCATAACATTGCCTCCATCCGTTCTCTGTGCAGCCGATGTGTGGTCCTGGAAAAAGGAAAACTGATCTACGACGGCGATGTGGAGCAGGCCATTTCCCTGTATACCGGGAAGCAAGGTCTTTCCCGGCAGGAGATCTCCTTCGGCTCCACGGACAGATCCTGCTTCGCCACGGACGGGAAAGTGCGGCTGCAGTCCCTGCGGTTTACGGACGACGTTTCCAGCTGTTTCGCATACGGCCAGACGATCCGGGCGGAACTCAGCTTCCTTGCCGAGGGCACGCTGAAGAACCTGTTTTTCCGGCTTCCGGTGTTTACGGACAGCGGAACGCGCGTCGGGACGATCCATACGCAGATCCTCCCCTGCGTCGTGCCGGGTTCCCATCGGCTGATGCTCACTTTCTCTTTCGAGCAGCTCCTCCCCGGAAAGTACTCTTTCTGGATCATCGCCCGGTCCGATTCCCTGGCGGATCCGGCGTACGACCACGACGTCGTTGCCAACGCCGTCGTATTCGAGATCACTGCGCCCGACTCGACACCCCTGCTTCCCGGCGGCTACTATGCCGGATGGGGACCGATCCTGTTCCCGGAGGCGGCAGCGGAGGATTTCGCAGATGAAAAAATATGATTACCTGGTCGTGGGAGCCGGCCTCTTCGGCGCCGTGTTTGCCCATGAAGCGGTGACGCGGGGCAAATCCGTGCTCGTGCTTGAAAAAAGGGCCAACCCGGGCGGAAACGCGTATACGGAAGAACAGGACGGCATCCGGATCCATGCGTACGGAGCGCATATTTTCCATACGGACGACGCCTCCATCTGGGAATACGTCCAGCGCTTCGGCGCCTTTCTCCCATACGTCCACTCCCCCGCGGCCAATTTCCGCGGACGTTTGTACTCGCTGCCCTTTTCCATGAGGACGTTCCGGCAGGTCTGGGGCGTTTCGGATCCCACCGAGGCCAGACAGATCATAGAACGCCAGCGAAAGGAATGCGGCGTCGAAGTCCCCCGCAACCTGGAGGAACAGGCGATATGCCTGGTGGGAAAGGATCTGTACGAGACCCTCATCAAGGGATATTCGGAGAAGCAGTGGGGACGGCCGTGCAGCCAGCTGCCGCCCGAGCTCATAAGACGTATCCCTCTGCGCTTTACGGATGACGCCAATTATTTTGACGATCCCTATCAGGGGATCCCGCAAGACGGCTATACCGCCCTGGTTTGGCGCATGCTCTCCGGCGCCGAGGTCCGGCTGGAAACAGACTATCTTGCTCAAAAGGAAGTCTGGGACGAGCTGGCCGACCGGATCATCTACACCGGGCCCATCGACGCCTATTACGGTTACGCCCTGGGCGCTCTGGCCTACCGCACCCTTGCCTTTTCCCGGGAAACGATCACCCTGCCCGATTTTCAGGGTCGCGCCGTGGTCAACTATACCGATACGGAAACGCCCTTTACCCGTATCATCGAGCACAAGTGGTTTACCGGCGGCAAAAGCGTCGACGGCCGGGATCTGCCGTATACGATCATCACGAAGGAATACAGCCGGGAATGGCGTCCCGGCGACGAGCCATATTATCCGGTCAACGATGCGGAAAACACGGCGCGTCTGCAGGCTTATCAAAAACTGGCGGGAGCGGAAAGCCGGGTCTTTTTCGGAGGCCGTCTGGGTGAATACCGCTACTACGATATGGACGACACGATCACCTCGGCGCTCAAGCTCAGCCGAAAACTTCTCGAGCCATAAAAGGAAACAGAGGCCATCCAATGGAAATCGATTACAAGATCCTCCCCCAGGAGCATTTTCTCGGTACGGACGCCCCGGACGTCCTGCGCCGCACTGCGGTGATTGCCCATTTGTACTACGAAGAACTGTTTGACAACAGCGCGGCGTATCTCCGGAACATCCCCCGGGAGGTCGACGCCTATATCGTCACCGCCAATCCAGCGCTGGAAGCCCTGGCGCTGCAGACCATAGAACGGGAACACTGGACGAATTTTCAGGTGATCTCCAAGCCCAACCGGGGCCGGGATTACGCCGCACTTCTCGTCAGCTGCGGGGAGATCCTGCCCAGGTATTCCTACGTCTGTTTCGTCCACGACAAGAAAAGCCAGTCGGGCAACGTCCCGGAACTGGGCGAGCTCTGGCAGAAGTGCATTTTCGAATCCATGCTGGCCAGCGAAAACTATATCCGCAACGTGATCAACGCTTTTGAATCCGATCCTCAGCTCGGCGTCCTGTCCGCTCCGCTGTCGCCGGAGCCGTATCTCCTCAGCGTGGAAGGATACCTGTGGATGGTCAATTATGCTGCGTGCGCCGCGTTCCTGAAAAAACTCGGCCTGAAGAAGATCCCGCAGGAAAGCGACAATCCTCTCTTCGTCGGGTCCTCCTTCTGGTTCCGCACCGCGGCGCTCCGAAAGCTGATGGATCTGCCGCTGTCCTACGAGGATTTCCCGGAGGAGCCCATGCCGGTGGACGGAGCGTTCCCTCACGTGCTGGAGCGGTCCTATGGCTTCATCGCGGAGGACGCCGGCTATCACTGCGCTTACGTGCTGCCATCCGGCTACGCCCAATACTTCCTGTCCCAGAAAGCGAAAAACCTCTCCAACGCCATGCAGGTGCTGCGCCTCGCCCACCTGATCGCCTTTTCCGACAATCAGGTGGATTTCAACCGCATGCTGGCGGTATGCCGGGCCATGCCGAGCTTCGACGTTTCGTCCCGCTTCGGCCCCCATCGCTATCAGCGGGTGTTCATCTTTACGGAACCCGGTTACGAGGAGGCCGCCGAAGAGTGCCGGAAGCGGCTGGAGGACGACAAAGTGATGGTCGGCGGCGTGAATCTGTCGCCTGTGATCGATCGGGCGACCCTCCTGAAACCGACCAATGGCTTTCTCCTCTGCACCTCGGAGCAGGGAGAAGCGCCCTTTATCGAAATGATGCACCGCTACGGCAGAGACGACTATTTCCGTGCGTACGATCTGCTCGGCCGATAAGACGGCGCCCAGCTGCACCCGTACGACATAAGGATATGCCGAAAGTGGCTCGTTTACGTTCGGGTGCTTTCATAAAGCTCTCCGCCGCAGAACTTCCCGCGTATCAAAAACAGGGTTGTAAGCGCTTCCCCCCAGAGACTTCCGTTCGTTTTTCCAACCGAAGCATAAAAGAGGTTTTTTATGGAAATCGATTACAAGATCCTGCCCCAAGATTATACGGTCAACAAGGATATCACGGACGCTCTCGGCAAAACGGCAGTAATCATCCATCTGTACTACGACGATCTGTTTGAGGACAACCTGAAATATCTTCGGAACATTCCCGGAGAGATCGACGCCTATATCGTCACCGCCAACAGAAAGCTCGCGTCCATGGCCCGGGAAATCATCCGGCAGGAGTGCCGGACAAACTTCCGGGTGATCTCCAAGCCTAACCGGGGCCGGGATTATGGCGCGCTTCTCGTCACCTGCGCGGAGATCCTGCCCAAGTACTCCTACGTATGCTTCGTCCATGACAAGAAGAGCCGCCCGGAAGACGATCCGGTGCTGGGACAGACGTGGCAGACCTGCCTTTTTGAGTGCACTTTGGCCAGCGGCGACTATATCCGCAACGTGGTCAACGCCTTTGAGGAAGATCCCCGGCTGGGCTTTCTCTCCTCTCCGATGTCGCCGGAGTCCACGCTTCTCAGTGTGGACGGCGCCCTCTGGACAGCCAATTATCTTGCCTGTGCTTCGTTCCTCAAAAAGCTGGGAGTGCAAAAAATTCCCCCCGTCAGTGAGGAACCGCTCTACGTGGGATCCGCCTTCTGGCTGCGTACCGCCGCGATCCAAAAGCTTCTGGCGTTCTCTTTTTCCTATGAGGATTTCCCTGCTGAGCCCATGCCGGAGGATGGGACCATCGCCCATGTGCTGGAGAGAGCCATCGGATTCGTGGCAGAGGACGCAGGATACAGTACCGCCTTCGTCATGTCGGTGCCATACAGCCGGTATTTCCTGACCCAGAAAACAAAGCACCTCACCAAAGCCATGCAGGTGCTGCGCGCCGCCAAAATGATCGCCTATACCGACAACCGGGTCGATTTCGACCGAATGCTGGCAATAACCCGTAAGGAAACGGGGCTCAGCGATCTGACGCTTTTCGCGGTCCGATACATGCGGGTATTCATTCTCTCGGAGAGCGGCTGTGAGGAAGCCGTCGCAGCGTGCCGGGAGAGGCTGGAAAAAGACGGGGTGATCCCCGGCGGCGTGTACCTGTCCCCTGCGATCGATCAGGTGACCCTTCTGAACCCGACCAACGGCTTTCTTCTCTGCGCCTCGGAGCAGGGAGAAGCGTCCTATATCGAACTGCTGAACCGTCACGGAAGAGACGACTATTTCCGTGCGGACATGATAACCGAGTGATCCGCAGGCGACCGACCATTACCGGAGGAAAAGAATGATCTATATCCTTACCCACAGAGGAGTGACCCAATCGATCGCCGAGCTCACACCCCAACGTGTGCTGCACGTGGGGCTTGGGCCCTCGGATTCTCCCAAATTCCTCTCCGACGCCGTCGGGGATTCCATTGCGGAGAAAAACCCCTATTACTGCGAGCTCACCGGGATCTACTGGCTGTGGAAAAACGCCTCCGATCAGGCGGATGAGCTGATCGGCATTGACCAGTACCGCCGGTTTTTCCTGCTCCGGCCTTTGACCCATCTAAATGAAAAGCGCGCCCTGGAAGCCATCGCCGGAAAGGATATCATCCTGCCGGAACGGCTGTATTTCTCTGAAAGAAGCGTCCGGGAGCAGTATGAGATCTGGCACCGGAAAGAGGATCTCGACAAACTGGAGGCGCTGCTGACGGAGCTCCATCCCGAGGTCATGCCCGCTTTTGCCGAGGTGATGGAGCGCAGCTGGCTGCACCCCTACAACATGATGGTCTGCCGGAAAAAGCTGTTCGACGAATACTGCGCCTGGCTCTTCCCGATCCTGTTCGCGCTGGAGAAGGAGATCGACGCCCCTGCCATAGATGACCCCTATCAGAAGCGTGTCTTCGGCTTCCTGGCCGAGCGGCTCCTCAACGTCTGGGTGCTTTATAAAGGGCTCTCCGTCGCGGAACTTCCCATACACCTGGAGGGATGACTGTTTCATGAACACTGTCGAACTGACCGTCCGCGAGCTGCTGCGGCACGCCGACGGCGTCGATGAAAAAAGGATCCTTGTTCTCCGCCCGGACGAGAGCGTGCCCGGGGACGGCGCGCCGTACAACGCCGTCGTATGTGTCGGCTGTCTGGAGACGCAGGCCGATCCCTCCCGTTATCTGTCGGAGGCCGGAAAGCTGCTGGTGGAGGGCGGGCAGCTCTTTGTGTTTGCCGACAATCGCCTGGGGCTCAAATACTTTTCCGGGGAACTGGACCCCTTTACCAACGGGTTCGGCAACGGCCCGGAGGGGTATAACCACGTTTACACGCCGAAGGGCCGCTGCTATGCACTGGAGGAACTGAAGGGCTTTCTCGCGGAGGCGGGATTCCCCCGGGTGAGGGCCTATTCCCTTCTGCCCGGTGCGGAGGCCCCCCGGTTCGTGATCGCGGAGGATTTCCGGCCGTCAGAACGGATGTCCATTCGCTATACGCCTGAGTACCGGAGCCCGGATACAGTTTTTCTGGAAGAGGAGTACGTCATCGACTCCCTCCTTGCCAACCGGCTTCTGCCGGGGATGGCCGACGGTCTTCTGCTGGAGGCGGCCGCGGCGCCCTTTCCCGCCGCCGTGGAGGAGATCGTGTTTTCTTCCGACCGCCGGCGGGAGTACGCCATGCAGACCACGGTCCTGGCCAACGGCACGGTGGAGAAGCGTCCGCTGTACCCGGAGGGCTTCGGCCGCCCGGAGATGATGGCGGCCCATGAACGGATGCTGCGGGAACGGGGGATCCGGACCGTTCGAAGCTCCGTACGATCCGATGGAGATACACCGGTCTACGTCACAGAATATACGGACGCGCCGCTGGCCAACGCTTATCTGCAGGATCTTCTGCTGCGGGACAAGGACACCTTCGTCCGGGAGATGGATCGGTTTCGCGAACAGATCCTCTCCGCCTCGGAGCTGCTTCCGGGGCCGGGTCATATCCAGAAAACGGCTTTCCCCGACATGGTGCCGCTGAACTGCTTTGTGGTCGATGGAGAATACGTGTTCTTCGACCAGGAATTCAGCCGCGCCGATTACCCGGCCGACTCCATCGTGGCGCGCTCCCTGCTGATCGTTTACGAGCTGGACTCCCGGAGGGAGCAGACGCTGCCCAGATCCTTCTTTTTCGAGCGTTACGGGCTGACGGAGGATCTGGACCGGCTGCTGACGCTGGCCAGGGAATTCACGGACGAGCTCGCCGCTCCCGGCGGCGGGGAGACGGGAAAACCCCGAGATCCGGCCACTACCCAGTGCAACCGCCATCGGATGAACTACTCCGAGGAGCTGTTTGAAAAACTGACTTATAACCCGGTGGCCGGCCTGGAACACAAGGATCTGTATCTGTTCGGCACCGGCCCGGCCGTATCGAAGTTCATCGAGATGTACCAGCGGGATTATGAGATCCGCGCCGTGCTCCTGCCCGTGCTGGAGCCGGACATTTCGGAATACGACGGATATCCGGTGCTGTCGGTGACGATCCTGCGGGAGCTGGATCCCGGGGATTACCGCGTGGTCATATGTTCCCCCGATTACGACGCCATCCGGAGCCGTCTCGCGGAGCTGGGCACTGTGGACTGCGTCGTTTATCACCCGGGAAAAGTCTACCCCGGCCGGCAGGCGACAAAGCTGTACCAGCAGGAACGATCAGAAAAAAAGCCCTATCATATCGGCTACGTGGCCGGGGTGTTCGACCTGTATCACCTGGGACATCTGAAGCTGTTCCAGCGGGCCAAGGCGATGTGCGATTATCTGATCGTCGGCGTGGTGACCGACGCGGGCGTGCGGGACTTCAAGAAGACGGAGCCCTTCATCCCCTTTGAAGAACGGATCGAGATGGTGCGGGGCTGCCGGTACGTGGATGAAGCGGTGGAGATCCCCTATTTCCATCGGGGCACCATCGAAGCCTTTGAAAAGTATCACTTTGACGTGCAGTTTTCGGGCAGCGATTACGCTCATGAGCCTCTCTGGCTCTATCACAAGGCCTGGCTGGAGGAGCGGGGCGCCGCTATGGTGTTTTTCCCATACACCGAGGGAACAAGCTCTTCCAAAATCAAGGGTCTGATCGAGCGAAATCTCCTGTAATCCTGGAAGCCGCGAGGGAAAACCATGAACAAAACTCTCGTCAATCAAAGATTCAGCACGGAGCTGCTCCGTGTCCTGGGCATGTCTATTGTATTCCTTTCCCACTTTCTGGACACTGTGCGTATGCCCCGGGGGGCTTGGTTCACCATCTTTCACGCCGCAGGTCCCCAACTGTTCTTTGCTCTGTCCGGGTACTGCCTTTCCCTGCGCTATCGGGAGCTGCCCTCATGGAAGGACTATTATCGAAGCCGTTTTCTGGCGCTGATGCCGCTGTACTACCTGACCTTTCTCCTGTTTTATCCCATACAGGCTTTCCTCTATGGCAATCCGTTTTACGGCGGCCCTTTCTGGAAGCTGGTTTTCACGTTGACCGCCAGCGATATGTACGTTACATTCTTTTATATCCCTACATACGCGGTGATCGGAGAATGGTTTTCCTTTATCATCCTGCTGCTGTATGCGGCGTTCCCGCTGCTTCGGCGGCTGATGCAGCGGCACAGTCTCCTTACGTCCGCCGTCATCCTCGCCGGGTTTCTGGCAAACTGGAAATTCCGCTTCATTCCCATCACCCCGGAGGCCTCTCCTTTTACCGGTCTGCTGTCTTTCTGGGGCGGCATGATGGCGCAGAAGTACATGCCGCTGATGGAGAAGCGCCGGGGTGTGAGCGCGCCGCTGTGCGCCGCGGTCTGCGTGGGAATCTTTCTGGCGCCGTGTCCTAAATTCTTCTGCGCTTTGGCGCTGGCCGTGTTCGGCATGACCTTCCTTCTGCTGATCCTGCCGAAGGAATCCCCCCTCGGAACGCCCGTTCTCCGGTTCCTGGCAGGGAACAGCTACAGTTTTTACCTTTGTCATCATTTTCTGATCCTGCGGGCAGCTGCGCTGGGCGGCCCCCTGTGCGCGTCCCGCCCGGGTATGCTGGCGTTGTGCGCGATCACCGCTGCCATTTCGCTGCTCTGCGCCTGGTGCATCAATCAGCTATACGCATTTTTAATAAGAAGGGTGAGAAGTAATCATGCTTAAGATCCTCCCGAAGGACAGGTTGGCTATTTTCTTTTTCTACGACGCACAGGGTATCGCGGATCCCTACGTGATCGATTTAATCAAGGGGCTGAACACCATCGCCGGACGGCTGCTGGTGGTAGTCAACGGGGAGCTCACCCCCCAGTCCGCCGAGGAGATCGCTCCTCTGGCTGACGAGATCTTCTGCCGGCCCAACG
Source organism: Oscillospiraceae bacterium (assembly GCA_017455685.1). Taxonomy (GTDB): domain Bacteria; phylum Bacillota; class Clostridia; order Oscillospirales; family Oscillospiraceae; genus Apopatocola. The sequence continues at coordinate 34,350 of JAFSZH010000020.1, forward strand.
TGGGCTTCGACGCCTGGGCCTATAAAGACGCCTTCGAGCACATCGGCTGGGATGAGCTGCGGAAATATAAAGAAGTCGTCTATTGCAACGCCACGGTCTACGGCCCCGTTTTCCCCTTTTCGGAAATGTTTGACCGGATGGCGGAGAAAGAGGATCTGGACTTCTGGGGGATCACCTTCCACCCGGATCTGATGACGAAGGACACCCTCAACCCCCTCGGCTACATACCGGAGCATATTCAGCATTATTTCGTCGTGTACCGCCAGAAATTTACCGCTGCCCCCGAGCTGAAGGACTACTGGGACCACCTCCCCCCGATCCGGAATTACGCGGAGACGGTCGGTCTCCACGAGACCGTTTTCACCAAGCATTTCGCAGATATGGGCTTCAAGTGGGACACCTATATCCGCTACGACCAGGCGGTGGAGTCCACCAACTATATCCTGATGTTCGAGCCGCTCAAGGCCATCACGAAGTACCGCAGCCCGGTCATCAAGCGGAAGATCTTTTTCCTGGATCCCAGGTTCACACTCATCAACTCTATGGGAGAGAGGATCCCCGCCCTGCTTGATTATCTCCGGGACAACAAGCTGTATGATACGGGTATCATTTACCGGAACATCATCCGGACCAGCAACCAGGCCGATTTCATTGACGCCCTGAATTTCCGCTGCATCGTCCCTGAAAACGCGCGGCTGACAAAGAAGCCGGAAGCCGACTACGGCGCCCGCACGGCGCTGATCACCCTGCAGGACAGCTCGGAGGAGAGTCGGGCACGCGCCGAGGAGGCCGCCGCACACATGCCCCGGGGCGCTGAGATCATCCCTCTGACCAACGTTCCGGATAATACTGAGGAATTCTTTCAGCAACTGAAAAAAGCCGCCCGGGAGCGTGAGTTCGTCTGCGTGTGCAACTGCGCAGTCGTTGCCGAACGTCGTCACAGCACCTCGGGAAAGAGCCTGGCGACAAGCCAGATCCGGGCTCTGCTGGCAACGAGAAAAACCGTGTGCAATATTATTGACAGCTTTGACGCCCAGCCGTTCTATGGTCTGCTGGTTCCCATGTATCCTCTGACGCTGGAATTCGGCGCGCACTGGCACGACCGCTGGCAGGGCACTTACCAGGAGGTCCGCGCTCTGACGGAGGCGCTGGACATTTCCGTTCCGTTCTGCGAGGAAAAGTATCCCGCTGTCCCCTATTTTTCCTGCTTCTGGATGCGCTCCGCCGCGCTGCTGCCGCTTTTGTCCGACGAGTCCGCTCTGTCCCGTCTGGTCGGAGAGCCTATCTCCGTATTGCGGCGTATTTATCCGCTGGCAGTCCAGCGCTTCGGTTACTCTCCCGGATACGTCACCACAGACCAACTGGCCGGACACCAGTTTTCCGCGCTGTTCTATTACGCGGAAAACCTCTCCCGGATCAACGTGTCGCTGGACTCCCTTGTTAAGAAGATCGCCGCAGAACAGGGAATAGAAATATGAACGGAATCTCGTCAAAACACAGGTGTTCGCTGGACTTCCTGCGGTTTTTCGCTGCTCTCGGCATCGCGTTTCTCCACTACGACGGCTGGTACCCGCTCAATAACCGTATTGTCAGCGAGTTTCTGAGCAGTCACGCCGGTTTGCTGGTGGAAGTGTTCTTTTTCATCTCCGGTTATCTGATGGCAGTTCAGGAGGAGAGGATCGCGAACACGCCGTTTCTCCGGTTTGTGCTTTCCCGGGCGGCGCGCATCCTTCCAGTCCATTGGATCGCCCTGCTGATCCACCTGGTGGTCAACAACGCGCTTGGTTTTCCCGTGGGGATCTCCCGCCTGGTCTCCAACGCCCTTTTGATGCCTTACCTTCTGATCGATCAGCCGAATCTGATCAACCCTCCCAGCTGGTTTCTGTTCGTTCTGCTCCTGTGCTGGTGGATCTTCTGGTTCATTCTTTTCTGCACGAAGCGCCGGGGGCTGAATCCCGTCCCCCTGTATGCCGTCGTTCTGGTCATCGGGCTGATGGCCCGGCAGAGGACCGATTTCTTCGTTGGACTGGACGACTCTGTTGCCCGCGGGTTCGTCGGGTTTTTCGGCGGATGTCTCCTGGCGCACCTCAACAGGTTCCTCCGCGGAAGGAAAGCCGTCGTCACCGGTCTGTGCATAATCACCGGCACCATAGCTCTTCGGCTCATAACCAGCAGGTTCTGGGAAAACCGATACCTGCTAAGCGTTTTCCTGCTGATCCCGTCGCTCCTCCTGGTCCTGGTCAACTGGGAATGGCTGGAAAAGATCCTTCCCCGCCGGTTTTGCATGCTCCTGGGGGCGGTCGCCTTTCCCGTTTATCTGCTGGATTCGCCGTTCCTGACCTATCTGAACGGGTTTATGGTCAAATACGTCCCGTCGGAGCGGCATGGTTCCATTTTGATGATGCTGCTTACTACGGCGGTCCTCGTGCTGATAGCCATGCTGATCCACCTCTTTCTGGAAAAGCCGCTCCTGGGACTGTTTTCCAAAGCGGCAAACGCATTAACGGCCGATGAAACGAAGGAGGCGATACCCCATGACAGCTGAGCTTTCCTCCGGCAGCGTCCGCGCCTCAGAGCATCGCTATTCGCTGGATCTGCTCCGGTTCTTCATGGCCGTCGGCATCGCGATCTACCACTTCAACGGCGCGTTTCCCTTCCAGGTCCCCGCCCTCAACACCCTGATTTATAGCGGCGGGACCCTTCTGGCGGATCTGTTCTTTTTCCTTTCCGGCTGCGTGATGGCGCTTCGGGAAGAGCGTACCGCAGAGTCTTCCTTCCCTCGCTTCTTCCTCTCCCGGGCCCTGCGTGTTTTTCCGGTCTACTGGGTGGTGTTGTCGGTCCATGCGGTGATCTGCGCACTGGGCGGAGAACCGATCGGCCTGGCGCGGTTCGTCTCCAATATGCTCCTGCTGCCCTATATCCTGGAGGATAAACGCGGCATAATCGACCCTCCCATGTGGTTTCTGGTCGTGCTGCTTCTGTGCTGGTGGCTCTTTTGGCTCATCCTGTTCTTTACCAGACGCCGGGGAAAAAACCCCGTTCCGGTGTATTTCCTCCTCCTTGTCGCAGGGCTGACAGCCAGACTGCAGATCGAGCCCTTTTCCGTGATCAGCGAGCCTATGACCCGCGGTATCGTCGGGTTTTTCGGCGGCTGCCTTCTGGCGCATCTTGACGGGGTTTTTCACGGGAAGAAGGCGGCGGTCACGGGCCTTGCCGTGCTGGTTTTCGTCGGGATCATCGCGCTCCTCTTCCCGGTCACGGCGGACAGCGGCTATATGATCTGCATTCTCCTTCTGTTCCCCGGTCTTCTGCTGTTCCTGCTCAACGGAAGCTTCCCGGAAAACCTCCTGCGAAACAGGTTCGTCAGGTTCCTGGGCGGAACGGCTTACGCCATTTTCGTGCTGAACGCGCCGGTTCTTTCATACGAGCATGGTATTATCGACGATGCTCTGTCGAGCGGAAATGGCAGCGTTTGGACGATGTTGCTGATCGATTTGGCCATCCTGGTGCTGCTGGCCGCGTTGGTCCACCGCTTCCTTGAAAGACCACTGACTGTCTTTTTCACCAAAGCGGTCCAGAAGCTGGCAGCTGCCGGGAGAGCCGAAGGGGTGCGCCATGACAGCTGATTTCATCCCCGAGGGCTGCCGTCCTCTCAGCGAAGGGGAAAACAAACAGGTCCTTCTGGATATGCTGAAGTATATCCACGAGTTCTGCGTCCGGAACGAGATCCGTTACTTTATGTACTTTGGGACCCTGCTGGGCGCCGTCCGTCATCACGGCTTCATCCCCTGGGACGATGACATGGACATCTGTATGCCGAGGCGGGATTATGAAAAATTCCTCCGCCTGTTCCCCCATGATGATTCGGGAAGGTATAAGGCGCTCTCGGGACAGGACCCGGGAAACTATACCACCTTTGCAAAGATCGTGGATACGAACACCGTGCTGATCGAACCGGGGCGTCCCCCCATCGGGATCAACATCGATCTGTTCCCCATCGATAACGAGGGACAGACCCTGCTGGGGGCAAAACTGTTTCTCCAGTTCGTCAACGTTTTCATTTATCTTCGGCGATTCGCCGCCGGCCGCAAGCTCGGCAGGACGCCTTTCCGGCGGGCCGTTCGCGAAGTGCTTCACGTACTGCTGCGGGGCATCAGCGACCCTGTCTGGATCAAATGGACTGACGCGGTCAGCCGTCTGCGCCGGCGAAAGACTATGATGCGTTACGTTGGGGCCGTCAACGCCAGCGCGTACAACCCCCGGCAGATCCTGCGGGGGGAATGGTTTCAGGACGCGATCCTGCTGGATTTTGAAGACAGCCGGTTTTTCGCCCCCTGCGGGTACGCGAAGGTGCTGGAAACGATCTACGTAAACTATATGGATCTGCCCGCGGTGGAAAACCGGAAAGGCCGTCATGGCCTTCGGTGGATCAAAGCCTGAATCATCCGCTGAAAAGGAAGACTGCCCATGAAAAAAAGAGCGATAATATGGCTCTCCTGCCTCTTGGCGCTCGCTCTTCTGATTTGCGCCGGCATAAGAGCGGTCTTCCGCGAAAGGGCTGCCGGGACGGCTGTTTCGGGGACGGCGCCCCTCTCCGCGGAATGGGACGCCATGCCGGATACCTGGGCGGTCACAGACGGCCTTGGCCGGAAAGCGGCGGGGCAGGAGGAGGCCGGAGAACCGCGGGATCGTTTCGTGGGGATCATGTACTGGACGTGGCACACATGGTATTCCTCCAACGAGCCCGTGAACCTGACTGCATTGATAGAGGCCAACCCGGGCGCCGCAGACCGTTTTGACGATCCCGTCTGGGCAGATTTTCCCAGCGACCAGGTGTTCCACTGGAACGAACCGGTCTACGGTTATTATCAGACCGCCGACCGGTGGGTGCTGCGCCGGCAGGCAGAGCTGCTGGCCGCCGCCGGAGTGGACGTGGTGATCTTTGACAATACGAACGGAACTTTCACCTGGCAGGAGGGGTATACTGCCCTTTGCGAGGAGTTTTCCCGGGCCAGGGCTGACGGGGTAGAGACTCCCGGCATCACATTTATGCTGCCCTATTTTGAAACGGAAAACAGAGCGGCTCAATTGCGCAGCATCTATCAGGATATTTATCAGCAGGGAAAATACCGGGATTTGTGGTTTTTCTGGCACGGGAAGCCTCTGATCATCGGCTCCGCCGTCGGGCTGGACAAAAAAGATCCCCTTGACGCGGAGATCCTGGACTTTTTCACTTTTCGTCCTGCTCAATGGAGATACGACGCCGGAAGCGAAGTCCGTAAAGGCTCCTGGGGCTGGCTGTCCGTTTTCCCGCCTACCAGGTATTACACAAAAGACCGGCTGGAGGAGATCCCCGTGGGAGTGGCCCAGAACTACAACGACGTTTCGGGTCTCACCGCCATGAACATGGACGGCGTGTACGGCCGCAGCTATACCTCCCACGGCTGGGATACGCGCGAGGACGCCATGCTTTACGGGGCGAACTTTGCCGAACAGTTCGAATATGCCATCGAGGCAGACCCGGAGTTTATCTTTATCACCGGATGGAACGAATGGATATCCTATCATCTGCACGGCTGGCAGGGTCTGGAAAGCGCGTTTGCGGACGAGTTTACCGATGAGTTCAGCCGGGATATCGAGCCGAGCACAGGCGCTCTGAAAGACCACTACTATTATCAGATGGTGGATCTCATCCGCCGGTATAAGGGCGTCCGCGCTGCCCCGGAGGCGTCCGGGCAGATCACCATGGCGATGGACGCCGGCGATGAGCTCTGGCAGGACGTGCTGCCCCGCTATGGGGCCTACCGCGGAGATACTTTCGACCGGGACGCGGACGGTTACGGCAGCATGCACTATACCGACCGGAGCGGGCGCAACGATCTGGTGGAGTGCCGCGTGGCACGGGATGAGGATTATATCTGGTTCACCGTTTTGTGTGACGGGGAGATCACCCCGCCCGGTGAAAACTGGATGCGGCTGCTCATCGACGCGGAAGACGGCCGCGGGGAAAACTGGGAGGGCTACGAGTTCATCGTGAACCGGGAGGCCCCCGGTGAGACCGCTCTGCTGGAGCGCAGCACGGGCGGCTGGTCCTGGGAAGCCGTGTGTCCGGTAGAGTACCGTCTCTCGGGCAGCCGGCTCACCCTGCGCATCCCCCGTCGGGCGCTGGGCGTCACGGGTGCGTTCTCTATCAGCTTCAAGTGGATGGACAACACGCTCGACGGGGATATCATGTCTGTTTATACTTCCGGTGACAGCGCACCGATCGGTCGGTTCAAGTACGTTTACAGCGCGGACTGACATAAAAGCCGCTTTCCGGTTCCTCCCACAAGGCGGGCGAAACACGGAATGCATCGCATCTGGTCATAAGTGAAAGGAACGTCATATGATCATTATTTTACTGTCGGGAGGGTCCGGCAAACGGCTCTGGCCCCTAAGCAGCGAAACGATGCCGAAGCAGTTTATTAAATGGTTCACAAACGCGGAAGCTGAAAGAGAATCTCTGCTTCAGCGGATCTATCGACAGATCACCACGGTCTCTCCCGGAGCCGACGTCCTGATCGCAGCGTCGAAGCTGCAGATCCCGGAGATCCGGGATCAGTTGGGAGACAAGGTGACCATCTGCGTCGAACCCAGCAGAAAGGATACCTTCCCGGCCATCGTGCTGGCGGCGTCGTATCTGTTTTACGAACGCCGGATCCCGTCCGATGAAGTAGTGGCGGTCTGTCCCGTCGATCCGTACGTTGAAAACACCTACTATGAATCCGTTTTCAGCATGGAGGCGCTGGTAAAGGCCGACACCGCCGCCCTGACGCTGATGGGCGTCGAGCCTACTGGTCCCAGTGAGAAATTCGGTTATATCCTTCCGGCTCAAAAAGAGCCTGTCAGTCCTGTAAGGGCGTTTGTTGAAAAGCCGGATCAGGCGTCGGCGCAGCGGTATATTGCCGAAGGCGCGCTCTGGAACGCCGGTGTTTTCGCGTTCCGCCTCGGCTACATTCTGGAAAAGGCGCATCGCGTCATCGACTTTACAGATTATTCCGATCTGTACGATCGATACGATTCCCTTCCCGGTATCAGTTTTGATTTCGCAGTCGCCGAAAAGGAGACGTCGATCCAGGTCTTGCGTTATTCCGGGGCGTGGAGAGACATCGGAAGCTGGGAGAGCTTATCCGAAGTCGTGGAGCAAAAGGCCATCGGGAAAGCCGTTCTGGATGAAAACTGCAGGAACGTCAGCATTGTCAACCATCTTGAAATCCCGATCCTCGTTATGGGCGGCAAGGACCTGCTGGTCGTGGCAAGCCGGGACGGCATACTCATTTCAGATAAACCGCTCTGTGGATCGATCAAGCCATACGTCGAAGCGCTCCATCAGGAGGACCCGCCCGCCGAAACGCCATAGGGAACCCGGCGTGTGATCAACGGGCGGGCCGTTTCATGAAAATACGACAGGATCCGTCGAACCCGTAAGCGCCCATGGTGCTGATGAGAACGGATCGCCGTCTCCAACGGCTTCTTTTGCAGATAGGAGGAAACCATGGATATCAGCATTCTGGGTCTCGGTTACGTGGGCTGTGTAAGCGCGGCGTGCTTTGCAAAGCTGGGGCATCATGTGATCGGCGCCGACGTCTCGGAAAAGAAGATAGCGCTAATCAACGCGGGCAAGCCCACCATCATTGAAGCAGAGATCGGTGAGCTGGTGAAGGACGCTCACGACAAAGGGCTTCTGGAGGCCACCGGGGACTGCCGCTACGCTGTGCACCATTCCGACGTCTCGTTCATTGCGGTTGGCACGCCCAGCACCAGGGAAGGCCACCTGAACCTGAAATACGTCTACGACGTGGCGGAACAGATCGGCCAGGCGCTGCGCGACAAAGAAGGGTTCCATATCATCGCCATTCGCAGCACCGTGCTGCCCGGTACCAACAGGAAGGTGGGCGAGATCATCCAGGCGGCCTCCGGCAGGGAGCGGGGCACGGACTTTGCCGTAGTTTCCAATCCGGAGTTTATGCGGGAAGGCACGTCTGTCAGGGACTTCATGAATCCCCCGCTGTCCCTGATCGGCACGGACAGCGAGCTTGCCGAGGCGACGTTCCGTGAATTGTACGGCGGTCTCCCCGCCGAGTTCATCTCCACCGACATCGAAGTGGCGGAGATGATCAAGTACGTCAACAACACCTTCCATGCTTTGAAGATCGTGTTCGGCAACGAGATCGGCAACATCTGCAAGGCGCTGAATATCGACAGCCACAAGGTCATGGATATTTTCTGCAAGGACACGAAACTGAACATCTCCCCGTATTACCTGATGCCGGGATTTGCTTACGGCGGTTCCTGTCTGCCCAAGGACTCCAGGGCGCTTGTCACCCTGGCCCACGACCTGTACGTAAACACCCCCGTCATCAACTCCATCGAGCCGTCCAACGAGCTGCAGAAAAAGGCCGCCATGGATATCATCGAGAGCAAGGGCCGCCGAAAGGTCGGTATCCTGGGCCTGAGCTTCAAGGCCGGGACCGACGATCTGCGCAACAGTCCTATCGTAGACGTGGCGCAGACGTTATGCGGAAAGGGCTATGAGATCCAGATCTATGACAAGAACGTGTGCGTGTCTCAGCTGACCGGCACGAACGCCGATTTCATCGCCGCCAAGCTGCCTCATCTCCACGAGATCATCACCGACGATCTGGACGCGGTGTGCCGCTCCTGCGACGTGCTGGTGATCTCCAACCGGGAAAAGGAGTATTGCGACATCCCGGAAAGATACCCCGGGAAGTATATCGTCGATCTGGCGCGCCAGTTCAAAGAACTGGACTACGACGGCAGCTATGAAGGCATCAGCTGGGGCAGCATCAACGTTAACGCCAATCAGAACATGGCGTTGGAACGGGATATGCCGTCTACGGATTTTTGATCAGCAGGAAAAGGACGGAGCAGAGAGGAGTAGACGTCATGACCAATGCTTCATGGCTTTTTCATCGGCTGAGATCGATGAGCGTGCCCGAAGTGCTCTGGCGTCTGGCTCAGAGACGGATCGAACACGCTGAAAAAAGACGATTCGAACACGATCCCGTACCCGTTACGGCCTTTGTCTTCAACGAAGCGCTGTCCGGTTTGGAGCCTGATCCCGCCCGTCTCCATCTCAACTATGAGAACGACGTTTTTTCCACGGACCGGACGATCCGGCTTCTGTCCGGCGCTGAATATGAAGAATACAAAACGCGCTGGAACGCAGGGTTTCAAACGGACAACGTCTGGCCTGATACGTTTTCTTACCGGCTGAAATACAAACAGCGGGGGGAGATCGGCGACGCCAGAACGAACTGGGAGCTGAACCGCCATTTCCAGTTCGCGCTGCTGGCAAAAAACTACGCGGCAAGCGGCGATCGTTCTTTTCTGGATGAATTCATACACCTCTTCCACGATTGGAACGGGAAAAACGCCTTCCTCCACGGCATCTCCTGGACGAGCGTGATGGAAGCTGCCATCCGGTGCGGGAACTGGTGCCACGCCTATGCTTTTCTGAAGCACGGCGGGGCGCCTGAGGCGCTTCTGGAGGAACTCAGGATCGGCATCCTCAATATGACCGACTACGTGGCGCAGCATTATTCCCGGTTTTCATCCGCCAACAATCATCTGGTCGTGGAAGCGTACGCCATCGGGCAGAGCGGCATCCTGTTCGGGAAACGGGATTGGCTCGATCTGGCGGTCCATCTGCTCACGGAGGAGCTGCCCCGGCAAAACTGGTCCGATGGCGTGAACAGGGAGCAATCCCTGCACTATCAGGCCTTTTCCATGGAAGCGCTGGGGCTGATGACACGGCTGCTGGAGAAAAACGGTATGGAGGTGCCGCCCGGCTGGAAGCCCATGCTGACAAAAATGAGCCGGTTTGTCGCCGACTGTATGGGCGAGCACGGAGAAATCATTGCTTTCGGAGACGATGACGAGGGAAAGCTTCTCGATCTTCAGGGCGGAGAGCTGCCGTATTATCATTACGTTCTCAGCATGATGAGCCTTCTTCTGGCGGAACGGTACGGCGATCCCGACGCACCTCCCTGCGAGACGCTGCGCTGGCTGTTTGATCGAAACGAGACCGACGCCGTCCGTGAAAAAGAACGGTACGTCTCCCCCCAATACCGCTGTTATCGGGAGGGCGGCTATACGATTCTACGCAGCGCGGACCGAAAGGTGCTGATCGGGATCGATCACGGAGCGCTCGGCTTCGGCACCATCGCCGCCCACGGGCATGCGGACGCGCTCAGCATACAGGTCTTCCGCGAGGGGGCCCCCGTACTGCCCGACCCCGGTACCGGCCTGTATCACGGGGATCCGTCCGCCCGCGGCCCGTTCCGGGCAACCGCAAATCACAACACCGTCTGTGTGGGCGGGAGGAGCCAGTCCGTTCCGCTTGGCCCCTTTCTCTGGGGATGGAAGGCGGACGCGGTCCTGGAGGAGTACCGGGAGGAGAACGGGGGCGTGCGTCTTACGGCGTCCCACAACGGTTACCGGCCCGTCATCCACAGGCGCACTTTTGCCTTTGACGGGGATCGAACGCTGACCATTTCCGATGAGCTGTCCTCTGAGGCCAACGGCGAAGCAGCTTTCCTGTTCGTCCCCGGGGAGCACCCCCATCAAAACGGCGATCAGGTGACGCTCGGAAACGCTGTGCTCCGCTTTTCCGTCCCCGCCGACAGGATTCGCCCCGACCGATTCGTCTATTCCCCCGCCTACGGGCTGACGGAGCAGACGACCGGCGTCCGTGTTTCGTTTGCGGGACGGCTCACTACGAAGATCCGTTTTTCGTAACGCTCCCGAAGAACGGGTGCTGGAATGCCCGGTAGATGCGTACTGTGGTCACACGGAACGGGCATGCTTTGCGGAGTTCCGGGAAGACCGGCTGGTTTTTCAGCGAGTATTACGGTCTGACCGAATTGCTGCCGACGGATCGCGGCAAGCTTCCCTGGGCGATCAGCGAGATCGGTTGAGCTGTTTGTCGGCCGTGCTGTGAGGAGGTGTTGGAGAGGTGTCGAGCGAATCCCGAAAAATACTGATCATCGTGGAAAACCTGCCGGTGCCCTTTGACACCCGTGTATGGCAGGAGGCCACGACTCTTGCAAAAAACGGATACACCGTGTCCGTCATCTGTCCCAAAGGAAAGTCCTTTACAGCGGCGGAAGAGACCATCGACGACGTGCATATCTTCCGCCACGACATGCCGGCGGAGGGAAACGGGCCCGTCGGGTACCTGCGGGAATACGCCTGGGCGCTGCGGGAGGAACTCCGGCTGGCCAGGAAGGTCTACCGGGAGATCGGGTTCGATGTGATCCACGGCTGCAATCCGCCGGACGACATTTTCCTGGTGGCCGGCCGATTCAGAAAATACGGGGTCAAATATGTGTTCGACCACCACGATATCTGCCCCGAACTGTTCGAGGCCAAGTTTGGCCGCGCCGGGGGGCCTCTGTATCGGAGCCAGCTTTTTCTGGAACGGCAGACGTATAAGCACTGTGCGTTTGCTTTCGTGACCAACGAGAGCTACCGGAGGATCGCCATCGAGCGTGATCATATGGACCCCGGCCGTGTGATCGTCCTGCGAAGCGGTCCCGATCCGGCGCGCATGCGCATCATCCCGCCGGTGCCCTCCATCAAGCGCGGATATGAATTTATGGTGGGTTACGTGGGCGTCATCGGACAGCAGGAAGGCGTAGAATACATCCTGGAAGCGGCAAAGATCATAAGGGAGCACGAAAACAACGTGTTCTGGGGCATCGTGGGCGGCGGCCCCCATCTGGACTCGCTGAAAAAACAGGCCCGCGAGATGGGCCTGGACGATTGCGTTGAGTTCACGGGCCGCGTATCGGACCGGCTGCTGCTGGAGTATTTGAACACAGCCGACGTATGCGTGAACAGCGATGAGTACAACGCCATGAACGACAAGAGCACCATGAACAAGATCCTGGAATACATGGCGCTGGCAAAACCCATCGTGCAGTTTGACCTCACCGAGGGCCGCTACTCTGCGCGGGAGGCGTCTGTCTATGCCAGAAACAACGACGCGGCCGACCTGGCGGACAAAGTCCGGGAGCTGCTGGCAGACCCCGAAAAGCGCAGACGCATGGGCGAGTTCGGGCGAAATCGGATCCTCAGCGAATTGAGCTGGGAACACACCGGCAAGGCGCTTCTGGACGGTTACGAAAAGCTGTTCTCTGGCGCTTTCGGAAAGGAGTGAATGTAGTGTGAAAAAAATCCTGCTGATCTCCAATTACGTGTTCCATTACCGGCAGAAAAACTACAATTACTTTGCCGAACGCTTTGCCCGCGACGGCTATGAATTCCACGTGCTGGCAAATGAATTCCAGGACGTGGGTTACCCCTTCCGTTTCCGGGCGTATTCCCTGCCCTTCTCAGTCAAGGGATACACGCAGAAGATCCGGGAGATCGGCCCGGACTTCGTGATCCTGTTTCTCCATCTGAAGGACAGGATCGAGATCCCGGTGATGCGCTGGTGCCTGAAAAACAATATCCCGGTCATTTTCTGGAACAAAGGCGTCAGCAGCACCGATCCGCACAACCCTTTAAAAAACGCCCTTTACCACTATATCCACAACCGCTGCAGCGCCCTGATAACGTATACCCCGGAGATGATCTCCAATTTCCGGGGAAAAAACCGGGGAAAGCTGTTCGTGGCGTATAATACAGTGGACTGTCACGACGTTGACAGGTCGAAATATGACCGCACGACGCTGCGGGAAAAATACGGTATCCGGGAAAGCAAGGTCGTGCTCTACGTCAGCCGCATGAGAAAGGACAAACGGATCGAAGTGCTGCTGGACGCCATGGCAAATCAGCCGGATGTCGCCGTGGCGGCCATGGGTGACGGCATGACCCCGGAGCTGCAGGCAAAATTCGACACCGCGCCGAATCTGTATTATCTGGGACAGCGCTACGGAGAAGAAGGCAGCGAGGTCTGGGCCATGGGCGACGTGTTTTCCGTTCCCGTCAACGTTGGCCTTGGCATCAACGAAGCCCTTTTCTGGGGGATGCCCGTCGTGACCATGCGGGGTTTTCAGCCGCCGGAGATCTACTATCTCAAGGAAGGAAAAACCGGCTACGTGGCCTTCGATGAGAGCGATTACAAAGAAAAGCTGCTTGCCCTGCTGAACGATGAGAAAAAGCTGGCGGAGATGAAAAAAGCCTGCGAAAAGGAATACGAGACAGAAGCCAGCATTGACCGGATGTATCAGGGCTTTATCGACGCCGTTCGGTATTGTGAAAGACAAATTTGAAGCAGGTCTATGACGGCGTCCCTGGGGATCGGCCTTCTCCGGGTCCCGCTGTCGTCATGAGGGAAAGCGCTGGGATGTGAAGTTATGCCGCAGGTTTTAATGATCGAGCATTTCCTGCCCGGAAACACGTATACGTATGAGCTTGTGAAGGAGCTTCAAAAGCTCGTTGAGGTTGAGCTGCTGTGCAGGCGGGACGCCGGAGAGTGTCCCGAATTGCGGCAGAAAAGCCCCCTCCTCTATCCAAACGGTACCGGGAAGCTCCTGGCGCCGCTGGTATACGGGTACGGCCTTTCCTGCCTGTCAAAACGGGTCACTTCTTCCCGCTATGACATGATCCACGTTCAGACCTTCAAAAAAGCCGAATACGAGATGCCCGTCTATCTGCATCGGAATCCCCGTGCCGCATTGATCCATACGGTCCATAACGTCCTTCCTCACGAGGCCGCGGAAAAAGACGAAGCGCTCTACTCCCGCTTCTACGGGGCATGCGACGCCCTCATCACCCACAATGAATACAGCAGGCAGCTTTTATCGGATCGTTTTTCTCTTCCGCCTGAAAAGATCCGCGTCATACCGCACGGAATATACGGCAGTATCCGGGAATGTCCGATCCGGGCCGACAAAACCAGAACGAATTTTCTTACCTTTGGCATGATCCGCGATTATAAGGGGATCGACGTTTTGCTCAAAGCGATCGCGCTGCTCCCCCGGGAATTGAGGAACCGGTGTTCCTTCACGATAGCCGGCAGGCAGTATCGGGAACAGCACGATACGGACTATGAGGCCATGACCGCCGAACTCGGTATTTCCGATACGGTCCGATTCCTTCTCAGGCAGATACGCGACGAAGAAATACCCGGTTTGTTCCAGCAGGCGGATGCGTGCATTTTCCCGTATAAGCAGATCTACGGCAGCGGTGCGCTGATGATGGCGTATACGTACCTTCGTCCCGTGATCGTCAGCAACGTTCCGGCCTTCTGTGAAGAGACCGGGAACGGGAAAACCGGTCTCTTGTTTGCGTCGGAGGATCCCGCCGCTCTTGCCGGCGCCATCCTGCGTTTTTTGGAAACGGACGAGGCCGGCAGGCGGTCGTTTTCAGAAAATATAAGGACGCTGGCGGAGACAAAATACAGTTTCTCCCGCTCCGCCGTTTTGACCGCACAGCTCTATGAGGACGTGCTTCGAGACCGAGGCTGAGCACCCTCTCCGAAACATATGAAAAAACGCCAGACGAGGCTCGCAGATCGCGGGCCTCGTCTGGCGTTGAAAGAAAAACAGGATTCCTGAGAACCTATGCTCTGTAATTCTGCGCTGTGGGCGTCTGCATGATGGAAAGAGGCGCGCTGACGCCGGGAGCCGTCGTAACTTCACATTCGATCACCACAGGCGTGTCCCGGGTGATGCTGAGATACTGAAAAACGAGAAACAGTCCCTGATAGGAATAGGGAATGAGCTCGCCGATGCTTGTCCGGAAATTCGTGATGGAACCGCCCGCCGGCGCGAACAGATACAGACCTCCGTCGATATTGCCCGTCCCGCCCGAGATATATTTCAGCGCGTCATTCAGCTCCTCTTTCGTCATCCGGTTGGAAAAGGATACGACGACCGGATACGTCACGGAGCCGTCTTCATTCAGGGTCCCTTCTCCGATGGCGGCGTCGATATCCAGATACCAGCCCATCTTGCTGGCGGTGATGCTGTTGAAAAATACGCCCAACTGCGGATTCGTTTTGTCGTGGTTCAGCCCGCCGGAACAACCTAGGCGGCGGACGAGCGCCTGTTCCGTTTCGTCCGCCATCCACAGCATCAGGGTCCGGTCGGCAACAGACTGCCGGAAAACGCTGCCATACTGCAGGAGCTGGTCCGCACTCAGCGACTCTTTCATCTGATGGAGCGTTTTTTTCGCCGTCTCGGCAAACAGGGCGTCCGCCACGCTGTTCCTGTACTGCCCCGTGCCCACCGAATCCCGGGAAAAATAACGGAAATACAGATCGTGCTCCAATACGCGCATGGCGCTCTCCCCGTTCAGAACGGTCCCGTCTGAGAGCTCAATCTCCCCTGCGATGGAAAGGATCCTCTGGATAATGACCGGCGTTGCTGAAATGACCCCGTCCACGTGTTCCTGGCTGTTGTCCTGATAAGCGAGCGCCCAGATCCTGGCGACCCGTTCAAAATCCGGACTGAAATCAGCATCCCAGCTCAGGTTCATACGGTTGAAGAAAAGGACTACCTCTTCATCGGTGATTTCCGCCTCGGGAAGCGTTTTGTCCGTAAATACGGCATATACCGTCTTAAAATCCTCGATCGTCAAGATCCCGTCCCGTATCCTGACGGCGCCAACCGATCCCGGGAAGCCGCCTGACGCGCGGATCTCGGAAGTATTCTGGGCGGCAAAAATATACAGCCGGTCAGCCCCGTTGCCGAGAAATGCACGGAACAGGGGCAGATACGCGGCGATTGGTTCGCACTCGTCAAGGAGGGCGGTCAGCGATTCGGCATAGGCAAGGAGCTTCTCTCCGCCGTCTATCACCTGAAAAAGCCGTCTGTCAATGGATGAAAAGCTGTCGGCGATCACCCTGGCAGCCGGAAAGCTTTTTTCCGCAAACTCCAGATATGCGGACAAAGTCTCGACTCTCAGCCCCTCGTCTGTTTTCAGGGTGGAGAGCGGATACGTCTGCATGCACTCGATCAGAGGATCGAGCAGGGCCTGGTTCGTAATTTTCGCCAAGTCAAGGAGTCTTCCTGCCATCGTCAGCTTGCTGCTGAAATCCAAAATGCCGTCCCCGGAATTTCTGTCGATCTCGGCCATGCAACGATCCATTGTCTGGATATCCGTCTCGATCTTTTCCCGGAGAAGGACGGTCTGCGGAAGATCCGCCTTTTTCAGCAGGTCCATAAGGAGCAGATAATCCGATTTCAGTTCTCCGGCAAGCTGAAAGGCCCTGCTGGACTCGGCAAGCAGCACCAGGTTGCTCTTTGGCGCCTCGGGCTGATCCGGGTCCGCAGAAAGATTTGCTGCCCGATCCTGAATATACCAGATACTGCAGACCCCCAGGATGGCAAGCAGCAGCACAACGGCCAGGAAAACTTCGAAGACTGTCAGAAGCGTTCTTTTTTTCCTGTGTGTCCGGTGCCGTTTATTTTGCCGCCGGGGCTGTTTTTCCATTTCTTCCTGCATAAATGACCCTCATCAAGATGAAACTGCCGATCCGTCCTGTCAGTAAAATTGTTCCCGGCGCAGTTCGCCGCTTTTCACCAACCGCCGGCACGCAGCACGGTTTTGATCGTACTCAAGAGAATAGTGAGATCCGTCCTGAAACTCTGTTCCCGAACGTATTTCAAATCCAGTTCTACCCATTTATCGAAGGAGAATGTGTACCTGTTTTCCGCGATCTGCCAGTAGCAGGTCATTCCCTGCTGCACAGACAGTCTCTGCATCTGGTAGTCGGTATACTGCTCGACTTCTCTTGGCAGCGGCGGGCGGGGACCTACCAAAGACATATCCCCTTTTACCACGTTCCACAGCTGGGGCAATTCATCGATATAGGTCTTGCGCAGTACTTTCCCGACTTTTGTAATGCGCGGATCGTTTTTCATCTTAAATGCCGGCCCTTCAGCCTCGTTCAGCTCCCCCAGCTCCGGCAGTCTTTCCTCCGCATTTTTATGCATGGATCGCAGCTTATAGATGAAAAAGTGCTTCCCATCCTTCCCGACCCGTTCCTGAATGAAAAACGGACTGGCCGTCGGTTCTTCCGCCATGATCGCCAGGCATGCGATCAGAACGATCGGAATACTCAAAATACTCCCTGTGAAAGCCGCGAGCAGGTCAAATGCCCGCTTCACAGCAAGGAAGATCTTTCTCCTGTATCCATTTTTAACAGAGTCCGCCGTTTTCAAAAGCGTCAGCCTTTCCCGTAATGATCCGAAAGAAAGCAGTCCCGTCCTGATCAGCCGCTGTTTTCAGGGGATTCTTTTTCCGTCATATCTTCTGTACGCGTTGTCTGCTCCGCCCGGCCCTGGCACGCGTATCCCGCCGCCACGAATAAAAGGATCATATTATATCCGTACGTTGACCACAGCCGCTCCAGCAGCCCTGAAAACAGGAAGTACGCCATGAAGGAAAGGCAGAAAAAGAATCGAACTTTATCAAGCGAGTGCATGCGGCGGAAGACCCAGATCTCCATCGCGATAAAAGAAATTACGCCGATGAGCCCCGTATTGATCCACAGCTCCATGATGCTGTTATGGGCGCCGGACGTCATATGTCCCAGATAGGCTTCCGGATGGAAGCCGAAGTGCACAAGAAACAGGGCTTCCTCGTCTCTCCAGAAATGACCGAATCCGAACCCCACCAGAGGATTCTTCATTCGTATGATCGCGACCAGCCGCGCCCATAAGGGGACCCTGTTGGAAAGCATCGCGTCTTTTCCGAGAGCGTTCAGGAGCGGTTCAAAATACGGCAGAATGTAAGAAGCGGAAACAAGAAAGCCTACGCTGATCAGCGCCCATACGAGCCCGAGATTCCATCGGTGCTTTCCCCGATAGAAAATAATGATCAAAACCACGGCAGCACACGTCACCCATGCGCCCATGCCGTGAGTGAGGATCAGAAAAATGATCTGTATCTCCAGAAAAACGACCAAAACAAGAAGCTTCAGCGTGATACGGCCGCTCTCCTCTTTCTTGAGTTTGAAATACATTGCGCCGAGAATGATGCCGAGGCATAACTCTTCCGCCATCATGTTCTTCGTCTCGGACAGGCCAAGATAATATATGGAGTTAAACTTGCCCCAGACATCATATGTGGAGAAAAACAAGGAATAGCAGGTGGTTGCAATGATCATCAGAAGCTGTGCGATACAGAAATGCGCCAACAGTTCTTTCACATTCAGATGATCTGCAAGGCAAAGGGCGAAAAGGACCGTAACGGAAAATCGCAGGCACGAGATGATCTGTTCTCTGTAATTTGAGGTCCCTATCATGGAAACCACAAAAACCACGAACAGAAACGAATAGATAACGGCATATTCTTTCTTCAGTTCGATCAGTCTCAGTCTCCGGCTTCCCTTCCAGGAGAACCAGACGATCAGGATACACTGGATAAAAAAGGAAGAGTAATTCACGATGAGTTCGACTGCATAGCCGAATCTCAGGACGTATTTCCCCGGAAAGCCAAGACTGTTGAAAAGGACGTATATGATGGTCAGAGAAACCAGGGGATGCATTTTTTTCGGGCTATTTACTTCTAATTGCCGCATCAGCTCATCCTCCACGTATCCAAAAACAGACCCTGCCGCGTATGATTGAATATTTATTTTAGCATTGTTTTATCGTTTTATCAAGTTTTCCCCACGCCCGATGATCTATCTTCTGCTCATGCACGATGAATATCTATCGCACAAAAAAGCCGGAGAGTATGGTGATAAGTCAAGCAGAGAAAAATAAGCTAAACAAAAGTGCTTAGAAAACGCTTTGATGCTGCTTTTCCCCTTCAGGTTCCCCATGAAGCTCGATACCAACATTTTGGGCGGTATCTCCACCAGCATGTGCACATAATCCGGGCATGCTTCTGCCTCTATGATCTTTACGCCCTTCCATTCACCCAGTTGCCTCAATATCTTTCCTACCGCCAGTCGCTTCTCTTCATAGAATACCTTTCGTCTGTATTTTGGCGCAAACACAATATGGTATTTGCAATTCCAACTCGTATGCGATAAACTGTTTATGTCATTCAGACTCACTTGAATGTCCTTCTTTTGCTATTCCTTGTGCAGTTGGCCGACCGCACTTCCAGTATAGCAAAAGGAGTTTTTATGTCTTCCTCATCGCTTAAGCTCTTTTGAACCACAGGCCTATGCTGTGGTTTTCTGCATACAAAAAAGCCTTGAAACCCATGGGTTTCAAGGCTTTTTCTTTTCGATCCTCATCCAGCGGGCAGGAACAACTCTTCCCGATAGTCCTCCCCGGCGCGCAGGGCATTATACTCCATATAATAATACTCTGTCACGGGCAGGAAAGTCGTGTCGGCGGGGTCATACAGACTCACAGCGCCGTCCTTGCCCAGGCAGATCCCACCTGCAGAAGTTGCCAGGAAGACTTCCCTCAAAGCAAGGATTTGTTCATAGTAAGCGGTTAGCGGCAGTCCCGCCGAGCGGATGACTTCCGGCATAAGAGCATATACGCTGGTATAGTCTCCGCACCGGGAGAGATCGGCACCGTAGTTGCTCCAAATCACGTATGGCACTGTCCTTTGGGCCAGCGCGTCCTCCATTTCTGTCCGGGTTTGATTCGGCTCCAACTGGGACAAGAAAGTCGGGGCGTGATCGCCTACCATGCAAATGATCACCAGCCGGTCCACCTGAGAAAAATACTCCGTCAACTCCTTAAACGCATCACATGACATGGCGATGCTCGTCATATACTCATTAATCTGGCTGGTGAGGTCGCCATAGGCCGCCTGGGTATGAACAGTGTCAAGAGTATCGTCGTTTACCCCGTAGCCGCCGTGGTTCTGAACTGTTAACATGTACAAAAAACGTGGTTCGTCTCCGGAATAGGATTCGTATCTTTTCTCGAGAAGACCATAGTACGTGCTGTCAAGATCTCCTCTCTCGCCGTAGCGGATTACGGGAACCTGCGGCCCGCCGCCAAGTTCGACGTCGTTAAAGCCCATCGCCGGATATGCTTTATCCCGGGAATAGTTGGACGCGCTGTAATAATGCATGGCGCAGGAAACATATCCCAGGCGCTTGAGATACTGTACCACG
This sequence comes from Oscillospiraceae bacterium, assembly GCA_017455685.1. Classification (GTDB taxonomy): domain Bacteria; phylum Bacillota; class Clostridia; order Oscillospirales; family Oscillospiraceae; genus Apopatocola. The sequence goes on from JAFSZH010000020.1 coordinate 54,397, forward strand.
TTGCTGTTCGCCTCGGTAAAGTCGATGAAGTTGAAAGGAGCATAGGATTTGATCAGGTACATGGAATTGGCGGTAAGAAGCTCATATTCGGAATTGTTGGTGCCCCCGCCCGCCAGCGGGACGATCGCATGACCGTAAGCAGCTCCATCCAGTTGATAGAAAGAACTCATGTAATCCCGATCCGCTTTCACGGAAGAGTAATCGTCAAGATCACAGAAAGTTTCATTCAGGATGAGGATGATATCCGGCTTTAGTTCCGCCTCTGCCGGGACAGCCTCCGCTTCCGGAAGCCGGTCGGCACTGTAACCGTCCGGAGGAGAAAAAGGAAAGATCATCTCTATTGTGTCCTGCACCACACAGGCGCCGGCGCCGTAGACATAGAACGCGTAATTCTGCGAGCATCCCAGCTCCCTTTGGGTAGCCGGCATCCGTACCGCCAAGATGGGCAGCCCCGCGGCAGCGGCAAGCATCGCCAACCGAAATCCTGTCCTGTAAAGCAGTGATCCACGCGATCCTTTGTTCAGCACCCAGTACGTTTTGACCAGACGAAAAGCCATGACGGCAAAAGCAAGGATCGTCCAGGGAATGATATCAATGGTAAAGCTGTAAGCGGAAAGCACGTCCATTGCCGTACCGGCGCTGGCCAAAAGGCCGGGCAGTAGTGGTTCTCCATGAAACAGACAGACGTAATGGTTGGCGATTCCCCACACGGTAAAGAAGATCGTGCTCAAAAGGACCGCCAGCCTCCAGCGCTGCACGATCAGTACCAGAACAAGATTAACAGCCAGAAAAAACAAAAGGTTGGTAAAAAAGAACAGGATCTTGATCTTGAACATCTGCTGAGGAAAAACTGCCACGCCGATCTGGAGCATGACGTGCTGTATACACAGGACAGCCAATACCAGCAGAACGTTCACAACGTCCATGGGAAGCTTCCCGACTTTGTCTTTTCCCGCCGCCGCGTCTGCTTCGATCCGCCGGAGCAGACGCCCCGCCTCATACAGCAATTTCCATTGAAGAAACATGGATATCAGGCATCCGAAAACGGCAAGGGCATAAACAAGCGGCTCATAGGGGATCCCATAGCGGGAAACGATCGCGTTCATGGAGGACGCCCTCAGCCAATTGTTCCGGAAAGTGAAAAACAGTCCCATGGTAAACAGAAACATGATCACCCACGGAAGCGCACCCGGCCGTTGGCGTGGCAGTTTCATGTATCGACACGGGATCAGCAAAAGGATGGCTCCGCATACAATGATGAGCGGCAGATCCTCCTTCAGGAGATACAGCTTCGTACGCGTCACAAGGGCGACAAACGAAAGATAGGAAACAAACAGCAGCAGCTTATGCAACCTTGTTTTTCTCATTTCGCCCAATTGCGGCACCTCCTTTCATCGTTTGGGGACCTCTTTATTTCATTGGTTCCCGATTGTTCTGTCATCGATATTCATACGTCCGGCGGGCGATGCCCAGCTCTTCATCGGTGGGGATCACCAGAACCCGAACGGCGCTGTCCGACGCGGAGATCTCGGTCTCACCGCGCTCGTTTTTCTCCGCGTCCAGCTTCACGCCCAGCAGCCCCAGCTTATCGCAGACCCGCCGGCGGATATAGGCGGAGTGCTCGCCGATCCCGGCGGTAAACACCAGACAGTCAAGCCGTCCAAGATCCATGGCAAAAGCGCCGATGTAGTGGACGATGCCGGTGACGAACACGTCCACGGCCAGCCGCGCCCGCTCGTTTCCTTTTTGGGCCGCCTCGATCACGTAGCGCAGATCGTTGCTGACACCGGAAATGCCCAGCAGGCCGCCCTTTTTCTGCAGGCCCTGCAGGATCTCTTCATCGCTCATACCCTCGCCGCGCAGGAAATAGCTCATGCTGGTGTCCATGTCGCCCACCCGGTTGGCGTGGATCAGGCCGGATTCCAAACTCATGCCGAAGCTGACGTCCACGCTCCTGCCGTTTTCGATGGCGCAGACCGAGCAGCTCCCGCCCAGGTGACAGGAGATGGCCTTGTAGTCTCTGCCTTGCTCATTGAGCACGTCGGCGATATAGCCGTGGGAGGCGCCGTGGTAGCCCAGGCGCTGCACGCCGTACTTTTCGTACCACTCATAGGGCACGCCGAAGAGTTTTCTCTCAAGCGGGATGGACCGGTGAAAGGCCGTCTCGAAGCAGCCGATGAACCGGGCCTCGGGCAGAAAACCGCGCATAACGGCAATAGCGTCCAGATAGGCCCGGTTGTGCAGTGGGGCCAGGCTGATCCATTCCTCCATGCCCCGCAGCACCTCGTCGTCCAGCTCGTGGATACCGAAATGGTCTTTGGAAAGCGTGGCCTTGTAGCCCACGCGCTCGATCTCGGTAACGGATGCAATGACGCCCATGTCCGCCCCGGTCAGATAGTCGAGGAAGAGCCGGATGCCGCTTTCGTAGTTGGGAATGTCCGCCTTGTCGAAGGCGGTCTTCTGCCCAGTGAGGCAGTTTTCATAGCGAAAGATCGCGTCAAGATCCGAACCCACGCGCTCCACGCCGCACTGGGCAAGGACGCGGGCCTCGGGCATATCGTACAGCTTGAATTTCAGGGAAGTGCTCCCCACGTTGCACACAAGAACTTTCATCGGTTCTTTCCTCTGCAGTCTGAATATCTCTGATCTTAGTCTGATACTACCATAGTTTAATAATTATCACAACATTTGAAGCGGGGTTATCCCTATGCACATTTCCTTTTTCCTTGCGCACAATGTGATCGGCTTGCCGAAAGCAAAGAAAACAATCCTGAGGATTTCTATAATCGTTTCGTGCTTGGTTCTCTATATAGGGGCTATGTGGGTCATGCCGAATGACGGAACAGCTATGACGAAAGAAAACATCTGGCACGGCATAATGAGTTTTGGCGGTATGCTGATGATATTCCTGACATACTGCCTTTATACGGCATTCATCTTCCATAAGGATAAAGAGGGTGCCGGACTCATAATCGGCTTTCTGGTATTTTCACTTATTACCAGTGCCTTCGCAGTACTGAATGTGTTTGATGATAAATCCTACGTCATTGCTTCAGCCGTATCTGAGCTTTACGTTCTGACTATGATGAGTCTGGTCGGATACTTGACGCATTATCTCGCTTGGCGGAAGGAAAAAGATCTCGCTGATAGTTATTGACTTATGTCATTATCGGGTTTATTATAGTTGATGATATATGTCAGAAAGGAGAGCTTATGCCAAGACCATTCAGATGCCGCAGAATAGAACAGCTTCCGGTCTATCGCAGCTTCTCGCCCGATGACATCACAGCCACCGAAAGCGTCCAGATGACCGTGGATGAATTTGAGGCATTGAGACTTCTGGATGGCGAAGGTCTTACCCAGGAAGCCTGTGCCTCCCGGATGAACATAGCCAGGACAACCGTAACGGCCATTTATGACAGTGCGAGAAAAAAAGTCGCTGACGCCCTTGTGAACGGGAAAAGGCTGCTGATCACAGGCGGACACTGTGAATTTGAACCGGTCAAGATCGATCAGGAAATCATTGAGAAAGGAACAAATACCATGAGAATCGCAGTCACATACGAAAACGGAGAAATCTTCCAGCACTTCGGTCATACCGAGCAGTTTAAGCTGTATGATGTTGATGAGGGTAAGATCGTGAATGAGCAGATCGTTGATACCAACGGAAGCGGCCATGGCGCCCTTGCAGGCTTCCTGCAGGC
>JAFSZH010000021.1 GCA_017455685.1 Oscillospiraceae bacterium
GCGTCCTGCATGGCGATATTCACCAGCATGATCCCCAGGTCCTCCTTCTCCAGGCGGGTGACGATCTTGTCCCGGATGGCGGACTGGATCTCCGCCTTGCCGGTGGTGATCACGTCGTCCACGCCGTAGAGGCCGATGGTGTCGCGGATATAGCTCTGGCAGAGCATTTTCAGGATCTGCTCAGGCTCCCGGCTGTTGTAGAGATACTTGACCGGATCGGTGATGCGGTACTCCACGTAGAAATCCACGTTGACGAAGTTGAAATCCACGCTGATCATCAGGGACTCGTCCTCGATGCTCGCGTTGTTGTCCAGATTGTAGCCGATGGCAAAGCCCTGGGTCGCCTTGCTGACGATGGTCTTCTGCTGGATCAGCGGGATGCGGAATTTCAAGCCCGGGGTGCTCACCACGGTGGGCTTGCCAAAGGTGGTGATGACCGCGTACTCGTCCTCCTGCAGCTGGTAGACCGAGGTGAAAGCCAGCGCTCCCACCAGCAGAAGGAGCACGATAGGGATCACGATCCGCTTCACGGCGGCGGGACCTTTGGGAGATGATTCCTTCTTCCGCGGCGTGAAGAAGATCAGCAGCAGGGCCAGCGCCAGAACGATAAGAAAAATCAGGGGCATATGACCGTCTCCTTTCTTCGTTTGTTTCTTCCTCTTGAGAAAAGAATAGCATATTCCGCCTCTCTTTACAAGAAGCCGCGATCCGATGCGCAGTTTTCCCCCGCCGATCCGCACTTTTTGAGCAGTTTTTGCAGTTTGCCCGAGTTTTATCCATAATATTCTTTATATATTGCTGAAAGGGGCCCTTCGCCGCAGCGAAGAGTCCCTTTAAAAAGCGACAATGCGTTATCTGTCCCGGTTCCGGCTCTTCCGGGAGGTAAGGGCGCGGACCATCGCCGTGCCCAGCACGGCGGCGGTGAGGAAAAACGCTCCCGCCGCCACGGCCAGGACCTTGACCAGATAGCGCAGCTCCTCATTTTCTTCCCGGAGCTGCTCCAGCTCCCCATTGGATGCCGGCGTGGGCGACGGGGTGGGTTTCGCCGTCGGGGAGGCCGTGGGCGACGGGGTGGGCGACGCGGTGGGGGCGGCCGAGGGCGAAGCGGAGGGGGACGCGTCCGGGCTCTCGTCAGGCTCGGGCGCGGGCGTTTCCGTGGGAGCGGGCGCTGCGCTCCGGACAGGGGCCGCGCTCGCAGGCGCGGTCTCAGCCGCCAGCCGGGTCACGGCGAGGGTATAAACCTTTTGTGCTCCGTTCCCGGCGGTGACGGTGACGGTCACAGTATTCATCCCCACGTTCAGCCAGTCGTTGCCCCGGACGACGTAGGACGCGGCCTCGTCGCTCTTCACAGGCGTTACCGCCAGCCACCCGGCGCTGTTGGGTACCGTCACGGAATAGTCGGTGACAGCAGAGGAAAAGGCAGGCGACAGGGCCCCCGGATCGATATACAGCGCCGCCAGGTCACAGTTGGAGGAGGCGGCGGTGATCGTCACCACGGAGCTGTGGCTCATATACTCCACGCTCATCTCGTCACCCCCCGCGTCGCTGGCCGAGCAGGCCGTGGGCCGGACGGAGGCGGAGCCCTGGTTCAGAGCGGTAAAGGTCAGGTTCAGAGAGAAGCGTCCCTCCCCGCTGCCGCAGTAATCCACGATATGCAGCGAGCCCGTCCCCGGCTGGACGGCGGTGTTGCCCAGACCTCCGGACCAGCCGGTGTAGTTCAGCCGGTCGGTATCGTAGACCAGCGTCAGGTCGATGCCTGCCACCGCCGCCGTAGAATATACGTTTACGGTGACGCTTCCGCCCACCAGCACGGAGGGGTCGGAGAACATGATGTCCGTACCCGCCGCGCTCGCCCTGCTGCCGGGACCGCCGGACAGCAAGGTCAGCACGAGAATCCAGAGAGCAAGCCGCAGAATCATGTCATGCCGTTTCTTCATTTCTATTCCTCCTTACTCCGGCAGGGTGCCGGCGCCGAGAAGATAGTTCCGGATACGGATGAGATCGTTGATCTGTACCGTGCCGTTCCGGTCCGCGTCCGCCGAGCGAAGGGCGTTCCCCGTCAGCGGCGCCGTGCCGATGAGGTGATTCCGGAGCCGGATGAGGTCGTTGATCATCACTTTCCCATCCCCGTTCACGTCCCCGATGCGGATCGCCGGGGCGGGGGTCGGCGTCGGCGACGGGCTGGGCGTGGGAGCCGTCACCGGCTCCACTACCACCGGTTCGTCCGTGGGCAGCGGCTCGCTCCCGTCGGGACGGACGATATGGACGGTATAAACCGCCGCGGCTCCGTTCTCTGCCGTCACGGTGACAGCCACGACGTTGTCTCCGGGCGCGAGGGCGATCTCTCCTCCGCCGCTGACCCGGGCCCCGCCGTAGGCCGCCCGGGCGTCCAGTTGAAGGGACCCGGTTTCCGGGGAGACGATGACGGTGTATTCCGTCACGTCCCGGTGGAATTCCGGCGCCATGGTCCCCGCACTGACGGTCAGTGAGCCGAGCTTGGCGTTGGGCGAGCCGTCGCCCCCCGGCAGGGGGCTGGGCTGGGACGGCATGCCGGTATAAACCGGGATGCTGAAAACCAGCGGCAGGGCGCGCATGCTCTCGGAATAGGCCCGTGAGAGAAGCTGTCCCTCACTCTTTGCCCCGGCCACGTTGGTCATGTACTGGTTGCGGTACATGTTCGCGCCCTGGACGTTGAAGCGCTTGAGATACAGCGTCGTCTGTCCGGCGTTTACGTAGTTGAGGGCGTAAAACTCCGCGCCGCCCGCGATGGCCCTGGCCAGAGTGGTCCAGGGCCGGCCATAAGAGGTGCCCGCCCCGTTGCTGCCGCCGGCGGCGTACCAGAGCCCCCGCTCCACGGCGGAGAAGCCCGGCGTCTTGTAGGCCCCGATGTTGAAGGCATTGTACACCCCCGGGAACCGGGGATTCGTGCCGGTGATGCTCTGGGAGTTCCCCGCCGCACCCATTTCCTGGATCATCATGGCCGCCAGAACGTAAGGGTTGACGCCGCAGGTCTGTCCGGCCTGAAAAAGGGTCTCTGTCAGGGTGTCGACGCCGTTGGAGGCGTCCTGATCCGCGTCATAGTCCTCCCGGCCCAGGAAAGTCCCGGCCGTCACGGAAGCCATGCCCTCCATGGTCTGGGTCTCCGCGTCGAAGCACTGGTCCAGGAACTGGAAAACGCTGCTGCTGTCCAGGGAGTTGCGGGGATCCATGTAGTAGGCGACGATCTCTCCGGAGGCTGCCACCCAGCCGCCGCTGTCCAGCTCGTTCCAGGTGCTGGTGGTCCAGTTATAGGCCCCGTCCTGGGTGGATTTCCAGGAAGAGACGGCGCTGCCCCATACCAGGCTGCGGCCCAGGACTGTTTCCTCCGCCACGGCGGAGGACCAGTCCGCTCCGGGAGTGAACGGGCGGAAGCGCCAGCTGGGATAACTCTCGTGGAGAGTGCACAGAGGCGCTATGTAGGATTCCGGGAAGCCTGCCGCCCGCAGCGACGCTGCGAAGTCCTCCGCCTCGGTCGGCTCGTCGGCTGGTTCGGTCGGTACGGGATCGGGGGGCGTTTCCCCGGCCGCAGGCTCGGCGGTCGGAGTCTCCGGAGACACCGTGGGCTCCGGCGTCCCGGTAGGCGCGGCCGTGGCGTCGACGACAACGGCAACGTCTTCGCTGACGCCGGAGGCCAGCGCCCTGTCGGGGGCGAGCAGCGCCAGACACAGCAGCATCGCCGCGATCCGCCCGCTGTATTTCCGATGCATGCGCTCGCCTCCTTTTCCAAAAATGACAATAGATTTCAAATTGTTACTTTTGTCGTCATGGTATCATCGAAGAAAAACGGCGTCAACTGACAATTCTTTCCATTATATTTGACTGTTTCAGAGATAAATCGGTTCATTGAGAAAAAACAACGCGGAGGCAGGTCTGCCTCCGCGTAATAACAGTATCAAAATTATACAAACGGATTGGTGTCCCGGTACTGGTTTTCCTCGCCGGTGTAGGGATTGACGGGGATCTCGTTGCCGTTCCAGTCGATGTAATACATATGAATGGCGTCGCGCATATCGAAGAAGGATTTGTCGCCCCGCCACACCTGATCCACCTCGCTGTCCTTCAGGTAGATCCTGGCGTCGGGAAGGGCTTCCCGCAGCTCCTCCACCTGCTGTTCCGTGAGCACACCGTAGGTCACCAGCAACAGCTTGAGATTGGTGCACTTCTTGAGCGTCTCAACGGCGGCTTCCTTGTCCCGGATATACCAGCATGTACCGATGTTCAGATACTGCAGGTTGGGCAGGTCCGCCAGAGCGGAAATATCTTCCACCTGGGACAGGAACATCTCCAGCCAGATCAGGTTGTCCAGCCCCCGCAGGTCGTCCAGATTCCGGACGGCGCACTTGCTGATCACCAGATATTCCAGCTCCGGAAGATAGTGCAGACAGGAGAGATTGCAGTGCCTGCTCACCAGCTTGCCCAGATCCATGGCCCGCATATGGGGACAGTACCGCAGCTCGTCCAGGGAGAAATTGTCCAGATCCAGGTCCTCACTGAACTTGTACGGCACGTTCCATTGGCTGAAGTAGGTGGCATCCGTACGCACGCCGAAGTGGCGCACCTGCACCATCCAGACGAATTCCACGTCCTCGTGGCGTTTGTTCAGCGCGTCCATGGTCTCGTTATCCACGCCGCACAGGCACATTTCCACTTTTTTCAGCCGGGGGAAATACGGCAGGGCGTTTTCGATTTCAGAAATATCCTCCACCGGGACACCGTTGAGGATCAGCTCCTCGGCCAGGGTGTCCGCCTCCACGCCGCAGATGACCGTGTCCCAGCGCATCTCCGTCCCCGGCCGATAGTCGGCCAAGGCCCGGCGTCCCGCCTCCGACAGACCGCTGCCGGTGAGGTCCAGTTCCTGCAGCGTCGGCATCAGATCCAGCGCCTCTTTCAATTCCTCCAGAGAGGCGTCCGTCACCGGGTCCCCTGCCAGGGAGACGAAAACGCTGTCCGCCGGAAAGGTCTTCTCCCCCATCGGCACGTTCCATACAAACGCGAGGCTGGGGTATTCCGCCCGCAGGCGGGTCTGATCCGAAAGGGAAAGGATCCCGTCGGGCACAGTCACGCTCTTCAGCCGGGAAAAATACCGCAGTCGTTCCGAGAGCTCCCGGCTGTCGACCGGGCCGCGCAGCTCAATCTCCGCCGCGTCGGCGGTATAGAGCGCCTCCCCCAGGGCGACCTGCCAGCGCACGGTCACCTCCGGATATGCCTTTTCCAGGGCGGCCAGGATCTCGTAATCCCGACAGTCCGACGCATCGATCTCCCGCAGACCGTGGAGATAAGCGAAAGCGGGCAGATCCTCTTTCCGGAGAGCGGAGATCGTCAGGCTCTCCGTGTCGTTCGGGTATTTCTCCCCGCCGATCCGCACGTTCCACAGGACGTCCGTCCCGGGAAGCGCCTGTTCCAGGCGGGAGACCTGCTCCGCCGTGACGTCCCTGCTCCGCAGGTCCACCGTCCGGGCATGGCGATAATACACGCGCCCGTCCACTACCGTAAAGAGCAGAAGAAAAACAACCCCCGCCAGACAAAGAAGGCCGAGAAGAAAGAGTCGTAACCCCAATTTATTCATTTTGACACTTTTTTTCTCAGACGTCATAGAAAGGCCTTTCTTCATTCCGCGCAGCGGCGCGCGCAGATGTCAGGGATCATACTTTCCGCCGCACGGCGGAGAACGCAAGCTTGATCAGCCAAGACAGCAGCATCAGCAGCACCAGGCGGAGCAGCGCCGCCGCCGCAAAGGGCAGATCCGGCGCCAGCTTTTCCGTCAGGATCATGACGGTGTTCTGGTTGAGATACATGAGATAGCTCAAAGAGCCGAGAAAGCCGGAGACGCCGTTGTCCATGATCCGGGACAGACCGCCCCGGCACAGGAAGAACACCGGCACCAGCGCCGCGATCCAAAGGATGGCCGCTCCGTCGCCCAGGCCCTGCCGGGCAAAAAAGAGGATCAGCAGACTTCCCGCAAACAGCGCCGTCTCTCCCGCCGTACGCAGCGCTTCGGGAATGCGGCGGCTCCACCGGGCCAGCGTCTCAAACGCGACGCACAGCTCGCAGCCGACGCCGATCTCGGCGAAGGCCCGGAACAGGGTCACGGGCGCATATCGGTCCTGCGTCACGTCCACGGTGCCGAAGCGCCAGACGGAAAAGAGCAGCGCGGCCACGGCCGCCGGAACGACGAACCGGAGAAATACTTTCTCGTTGAAGCGAAGGAAGAAGACCACCGCCGCGGAGGCCCAGATCAGCGCGCTGACGAACCACAGAGGCCGCCCGATGCTGTAGGGCCGGATGAACGCCTGCAGTGCCAGGATATCCGGCAGGCCCCGGGTCAGAGCGCGGGTCAGAGAGATGCTGCCGGCAAGGAGCTTCGCGCCCATGAGCAGCAGCACCGAGATCAGGTACTCCGGATACAGCCGCACGTAGCGGCCCTTCAGATAAATCAGCGCCTCCCGGACGGGGGACTGCCGGGCGGGACGGATGCTCAGATGGCTGTAGAGCAGAAAGCCCGCCGTCAGAAAGAAGAATTCCACGCCCAGATACCCGCCGGTGAACGCCCGGGAGGAGGCGTATCCCCCGAACTCCCGGAAATGGAACAGAAACACGGCGCAGCAGAAGAGAAAGCGCAGCAGCTCTATGGCGTTGTTTTTCTCGCCGTCGGAACGGCTGTTCATGTTACCTTTCTCCTCTCATGGCGTCAGGGCCGTTTATTATCGGGCACGGATCGACGATTATTCCGTCAGGGCTTCACGCAGGGCGGCGGCCACCGTCTCCACGGTCCGGGCGTCCATATAGGGATGCATGGGCAGGGACAGCACCGTGGCGCAGAGCTCGTCGGTCACCGGGCAGTCCACGTACACCCTGTTGCCGGCAAAGGCGAGCTGGGTATGCATGGGCTTGGGGTAGTAGACCATGGTGGGGATGCCTTTGGCCTTCAGCGCCGCCTGCACGGCGTCCCGTTTGGAGGCGTCCTTCAGCCGGATCGTGTACTGGGCCCAGCTGGACAGCCATCTCTCCGGCACGGTGGGCAGGATCACGTCCATGCCGGCGAGGGCCTCGTTATACCAGCGGGCGACTTCGTTGACGTCATCCAGCTCGTAGCTCTCGAAGGCGTCCATTTTCACCAGCAGGATCGCCGCCTGGATGGTGTCCAGCCGGGAGTTCATGCCGATACGGACGTTGTCGTATTTCATGGTGCCCTTGCCGTGGACGCACAGCGAGCGAATCAGCGCGGCGGTATCGTCGTCGTTGGTGAAGACCGCGCCGCCGTCGCCGTAGCAGCCCAAAGGCTTGGCCGGGAAGAAGGAGGTGGTGGCCATGTCGCCAAAGGCGCCGTTGCGCTTGCCATGATAGGCGCCGCCGAAGCCCTGGGCCGCGTCCTCCAGCATGTACAGGCCGTATTTCTTCGCCACGGCTTCGATGGCGCCGTGATCCGCGGGCAGGCCGAACAGGTCCACGTCGGTGACTGCTTTGGGAATGAGCTTTCCCTCCTCCTTCACCGCCAGAATGGCCTTTTCCAGACTATCGGCGTCGGCGTTGAAGGTGTCGGCGCACACGTCGTAGAACACCGGAGTGGCGCCGATGGCGGAGACCACCTCGCCGGTGGAGAAGAACGTGAAATCAGGCACGAACACTGCGTCCCCGGGGCCCACGCCCCAGGCCATCAGCGCCAGCTGCAGAGCGTCGGTGCCGTTGGCGCAGGCGATGCAGTGCTTCACGCCCACGTATTTGGCCAGCCGGTCCTCCAGTTCCTTTACCTGGGGGCCGCCGATGTATTTGGAGGACGCCGCCACGGAGATCATGGCCTCGTCCATCCGGGGCTTCAACACCTCATACTGTTTTTGAAGATCACGAAACTGCATTACTCTGCCTCCTTGAGACCGTTTTCATATTCCACATATTTCCTGCCGCAGTCGGAACACGCCAGCATATCGTCCAGCAGCGCGCCGCACTCGCAGGCCCAGCCCCGCCGACGGGCGGGGACGCCCAGCATCAGCGCATGGTCGGGCACGTCGTCCGTCACCACGGCCCCGGCGCCGATCAGCGCCCAGCGGCCGATGGTGTGGCCGCAGACCACGGTGGCGTTGGCGCCGATGGAGGCGCCCTCTTTCACCAGCGTCTTCTTGTATCCGGCCCGGCCCTTGGGGTACCTGGCCCGGGGGGTCAGGTCGTTGGTGAACACGCAGGACGGGCCGCAGAAAACGTAATCCTCCAGCTCCACCCCTTCGTAAAGGGAAACGTTGTTCTGCATCTTGCAGCCGTTGCCCACGCGGACGTTGTTGGAAACGTTCACGTTCTGACCCAGGGAGCAGTTTTCCCCGATGACCGCGCCGCTCTGGACGTGGCAGAAATGCCAGATCTTCGTCCCGGCGCCGATGGTCACGTCGTCGTCGATAAAGCTTGTCTCATGCACAAAGAAGTCGCTCATTTTTCAAATCTCCCCACGTAGTCCATGGTCGAGCCCCGCTCCAACGGGAAGCGCACAGGCGTTCCCCGGGCGGCGGACTCGTAGATCCCCAGTACCAGCTCCAGGGCCTTGCGGCCCTCGGCGCCGGAGCAGACCGGCTCTCTTCCCTGCTCCACAGCCTGGATCATATCCCGGTACAGCGGCGTGTGGCCGGCGCCCAGGTCGACCACGGCGTATTTCTCCAGGCTCTCCGGGAGCGAGGCGGGCCCTTCGGCAAACTGCCAGCGCTCCGCCTGATCCAGGAACTTGCCGCTGACGGACACCGTGCCCTTTTCCCCGAAGAAGGCCATGGAATCGCTGAGATTGTTGGGATAGACGTTCACCGTGCCCTCGATGAGAGCGTAGGCGCCGCTTTTGAACTTCACCAGGGCCAGGCCCATGTCCTCCGCCTCGGTGTAGGGATGGCACAGGTTGTCGGTGTAAGCGAAGACCTCCTCCGCGTCCCCCAGGATCCACTGCAGCAGATCGGTGTAATGGATGCACTGATTCATCAGCGTGCCGCCGTCGTTCTTCCAGGTGCCCCGCCAGGGGCCGACGTCAAAATATGCTTTGTTCCGGTTCCGGCGCACCTGGGCGGCGGCGTGGAACATTTTGCCGAAATCGCCGCCGTCCGCCGCCGCCTTCACGGCCCGGACGGAGGGAACGAAGCGGAGCTGATGGTTCACGCACAGCTTCACGCCGTTCCTTTTCGCGCACTCGATCATGGCATCCGCGTCCTCCAGCGAGAGGGCGATGGGCTTTTCCACGATCACGTTGGCCCCCGCGTCCATGCAGTCGCAGGCGATGGCGCGCTTGACGCCGCTGCCCAGAGCCACGGCCGCAAGCTCCGGCCGGACCTCCGCGAGCATGGCGCGGTAATCGGCAAAGAGCTTCACGCCCTGCCGCTTTTCCTCCGGCAGGAGGGAGAGGGCTTTCTCCCGGTTTTCCTCCACCAGATCGCACAGCGCCGCGATCTCCAGCCCGCTTTCCAGCGCAGCCTTGATATGAGCCGCGGAGATCATGCCGCAGCCGATGAGCGCGTATTTCATAGCGTCACGTCCCTCAGGATATCGCAGATCTTCTCCGCCGCGTGGCCGTCGCCGAAAGGATGATAATTCGGGTCGATGGTCTGTTCGGCGGACAGCTTGCGCAGGATGTCCTCCCGGTCCGGCTTGCCCAGCTGGTTGCGGTTGCCCACCATGGTCTCGGGCCAGGCCACGTAGTCCAGAATGAACACGCACTGCACCCCGGCGTAAAAGGCCTCACACTGGAGCCCGCCGGAGTCGGTGACGATCTTTTTCGCGTTTTTGGTCAGATGTACGGAGTCGGAATAGCCCACCGGCTGGGTGAGGATCACGTTTTGCAGACCCTCTTTGGCCTTGATGCGGGCGGCCCGGTCGTGGTTCCGGGGATGGACCGCGTAAATGGTGGGGGCGTCCAGGCTGTTCATAGCCAGCAGGATCTCCGTCAGCGGTTCGTCGGTGCCGGTGTTCTCCTGCCGGTGGCAGGTCATGTAGTAGTACTCCTTCGGCACCGTGACGGCGTTGCCCTCAAAGTCCAGGATATGGGGCTCCCAGGGCAGGTCGGCAAAGTGGAGGAAGGAATCGTACATGATATTGCCCACCACGTAGGCCCGCTCGCCCAGGCCCTCCCGCTCCAGCTTGCTCCTGGCGTCCTCGGTGGCGGCGAACAGCAGCCGGGAGCAGTGGTCGGTGACGATGCGGTTGACCTCCTCCGGGTTGGAGAGGGTGCCCAGACGGTTGCCCGCCTCCACGTGGAGCACGGGGATCTGAAGCTTCACCGCCGCCAGGGCAGCCGCCATGGTAGAGTTGGTGTCGCCGTAGACCAGCAGGGCGTCCGGTTTTTCTTTCATGAGCACCTGCTCCAGCTCGATGAGCATGCGCCCGGTCATCTCTCCGTGGCTGCCGCCGGAGATGCCCAGGTTGTAGTCCGGGGCGGGGATGCCCATTTCCCGGAAAAAGATCTCTGACATATTCGGATCGTAATGCTGGCCCGTATGGACCAGGATCTCCGTATGTTCCCGGCGCAGAGCACGGGAACCGGCCGCAGCTTTGATAAACTGCGGCCGGGCTCCTACTACCGTCACTATTTTCATTACAGTACCTCAATATTGTCCCGGCAGGCCACGTTCTTCATGGCGTTCTTGGTATCGAACACCAGCCTGGCATGGCGCTGGACCAGTTCATAATCCACGTTGGTATGGGCCGCCGTGACCATCACCAGATCTGCGTTCTTCACCGCCTCCGGCGTGAGGGCGGGGATGCTCTCCATGGTAAGCGCACCCTTGCGGAATTTGGGGACCCAGGGATCGTAATACTCCACCTGCGCGCCGCGCTTGAGCAGCTCCTGGATCACGCTGATGGCCGGGCTCTCCCGGTAGTCGTCGATGTCCTGCTTGTAGGCCACGCCCAGCACCAGGAACTTCGACCCGTTGACGGATTTCTGCACCGCGTTGAGGATCCGGCCCGCCCGGTCCACGCAGTACTCGGGCATCCGGTCGTTGACCATCATGGACGCCTCGATCATGGAGGTGTGGAAGCCGTATTCCCGGGCCTTCCAGCTCAGATAATAGGGGTCCAGGGGGATGCAGTGCCCGCCCAGGCCGGGGCCGGGATAAAACGCCTGGAAGCCGTAGGGCTTGCTCTTGGCGGCGTCCACCACTTCCCAGATGTCGATGCCCATCCGGTCGCAGAGGATGGCCAGCTCGTTGATCAGACCGATGTTCACGTTCCGGTAAGTGTTCTCCAGGATCTTCTCCATTTCCGCGATGGCGGGCGAGGAGACCTTGTAGACCGGCGCTTCCAGCACGGTCTCATACATGGCGGCGGCCACCTCCGTACACTCGGGAGTACAGCCGCCCACCACCTTGGGGGTGTTCTTGGTCTTATAGATCAGGTTTCCCGGGTCCACTCGCTCCGGGGAGAAGGCCAGGTAAAAGTCCTTGCCGCATTTGAGCCCGGAGGTCTCCAGAATGGGCTTCACCAGCTCCTCGGTGGTGCCGGGATAGGTGGTGGACTCCAGCACAACCAGCATATCCTTGTGGACGTAAGGGGCGATGCTCTCCGTGGAGGAGCGGACGTAGCTGATATCGGGCTGCTGATGGGCGTCCAGCGGCGTGGGGACGCAGATGCACACGCAGTCGCAGGAGGCGGCCTCGGCAAAGTCGGAGGTGGCCGACAGCCGACCGTTCTCCACCAGGGTCTTCAGGTCCTCGTTGACCACGTCGCCGATGTAGTTGTGCCCGGCGTTGACCATGTCCACTTTTTCCTTCTGCACGTCAAAGCCGATGACCCGGAAGCCCGCCTTGGCCTTTTCCACCGCCAGAGGCAGCCCCACGTAGCCCAGGCCGATGACGCCCAGAGTCGCTTTCCGCGCCAGGAGCTTATCCTTCAGATTGCCCATTTCGATCCCTCAAATCTGTTTATTCTATGATTCCCGCCGGTCCGGGATAGCCCGGCACGACAGTTAAATATACCACGTTTTTGCTTTTTTCGCAATATGACCGGGGAAGAACTGTTCACAAAAGGCGCCCGTCATGCCTTTTTCTTTTTGGCGAAGTGGCGAAGAAGTCCCGCCGCCTTGTTTTTCATGTAAAGGAACTGGGGACTGCGGCGGAACAGCAGATACCACAGCCCGTTGGGGATCACCGCGCAGAGCACGCCGCAGGCGAAGAAGCCGCCCCAGGAGGGCGTGGAGAACGGCAGCGTGGCCAGCTTGACCAGCGCGCCGGTGGCCATGACCAGTGCCAGATCCCGGAAATACATCCGGTAGAACTCCCAGGCCTTTTTGCCGAAGGCCTCCCGGTAGACCAGGCTGGGGTCGAAGGACAGCATGACGATCAGGCTGACAGTGGTGCCCAGCAGCGCGCCGCCCACGCCCAGTCCGGCAGGTCCTACCAGCACGATGGACAGGGCCGCGTTCAGCACCGAGGAGAAAATATAGCGATACCGTGTCTGCCAGAACAGGCCGTGCACGTCCCGGTACTTCACCACCGCCCCGGCCAGGCCCTCGATGAGGAAGTTGAAGACCAGCAGGAATTCCTCCCAGGGGGCCAGCAGCCACTTGGTGTCGTGCAGCCACACGCCGATGATGAAGGGCCGGAACATGATCCACAGGCTGATGGAGCAGAAGCCGTAGACCCAGAAATAGATGAAGTGGAGGTTACGTAGGAATTCCTCCTTCCGCTCCGGTGTCTCTACAGCGCAGAAATTGCCGATGCTGGAGTGCATGGAGCCGAAGATGGTCCGCAGGATGGCATCCACCGAGGAGCGCAGCATCAGGTAGTTGGAGAAGACGCCGGTGCGGGCCACGCCGATCAGCGCAGAGATCACCGTGGAGTCGATGCCGTCGTTCAGCACCCGGCAGATCCGGTTGGCGGCCATACCCGCCACGTTGCGCAGGATGGGCGCTTTTTCCTCTTTGGTCAGCGGGGTGATATTCTCGTCGCGCAGATAGGGGTACATCCTGTCCACCTGGCGCTTGACCAGGTAGTTTGAAAGGATGTTGGTGGTGATGCCCACCGCGGAATAGACGTAGAAGGACAACCGGGGATCGCTGCGCAACAGCAGCAGCAGGACGATGCGCAGTACGGAATTCAGCAGCGAGATCAGAAAGCTGATGATGGATATCACGTAGCCCTTCTGATCCGCTTCCAGGATCGCGCCCTTGTAGGCGAAAAACCAGTAGGAAGAGGTCATCTCCAGTACCATCATCAAATAGATGACCTTGAGATTGACCAGATCCGTGCCGCCCTTGGCCAGATACGGCAGAACGGGCGTCAGCGCCGTGCCCACGATGAGGAACACCGTGCCGATGACCCGGAAAGCCCGGCGGTAAAAGTCCATGAGGGACTTGATCTTTTCCGTGTTGCTGTCGGCGATGGGCTTGTACAGGGCGTAAATGATGCACGAGCCGATGCCCAGGTCCGCCAGGCACAGCACCGTCAGCACGCTGCCGAACAGGCCGTTGATGCCCAGGTATTCCTCGCTCAGGCAGTAGATGAATACTGTGCGGGATATAAAGCCGATCAGGAACTTCAGGATCTGCCCGGCAAAGCCCGTGGCCATGTTCCGCAGAGAATAGATCGTTCGCATATTCGGGCAGTCCCTCCCTTCTTCCGATTCTTATTCAGCCGGTCAGCGTCCTCCGGCCAGACGGTAATAGGTCTCCGGCGACAGCCGGTAGAGCAGCCGGGCCAGCGCGGCGCGGGCGCGGTGCTCTCCGCCGGTCCTGCGGCTGTACTCCAAGCGGGTCTTTTTCAGTGTTTCCAGCGCCTCACGCCGGTTTTCCAGCGCAGAGGCGGCATAAGCCTTATACAGGCTGTCGCAGTCGTGCACCAGCTTCTTCGCCGCAAAGGGACACAGTGCCGGGGCTTTTTCCTCCAGCAGGCCATAGATCTCCTGCCATGCCAGTACCTGGTCCACGGAACGGGCGTTCACCGCGCCGGTGGTGGCGCTGCCGCTGCGCCGGAAATACCGGTAGGTAGCGTCCTCCGTCACTGTCATATCCGGACATTCGGCGAGCACCCGGGCACAGTAGAGGGCGTCCTCCGCCCTGGCATAGGGCGGGAAGCGGTGCTTTTTCGCCGCCTCGGCCGGAAAGAGCTTGTTCCAGCAGCCGTAGAGCCCGTCGGAATCCAGAAAAAAGGCCGGGAGGACCGCGTCGTCTTCATACCTGCCCGGTTTTGGCTGAAAGCGTGTCCCCTCCGCGCCGGTTTCGTCCACGCTGACAGCTGCGCAGGCGGTCACGGCGGCGCCGCTCTCCCGGGCGGCTGCATACAGCCGCTCCAGATGTTCGGGCGCATAGGCGTCGTCGCTGTCGAGAAAGGTGATATACTCCCCCGCCGCCGCGTCCAGTCCGGCGTTCCGGGCGGCGCCCACCCCGGCGTTGGCCTGGTCGAGGACACGGATCCGACTGTCCCCCGCCGCCAGAGCGCGGCAGAGCTTTTCGGAGCCGTCGGTGGAGCCGTCGTTCACCAGGATCAGCTCCCAGTCGTTCATGGTCTGGGCCAGCACGCTCTCCACGCACTTTTCCAGATAGTCTTTCACGTTGTATACGGGGGTAATGATGCTGATCGTCATATCATCCCTCCAGCACCCGGCGGTACAGCGCCGTCAGCTGCCCGGTCACCGCCGATTCGGAAAATCGTTCCGCGCAGATGGCCGCGATCCGGGCGGGATCGTAGCTGTCATAATTTTCCAGCGCGGTCACCATGGCGTCCGTCAGGGCGGGCACGTCCTCCACGTCCACGGCTATGCCGGTCTCCGGCAGGGCCAGCAGCTCCCAGGCGTTGGTCTTTGTCATGATGATGGGCAGGCCGCAGGCCATGGCTTCCACGTATACCACACCGAAGGTCTCCGTGCGGCTGGGCAGCACGAAGATCTGGTTTCGGCGCAGGGTGCTGGCCACTTCCTCCCGGGAGACGTTCCCGGCAAAGGTGACCTTCTCCCGGATCCCCAGCTCCTCCGCCAGCGCTTCCAGCGCGGAGCGCTCAACCCCGTCGCCGCAGACGGTGAGCGTCAGTTGTTTTTCCGTCCTCTCCGCCGCCGCAGCAAAGGCCCGCAGCAGCAGATCGAAGCCCTTTTTATAGTCCAGCATTCCAACGGACACAAAGCCGATGCTCTCCCCTGCCTGCGCGCGGAGCTCTCCTGAGAAGAACCGCTCGCTGACCAGATTGGGGATCACGGCGATCTCCTTGCCGCCGCAGTACGGGCGGATCTGCTCCCGCAGACCGGGGCTTACGGCAACGATCGCGTCCGTGGCGGCGTAGTCCCGGGCGACAGAACGCAGCTGCTTTTCATTCAGCAGCCCACGCTCGAACCAGGTGACGTGCTCGGTGACCACGATGGGCAGGCCGAAAAGGGCTTTCAGCCCCCGGGCGTAGCGGACGGCACGGAAGGAGTGGACGTGGATGATCTCCGGCCGTTCCTCCTTCGGCATGGCGCGCAGGAGCTTGATCATGGCGTTCATGATCCGGAAGTATGTCAGATGACAGGGAATTCGCTTGACAGAAATGGCGTATTCTGTCACTTCGCCACGACGGGACTTTTCCACCCGGCAGGGGATCGACCTGCTGGAAAACACCGCGAAAACGCTGACGCTGTGCCCGGCGCGGGCAAGCGCCTCCGCCTGCTCGGCAAAAAAGGAACCGCGCACGGGGTCGTTTTTCGTGGGGTACCAGGAGGGCAGGATCAGAATACGCATGGATAACTCCTTACCGTTTCTTTTCGAGCAGGTCCTCCGCCACCCGGCGGGCCCGGTGGATCCACAGGTTCCCCTGCTCCAGGGCCGCGGCGGCCTGCCGCCGCCAGTTTTCCAGCCGCTGCGGGTCGGAGAGCATGTCCCGGACGTTATCGGCGATCTCCGCAGGACTGTCCCCGGAGACCTGGCCCACGCCGTTTTCCCGCACCAGGGCCGCGATGGCGGTCACGTCGGTGGAGGCCACCGGCATGCCGTAGCTAAGATATTCAAAAAACTTGATATTCACGGAAACGTCGGTGTAGGCGTTGCGCTGCACCGGGATCATGGCCAGAGAAGCCCGGGCGTACAGCGGGTCCAGCCCCGCGCCGGAGGTGTGATGGATCTCCAGCCAGGGGGCGGAGCGCAGTGCCTCCGGGATAAGGCCGACCTCTTTTTCCCGGCAGGCCAGGATCAGGCGGAAGGTCTCGTCCCCCTCGTTGAGCAGCCGGAAAGCCTCCAGCAGCTGCCGGCCGCCGTAGTCGCCTTCGATGCCGCCCACGTAAATGCAGGTGTTCTCCTCTCCGGGGCCTGTCAGTTTGCCCGCTTCCCCGGCGGGAGGCAGGGCGCGCATATCCCGGTAACGGAAATACTCCGACGCGGCTGTCGACGGAAAATACACGATATCCGCCAGCTCCAGCAGCTTGTCGGTCCGCCGCTGCATTATATCCAGATACGCGTCCTTCAAGCGCCCTGACAGGTCGGTGCGCCGGGGATAGAACTCCGGGAATTTCCAGTAGAAATCCCGGTAGAAATAGCCGATGGGAACGCCCTTTTCGCTGACCTTCCGGATCAGGCGGTGATCCTCCGGCCAGAGGATGGGATAGACCGGGGATTCGATATAGCAGATATCCGGGGTGTGGTTGTCCAGCCAGGAGGAAACCTTTTCCACCTGCTCTCTTCTGTCGACGCGTTCCGCCTTGTTCTGGGATCCGGCAAGCAGCAGCACCTCGTGTCCCTCGTCCAGAAAGGCCCGGTACATCTTCTGCGGGCGTACCCCGGAGCCGGATACAGCCTGTCCGAAGCTTATATAGGTGATATACAGGATCAGCATGAAAGTGCCTCCTCATACACCGCCGTCAGCTGCCGGGCAACGGTCTCCGGAGAAAAGTTTTCCCGGGCGTAGGCGGCGATGGCGGCACTGTCGTAGTTTTCCCTTGTTTTGACCATCCGCTCCATGGCGTCGGTGAGCGCGGTCACGTCTTCCGCCGGGATCAGGATGCCGTTGGTCTCGTTAACGAAGTCCTCCGGCCCGCCGCAGACCGTGGCGATCACGGGCAGCCCCGCGGCCATGGCCTCGATATACACCACGCCGAAGGTCTCCATCCTGGAAGGAAGCACGAAGGCGTCACAGCGCTCATACTGCCGGGCGATGTCTTTTCTTTCCAGTCGGCCCAGGAATTCCACCCGGTCTCCCAGGCCAAGTGTCTCCGCCATCGCCTCCAGCGAAGCACGCTCCGGCCCGTCCCCGATGACGGTCAGGCAGGCGTCGATCCCCCGGCTGCGAAGCTCCGCCAGGGCGGGGAGCAGAAGATCGTACCCCTTGCGGGGAATGAGATTGCCCGTGGCGGCAAAGCGGAAACTCCCCTCCCTCTTCCGGGGCGCGCCCGGCAGAGCGAAGCTCTCCAGATCCACCACGTTGTGGATCACCTGTACTGAACGGCCTGTGTTGCGCCGGATCTGTTCCGCCTGGGGGGCGCTGACGCACAGCAGCCTGTCCGCGAAACGGTAGGCCTCGTTCTCCCGGTCCAGCTCGCCCTGATCCGGTTCCGGCGTCGCGGAGCGGGAATCATGCTCGGTATAGACCGTAGGCACGCCCAGCTTGTGGGCCAGGGGGAAAAAGCCCGTGCCGAAATGGGAGTGGATCAGCTCCGGCTGCCAGCCGTCAGCCAGCACCCTTTCCCACAGCCGTTTGGCGGCCAGCTGCTGGGCGACGTAGGCTAGAGAGCTGGGATGCCGCCCCACGGGGATGGCGCAGTAATAAACCGGCATTCCGTCCAGCTCAAAGGTCCGTAAGCCCCAGGGCCGGCGGCGGCGTGCCGAGCGGGTGTCCACGGCGGCAAACCGCACGTCGTGTCCCGCGGCGCGCAGCGCTCTGGCCTGGTCCAGTTCAAAGATCCCCAGTTCCCGGCTGCCGTTCTGATCCAGCCCGCGGCCGGTGACCAAAATGCGCATTTATCTTTTTCCTTTCCCGGTCTCTCCGACTACGTCGGCGTAGATCTGCCGGTAAGTCCCGGTGATCTTCTCCCAGTTGAAGCGTGCGGCCAACTCCGGGCCCCGGGCGCTGATCTCTCTGTAATGCTCCAGGCACAGCAGGATCTTTTCCACCACGTCCTCCGTGGACCGGGGGGCGGCGCCGTAGCCCGCAGCACCCTCGGGGAACTGGCCGTAAAAACCCTCACCCACCGAATAGATCACCGGCAGACGCTGGCTCAGCGCCTCTGGGTAAACCAGTCCGAAGGTCTCATCCGTGGAGGGCATGACGAACAGATCGTGCTCCCGGTAGACGCGGATCAGCTGCTCCTTGGGCATGGGCTCCAGGTAGGTGAAGAAATCGTCCTCCCGCAGCTTTTCCAGCATCTGGGCGTCCTCCGCTTTGCCTACCAGAGTGAAATGGACGTCATAGCCCCGCCGGATCAGCTCCCGGGCGGCGTCCGCGGTGCGCAGGGGGTTTTTGTACTTCATCAGCCGCCCCACCAGCAGAAAGCGCAGCCTGCCGCTCTCGACAGCGCGCAGTCTCTCTTCGTCCAAAGGCGGCGCAGGATTTTCGATCCAGAAGGAGTCGATGCCGTTGGGAACGATCACGCTCTTTTCCAGCACCATGTCCCACAGGGCCCGGGGGACGTACTTCTCCAGCAGGATGCGCCGGTATTCCTCCGAGAGGAAGAAAACCCGGGAGGCGTTTTTCAGGATCCGGATCCCCCGGGGACGCAGCAGCCAGCGGCGCTTGAAAAAGCCGTTGACGTCCGTATTCCGGACGGCCACCACGTAGGGGATGCCATATTTTTTCGACAGCCGCATGGCGCAGTTGCCGTCTGTGAACAGCGTATAGGCGTGGATGCAGTCAAACTCCCCCACGGGCCAGGTCTGCTCCACGCTTTTGAGGATCTGCTCCTGTTTTTTGAAATAGATATACCGGTCAAAGCGACGGAAGCAGACGGAGACGTGCTCGTCCTTCTCCGGGACAAAATCTTTCCAGGCCTCCCGACCGTCGCTGGGGATGAACACCCGGTGCTCCCCCTCACGGTCCAGCAGGCGGAACATGGTGCGGTGGAGCTTCGTGCCGATATAGTTGCAGTTGATGTGAAGTACCCGCATGCGGCTTCCTCAGCGTTCAAAGGACCCACCGGACGGTCTCGAAGACCTCGGCGTACTGTTTCCCGATCTGGATTCCGTGGCAGTGGGCCAGAGAGAGCAGGTAATCCTCGGAGGTATAGTCCCGGATGCCCTGAGAGGCATAGCAGGCCACCGCCCGGGCCTTGGCGCGGACGTGACGCTCCTCCAGGGTAATATAGATCTGATTGTCGAAGCTCAGATCGTTCCAGGGCTCTTCATAGCCAAGGATGCCGGTTTTTTTGAATGCCCGCAAGGCCTCCTCGGCCACGGTGTGGTGGTCCTGATGAACGTCATGAAGCGAGGGGGCGAACACCAGATCCGGCCGGATGGTACGGTTGAGCTTTACCATGTCCTCCAGGATTTCCTGGCGGAAGGCGGGGAATTTGCGCACAGGGTAATGGAAGAAGGTCACGCGGTCCTCCCCTACTCCCAGGCTGGCCGCGGCGGCCAGCTGCTCCCGGCCCAGAATGTCTTTGGGGAAGCCCGCCGGTACGGATTCCTCGCAGGTGGAGAATACCGCATAGAAGACCTCCGCGCCCTCCTCCAGCAGCCGGGCCACGGCGCCGCCGGCACCCAGTTCTCCATCGTCGGTATGGGGCGCCAGCACCAGGATCCTTTTATCTTTGGCGTTCAATCCCATCATGTCAAATCTCCTCCTGTCCGGCGCGGACGTTCTCCCAGAAGATCCGCCGTGTTTCGTCGATGCCGCAGTTGAAAAGGACATCCAGGCCGCTGATGCCCGGCACAAAGACGCTCGTGTTTTTCTGTGGGTATTCCGGCAGCTTAAAGGACTGATAAACCACCCGGATCCCCGCGTCGGCAAACATCTGCATATCCATATACTTTCTGGCCCCATTGCCGGAAAGATAGGAGTCCGCTCCCACCTGCCGCAGCAGCTGGATGAGATAATCGCTTTTCTTTCCCTCCGTCTCCCCCAGGGCGCTCTGATAGACCAGAGGGGTCTGTACGTCCAGCAGGCGGCGCATGATATGGACAGAGGCGTCCGTCACCTGCCAGAGATAGTCGTATTTCTCCGTGAAGATCGGCTCGATCTCCGCCCAGATCTGGTCATAATACGGATGACGGCGGTAGTTGTCCCAGATAAAATTCTTCTGCCGTGTCTGCCAGTCCACTGCGGTGTTGATCTCCAGCTCGTTATAGGGCCGGTCCATGTAGCCCTTCTTCTGGAACGGAATGGTGATGTACTTTTTTTCCCCGTTTTTTGCCAGAAGCTGGTGGCGGAACATGTAAGAGGCGTCCGTGAGCTGCACTCTGTCCAGCAGGATGAACACGTCGCTCTTTGCCATTTTATCCATGTACCCCATCCAGGGGAAATAGTGATGCTGATGGATCCCAGCGATCATGTGGCGTCCTTTCCCGCCCGCCGAAAAGAGCGGTCGAAAATATGTCTATTCTTATCTATTATATCAGTACAGGCCTTTTTTGCAATCTTTTTTTCCCTCCGTCCGGGTCGGGACGCAGGGAAACGGGGCGAAAATAGGCCTTGTGATTTACCGCTCCGAATGGTATAATTTTTTGATGTGAATGCCGACCGTCTTCGTTCTTTTGGCTTTTTCCGAAAACGAAACGGTCCCGGGCACGGAAAAAGGTCGAATGAGGGGTCCGATATGTCTTCACTTGTGAGCGTCATCATGCCCACGTACAACTGCGGAAAATATATAGCCGATTCCCTGGATTCCGTGCTCCGGCAGACGGTGGACGACTGGGAGATCCGGATCGTGGACGACTGCAGCACGGACGACACGGCGGAGGTCGTCAGGCCGTATCTGGAGAGATATCCCAACATCCACTTTGCCCGTCTTCCCCGGAACGGGGGCCCGGCCGCGGCGCGCACGGAGGCGATCCGCCAGGCCGAGGGCAAGTTCTGCGCGTTTCTGGATTCCGACGATCTATGGATGCCGGACAAGTTGGAAAAGCAGCTGGCTTTTATGAAAAAGACCGGGGCCGCGTTTTCCTGCGCCGCCTATCGGCAGATGGACACCGACGGAAACGATCTTGCCACGGTGGTCGTCCCGCCAGAGAAGACCGATTACGGAAAATGCATCCGGCTCTCCAACCCCATCGGGAATCTGACCGCCGTGTACGATCAGGAAGCGCTGGGTAAGTTTGCCGTGCCGCCCATCCGCAAGAGAAACGACTTTGCCCTGTGGCTGCAGATCCTGAAAAAGACCACGTACTGCTATGGCATGGACGAGGTGCTGGGGGTCTACCGGGTGGGCCGGTCAGAGTCGGTGAGCCACAACAAGCTGGCCCAGGCGACGTATCATTGGCAGCTCTATCATCAGATCGAAGGCCACAGCCTTCTGCGGAGCGCGTTTGAGATGGGCTGCTGGGCGTTCGTAAAGGGTACCGGCATCGGGCTGGATATCCGGCGCGCGGAAAAGCCGACTGACCCCACGGAAAAAGACTAATCACCAAGGAGGATATATTCTTGAAAATCACCGTTGCCGGCGTTGGCTACGTCGGGCTGAGTCTGGCGGTCCTGCTGGCCCAGAACCACGAGGTCACCGCCATCACCACCACGGAAAAGAAAGCGGAAAAGCTCAATCAGTTCATCAGCCCCATCCGGGACGACGAGATCGAGCGCTTCTTCCGGGAGGTCAAGGAGGGCTCCCGGAAGCTGGATCTGCACACCACCACGGACAAGGCCGCGGCCTACGGCTCCGCCGATCTGGTCATCGTGGCCACACCTACCAATTACGACGACGAGAACCAGTTCTTCGACACCTCCGCCGTGGAAGACGCCATCGAGTGGTCGCTGAAGGTCAATCCCGACGCCCTGATCGTCATCAAGTCCACCATCCCTGTGGGCTACACCGATTCCGTATTGAAGAAATACGGCGTGGACAACATCATTTTCAGCCCGGAATTCCTGCGGGAATCCAAGGCGCTGTATGATAACCTGCACCCCAGCCGCATCGTGGTCGGCGCCTGGGACGACCGCCGGAAGGACGCGGAAATGTTCGCGGATCTGCTGCTGGAGGGCGCCCGGACCGAGGAGCGCAGAGCCGGCGCGCCGGCCCAGGACATTCCCGTCCTTCTCGCCCATCCCACGGAGGCAGAGGCCATCAAGCTCTTTGCCAACACCTATCTGGCCGTCCGGGTCAGCTATTTCAATGAGCTGGACACCTACGCCCAGAAGCGGGGTCTGGATACCCAGATGATCATCGACGGCGTCTGCATGGACCCGCGCATCGGCGGTCACTACAACAACCCCTCCTTCGGCTACGGCGGCTACTGCCTTCCCAAGGATACCAAGCAGCTCCTGGCCAACTACAAGGACGTTCCCCAGACGCTGATCGAGGCGGTGGTGAAGTCCAACTCCGTCAGAAAGGATTTCATCGCCGATCAGATCATCGCCAGGAATCCGGGGACGGTGGGCGTTTACCGGCTGACCATGAAATCCAACAGCGACAACTTCCGTGCCTCCGCCATCCAGGGTGTGATGAAGCGCATCAAGGCCAAGGGTATCCCCATCATCATCTACGAGCCCACGCTGGAGGACGGCAGCGAGTTCTTCCGTTCCCGGGTCGTAAACGATCTGGAGCAGTTTAAGGCACAGAGCGACGTGATCCTGGCCAACCGCTTCGACGCCGACGTGCTGGGCGACGTGAAGGACAAGGTCTATACCCGGGATCTTTTCCGGCGGGATTGATTTTCGCCGCGCCCGATAATAAAAGCTCTGCCGAGTTGCTCGGCAGAGCTTTTATTATGTCCGGGGTTCCGGCGTCTTTTCGGTCTGTGTTCCGCTCTGCTCCACGCCCTCCGTGCTTTCCTTGATGAAGATGATCTTCAGCGTGTAGAAGATCAGCTGCAGGTCCCACAGGAAGGAGGCGTGCTGGATGTAATAGAGGTCCAGCTTCACCTTGTCAGCGAAGGTGGTATTGTACTTGCCGTAGAGCTGGGCGTAGCCGGTGAGGCCCGCCTTGACCTTCAGCCGGTAATCGAACTCCGGGTATTCGGCACAGATCTGCTCATAAAATTCCGGACGCTCCGGCCGGGGCCCCACGACGGACATGTCCCCTTTCAGGATGTTCCAGAGCTGAGGCAGCTCGTCGATGCGGGTGGCGCGGATGAACTCGCCCACTTTGGTGATACGGCTGTCGGACTTGCCCGCCATCACCGCGCCGGTGTCCTGCTCGGCGTTGACGATCATGCTGCGGAATTTGGTCAGCTGGAACTCCCTGCCTCCCTGGGTCAGCCGGGTCTGCCGGTAGAATACCGGGCCGCCGTCCTGTCGCTTCACGGCGATGGCCGTGGCAAGCATCAGCGGAGAGAGGATCACCAGTCCCAGAACGGAAGCCGCGATATCAAAGAGCCGCTTTGCCCGCAGGTAACCCATATCCGGGCCCTCGGTATTGAGATTGAAGAGCAGCGCGTCTCCCAGAATGAAGCTGGAGGCGCTGCCCACCATCACGTCGGAAACGCTGGGCAGCAGAATGGCCTCCTTGCCGGTGCGGAAGCAGTAATCCATGATATCCTGCCGCAGGGCGGGAGAGGTCTCCCCGATGAGAACGGTCCTGTTGGCCCGGAGCGCCCGCTCGATCTCCTCCCAGGGGCGGTCGGCGGAGACCACGGTCTTGACGGAATAGCGGCTCCGGCGGCTGTCGAACTTCCGGAGGAAAAGATCGTTCCGGTCCTCGTCCTCCCGGATGTACAGCGCCTCCACAGGCGGCTCCATGACGGGCAGGACGACTCTCGCCAGGACGTACAGCCCCGTCTCCACGATCCACTGGGCAAACGTCGTCAGAATGACGGCCCAGGGCCGCAGGATCCTGCCGGAGATCAGACACATGACGATGTAGATCAGCATGTTGGTGATGGTGCTGGCCAGAGCGAAGGAGAATACCAGCTCCCGGGTCCGGAACTGTCTGATCCGGTAGCCGCTGTACACCACCATCAGCAGTGCCAGCAGCAGACAGTACAGCAGCGAGAACAGCACGTTTCCCTTGTTGTAAAACGTGGCTGTCCTGTAAAAGTGCAGATACGTAAAATGGAACATATAGACGGGAACGCCCGTCAGCAGCACGTTGAATACGATGCTGGCACTGCTGCGCCGTGACCCCGGCTTGACGCCGCGAATTCTGTCCATGTGTGAATTCTCTCCTGTGTCAGTTTGCGTCTATCGGGCGAAAAAACGCCCTTATCTGATGATTTTATCAGATAAGGGCGTTGATTGCAAGCCGCAAAACTTTAGTGGAAATAACACGGCATATGGAGATCATTCCCTGTTTCATGAACTGCCTCCCACGTATCTGTATATGGCAATGTCGTATCTATTCTCTATTACAGCGACACGCTCAAAAGAAAACTCGTTTTCAAGACGCTCTGTCATATCGGAGCTGCTTCTTAAAAAGATCCACTCCGGAGGATCGTTCTGCAGCATGTCGTCTATTTCGTCCATGATCTCCGGCTGCGCTTCTGCCATCCATTCCTGTAAAGCAAAATACCGATAGCACGGCATCAGATCCGTATATAGATAGATTTGCGCGTTGTAGTTGTATCCCCAGACCCGTTCTGTTCCTGCCGGGATGTACTCATTCAGTTGTTTGTATCTTGCGGCATCTCCGTCAAGCGAATGATAGATATCATAATAGTACGCTTTTCCCACCTGCCGGACAAATTGGGGAGCAAACGGCACGAGAAAAAGCACCGTACAGAGAATGATGAGCGCTTTCAAGCGGTTTTTGTCAAAGTACGTTGTTATGTATTCTATCAGGAGCGCGTAGTCAGCCGTTATGATCGGCGCCAGGATCAGATAGTAGTGCCGATACCCATACCCCAGCGTCATGGCGGCCGCCCCGGCAAGTCCAACGCAGTTCAGCGTCAACAGCACGGGAAAAGACTCTGCCGAGGCCTTTCGGAGAAATGGGCTAACGCATAATGTCATCAGGATTGGGAACACTCTTGCAAGAATGACAAGCCAATCCAACAAGGTTTTGGAAGAAGCGCCGCCCACGGCATAATGAAAATTGTGAAACAGGCTCGCTTCCATAAAACTGTCCAGTGCGCCAACCCGTGCAAAATAGACCAGAAAGGGTGTCACCACCAGCATCATACCTAAAATAACCGTTACAGCGTTTTTGCAGAGATCCAAAGGTTTTTTCTCCTTAATAAGCATGATGATGAACGCCAGGATCAGACCGCAGAGTGGGGCTGTGTTGGTGGCACGAAACATAAATAATACACCGAAACAGACACCATAAATCAAGCTGTACCGCAGGGGGTGCCCGAATGCACGCCTGTTTCTGCGAAGAAACTGCAGAGAAAGAAGCAGCGGGCGGATCAAAAAGGGAAGGGACCACTCCTCGGTCATGTTGCCCTCTTGTACTGTGCCGCAGAAAACAAAACAGAATACAAACAACGCCATATATTCATCCCGGGATTGCAACCAGTTCCGGGATATTTTTTTGATCCAAAGCAGAGATACGAAAAAAGAAAGCACCTGCAGCAGAAAAACGCCGAATCGGGACCCAGTGAGCGCATATCCGAGAGCGTTGATATAAAATATCATGGGGCCTTTTTGATCATAAAGGTCCAGGTATGGCAAAAGGCCCTGGCGAATCCCCTTGCCGATCAACAGAAAAAAGGCTGAATCATATCCGTAATAGGAATTGAGAGGAGTATTGTATACCGACACGACCGCAATAAAGAGAAAGCTGAACGCCAACATGGACGGGCCCGACATGTATTTTTTCCAATGCCTCATTCGTCAACCCCACTAAATTTAACAAAACGCAAAATGACATTCAGTGAATGTCATTTTTGTTTTGACTATATCACATAATGGTGGCAGTTGACAAGTAGTAAATGTCAAATGGGGCGATCTGTTATGTACAAAAATAAAAGTGAATGGGGAAACAACCTGTGCGGGAAAAACGTTGCGCTTATCAGGAAGAAAAGGGTTCCGCGTACATCTCAAAGGGCTCTTGCGGAAATGCTCCAGCTTCAGGGAGTAGATCTGGACAAGAATGCTATCCAAAGGATTGAATCGGGGGAACGATTTGTGACGGATATTGAACTGGTCGCGCTGGCAAAGGTGCTTGATGTGAAGATGGAAGAGCTTGTAAAAAACGTCTGAACGCCGAAGAAAGGGAGGGAAACACCTTATGGAAACTCAAAGCCGTGTAAATACACGCCGGATCGTTCTCTTCGGTCTGGTCATGACGGCCTGCATCCTGCTGACCCGGATCGTCACGCTGACCCACAACATGGGCCTGCATCCGGATGAGCACGTGTTCTATCTCGCCTCGGACAGTCTGGCAAAGTATCTGACCGGCCGGGCCTCCGGTTTTCAGGAGATCAAGGAGTATCCGGAGGGCGCCATCATTCTGCTGGCCCCCTTCCATCTGCTTGGAATGGCGGTCACCGCTCTTTCCGGCATTTCTGCTCCGCCCCAGGTTTGGGGCCGGATCGGATCGCTGGTATATTTCATCCTCGGCGCCTGGGTGGGGCTGGTCCTCATGGTAAAGTATTTCGGCCGGAGCCGAAGCGCTTTGGCAGTCTACTGCGCGACCGTCGTTTTTTCCCTGCTGCATTTAGAGCAGTCCCGCTACGGCACCGGTGAGTCGCTCTCCTTCTTCCTGCTGACGCTGCTCCTGCTTCTGAGCGCTGACGCTCTCTCTGACGGTGCAGGGCGGCCCTTTGGGAAGCTCTGCGCCGCCTCCTTCCTCACCGGTCTGCTGGGCGCGGTGAAATATCCCCAGGTGTTCTTCTTTGCCATCCCCTGCTTCGCGCTCTTCCGTCTCGTCGGGAAGAGCTGGTGGAAGAGCAAACGGTTTTTCCTGATGCTGCTCCTGCTGCTGGCAGGATTTCTGGCCGTCTCCCCCAAGCTGCTGGCCAGCCCGTATCAGTTTTTATTCCATCTCATTGCCAAGGAGTCGCACGCCTACGTCCGCTACGGCAACCCCTGCGAGATCGGCGGGCCCATCAATCACCTGCTCTCCCTGACGGTCTATTTCACACTGTACTCCGCTCTTCCGGCGTCGCCGGTCTTTTTGTGGGCAGGGATAAAAAAAGCCGGTCCGGACCGGGACGGAACGGACCATCAGAAAGCGCTTTTCTGCCGGTTTCTGCCGGTGCTGCTGGGGGTGTTCTTCCTTTACAATCTGTTCGCCAAATCCCTCTTTATGCGAACCTACTACCCCTTCTTTTTCCTCTCCGATCTGTACGTCGCCGCAGCCGCCGGGAAGTGGCTGGAGCGCGGCGGATGGCGCCGGGCGGCGGTGGCCGCCGCTGTACTGGTGCTGGTGCTGCGGGGCGGGGCCAATGTGGCCGCCATGACGGAGGATACCGGCACCGCCCGGCTGCAGGCCATTGTAAATGCTTCCGTTACGGACAGCTGGAACAAAACGACTCTCCTTCTTCCCGGGCACTTTCTGGAAATAGACTACACCGGGCTGAAAGCTCCTGTGAATCTGGACCTCACCTTTGAGGAATCCCCCGGCGAGCTGGAGAGCGGTGAGCTGGTGATCGCCTCCACGCTGGACCACAGCCGGGCCAATCATTACATCGTACCGCCCTTCAACCGCGATGTGAAAGACATCATCCGCCGCTGGGACGATTTCAAAGCTGTCAACGAAAAATACCGGGTCGGCAGCGTCTATCCGGAGTATTACTACTGGCTTTTCGGTTACTGGGTAAAAGGCACCACCGGAACGGATTACGAGTTCCCCACCAACACGATCTACTATAAACCATAAAAAGCGTCCCCGGGCGGTCGCCCGGGGACGCTTCGTATTTCGGCTGTCAGCCTCTGTCTCTGTCGTGGGAGGTGTCGCCCTGATTGGCGATGAACTCCGGATCCAGCTCATATCTGACGCCGTCGATGATCTTGTAGTTGATCCGGTAGTTTTCGTCCATGTAAAACATATTCATGGCGTCACGCATATCATAGTAGTCCGCGTCGAATCTCCAGGGGTTCTCGCAGGCGTTGCCATTTGTCATCATATGGAGCATCAGGTCGGGATTGTTTTTCTGGATTTCTTCCAATTGCTCATCGGTAAACTCCCCATAGGAATACCACAGCCGCTCCAGCCAGGGCATTTCCAGGATCGTCTGATAGGTAATCTCCCGGTCCAGATAATTGTTGTATATGATATTCAAATCTGTCAGAGCATGACATTCCTTCAGAGGAGAGATATCTTCAACCCTAGCCTGGTTCAGTTCCAGCCAGATCAGCTTGTCACAGCTGGCCAGCGGCGAAAGATCTGTTGCTTTGCAGTCCATCAGGACCAGATATTTGAGATTTGGCATGTAATAGACGAAATCCAATATGGGAACGTACCGGTGACCCAGGTCCAGCGCCACCATATCCTCGCAGTAATTCAGCTTGTGGATCGTCTCATCAGTAAAGTCGCTGTACCGGTTGCTGGAAGCCCGGAAGCCGATGGCGTCGGTTCGGATCTTATAATAAATGATGTGGATGGTCCAGACGAAACGCACGTCCTCATAGCGCTTGTTGAGGGCGTCCATCTCCTCGTCGGTAAAGCCGCAGTCGCTCATGTCCACCTTTTCCAGGTGAGGCATGAAGGGCAGGATGTTCTCCACGGGCTCCGTAGACTCCATCTCGATCTTGGAGAAGTCGATAAAGGTGTCCATGGAGTTGATCTCCACGCCGTACAGTTCAAAATCCCAGATGATATCCACGCCGGGCAGGGCTTCGTACAGGGGCTTGACGGCGTCGAAGTCCAGGCCGCAGCCGGTGAGGTCCAGCGTCTTCAGCTCCGAGACGTAGGGCAGCCACGCCGCCATCTCCTGCAGATCCGCCGCCGAGAGCTTTCTGCCGGCAAAGGAGATCTCGGTCTCGTCGCCCTGGAAGGTCTTACCGCAAATGGTCACAGGCCAGCGGAAGCGCACGTCCGGGTACTTTCCCGCCAGCGCCGAACGTTCTTCGCCGGTCCAGGTGCAGCCCGGCACCGTGACCTCCCGAACCGCGGGCAGGAAGCCCAGCGCCCTGTCCAGCTCGGCAGCGGCAAGGCCGCTGCCCTCCACCGTGAGAGCGTCGGTATCCTGGGCAAAAACGCTCCCGGCCAGGGGCACGTTCCATACGATTTCCAGCGCGGGATACGCCTCCCGGAGGGCCATCAGAGCGTCCAGGGTAGTGCAGTTCCGAGCGTCGATCCGCTCCAGCCGGTCAAAATACCGGAAGAGGCCGATATCTTCCGCTGTGAAGTCGCCCAGGACGATCTCGGTTTCATAAGAAGGATAGAACGCGCCGCCGATGGGGACCGCCCAGCGGATCTCAGCCTCCGGCAGCGCAGCCCGCAGGGAATCGAACTGCTCCGGCGTCAGGTTCATCTTTTCAGCGTCCACGGCGCGCAGGTTTTCCAGATAGCGGAGGTTGGGCAGCTCCGCGCTGTCGAAGCCGGTGAGCGTGATGCTCTCGGCGCGGCTGTCGAACCGGCCGCCGCCAAAGGGCACGGACCAGAGGATCTGACTGTCGGGAAGCTTTTCCCGGAGCGCATCATATTCCTCTGTGGTAACGGCGGATTCCCGCAGATCCAGCGTTTCCACGCCCTTTCGGTAAACATGTCCGCCGATAACCAGATAATTCCGCAGGAAGAAAAATGCTCCCGCAGCCAGCAGCGCCAGCAGAACGAGTACCCATATGTACCATTTCCCGCCGCGGCGTTTTCTGCGTTTGGAGGAAGAGACCATTGAAAAGTAACCCCCTGACTTTCACGTTGACCGTTCCGGAGGCAGAAAGCTGCGCCGGAACGTAACAAGTATTGTAGCACACCCGGCGAAGCAGGGCAAGAGCTATTCCGCGAAAGCCGGCGAAGAAGCGCGAAACGCGGCGTTGACTTTGCCCCGGGAACATCGTAAAATGCACGTAGGAAAGGAGGCGGTCGCATGCGTCACGCGTATCTGATCATGGCCCATGGGAATTTTCCCATTCTGGAAAAGCAGATCCGGTTCCTGGACAGCCCCAACGCGGATCTCTATATCCACATTGACGCCAAGGTTCGCAACTTTGATTTCGACGCCTTCCGCTCCCTGCCCCGCCATTCCCGGCTGATCTTCACCGACAGGATCCCGGTGATCTGGGGCCATCACTCCCAGATCGAATGCGAGCTGCTGCTGCTGAAAGCGGCGGTCCCCGGGCAGTATGACTACTACCATCTGCTCTCCGGTGTGGACGTGCCCGTCAAGACCCGATCCTACATCGAAAACTATTTCGCCGGGCACAGCGGCGTCAACTTTCTGCACTTTCACAACGACCCCATCAACCGGGAGCACTCCGACCGGGCCCGGTACTACTACCCGCTCCAGCCACTGGATATCCACAACCGGATCATTCGGCTGGGTCTGCGGCGGCTGACGGTGCTGGTGCAGAGGCCCTTTGTGGATCGGACGAAGGCTTTGGAGCCCGGGATCGTGCTGCAGAAGGGCGCCAACTGGTTCAGTATCACCCATGAGCTGGCAGCGTACGTTCTCTCCAAAGAGGACTGGATCCGGGAGCATTTCCGCTCCACCTTCTGCGCGGACGAGGTGTTCCTCCAAACGCTGGTGGCCAGCTCCGATTTCAAAAACACCCTGCCCGACGACTATCACGGGCTGGATCACAAAAACTGTCTGCGCTACGTGGACTGGCGCCGGGGCAAGCCCTACACCTTCCGCCCCGAAGATTACGAGGAGCTGATCCACACCGGGCCGGAGTATCTCTTCGCACGCAAATTCGACTACCGCGCTTCGCCGGAGCTGGTGGATCGGCTTTTTGAGCACTTCTCCCGGGAGGAGGATGCCATATGAAAAACGCGTGGATGATCCTGGCCCACAACCAGTTCCCGCTGCTGGAAAAGCTGATCGCCTTTCTGGACAGTGAGAACAGCGCGTTCTTCCTCCATATCGACGCCAAGGCCGTAGACGCGGACGCCGCACGCCTCGCCGCCGCTGCGAAGAAATCGCCGGTGACCTTCGTGGACCGGGTCAGCATTTCCTGGGGTGATTTTTCCATGGTAGAAGCTGAGCTCCGTCTGCTGCGGGCCGCTCTGGACGCCGGATGCGACAGGTTTCACTTGCTCTCCGGGGTGGACGTGCCCATCAAGTCCCGGCAGTATATCGAAGACTTCTTTGCCAGCCATCCGGAGACGAATTATGTAAACTTTCAGAATCCGGAGATCGACATAAAGAATCTCTGGCGGGTACGGTTCTACTATCCCTTTCAGCGCTTCAACATCCGGAAAAACGGCCTGCGGCGGCTGCTGCGCAACGGCTCCGCCGGGGTGCAGCTCCTGCTGGGCGTGGACCGGACGAGGAAATACGATCCCTCCATCGTTTTTCAGAAGGGCACCCAGTGGTTCAGCATCACCCGGCCTCTGGCGGAGTACGTTTTGAGCCGGGAAGCGGAGATCCGGCAGATCTTCCGCAGCACCTACTGCCCCGACGAGCTGGTGATCCAGACCATGGTGGCCTCGTCCGCCTTCCTCGAAACGCTGCCCTCCACCGCTTTCGACGGAAAGCACCGCAACTGCTGCCGGTACATCGACTGGAAGCGGGGCAATCCTTACGTCTTCCGGGACGGGGACTATGACGAGTTGGTGAACGCCGATCCCAGCTGTCTCTTTGCCCGGAAGTTCGACTATGAGAAATTCCAGGGCATTGTAGATCGGCTCTATGAGAAATACGGAGAATGAAAAAAGCCCGTCCTGCCGGACGGGCTTTTCTTTATGATTCCAGCCGCTTGAGATCTTTTCGGCGGTAATAGGCGCCGGCAAACCGGGGAAAGTACTGCAGTACCAGTTTTTTGATCCGGCGGGAGGGGGTATAATACCGGCTCTGGGGCACATGGGAGAGCTGCTTTTCCATGTCTGCCAGCATGGGAAGATACGCCTCCCGCTCCGGCCAACGGGCCAGCTTCATATCGCAGCGGAGACGATAGATCTGGATATACCAGTACAGCTCGTTCATCTCCAGCAACTCAGGTTCCTTTTTTTCCCGGTAGAACTCCTCCCGGAGCTCGTAGACCCGTAGCATGTCGAAGCGTTTCTTTGAGAAGGGCGCGCGCATGACGCTGTTGTCCGAGAGATAATAATAGTAGCACTTCCGGTTGGAGAGCACGATCTTCCGACAGTCGTAAAGCAGCTGGGCGGTGATGGCGTCGTCCTCGTAGATCATGCCCTCCGGGAAACGGACGCTCTCGAACACCTCTCTGCGGTAGATCTTCGGCCAGATCTGGGATTTCCAGGCGTCCACCCTGACCAGGGCTTCCCGGCCGGTCTGCGTCCGGATCTGCTCCGGAGGCTGTTCCACAGGGAGAATTCGGCGGTCCCGGGTATAGATCCCCTCCGCGGATACGATGTCCGCCTGCTCCCGCTCCGCCAGGGCGAGCAGGTATTCCACCATGTCGGGAAAGGCGAAATCGTCGCTGTCCACGAAGGTGACGTAGTCCCCTCGCATCACGTCCAAGGCCGTGTTCCTGGCCGCGGCGGCGCCGCCGTTTTTCTTGTGGATCACACGGACCCGGGGATCCCGGGCGGCGTATTCGTCGCACAGCGCGGCGCATTCCGCCCCGGAGCCGTCGTCCACCAGCAATATCTCCAGTTCCCGCCAGGTCTGGCCCAGCACCGTCTCCATACACAGGGGGAGATACGCCTCCGTGTTGTAGGCAGGGATGATAACGCTTACCAGCTTACTGTCCATAATAGTATCCGGTTTCCGGATCATAAACGAGGATGGCGTTTCCGGTCCAGTAACTCACCAGCTCGGACTGGGGCATCTCCTCCCCGTAGATGGTGGCCCGGAGGAAGTTGCGGTTCACCCGGAAGTCTGCGTTATAGATGGACAGGTTGTAGTCGTCCCGTCCCTTCCAGAACGCGCCGGGGGTGGGACACTGCTGGGCTTTGATATCATAGTTGAGCATGGCGGGGGCCTGCAGCAGCAGCGAGGCGCATTGCCCCTCCGTCATGTCAGTGTTGACGATGCCGAAGACAGTGTTGGCCAGCTCGTACATCTCCCGCAGAGACATCTTTTTGACGTTGTTCCACATCTGCATCAGCACTTCACGCTGCTTGGCGCTCCGGCCGGTATCGCCGCCGAAGTACCTTTCACGGCAGTAGCCCAGGATCTGGAAGCCATCGGAAATGGTAAAGGTGCCGCCCTCCTCCGGGAAATAGTACCGGGGGATCCCATGGTCCTCCGGGAGGCCATGGGCTCTGTCGTAGATCTGGCATGCCTCACGAATCCGCCCGTTAATGTCCTTTGCTTCATCCGGCGTCACGGTGACGGTCACAGGCCCCAGCAGATTGGCGACCTCGGCAAAATCCAGGAAGTCCACCAACGCCCAGTTATTGACGTCGACGGAAAAATTCTGCCCATACTCGATCGTGTCGATCAGCATATCCACCCCGCCCATGGAGGTCGCCCAGTTCAGGTGTCCCTGGCCGCCGCCCGGCCAGTAAACCTGGGTATCACGCATCAGAGAGGTAAGCCAAATGGTCTTGGTGCGGTGGTTGACGGACAGCAGGATCATGGCGTCGCTGCGCTCCAGCGTCTCTGTACGGCCGTCGGCGCCCAGCAGCAGGATATTATAGACGTCGTCGCTGGTGATCAGCTCTTCCGCGCTTTCCTGCAGCTCCTGGATCAGATGCTGCTCCTCCAGCTTCGCCAACTCCTCCTCCGTCAAAGGCGCCGGGGTGGGCTCCGGGGTGGCGGTGGGCTCCGGAGTAGGCGTCATATTGGGGTCCGGCGTTGACACTGCCTGGGTCGGGGCCGCGGTAGCTTTGGGGCTGCTGGTGGTGTTCATCATGCCGTAAAAATGATGGAACACCGCGTAGCCCGCCGCGGCGATCACCAGCAGCGTGCAGAGCACCGTGATCAGCACCACCCAGCCGGTGGCCATTTTTCTGCGCCTTCTGCGTCTGCCCGGTGCCCGGGTGTTTCTCACATGTCCGCCCTGTTGACTCATATCTTTCTGACCCTTTCCGACTTTTCGTCCTGGACTCGCGTTCATAATCGTTTAATTATGATAACACATCCCGGTGTTTTTTGCAATCTTTCCGGGAAACAGGCCGATGAAAAACTCCGACGGCCGCATCGGCGGCGTCGGAGTATCGGGCATTATTGGCTTTTCCCGTCCTCGGCGGCCCGGTTACGTTTTCTGAAAATGCTTATCCCCATCCTGTTTTCCTTCCCGGCGAAAAAACGGGTGAAATTGCTACGGTGCTTCCAGAAGATCAGCGCAACGATCCCCAGCAGTACCGCCAGATCAGCGATGCTTTTGCCGGAGAAGTAGTACCACAGCCAGTAGCCCACCGCGGCGGTCAGCGTGGCGATGAACATATAGTCCGTGAGCAGCAGGATCAGCCCGATGCCCACCAGCATCACCAGGAACACCCGCCAGTCCAGCGCCAGAGCGCTGCCCAGCAGCACAGCCACGCCCTTGCCGCCCCGGAAGTCCAGATAGAACGGATACAGGTGTCCCAGAACGCAGCAGGCGGCGGTCACCGTCTGGATGGCAGGGCTGCCGCTGAAGAAATAGCCCGCCATGAACACCACCGCAGCGGCCTTGATCACGTCCAGCGCGAACACCGCGCCGCCGACGGCCAGGCCCATGGTGCGTCCGGCGTTGGTGGTGCCGGCGTTGCCGGAGCCCTTGGTGCGGATGTCGAAGCCCTTCCGCTTGGCGATCAGCCAGGCGAAGTTCACGCTCCCTGACAGATACGCCGTCATGCCGCAGAAGATATACGGCAGGATCATTTTCACAAAAGCCGTCATTGCTTTCCCCGATCTATCAAAAAATGGATATAGTTCCGTCTTTCAAGTACGGTATCATGCCCGCCCTGGTTTGTCAATGAATTATCCGTGAATTTTTCCCCCCGGCCCCGGAGTCGGGCTGGAGACGACAAAAACTCTTGCGTTTCCTGCATTTTCAAGGTAAACTGTAGGCCGAAAACACATAGGAGGTTTATGGTATATGTACTGCACCAAAAGAATCAGCAACGATCTTGTCTGGGTCGGCGGGAATGACCGCCGCCTTGCCATGTTTGAGGGCGCGTATCAGGTGCCCCGGGGCGTTTCTTACAACGCGTATCTGCTCACCGATACGGAAACCGTGCTCTTCGACACGGTGGACAAGGCCGTGGAAAAAGTCTTCTTTGAGAATCTGGAGCACGAGCTTGCCGGGCGGAAGCTGGATTACGTGGTGGTCCATCACATGGAGCCGGACCACTCCGCCACGCTGGCGGAGCTGCTGCGGCGCTATCCCGACGTCCGGGTGGTCTGCAACGCCAAGATCCTGGGCATGATCGCCCAGTTCACCCATCTGGAGCTGGGCGAGCGGGCCAAAGTGGTCAAGGAGGGCGACACGCTCTCTGCCGGCAGCCACGAGTTCAAGTTCCTCATGGCCCCCATGATCCACTGGCCGGAAGTCATGATGAGCTACGATCTGACCACGAAGACCCTCTTCTCCGCCGACGCCTTCGGCACCTTCGGCGCGCTCAACGGCGCCATCTTCGCCGATGAGGCCGACATCGATCGGGACTGGCTGGACGAGTACCGGCGGTACTATACCAACATCGTCGGCAAGTACGGCGCGCAGGTCCAGGCCTTCTTCCGCAAGGTGAAGGACACTCCCATCGAAATGATTTGCCCCCTCCACGGCTTCGTGTGGCGGAAGGATTTGGGATACGTGCTGGAAAAGTACAATCTCTGGAGCACCTATACCCCCGAGGTGCGCGGCGTGCTCATCGCCTATGCCTCCGTGTACGGCAACACGGAGAACGCCGCCGAGATCCTGGCCTCCAGGCTGCGGGAGAGGGGCGTGAAGGCAGATATGTACGACGTGTCCGTCACCCCCGGGGACGAGGTGCTGAGCCAGTGCTTCCGGTGGAGCCATCTGGTCTTCGCCGCCACTACCTATAATAACGGCATCTTCATCCGCATGGAGGAGCTGCTCCACGATCTGGTGAACCACGCGCTGCAGAAC
This sequence comes from Oscillospiraceae bacterium, assembly GCA_017455685.1. Taxonomy (GTDB): domain Bacteria; phylum Bacillota; class Clostridia; order Oscillospirales; family Oscillospiraceae; genus Apopatocola. The sequence continues at coordinate 36,018 of JAFSZH010000021.1, forward strand.
CGGACCCTGGCCTTCGTTGAGAACGGCAGCTGGGCCCCCGCAAGCGGCAAGCTGATGCGGGAGCTGATGGGCACGCTGAAAGGCATGACCGTGCTGGATGAGACCCTCTCTCTCCGCTCCTCTCTGCGGGAGGATCAGCTCTCCCAGATCGACGCCATGGCTGAAGCGCTGGCCGCCTCTGTGGCCGGACAGGGCTGACATACCGCGCTGACATATAACGGCGGGGCCCTTGACGGGCTCCGCTGTTTTTTGGAAGAAAATGGAAGGGTTTTGCGGCAAAAAAACTTTAAGCCGAGGAAACCTTTTCTTCTCCCCTGCCGTCTATATGGCAGGAAGACAAATGCCGCGGACCCGCTCCGCTGTATTGAGGAGGTACATAACCTATGAAAACGACTGTTCGTTCCGGGCTGAACCGGGCGCTGGCCCTGTGGCTGGCCGTTCTGCTGGCTCTCTCCGTGCTGCCCGTGGCCGCCCTGGCGGCGGATTCGGCAGCCGGTTCCCAGGAGGAACTCTTCTCCGCCGTGGGTGAGGCCGAAGCCGGGGATACCGTCAAGCTCACCGCTTCCGTTGAGCTGACCGAGCCCCTGACCATTGATAAAAAGATCACCATCGAGCTGGGCGAGGGCGTGGTCCTCAGCGCGAAGTACGGCGTGGAGACCGCGGACCCCTTTGCCGCCGTGATTGTCAAGGCGCACGGCGAGCTGACCCTCACCGGCAGGGGAACCGTGCGCCCCGCCGAGGACGCCGACGAGGAGGCCGAGCACCGTACTTATGCCATCGTGATGGAAGACGGCGCCAAACTCAAACTGGACGGCGAAGTCAACGTGACGGCCAAAAACGACGATGAGTCCTCTTATCTGATCTCCTATACCGGCAGCACCGCGCTGACGCTGAAAACCTCCGGCAGCCTTTCCGGCGGCGCCTGCGGCGTCAAGGCCGGGTCCTCCGTCAGCGGCAGCGTGACCGTGGACATGGCCGGGACCATTTCCTCCGGCGTGGCCATGGATCTGGGCGGCACTCCCGCCGTCTCCATCGTCCGGGCCGATCTCCAGGGCCGGAGCGGCGGGCGGGCTCTCTCCTCCGAGTTGAAGTTCAACGCCATCATCGATCCCGCTCAGACCCATATCACCGCCGACGGCACGCTCTATACCACGGCCGATCTGGATCAGACTCCCCCCGCCGCCCTGCGGCTGGTGTTTGCCGCCGGGGCCACCCAGGACCCGGAGCCCGAACCTCCCCAGATCCTGCCTCCCGCCGCGCCCGCCGATCCCGCGTGGCAGGACGCCACAGCCCGTTGGAGCGCCGTGGAGGACGCGGACGGCTATCAGCTGGAGCTCTATAAGGACGGCACCGCCGATGAAAACAAGCTGGGCGAGACCCCGTCCGTCAGCGGCACCGAAAAGGACCTGAGCTACGAGACCCGGTTCAACGGCAGTTACTATTTCCGTGTCCGGGCCGTAAAGGGCGAGCTCACCGGCGAATGGTCTGATTTCAGCGGCGCTTTTGAGAACATCGTCGTGATCACCATTTCCGCTCCCACGGATCTGGCCTGGGACGGCACCGCCGCCACCTGGCAGAGCGACAATCCCTCCGCATCCTACAAGATCCAGCTCTACTATAACGGCGAAGCCTCCGGCGACCCCGTGGACTGCACCGCTCTTACCTGCGATCTCACCGACAGCATCACCGCCGACGGCAGCTATACCTTTACCGTCCAGGCCATTCTGGGCGAATACTCCAGCGACTGGAGCGAGCAGAGCCCGGCCTACGTGAAGGAGACGCCCGTGGTCGTCCCCGTGCCCACGGATCTGGCCTGGGACGGTACCACCGCCACCTGGCAGGGCAGCGACGCTTCTTCCGGCTATAAAGTACAGCTTTACTTCAACGGCGAAGCCTCCGGCGACCCTGTGGACTGCGCCGCTCTCACTTATGATTTTACCGACAGCATCACTGCCGACGGAAGCTATACCTTCGCCGTCCGGGCCGTCCAGGGCGAGCACGCCAGCGACTGGAGCGAGCAGAGCCCGGCCTACGTGAAGGAGACGCCCCCCGCCGTCTTCACCGTGACGCTCACCGAGGGAACGGGCTATTCCCTCGCTCCCGTCCACGGATCCAGCCTGACCGTGAACGCCGGCGCTGACTTCAACTTCACCGTGACCGTTGCAGCGGGCTACGTGAAGAGCGACGACTTTGCCGTGAAGACCAACGGCACGGCCCTCACCGCCGTCAACGGCGTTTACACCATCAGCGATATCCAGGCCAACCAGACCGTCACCGTAGAGGGCGTCACGTTGAAGCCTGCCGACCCCGAGCCCGAGCCTTTGGGCACGTCCTCGGATCTGGGCTGGAACGGGACCAAAGCCCTGTGGAGCAGCGTCCCCGGCGCGAAAAGTTACAGTCTGCAGCTCTACTTCAACGGTACCGCCGACGCCAACAAGTCCGGCAGCCCCATTGCCGTCACCGGCACCTCCTATGAGCTCTCCTCCGCCATGAATCAGGACGGCACCTGGTACTACAAGGTGCAGGCCCTGGACGGCGACCGCTCCGGCGACTGGTCCGCCGCCAGCACGGGACACCTGCGGGACACCGTCGCCCCCACGGTGACCAGCTATCCCGAAACCAAGCGGGACAGCGAGACCCAGGCCAGCGTATACTTCTCCTCCAGCGAGGCGGGCAGCTTCTGGGCCTATCTGAGCACCAGCGGCACCGCTCCCGAGGTGGGGACCATCGTCAACGGCAAGGACCCCAACGGCAGCTGCAACGCCGGTGAAAAGAAAAAGATCACCGTGACGCTCCAGAACAAGGACGCCATTTACCTCTACATCGTGGTGAAGGACAGAAGCGGCAACGCCAGCACGCCCCACCGCATCGCCATCAGCGCGTACACGGCTCCGTCCGTTTCGCCCTCTCCTTCGCCCTCTGCCTCTCCTTCGCCCTCTCCCACGACCACTGCCGCCACCGTGACCTATACCGTCACGCTCAACGGCGGCACCGGCTATACCATCGCCGCGGCCAACGGCTCCAAGTCCCCGGTGAACGCGGGCGGCTCCTTCAGCTTTACCGTGACCATCGCCAACAGCTATTCCCGGGGCACCGGCTTCGCGGTCAAGGCCAACGGAGTGACGCTGGCTTCCAGCAACGGCGTCTACACCATCAGCAACATCAACGCCAACCAGAACGTGACCGTCACGGGCGTGACCTACGTGCAGCCCCAGAGCAACCCGGTCAGCGTTCCCACCTCTCCCACCATTACCACCACCCTGCTGCCCTCGGCCTCCGTGGGCAAGGCCTACACCCAGCAGCTGGCGGCCAACGGCGGCGGCACCATCACCTGGTCCTACTCCGGCAACCTGCCCGCCGGGATGACCTTCTCCAACACGGGCCTGCTCTCCGGCACGCCCACGGCGGAGGGCTCCTACCGGCTGACGGTCAAGGCCTCCAACTCCACCGGCAGCGCCACCCGGCAGATGACCCTGGTGGTCACCGGCGTCAGCTACAACGTGACTCAGGGCGCCAACGCCAGCTGGACATCCGGCAGCGAGGACGGTCTCACCTTCCGGGGCAACGGAAAGACCGGCTTCACCGTGTCCATCGACGGCACTACCGTGCCCGAAAAAGACCTGACCTACTCCGAGGATAAGGCGTCCGTCACTGTCTCTCCGGATTACCTGGGATCTCTGACCACCGGTTCGCACACTGTCACACTGGTATATCCTGACGGCAATGCCAAAGCCAAGTTCACCGTCAAGGGTCAGGAGCGCAGCGTGGCCGCCGCCATCACCGCCCAGCCCCAGAGCACCGAGGCCAACGAGGGCGACAACGTGACCTTCACCGTCACCGCGTCCGGCTCCGGCGTGCTGAAGTTCCAGTGGCAGGTGGACAAGAACGACGGTGCCGGCTGGACCGATATCGAGGGCGCCGACAAGGCCCTCTTCACCGTGGAGAAGATCACTCCCGAGCAGAGCGGCTGGAAATACCGCTGCGTGGTCACCAACAACGAGGGCAAGGCCGAGAGCAACGGCGCCACTCTTACCGTGAAGGAAGAGCTGGGCACCGTGACCGCCTCGCCCGAGCCGGAGACCCCCGCCAAAAAGCGCAGCATCGGACGCATCCTGCTGCCACTGCTGCTCATCGGCGCCGCCGGCGGCCTGGGCGGAGGGCTGTACTTCTACTTCCGCCGCCGCTCCGACAGCTTCGACGACTACGACGAATAATCCCGAAAACATGATAAACCGGCTCGGTCCCGCAGGATCGAGCCGGTTTTTTCATATTCATTTTACGCGAAAATGGCTTCCTTGAACCGGTTTGCCTCCTCCTCCGAGGGGAAGCAGGCTAGGAACATATAATCTCCCATGTCCGTGGCCAGCGCCGGGTCCACCCGGCCCTCCTCCCGGATGCAGCCGGAGTAGCGCTCCAGCACCTGCTCCCGGGAGAGCGCATAGCTCCGGGCGTCTCGCCGTCCGGCGAAAGCGCAGATCTGATGGCCCTCCGCCGCCTTGTCCGTGGCGTCATAGGCGATCATGTCCGCCCAGATCTCGTACACGTCCGTGCTGTTGGCATAGTTCATCATGGTGGGGCCCATGCCGCCGCAGGGGCGCATGTTGACCTCCAGCGCCACGACCTGCCCTTTCTTTCCGATGTGTTGGTCGGAATTGAGCCGGAAAAACTCGAAGTGCACGAACCGGCTCCGGACGCCGAAGGCCTTCAGCGCCCCTCTTCCCGCGGTGCGGACGTCCTCGGGCAGCCTGTCCCGGATGTAAAACCAGCAGTTGCCCTGCTCGTTGACGATGTCCATGGGGCTGATGGGCGACACGTTTCCCGTCTCGAAAATCGGCTCTCCCCGGCTGTCGACGATGGCGTCGTAGGAGTTGATGGTGCCGTCGATGAACTCCTCCATGATGTACACGTTGTCGTCCCGCCGGGCGAAAAACTGCTCCAGATCGTCGTCGCAGCCGATCTTGTAGGTGCTGACCGCCCCCACGCCGTTGTCCGGCTTGACGATGACAGGGTAACCCGTCCGGGCAATGAAGTCCCGGCAGCCTGCCATATCCTCCGCCATGTGCCAGCGGGCAACGGGAATGCCGGCCAGGGCATAGCGCTCCTTCATCCGGGACTTACATTTGACCCAGGGCATATCCTCCGGCTGGAAGCCGGTGGTGATGTTGAAATCCCGCCGCAGCGCAGCGTCCCGCTCCAGCCAGTATTCGTTGTTGGACTCCAGCCACTTGACGCGGCCGTATTTGTGGGTGAAAAACGCCACTGCCCGGTAGACCTGATCATAGCTTTCCAGCGTGTCCACCCGGTAGTATTCGTCCAGGCTGGAGCGCAGCTCCGGCGACAGAGCGTCGTAGGGGCAGTCTCCGATCCCCAGTACCCGCAGGCCGTTTTCCTTCAGGCGGCGGCAGAACTGCCAGTAGTTATCGGGGAAATTGGGGGAAATGAAAACGAAATTCTCCATAAGCTCTCTCTTTCTTTCAGCAGGTCTCAGGGCAGTTCGTAGAACAGCGTGGGCAGGAAAAACTCCATCTGCCGCTCCCAGGAAGCCTCGGAGTGAAAACCTCCCGGCACCACCCGGTCCGTGAGCAGGACGCCCTTGCGGATCAGCTCGGAGGCGAAGGCGGCGTAGCGCTTTTTGGCCCGCTGGGAACGCATCTCCTGCTGGCCCAGGTCCATGTACAGCACCGTCTCGCCGACGTCGGCGCTGCGGATCAGCTCCGTCATCTCCCGGGAACAGAAGTCAAAGGCCGGAGACAGGGCCGCGCCCCGGGAGAAAACCTCGTTATACTCCATCAGGGCGTAGATGGTCATGAGCCCGCCCATGGAGCTGCCGCCGATGAAGGTGTGCTCCCGGTCCGGGAGCGTGGGGAAGTTTTCGTCGATATAAGGCTTGAACTGATTTACATAATAATTCATCGTCAGAGGGCCCCGGCCCTTGATGAAGCCCAGACGCCGCAAGGTCACGTCAAAGGGAGAATACTCCGACAGCCGCCCGCCGCACTCGTCGGTCTCGGCGTGATGGCTGCACTCCACCCCCGCCACGATCAGCGGCACGTTGTGCTCCGTCAGGTAGTCCAGAAAGCCCCAGCTCTTGCCGTAGGTGGCGTCCTCGTCCCGGAAGAGATTCTGTCCGTCGAACATATACAGCACCGGGTAGCGTCTGTCGCTGCGGGTCAGGGCGGCGTCCGGCACGTAGATGCAGGCGTTCCGCTCCTCCTCCCCCGTCAGATCGGGGAGCGTCACGCTCCATTGCTGATACATTGGCTGTTCCCTCTTTTCTTCGCTTTGGTCTTTTCAGCTCCGGCGTTCCAGAAGCCGGCCCATGAGCCGGAAGGCTTCGTCCTCCCGGTCCTTTGCGGCGGCGGCTTCCGCCTCGGTAAAGCGGCGGGGCGTCGTTTCCCGCTGCTCCCATGAGCGGTAAAGGGCAAAGGGCACCGCGTCCGCAGTGTGGACCCTTTTTTCCAGCGGCGTGGGGTGGTCCGGCATGAGCAGCACAGACCAGTCCTCCCCGGAGGATTGGAGCCAGTCCAGCACCGGGCCGACGATCTTCCCGTCGATCTCCTCGATGGAGCGGATCTTTTCCGCCGCCCGTCCGTGGTGACCGCACTCGTCCGGGGCCTCCACGTGGATATACACGAACTCCGCCCCGCTCTCCAGCGCTTCGATGGCCCGGCGGCCTTTGGCGGCGTAATCGGTGTGCTCGTCCCCGGTGGCGCCGGGGACCGTCACGGCCTCCAGTCCGGCGCAGAGGCCGATGCCCCGCACCAGATCCACGGCGGAGATCACCGCTCCGTTCTCTACGCCATACTTCTCCCGAAAAGACGCCAGGGCGGGACGGCGGCCCTCCCCCCAGAACCACACGCCGTTGGCGGGGAGCTTTCCCTCCGCCTTTCGACGCTGATTGACCGGATGATCGCGCAGACACGCATATGCTTTTTCCATCAGCTGCCGCAGCAGCTCGGCGTTGGCGCCCTCGGGCAGACAGTCACCCACCCGGCGGCCGGCGATCTCGTGGGGCTGGGCCAGCTTCGCGCCCGCCCGGGCGGAGCGCAGCACCAGACAGTGGCGGTAGCGAAAGCCCGTGATCAGCTCTGCGCCGGAAAACGGGAGCTCACGGCGGAGAAAGGAAAGCAGCTCCTCCGCCTCCGGCTGGGTGATCTCCCCGCCGGAATAGTCCAGCATGACGCTGTCCGGGAAGCTGTCCGCCTCCGCGAGGGCCACCAGGTTGCAGCGGTATGCCGCGTCTTCCGCTCCCAGCCTGACGCCCATGCTCACCGCTTCCAGCGGCGAGCGGCCGGTATAGCAGGCCGCCGGGTCGTAGCCGAAGACGGACAGGTTCGCCGTATCGCTGCCGGGGAGCATTCCCTCCGGTACAGTCCTGGTCAGGCCGAAACGGCCCCTGGACGCCAGCTCGTCCATCCGGGGATGGCTCGCCAGCTCCAGCGGTGTCTTTCCTCCCAGGACGGCGCAGGGCTCGTCCGCCATGCCGTCGCCCAGGAATACCACGCTCTTCATTCCGTCAGCCACTTTTCCACCGCCGAGGCCATTCCGGCGGGTGTCACACAGTCAAGGAAACGCTCTCGTTTCCCCCGCAGGTCCAGCGGCGCGGGCACGCGCTGCCCGGAAAAAGCGGCCAACCGCTCCTGGGCTGCGAAGCCGTTTTCCGCTTCCTGCTGACCCAGGGACGCCAGCATGGCCGGAGCGAACTTGAACGGCGAGGCGGTGGAAAGCACCACGCAGGGTGCGCTGCCGCCCGTCTTTCGCACCTGCCGGGCGGCGTACAGCGCCACCGCCGTGTGGGGGTCGACAAGATAGCCGGTCTTCTCCCACGTGCCGCGGATGGTCGCGCCGGTCAGAGCCTCGTCCGACCAGCAGGCGGCAAAGCCCTCTCCCTTCAGCCGTGCCAGCGTCTCCGGGCCGATATTGTAGCAGCCGGTCTCCCCCAGCTCCGTCATCCAGCGGGATACCTGTTCCCCGCTGCCAGTGAGAAAATACAGCAGCCGCTCCAGATTGGAAGAGAGCAGGATATCCATGGAGGGAGACATGGTCAGCAGGAACGGACGGTTTCTGTTGTATACGCCGGTCTGCAGGAACTCCGTGAGCACATTGTTGCTGTTGGAGGCGCAGATCAGCCTGCCCACGGGCAGGCCGCTGCGCTTTGCCAGATACCCGGCCAGTATGTCGCCGAAGTTGCCGGTGGGCACGGAAAAGTCTACCGGGTCGCCCATTTTGACGGCGCCGGAGCGAAGCAGCTGGAAGTAGGCCGCGTAGTAATAGACGATCTGCGGCACAAGCCGACCCCAGTTGATGGAGTTGGCGCTGGAAAATACCACCCCGGCCTTTTCCAGCCGTTCCTTCAGCGCCATATCGGAAAAGATCTTTTTTACCCCGGATTGGGCGTCGTCAAAATTGCCCACCACCGAGAGCACCAGCACGTTGTCCCCTTCCTGGGTCACCATCTGGGCGCGCTGGATATCTGACACGCCTCCCCGGGGATAGAATACGCCGATCCGGGTGCCCGGCACGTCCGCGAAGCCCTGCAGCGCCGCCTTGCCCGTGTCGCCGCTGGTGGCCACCAGAATGGCCACGGTACGGTCCTCCCCGCACTTGCGGAGGGCGGCGGAGAGCAGGTAGGGCAAAAGTTGCAGCGCCACGTCCTTGAACGCGCAGGTGGGGCCGTGGAACAGCTCCATGGTCCACAGCCCGTCTTCCAGGGTGTGCAGCGGCGTCACGGCGCTGTCGTCAAAGGAGGCGTAGGCCTTTCGTGCATATTCCAGCAGCTCCTCCCGGGTGAAGCCGGGGAGAAAGCGGTATAGGATCTCCGAGGCCAGCTCCGGATAAGGCAGCGCGGCCATGCTCTCGATCTCACTGCGGGAAAACGCGGGGATCTTATCCGGCACGAACAGGCCGCCGTCCGGCGCCAGCCCGCGGAGGATGGCCCCGGGCGCGTCCACGCGCAGGTCCGAAAGCCGGGTGGTGATCAGCTCCATTCTCTTGTCCCCCTCGGAAAAACAGTTGTTTTCCTCTGCAATATACCATGTTTTCCGGTGTAAGTAAATTGAAAAAAGGCAGAAAAAGCGCCAAATGCACTGTTGAAATTTAGGGAGAGTGTGTTATACTCCAAACTACCACTTTTTCGGAGGCGCCGCCTTGTTCTGGGATGCTTTGCTCGATACCGTTCTGGACAGCCTGAAGCTGCTGCCCTTTCTTTTTGCCGCCTACCTGGCCATTGAGATCATCGAGGACAGGGCGGAGGAAAAGACCATCGCCATCATCCACCGGGCGGGACGGCTGGGGCCCGTGCTGGGCGCGGGGCTGGGCATGATCCCCCAGTGCGGCTTTTCCGCCGCCACCTCCAACCTGTACGCCGGCGGGCTGATCACCCGGGGCACGCTGCTGGCGGTGTTCCTCTCCACCAGCGACGAAATGCTCCCCATCCTGATCTCCGGCGGCGCCGGGGCGGGCTTCATCGCCAAGGTGCTCGGCTACAAGGTACTGGCGGGCGTGATCGTCGGTCTGCTTGTCGACACGCTGGAGGCCAGATTCGGCAAGCCCCGGCACAAGACCCTCCACGAGCTCTGCGAACAGGAGGACTGCCGCTGCGAGGACGGCATCCTCAAATCCGCGCTGCGGCATACCGGAAAGATCTTCGCGTTCCTGTTTGCCGTGACGCTTCTGATGAATCTGGCGGTGGAGCTGCTTGGTCAGGACCGGTTGGGCAGCTTCATCCTCAACCGGCCCGTAGCGGGCGAGCTGCTGGCGGGTCTCATCGGTCTCATTCCCAACTGCGCGGCCAGCGTGGTGCTGACGAGCCTCTATCTCCAGGGCGCCACCTCCGCCGGGGCTATGCTCTCGGGCCTTTTGGTGGGCTCCGGCGTAGGTCTGCTGGTACTGCTGCGGATGAACAAGGACTGGAAGGACAATCTGATCACTCTGGCTGTCCTCTACTTCGGCGGCGTGTTCTTCGGCTCCCTGGCGGGCGCGCTGGGATTGTTCTGAATCGAAAAATCAAAAAAAGCCCGGTCTTCCGTGAAGGAAGACCGGGCTGATTCTTTTTCCACTTATGCCGCCAGGGAATAGAACAGAGGCGTCAGGCCGACGATCATCACATAGGCGATGATCGTAGGTACGAAGCTGTACCGGACGTAATCGCTGAACTTGTATCCGGCGGAGGCCGTCATGCCGATATGTCCGTTGGCCAGCGGGGTCAGGTAGGTCAGCGCGGCGCCCAGGCACATGCCGTAGGCGAAGGTATAGGGGCTGAGGCCCCGGGAGATCACCATTTCCAGCGTGCCGGGCAGGATCACGATCAGGCAGGCCATGTTGGACATGAACTGGCTCATGAGCATGGCAATGGCCACCATAGCCGCGAAGAGGACGATGGGAGCTGCGCCTTCCCCGACGATGCCCAGCATCCAGTTGCCGATGAGGGCGGAGCCGCCGCTGGAGCTGAGGGCTTTGCCCAGACCCAGGCAGGCGCTGAGCCAGACCAGAGTGTTCCAGTCCATATGGGAGAGGGCCTTCTTCCAGCCGACGCAGCCGGTGACGACCACCAGCACGGCGCCGATGACGGCCGCCACGCCGCTGGAGGTCCAGCCCGTGACGAAGAGAAGGATCACCAGGCCGAAGATGGCCAGGGTCTTGGCGCCCTCTTTGCTCAGCTTGACCTCTTTGATCTCCACCTTGTTGACGGATTTGGTGTCGGCCTCATCCGTCCGGCTGCCCCAGATCTTTTTCCCGGTGCCGTAGCCCACGTAGGTCATGTAAAGGATGGTGACCAGGGTGATGGGCAGACAGACCTTGCCCAGGTCCCACATGCCGAAGGTCTCGCCGGAGGCGGCCTCCAGCAGACCCTGGGTGGTGAGCTGGGTGGTGGACCCGGCCATGGTGCAGTGGCCGCCCAGGATGGCGGCAATGGCCACCGGGATCACCAGGTTGCGGTATTTCATGTTCTCGGAGCTCTCCGACACCGCCAGGCAGATGGCCATCATCATGGCGATGACCGCCGTGTTAGTCAGAAAAGCGCTGAGAGCCGCGGAGATCAGGCAGGAGATCAGGATGAACCGGCGCTCGTTGTTGGCGGAGAGCTTCACGGCGTAATAGCCGATGAAGCCCGCAGCGCCGCTGGAGAACATGGCTTCGCCCATGATCAGCATACCAAACACCAGCAGGAAGATATCGCTGGCGAACCCGCTCATGGCATCCGCAGTGGAGCAGCATTTGAAGACCAGCATGGCCATCAGGCCGGCCATGGCAACGACGCCGTTGGGGAACTTGTCCAGGAGGAACAGCACGACAACGGCTGCCAGGATAATGATGCTAATGACTGAGGTCGGCATAAGGATCACCTCATAATCTTTTTACAGGAACATCTTCATGATCTTGCTGGTGAAATCTTTGGCGTAGGTCTCCTCTCTCCTGGCCACGTTGGGGTTGGAGCTCTTCACGGTCACATGGCCGAACAGATCGTCCAGAACCTCGGAGTGGATATCGCCGATGTGCTCGTCGATCTCGTAGTTTTCCGAGTTGAGAGGCGTACCGAAGCTCTCGCCGGGGTGCTCGAACCTGGCGTTGTCCCGCAGGTACTCGGACACGGCCCTGTAGTTCTCCAGGTTCACGTCGCCCATGTTCATGGGCACCTTGTCGGTGTTGAGGATATAGCCGCAGCCGGGAAGCATGATGTCCAGCAGCTCTTTGGCCTTGTCGACGCACTGCTCAGGGGTGCCGCTGCGGATCAGCATCAAGGGATAGAAGCCGCCCAGCAGCATCTTGTCGCCCAGCTTTTCCTTGATCTGTTTGGGGTCGCCGCCCTCGAACTTCATGTTGGTGCCGGCGGGCAGATCATACAGCATGTCCAGGAACCGGGTCCAGTCGGACTCCACAAAGGGGCTGGTGCGCACGCCGCGGGCGGCGTACTGTTCCAGCAGCTTCTTGTAGGTGGGGAACCACAGTTCCTCAACGTCCTTGGTGCGCATGAAGGGAGGCATGTGCAGCGGCATGCCTACGGCGCCCACGGGGTGGGGTTTCTTGGGCAGGCCCACGTTGAACATATAGGGCAGAAGCGCCTCGCAGGCTTCCTTGATCTGGGTCTTTTTCCGACGCACGTCGGCGCTGATGCCGCTGAAGCTGCGCAGCTGGTCAGCCAGAAAGTCGAAGGGGGCCGCCGTGAAGCCGCCGCTGCCCATGGGGGCGCCGCCAAAGTAGCCCTTTCTGGCTTTCAGCTTGCCCAGAAACGGCATGAGAGCGCCGCCGTCCGTTGCATTGGACATGTCGCCCATCTGGAAGGCAAAGAGCGCGCGGTAGGGATCTTCCCTGAAGTTCAAGTTGGCGTACTGCCGGGGCAGGATGTGATCCATCACGCATTTGAGCGGATCGGCGATCAGCTCGTCATACTCGGTATCCAGCATGCCGACCACCTCGGGGTGCTGCACGAAGCCGGCGTCGCTCATCTGGAAGGACTGAGATCCCAGCAGAGCATAATACAGCGGCGGACGGGCAGTCTGTCCAATGGGGTTGATCGGGCAGCTGTCGGAGTAGATCAGATCCGCCAGCTCGTCCATGTAGGGGCCGAGCAGGCCGTAGTCAAACTGGAAGTCCAGCGGGCTGACGTTGTTGCGCTGCGCCAGGAGCATCACGGGGATGGTCATCATGACGGGCATGCGCTCCGGCGTCACGTTGTGGAAATAATCGCTGAATATTTTGTCGCGTTCCGCTCTCAGTTCTTCCGGTGTTTTCATAGTTTTTCTCCTGTCTTAAATATTGCCGAGAATGAGCTTGAAGAAGGCGTCTTCCTGAGCAGCGGCCTGGGAAGCCATGATCTCCTTGCAGTCGGGCAGGATGTAATCGCCCTGCATATAATCTTCCTTGCCCTTGTAGTACTTGGCCTTGAACTCGGGGATGGTATCCAGGCACTTGTGGATGGTGTCCTCGGTGTTCAGCTTGAAGGACTTCTCACCGGCGTTGGCGTACTTGGTGTTCTCCGCCACGTAATCGCACACGGCGAACAGGTTCTCGGGCACGATGCTGTTGAGGGTGATGATGGTCTTGTCGAAGCCGAAGTAGTAGTTTCCGCCGGGAGCCAGGATATCGACCAGCTCCTTGGCCTTGTCAACACACTGCTCCTTGGTGCCGGACTTCAGCAGCATGATGGGATAGAAGCCCGTGAGGATCATCTTGTCGCCCAGCTTGTCCTTCCACTCCTTGGGATCGCCTTTTTCCACTACCAGACGGGTGCCCTGGGGGAGATCCTGCAGGTAGTCAAGGTATCTGGTCCAGTTGTCTTCGCAGAAGATCTTGAACGCCTGACCGTTCTCGGCGGTAGCGTGGATCAGCTTGGAGAAGCTGGGATGATAGCACTTTTCAAAGTCCTTGGGACGCATGAAGGTGGGCATGTGGCCGGGCATCCAGGCGCTGCCCAGGTGGGACTTGACAGCGGGCTTGGCGTACTTGACCAGCATGGGGACGTTGGCCATGGCAGCGGCCGCGACCTTGTCGCCGTGACGGCGGATGTCCATGCTGATGCCGGTGAAGCCCCGGATATAGTCGCTCAGCAGGTCCATGGGAGCCAGGGACCGGGAGGCGTAGTAACCGGGCATGGAGTAGAAGCCCAGCTTCTGGGAGACTTTGCCCCAGATCTGTCCGTACTTCGCCATGACCTGGTTCTTGGCCACGGTAGCCATGTAGAACACAGCCATCCAGCGGGCCGGATCCTCATCGGTCATGGCGCCGTACAGACGGGGAATGACCTTGCCGAGAATGAAGTCGTAGGGAGAGTCGATGTATTCGTCATACTCCTCGGGCTCCATACAGTGGATCTCGGGGTGCTGCATAAAGCCGCTGGAACCCATGACCTGGCCCCGGCATCCGCTCATGGTGGAGAAGATGGGAGGCGCGCTGGAGTTTTTGGGGAGCGTGTCGGCCTTCATCTGGGAGGCCATCTTCATATATGCCTCTTCAACGCCCTCCTGGGTCCAAAGGGTCTTGCCGATGGGCAGGCCGGCGTATTCCGCATAGGTCTCTGTGGAGACCCAGAATTCGATGGGCACACGATCGGGAATAATGCCGCTGAAAAGGTCGTTCCACAGTTTGCCTCTGTATTCACTCAATTCTTTGGGATCCATAAAAAAAGTTCCTCCTCTAAGTTTATGCGCGCTTTTACAAAATCAGGGGCTGCAGCCAAAGGCCGCAGCCCCTGAAAGGCTTACAGGATATCGCTATATGTAGGGAAAAACAGGAACTTACGCGTCCTCTTCGAAAGCGGGCAGCAGCTTATCCTTCGCAAGCAGCACGCAGATGCAGCCCACGATGGAGACGCACAGCTGGAACCGGGCGGCCTTCATGAAGGAGCCGGCGGAGTACTCGACGTCGATGATCTTGCCCCAGATAGTGGTGCAGATCGAGGTGCCGAGCAGCCAGGCGGCAAAGTTGGTCAGGCCAACGACGGTGCCGAAGTTCTTCTTGGTGACCTGGTCCTTCAGCATGGCGTAGATGGTGGTGACCTCGATGGAGGAACCGAAGCCGATCAGCGCGAACACGATGCTCCAGCCGGTGATGCCCAGCTTGGGGAACATGAAGGCGGCCATGGCCTCGCCGATGATGAACAGGGCGAAGGAGAACAGGGTCATGTTCTTGTTGTTGGTGCCCTTGATCTTCATGATCTGGCCCAGCAGCAGGCCGGAGATGATGCCGGCGACGGTGTTGACAGTGATGATATTGGTGGGAATGGTGCCTTCAAAGCCGGCGCCCTTGGCCAGCATGGTGCGGCCGTAGTTGGTGATGAAGGTGTTGATAGCGCCGTTCATGGAGATGGAGCCGAGCAGAACCAGCCAAACCTGGGGCTGAACAATGATCTTGCCGATGCCCTTGAACGGGTTCTGGGCCTTGCGGACCTGGGGCTTCTCGCGGCCTTCCAGCTCGTCGACGGTCAGCAGACCTTTCTCGGCGGGAGACTCGCGGGTGAACAGGAAGATGGCGACGGTGATGGCGATGACCACGGCGGCGATGCTCAGCAGGGCGTTCTTACGGCCCATGTTGGCGATCATCAGAGCCAGCGGGGTGGCAGCGTAGAAGGTGCCGACCTTGGAAGCGGCCATGACCTTGGCGTTGACGTCCGCGTAGGCGGAGGACTTGGTCCAGTTGGCGATCAGACGGCTCAGAGCAACGAACACCACGGAGCCGCCGAAGCCCATGAGGCCACGGGACAGGATGAGCAGAGGATAGCTGCTGGTCAGGGACTGGAGCAGCAGACCGACAGCCATGATCACGTAAGCGCTGGCGATCAGCTTCTTGCCGCCGATGGAGTCAACCAGCAGGCCGGCGGGCAGGTTCGCGAAGGAGTAAACATAGGAGAAAACGGAGGTGAACAGGGCCAGCTGGGTGGGAGCCCAGCCAAGCTCGTCGACCAGGTCCTTGCCGATCGTGCCGCCGGAAGTCCGGATCAGAACGAACACGACGTAGGCCAGGATAACGGGAGCCAGAGAAATAGCTGCCGCTTTGCGGGTCTTTGCGATCTGTTCTTTCTTTTCGGCTTCGGACAGATCAGCGACGTTGATAGGATTTGCCATTGAGTATCCCCCTCTTTGTGTAATAATTTGGTTTTTCCCTTTTGCCCATAGCCTTTTTTTGGGCATATTCATAATACACCAAATTAAACCAAAAGAAAATATCGCGTTAGTAATACTTAACGTTTAGCATTGCTTAATGTTTGCGACTTTTTGTTGTAATTCGACCTGTTTTTTCAATCAGAATGAATCTTTCTTTTTTATGAAGTACTGTATTAAAATAAAGCATCGAAAAATGGATCGATCCGGAGGAGTGATCGGCATGGAGTTATTTCAGCTGAGACAGTTTTCCGCTATCGCCGAATTCGGGAACATGCGGGAAGCGGCGGACCATCTGTACATAACCCCGTCGGCCATGAGCCAAAATCTGAAAAAGCTGGAGGAGGAGCTGGGCACGCCCCTCTTCGACCGGGCGGGACGCCGGCTGGTGCTCAACGAGCCGGGCCGCCTGCTGCTCAAATGCACCCGGCAGGTGGAAAGCGAACTGGCGGAATTCCGGGTGGGTCTGGATCATCTCATCCCCCAGGCGCCGGTGACGGAACGGCCCATCGTGGTGGGCGGCGACGACTCCGGCTTTATCTCCTACGTGCTGCCCCTGTGCCTTCGGGACAAAAGCGGCTTTGACGTGCTGGGCAAGCAGCTGGTCAATACCGAGGCTGCCTTCACAAAAGCGCTGCTCCGGGGCGAGGCGGACGTAACCGTAGGCATGAAGTACATCGGCCGGGAGGACGAGAGCATCATCAGCGTACCCATTCTGGAGAGGCAGCTCTTTATTTCCGTGCCGGAATCCAACGAACTCTATGACCGAAAGGTGCTCACCCCCATCGATCTGGACGGCCAGCGCTGCCTGCAGGACTACTCCAAGGCCTCCTCCTCCCTGAAAAGCATGTTCGCCAAGATGGGCGTGCATCCCATCCGGGCTTATCAGTGCGACCGGTCCAGCTTCCCGCTGCTCTACGACAACCCGGAGCTGCTGTATCTGGTGAACGTGTTCCGGCTGCTGCAGTACCGCCGGATCCCCGGCCGCCGGCTCATCAAGTTCGAGATCCCCAGCGAGTATTTCGATCCGCTGTACTATATGTCCTACCGGAAAAGCAATCCCTATGCCAAGAGATTCTATGAGTGGTTCATGGGCGAGTATTACGAAATGTTCAAGAATATCCGGCGGAAGAATTTTGAGTGACCCCCTATTGACGGCAAAAAACGCCCCGTAATTCAAAACGGGGCGTTTTTCTGTCGGGAAATGGCGGGTAAATAGTTTACATAATTATTTTTTCTTTTCCTTCTGCGGGGCGGTGTTGATGGAATCGCCGAAGACGATGAAGCGGTTGAAGAGGAATTCCGTCACCGCGTTGATGATCATGGTGGGGATAAGGATGGCGTACTCGTTCCAGCCCCGCTGGGCCAGCGCCTCCCCCCACCAGATGGACAGGGGCGTGAACACCAGATAGTAGCCGATGACCTTGGCCATGGCGATGGGCACGTTGTTGGCGCTGCGGAAGGTGTATTTCCGGTTGGCGGTGAAGTTGAAGATCACCGACAGGGCCAGGGCGACAAAATAGGACGGGCCGTACTTGAGCTCTTCCACCGCCGCCAGCGGGAACAGCTTTAGGAAGATCGGCAGCCGGTCGAAGTGCAGCAGCGAGTTGAGGATGCTGAAACTGACGAACTGGATGATCCCGGCGCCGGAGGTGCACATCAGGTATTTCAGCGCCATGACGGCGTTGTCTTTTTTCGTGAGAACAGGCTTCTCGTTCATGGTCCCATTTCCTTTGCAACATACTATAATGAATATCGGATGGCGAAATCAATCGAGGATTCGATTGATTTCGCTGCCAAACGACAAGTACAGTAATTATAACAGACATTGACAGCGGACACAACCGGGATTTATTATTACTATGGTATAAAAAGTCGGGAGGATGGAAAAATGCTCGTCCGCGAATGGATCGAAAAGCTCAAAAGCGGCGCTCTGGACGGAGAACTGACGGCTGCCTACGGCAGCGCGGCGGAGCCCGGGGCGCGGTATCTCTCCCTGCTGGAGGAATATGAACGCCGGTTCGGGAACGGCGAAGCGGAGCTCGTCAGCGCTCCGGGCCGGACGGAGCTGGCCGGGAATCACACCGACCACCAGAACGGCATCGTGCTGTGCGCCGCCGTAGCCATGGACACCCTGGCGGTGTCCTCTCCCGCTCCCGACGGGAAAGTGACGCTGTTTTCCTGGGGCTTCGGGGAGATCGGGGTCGATTTAGCGGACCTCGCCCCCCGGCGGTCGGAATACGGCGGCAGCGCCGGTATCGTCCGGGGCGTGGCCGCCGGGATGACCAAGCGGGGCTATGCCGTGGGCGGGCTTCGCGGCGTGATGGACTCCCGGGTCCCCGCCGGGGGCGGGCTCTCCTCCTCGGCGGCCTTTGAGGTGCTGCTGGGGGCCCTGTTCTCCCGGTTTTACAACGCCGACGCAGTGGATCCCATGACCCTGGCCATCATCGGCCAGGGCTCCGAGCGGGACTACTTCGGCAAGCCCAGCGGTCTCATGGACCAGGCCGCCAGCGCCTGCGGCGGCATCACCATGATCGACTTTGCGGACCCCGCTGCCCCCGCCGTGGAGCGCATCTGCTTTGATTTCCGCTCCGCGGGGTACGTGCTCTGCGCGGTGGACACCCGCACCAGCCACGCGGACCTCACCGACGATTACGCCGCCATCCCCCGGGAAATGAAGGACGTCGCCGCCTTTTTCGGGAAGGATGCGTTGCGTTATGTAAACCAGGACGCCCTGGACGATCCGGACACGCTGGCCCGGCTGGAACAGCGCGTATCGCCCCGGGCGATACGGCGGGCAAAGCACTTTTTTGCCGAAAACGCCCGGGTCCCCCGTATGGCCGAGGCGCTGAAGGCGGGGCGTGTCGACGAATATATCCAGCTGATGAACGAGTCCGGCCGATCCTCCCGGGAGCTGCTGCAGAACGTGGTCCCCTCCCTTCACCCGGAGAAGACCGAGATGGCGGAGGCGCTGGATCTGGCGGGGTCCCTGCTGGAGGGCAGGGGCGCCTGGCGGGTACACGGCGGCGGCTTCGCCGGGTGCATCCAGTGTTTGGTGCCGGAGGCGGACTACGGCGATTTCGTCCGGGCCATGGAGGCGCACTACGGCCGGGGCGCCTGCTTTGAGCTGCGGGTGCGGCCCTGGGGCGTCCACGCCGCCGGGCAAGGACTCTGAAAGGAGCATTTTATGCATAACGATCTTTTTTCCATCGGGCCGCTGACTGTCCACGGCTACGGTCTGATGATCGGGCTGGGAGTGGTCGCCGCGCTGTGCCTCTCCTGGCGCCGGGCCAGGGTCCGGCAGCTGGACGATGATTTCGTGACCAACATCGCCATCGCTCTGCTGCTGATGGGCTTTCTGGGAGCCAAGGTGCTGTACGTGATCGTCAGCTGGAAGGATTTTCTGGCCGATCCCTGGGCCGTGCTGGGCACGGAGGGCTTCGTGATCTACGGCGGCATCATCGGCGGATTGCTGGCCGTGTATCTCTACTGCCGGAAAAAGAAGGAATCCTTCTTCCGCTGGATGGATATCATCATCCCCGGCGTGGCGCTGGCCCAGGGGCTGGGCCGAATCGGCTGCTTTCTGGCGGGCTGCTGTTACGGCCGCCCCACCGATTCCTGGCTGGGCGTGGTCTTCCCTGCGGGGTCCATGGCCCCGGCGGGGGTGCCGCTGCTGCCGACCCAGCTCTTTTCCGCGGCTGGCGATATGCTCATCGCCGTGATACTGCTGCTGCTCGACAGAAAAAAGCACGAGGAAGGCATGCTGACGGTCTGGTATCTGCTGATGTACGCCGTGGGGCGTTTCTGCATTGAGTTCTTCCGCAGCGATTACCGGGGCGCGGTGGGCTTCCTGTCCACCTCCCAGTTTATTTCCATCCTCATCGCCGCTCTGGCGCTGCTGCTGGCATGGCGGCTGAAAAAAAGGAGCGCAAGCCATGAAGAATGAGTCTTCCGTGATCCGCAAAGCCACGCCTCTGGGCGGCCGGGTCTGGGTGAGCCTGCTGGTGTTCGGCTTTATGGGACAGATCGCCTGGATGGTGGAGAACGTGTATTTCGCCACCTATATCCAGAAAAACATCACCGCCGCGGGCTGGGCCACCTCCGCCACCGTGGCCGCCAGCGCCGTCGCCGCGGCGCTGGCTACCCTTTTCAGCGCCGCCTGGTCGGACCGGGTGGGCCGCCGCCGGGCCTTCGTGTGCTGGGGCTACCTGCTCTGGGGCGCCTCCACCGCCGCCTTTGCCCTGTTCGGCAACGGACAGGTGGCCCTGGGCGTGGGGACCGCCGTGGCGCTGTTCGTGTTCATGGACTGCGTCATGTCCGCCATCGGCAGCGCCGCCAACGACGCCGCCTTCTCCGCCTGGATCACCGACGTGACGGACGTGTCCAACCGGGGCACCGTGGACATCGTATTGAGCATCATGCCCATCGCCGCGCTGATCGTGATCTTCGCCGGCTTCGACGGCATGACCACCAGCGGCAACTGGACGGGCTTCTTCCTGGTGCTGGGCGGCCTCACCGCCGGCGCCGGTCTGCTGGGACTGTGGATCTTCCGGGACAGCCCCACCCTGCGCCCCACCCCCGGCGGCAGCTATCTGCGGGAGGTGCTTTACGCCTTCCGGCCTCAGGTCATCCGGGAAAACAAAATGATCTACGTCTGCTTCCTGGGCATGATGTTCTCCGGCCTGGCCATGCAGATGTGGCAGCCCTATATGATCTCTCTGGTGGAGGTCACCCTCGGCATCGAAAACTACATCGTGCCCATCGGCATCGTGGTGCTCACCTCGGCGGTGATCTCCGTGCTGGCCGGCAAGGCTATGGACAAGTTCGGCAAGGAAAAGCTCTATACCCCCGTGGCGCTGATGCAGGTGCTGGGAGGGCTGCTGGCCTACTCCATCAAATTCCTGGGCCACGCCATGGCTCTGCTGTGCGTGGGCGGCACGCTGATCATGGCGGGCAACCTGATGATGGCGGGGCTCTTCACCGCCTCCTCCCGGGACTACACCCCCGAGGGCCGGGCCGGTGCCTCCCAGAGTGTGAAGATGGTGATCTACATCATGCTGCCCATGGTCCTCTCCAGCATCATCGACCCCTGGATCATCAAGGCCGCCGCCATGGAGCCCACGGCGGAGATCCTGGCCAAATACCCCAGCTACGCGGGCAGCTACCTCTATCCTTATGAGCTGTTCCTGGGAGCCGCTGTTGCGGCGCTGTTCATCTTCTTCCCCGCCCGGATCGTCCGGCGCGACGCCGCCCGGCTGCGGCTGGAGAAGATCCGGGAGATGGGAAAATGAGCGTTATGTTAACTAATTGGGGAAAAGATCTGGACCGGGAGGCCCCCTTACCGGAGTACCCCCGGCCCCAGTTGAAGAGAGATAGTTATGTAAACCTTAATGGTCTGTGGGACTACGCCTTTACCGAGAGCGAGGCCAAACCGGCCCGCTGGGACGGACAGATCGTGGTGCCCTTCTCCCCGGAGGCCCCTTTGTCCGGGGTTAACCGCCGGCTGAAGAAAACTGAAACGCTCCACTATCGCCGGAGCTTCACCCTCCCCGAGGGCTTCCGGCTGGACCGGGTGATCCTTCATTTCGGCGCGGTCGATCAGATCGCCAAGATTTATGTAAACAATATTATGGTAACTGAACATCGGGGGGGATACTGGCCGTTTTCCGCAGATATCACCCCTGCCCTGCGCTCTGGGGAAAATGAGCTGCGCGTTTCCGTCCGGGACGATGCCGATGACGACGCTCTTGCCTACGGGAAGCAGCGGTATAAAAGCGGCGGCATCTGGTACACTGCCCAGAGCGGCATCTGGCAGACGGTTTGGATGGAGAGCGTCCCGACGGTTTACATAAAATCTATCAAGATCACGCCGGAGTATGACCAGAGCCGGGTGCGGATCAAAGTCGCCGCCTCCGCCGACACGGCCTGCACCGTGGACGTGCTGGACGCGGAGGGCGCTTTCGTTGCCGGGAGCTGGACGAAAAACGGCGAGTGCGTGATCCCCCTGCCCGGCTTTCATCCCTGGTCGCCGGAGGACCCGTATCTCTACTCCCTCCGGCTGGAGCTGGGCAAGGACCGGGCGGAGAGCTATTTCGCCATGCGGAAGTTCTCCTATACGACCCACAACGGTCACCGGGTCTTCGCCCTCAACGACAAGCCCTGCTTCCACAACGGGCTGCTGGACCAGGGCTACTGGCCCGACGGGCTGCTGACGCCCCCCGCCGACGAGGCCATGATCTTTGACATTCAGACTGCCAAAAGCTGCGGCTTCAACATGCTCAGAAAGCACATCAAGATCGAGCCCCTCCGCTGGTACTACCACTGCGACCGGCTGGGGATGCTGGTGTGGCAGGACATGGTCTCCGGCGGACAGCCCTACGATCCGGTGCGGACCTCTTGGCTGCCGCTGATCGGCACTGTGAAGCTCCCCGACCGGGACGCCCGGCCCTTTGGACGGCGGACCGAGGAGTCGAAAAAACAGTATTATACCGAGCTGCGGGACACGGTGGCACTGCTCTATAACTGCCCCTGCATCGCCCTGTGGACTCCCTTCAACGAGGGCTGGGGCCAGTTCGATGCGCTGAAAGCAGCCGGGACCCTCCGGGAGCTGGACGATACCCGCTTTATCGACCACGCCAGCGGCTGGCAGGACCAGGGCTGGGAGGAGATCCAGAGCCGGCACATCTATTTCCGCCCCGTGCGGCTGAAAAACGACGGGCGGGCCCTGTGCCTGACGGAATTCGGCGGCTACACCCTGGCGGTGGAGGGCCACCGCTGGTGCGACAGGGTCTTCGGCTACAAGATCTGCCGTGACGCCGCCGCGCTGGAACGGGATTACCGGAAGCTGTTCCGGCGGCAGATCGTCCCCCACGTGCAAAAAGAGGGCCTCACCGCCGCCGTCTACACACAGCTCACCGACGTGGAACAGGAAATGAACGGTCTGCTGACCTACGACCGTGCGGTGCTGAAGATCGGCGCCGACGCTCTGCGTGAGATCCATGAGCCTCTTAAGTTTACATAATTCTTCCGGCCCCCGCCCTCCCCGGCGGGTGCTGACGGAACTGGCCTGGGCGATGCTGCCCGCCCTGGGGCTGCTCATCTATGACCTGGCCCGGGGCGAGCTGGTCCGGCTGCAGCCGGACGCACAGCTCTATCTGAGCGTGGCTGACAACTTTCTCGCTTCGGGCCGTTTTATCCAGAACGTCCGGGCCGCCGGCAGCTTCGTGGTGCCGCCGGGACTTCCTGTGATCCTGACGCTGCTGCGGCTGGTGGGCCTGAGCCCCGGCGGGATCGCGGCGGTGCAGTACGCTCTCTTCGCCCTTTCCTGCTTTTTGCTGCGTCGGACGGAGGAGGCGCTGTTCGGCCGACCCGGTATCTCTCCCGCCGTTTACGCCCTGGCGCTGTTCCGCGCCCGGCTGACGCTGGGAAACGTCTTTGTGGAGCATTGGTTCCTGCCGGTGCTTTGCGCGATCCTGTATATGGCGGCCCGGAAAGACATCACGCCGGGAAAGCGGCTTTTTTGGCTCCATTTGCTGACGCTGTTCGCCGCGGCGCTGCGTCCGGTGCTGGCTGTCCTCTATATTCCCGTGCTGGTCTATACTTTTTCGGTGCTGCGAAAGGGCGCCGCGCCTTGTCGGGTTTTATGGCTGCTGCTCCTCCCCTGCCTGCTGTGGAGCGCCAACGCCGCTGTCAATCACCGGGAGACCGGGCACTGGATCGCGGCGGAGAACTACGCCGGGGAGGATATGTATCTGGCCAACAATCCCGGCACCCGGACGGAGCTGTACGAGTACGAAAACCGCACGCTTTTCCTGGGCGGAGACGAAAGCGCCCTCGCGGCGTACGACGACCCCGACCCCACGGTCCGGGACGCTGCGCTGCGCAGCGCGGCGCTCCGCTGGATCGCCGGACACCCGGGGGCGTTCTGCCGGAACACGGCGATGAAATTTCTCCGGCTCTTCGGCCTCTACTGGCTGGGCGGGTTTTTCCTCTCTCTGGCCGCCGGGGTCTGGCTGGCGGGAAAAAGCAAAAACCGGGTCCTGCTGCGGACGGCCGTGGGCACTGCGCTGGCGCTGGCGCTCGTCACCTCCGCCGGGCTGGCGGTAGGGCGCTACTCCATCGTGGTCTGGCCGCTGAGCTCGGTGCTGCTGAGCGTCACCGCCGTCAGGCTGTTCCGGAAAAACTGAGTAAATGCAAATGAAAAGGACTGCGTCCCGGGGACGCAGTCCTTTTTCGTTTTCCGGATGCTTTATACCTCCACCGGCCCCCGGCGGTCCTGGAAAAGATAGACCCGGGTCTCGTAAGGTCTGGTGACAAAGCCGTTGTTTTCCACCTTGTCCCCATGGCTCCGGAGGATCAGCTGACCCTTTTTCAGATCGTAGCCCCTGGGGGCCCGGAACTTCACCGGGTCCGGAGAATAGGAGCAGATCACCAGCAGCCGCTGGGCCTTGCTGCGCCGCTCATAAACGAACAGCTTGCGGCTGAGAGGATAGTACATTTTGAACGTACCGTAGCGCACGACCGGCAGCGTGGAGCGCAGTTCCGCGGCCCGACGGTAGAAGTTCAGCAGAGATTCCGGGTCGTCTTCCTGGGCCGCCACGTTGATCTCCGGGTAATTCGGGTTTACATAAAACCATGGCTTCCCCTCCGTGAAGCCGGCGTTCTCGCTGTCGTCCCACTGCATGGGCGTCCGGGCGGACTCCCGGGTGGCCTGCCAGATGCGCTCCATCCGCTTCTGCTCCGGCTGGTTGGCTCTGAAGGAGTGGTAGTTGTTGATGGTCTGCACGTCCTCGTACATGTCGATGCTCTTGAGCCGGATGTTGGTCATGCCGATCTCCTGGCCCTGGTAAATGATGGGCGTGCCCTGCTGGAACAGGTAGGACGCCGCCAGGGATTTCCCGCTCTCCACCCGGTACTTCTCGCTGCCGTATCGGCTGATGATCCGGGGATGGTCATGGTTTTCCAGGTAGAGGAAATTCCAGCCCCTGCCCCGGAGGGCGTCCTGCCAGTGGCGCCAGATGTGCTTGAGCTTCAGGAGAGAAAAGGGATGGTGCACATAGTCGATGAGGATGCAGTCCCCTTCCATGCACTGGAACGGGATCATCATGTCCAGCTCGGGCCGCTTGCCGCCGATGAACTGCAGCGCCCGCCGGGCGGTGACAAGAGGCGCTTCACCGATGGTGACGCAGTCGTACTGATCCAGCACGTCCCGGAACTCCATCAGATACTCGTGGAGATGGGGGCCGTTGGAATAATGGGTGATGCCCTTGGCAGCGGGCATGAGGAAGAAGCCGTTGGGAAGGTCCTTGTCCTTGGAAATGAAGGTGATCACGTCCTCCCGGAAGCCGTCCACGCCCATATCCAGCCAGAAGCGCATGATTTTTTTGACCTCGTCCCGGACCCGGGGATTGTCCATGTTCAGGTCCGCCTGCTTGATGGCGAAGAGGTGGAGATAGTACTCCTTCCGCTCCTCGTCGTACTGCCAGGCCTTTCCCTCGAACATGCTGTCCCAGTTGTTGGGCAGGGTACCGTCCCGCTTGGGCTTGCGCCAGATGTAGTAATCCGTGTAGGGCTCCTCCCGCCGGCGGCTGGCCTGGAACCAGGGGTGCTCGTCGCTGGTGTGGTTCACCACCAGGTCCATGATCACCCGCATCCCCCGCTGGTGGGCCCCGTCCAGGACCTTTTTGAAGGCCTCCATGCCGCCGTATTCCCCGGAGATGTCCATGTAGTCCATCACGTCGTAGCCGTAGTCCGCGTTGGGCGACGGATACAGCGGAGAGAACCAGATGGCGTCCACGTGCAGGGATTTGATGTAGTCCAGCTTTTCATAGACCCCCATCAGATCCCCCACTCCGTCGCCGTCGCTGTCCTTGAAGCTCCGGGGCCAGATCTGATAAAAGACCGCGTCCTTATACCAGTATGTACGCTCCATGATTCCGTCTCCTTCCCGGAAAGCGCCTGTCAGCGGCGCTCCTCCGCCTGTTCGATGACAAAATGGTTGTTCTCCAGAATGTACTCCGCTCCGTCGGATAGCTTCACCTTTCCGTAGATCTTGCCGAAGAGCTGATGGATCTTCTCCTCCCCGCCCAGATAGCCGATGCGCTCATAGTTGTCAAAGGTGGGGTAAAACTCCAGATGCAGCCGGCGCTGTTCGTCGGAGATCCGCCAGGGCTGCCGAAGATCGTCCTCTCTGTATTTGAAATAGACCTTGCCCAGCTTCTGCAGCTTTCCGTTGAAGAAAAGGGCGTTTTCCGTGATCTCCTCGTCGGGGCCGAAGTCCTCGCCCAGGTTCAGCGCCAGATAGCCGTCCTCGGTGCGGAAGCCGCCCACGGCCCAGATCCGGCTGGTGGAAAAGGGCAGCACGCCCCGGTCGCTGGAGAGCGCCGCCGCCGTATCCTCCGTGAGGCGGTAGTCCAGCTTATGCATGTGGATATGGCCGCTGAATTCCGGAAAAACCTTTTTGTACTGGTACAGGAACCGGGCATACTTCCCAAAGGGCACCGCCACGGCGATGGCGTCCCCGGTATCCGGAAAGATCAGCTCCGCGTCGAAGCGATCGGAACGGACCGTGACCTGCCGGACCGCGCCGTCATAGCTGATGGAGAGGAACAGCCCGTCGTCCTCGTATTTCAGCGTATGGGGCTCGCCGGGCGAGAAATCCAGGTCCAGGCTATCTCCGGGAAAGCGGAACCGCTTGCCGGAGACGTACTTTTCTCCGGTGTCGAAATCCACCAGCGTCACCGCCACGCGGCCGCCGCCGGGGCCGTGGCCGTAGTAGACCTGAAAGGTGAAGCGGGGATTGGATACCCGGTAGCACTCCCACTCCCGCAGCCGGGAGGATGGGCGCAGGGGTTTGTTGTATTCAAACACGTCCCGGCTGGCCCAGCGGGATTCCCACAGGCGTCCCCTGTCCGTCAGCATGGGCTGGCGGCCGTTCTCTTCCGACATGCTCATCCCTCCATTACGTGCAGCGCGGCGATCTCGCCGTTTTCGATCCGCTCCATGACCTCGTAGGCATGGGGCTCCAGATAGTCCCAGTGCCCGTCGGTGAGCCCCTGGGCTGTCAGTTCCCGGATGACGGCGGCGCTGACCGCTTCGATGGCGTCCTCCGAGGGCGATGCGAGGATGCCCTCCAGCGCGTCGGCCAGCTCCGCCAGCACCGGCAGCTCCCGCATGGCCCGGAAGGCCCATTTATAATAGGGCATGTGGCGCCGGTTCAGCAGGAACACCATGCCCAGACATTCCCGGACGAACTCCCCCGCAGCCAGGCGGGCGGCGCCCTCCTCCCCGTGGCGGCGGCAGCGGGTAAAATTGTACTGCCCCGACTGGGCCATCAGCGCGGCCCGGGCGGCGATCTTCTTGCGCCGCACGTCCTCGGGCATGCCGGTCTCGATCTCCCGCCGGAGCCGGGTGAATTCCCCGAGGCCGTCAAAAAACACTTCTCCCGCCGCGGCCTCCGCCAGGGCGTGGGAGGGCAGGGCCAGCCACTGCCGCCAGCTCTCCGGAGCCCCGGGGCCGCCGGTGAGGGGCAGGAAAAAGCCCTCTATGGTCTTTACGCCGTAGCGTCCGTCCCCCTGCCGGCTCCGGTGCTCCGTGGGCACCCCGCGAAACTCCCGGGGCAGCCGGTCGTAGACGGCCGAAAGACGGAACAGCTCCTTCTCCGGTGTGTCGCCGGGAAGGAACAGCATGCAGCCGGCGGCGTAGGCGTGGTCGTGGGAGATCTCGTCGTCGTAGCCCAGGCAGTCCGACCCGGCCCCGCAGAGGCCCGCCGCCGTCCGTTCCAGAAGCTCGGGGCACTGCGCCTCCATGGCAGGGCGCAGGGCCTCTTCCCAGAACAGCCGGGAAAGCTCAAGTCCCTTCATAGATCATCTCCGCCCTTTCCTCCAGCTCGTCGGCGTCCGCCTGCCGGCCCAGGGCCGCGAACGCCCCGGCGCATTTCTGCGCCGTGTGGGCGTAGTAGCCGTCCCAGCGCATCTCCGGGTCGTCGAAGCACGCCATGGCTTTGTCAAGACATTCGTTCACCCGCTCGTCCTCCCGGTCCTGCCGGGCGTAGAGCTGCGCCAAGTTTACATAACTCGTCCCCAGATCGGGGTGATGGTCCAGCTTTTCCAGCACGGAGATGGCCATGCGGATATGCTCCTCCGCCTGTGAGAACTCCCCGCAGTCGGCCAGCGACGCCGACAGATTGTTGAACAGCGCCGCGAACCGGTAGTCCCCGGCGTCCAGCCGCCGGAGGTAACAGCCGTAGGCCTTCTGATAGATGGGAACGGCCTCCCGGGCGCGGCCGAAGGCGGCCAGACCCGTGGCGCCGCTGATGAGGATGGTGCCCCGGCTCATGTCCCCCACGTCCAGCTCTGAGAGCAGCTCCTGCGTCCGCTGCCAGGCCAGGCGGAAGCCCTCCTCCATGGAGCGCATCCTGTAAAAGCCCATGAGCTCGTTGCACACGGAGAGCTCGGCGGCTTTGTCGCCGTTTTGTACCGCCGCCTCCCGGCAGTACACCAGAAGGGCTTCCGCTTTTTTAAATTCCTTCTGGCCCATGAGGCGGTCCAGTTCCCGGACGATCTCCTCCACGAAAAAGCCCTCCCTTCGTGCCGGTTCGACGTTTTCTTTTCACAGTATACCTTGAATTGTGGCCGTGTGCAAGCTATAATAGGCCCCGACGGTCCGGGAGTTCTTTCCTCCGGCCGCGATCATAAATACCCGAGGAGAAGCGAAAATGAAGAAAACCGTATTGAAGAATTACGCCCGGCTCATCGCCCGGGTGGGCGCCAACGTGCAAAAGGGCCAGGAGGTCGTCATCCAGGCCGGGCTGGACCAGCCGGAGTTCGTGAAGCTGCTGACGGAAGAGTGCTACCGGGCGGGGGCGAAAAAGGTCCGCGTGGAATGGAGTTACGAACCGATGATGAAGGTCCACGCCCGCTGGATGAAGCTGAAGGACATGTCCCGTCTTGAGGCCTGGGAGCACGCCAAGTACCAGCACATGGCCGAGGTGTTTCCCGTGCGGATCATTCTGGAATCCGCCGATCCCGACGGTCTCAGCGGTATCAACCCGAAATTCTTCAAATCCATGCAGGCTGTCCGGAAGGAGATCAAGCCTTACCGTGACGCCATAGAAAACAGGCACCAGTGGTGCATCGCCGCCGTCCCCGGAGAGGCCTGGGCCAAAAAGCTCTATCCCAAATTGAGCAAACGCCAGGCCGTGGAGCAGCTCTGGAAGGATATCCTCTTCACCTCCCGGGCCGACGGAGAGGACCCCGTGGCCGCCTGGGACGCGCATAACCGGGATCTGAAGGAGCGCTGCGACTATCTCAACGGCCTGGGTCTGCGGGAGCTGCGCTATCGCTCCGCCAACGGCACGGATTTCAAGGTGGGCCTGATGCCTCTCGGCGTATTCCACGCCGGTTCGGACACCACCCTTCAGGGTGTGGTTTACGACCCCAACATCCCCACCGAGGAGGTCTTTACCTGCCCCGACCGGCGCACTGCCCAGGGGATCGTCTACTCCACCAAGCCTCTCTCCTTCCAGGGACAGCTGATCGAGAACTTCTCCGTCCGGTTCGAAAACGGACGGGCCGTGGAGGTCAAGGCGGAGAAGGGCCAGAAGCAGCTGGAGCAGGTCGTCAGCATGGACGACGCCAGCCATTATCTCGGTGAGTGCGCTCTGGTGCCCAAGGAATCCCCCATCCACGCCTCCGGGCTGCTCTTTTACAACACGCTTTTCGATGAGAACGCCGCCTGCCATCTGGCGCTGGGCACGGGCTTCCCCGAGTGCGTGAAGGGCTTTGAGAGCATGAGCAGCGAACAGCTCTATGAGCTGGGGCTCAACGACTCTCTCAGTCATACGGATTTCATGATCGGCTCCGACGACCTGGACATCGACGGCGTCACCGCCGAGGGCGAGATCGTACCCATCTTCCGGAACGGCACCTGGGCGTTCTGAACCGTTCGGCGGCAAAGCCGGCCATGACAATCACACGAAAGGAAGATCGCCATGACTGAAAAGAAGAAAAAGCCCTCCTTTTTCCGCATCCTCTTTCGTTTCATTCTGATCCTGCTGGTGCTGGCGCTGCTGGCCGCCGCCGGCTTCGCTTACTGGCTGTACAGCCGGATGAAGAGCACGGCCGTCACCCTGGACGACATTCCCGGGTATCTCTCGGCGCAGCCCATGGACCCGGACGAGCGGTTTTCCGCCGACGGCAGCGGCGATCTGACAGTGGCTCTGGACAAGAGCGATCTCTGGTGGCTGATCGACAGGCTCTTCGGCATGGGGTGGGAACAGGAAGCCGTCGCCGCCCTGGAACCCTATCAGATCGAGTATGACGGCGTGGGCCTGCGTCTGGAGGACGGCAGCGCCCGGATCGACGCCCAGGCACACTGGAAAAGCGTCGTTCTGCGCGCCAGCATCCCGCTGGCGGTCAGCTGTGTCGACGGGGAGCTCCGCGCAGTCCCCACGGGCGTGGAGGTGGGCGGCGTACCCGTCCCGGAGGTCCTGCTGCGGCGGTTCCTCCCGGTGGATCTGAGCGAGTTTGCGGTGTCGTACAAGCCCGAGACCGTGCTCATGGAGCGGGTGGAGACCGCCGTCCCCGTGGAGAACGGGGTGCTGCTCTCCGGGCCTCTCTCCCCGGAGATCTTCTCCGGACTGCCGTCCTATTCCCGGTTCCGCACGCTCCGGTTCCAGCTGTTCATGGACGGATACGGCGACGCGCTGACAGCGCAGGAAGCATATCAGGAGGAGCCGGCCCAAGTCTGGGCTGCCGTGGCATCCCGGATCGGCGCCGAGCCGGCGTTCCTGCAGGACTTTCTCCTTCACGTCCTGGCGCTGACGGAGGAAAAAGCCGTCGACGCCCTGGGGCTGGAATACAAAAACTATGGTTTTTTCGCCCGCTGTTTCCCGGAACTCGGAACCGTCAGTTCTCTGCGGGAGGCGCTGGAGCCCGTGTACGCCGAGCGATGTGAGCTGCTCAACGCCTTCCAGGACCGACTGGAGGACGCCTACTGCGCGAAAAAGATCACTGTCCGGGAGGGACAGTACCTCTACAACGGCGAGCCTCTGACCATGGAGGCGCTGTTCGGCGAGGACTGGGCCGCGTACGAAGCTCTCTTCGGCGGAGATCCGGTGATCCCCTGCGTGGTGGCTTTTCCAGGGTATTCCGATCCCCGCGCTCCCACTCTTTCCCAGATCGCGGACGGGCCGGAGAGCTTTGCGGAGGAACCGGACATGAGCCGCAGGGCGCCGCTGGGGGCGCTGGTCATGGGTCGGAACGGATCGCCCTTCCTGCTGCTCCGCTCCGTCTCCAACTCCCTGGTTGCCGGTTGGGTCGTGGAGACCACCAATTACGTGGTTCTCCCGGTAAAGGCCGAAACGTATGCCGCCGCGCTGAATGCGGCGGTCGTCCCGGTGGTCCGGGAGTAAAAAACGAACTAAAAAAGTCCTGCACCAGATGGTGCAGGACTTTTTTGTTTTTGCTTCGGTACGATCAGGCAGCTCAGCCCACGCGGCCGTACTGGATGTCGTTGTTGCCGGAGGTGGTGGTCCACATCTCGAGCATGTTGATGGGGTCGTTGAAGTCGGCGATCCAGCCGTTACGAGCCATGTCGTAGTTGCCGGCCTTGCGCTCTTCCAGGAACACGTTCCAGTCGACCTGCTCAATGGTCATCTGGATGCCCAGGGCGGCCAGGTCAGACTGCACGGCGGTGGCGATGGCCACGTGGCCGGAGGACGGGTTGGTCAGGTAGTTCAGTACGATGGGGGTCTCGGCAGACAGGGTGCCGTCCTCGTTGAACTTGAAGCCGGCAGCCTTCAGCAGGGTGCGGGCGTACTCAACGGTGCCCTCGTAGTCGTTGTTGATGGCGTAGGGATCAAAGTAGCCCTGCTCCACGGCGTCGGTCTTGAAGAAGCCGCCGTTGCCGTCAGCCATGCCCAGGGGCAGGAAAGCGTTGGCAGCGACCTGGCCGGTCTGGCCGATGTTCTCGCAGATGAAGTCGCGGTCGATCAGGGTGCTCAGAGCCTTGCGCATGCAGGCGGCCTGCTCGGGGGTCTTGCCGTCGAACAGGGGGCTCTTCACGTTGAAGCAGATGTAGTAGGTGCCCAGCTCGTCAACGATGTGGAACTCGGGATCGTTCAGCAGGCCCTGGATCTCGTCGGTGGGAACGGCGTCGGAGAAGTCGATGGAGCCGTCCTTGTAAGCGGCGTAGATGGCGGTGTCATCGGCGGAGAGCATGTACTCCAGCTTCTCAACGGTGACTTCGTCAGCGTTGAACCAGTAGGGGTTCTTCTCGTAGGTCATGGACACGTCGTGATCCCAGCCGGTGCAGATGTAGGCGCCGTTGGAGATGAAGCCGGCATCCTGGCACCAGTGGCCGGGGTTGGTCTCCCAGTCCTCAAACTTCTCGACCTCGGACTGCTTCACGGGGTAGAAGGTGGGGAAGGCCATCAGGTCCTCGATGTAGGCGCAGGGGGCGGCCAGCACGAACTCCAAGGTGGTGTCGTCGACGGCGGTGACGTTGATGCCGGCGTCGGTGCCGTAGCCGTCAAAGCCGGAGAACATATACTCGTAGTCGGCGGCGGTGCGGCTGTCAGTGGCGCGCTTCCAGGAGTACTCGAAGTCGGCGGCGGTCAGGTCGGAGCCGTCGGACCACTTCAGACCGTCGCGCAGCTTGACGGTGTAGGTCAGGCCGTCGGCGGAGAC
>JAFSZH010000022.1 GCA_017455685.1 Oscillospiraceae bacterium
TCAAAGTAATCCACCATGCCGATCTGGCCGTCGGCGCGCTTGTTGGGGATGTACAGCGGAGCGGTGACGATGATCTTGTCATACTCCTCCACCTGGCCGTTGACGGTGACGTACACCTTGCCGTCCCGGCGCTCCACGGCGGAGATGGCGCTGCCCAGCCGGGCGGGGTTTTTCAAATGGGCGTTGAGCTGCTCCCAGATGTACTGGGTGCCCTCCTTCCAGGTCCACAGATTCACCTTCACGAAGTTCATGGTGGTCTGGAAGTCCAGATATTTCAGCACGTAGGCAGCGGGAATCTCGTCGAAATAGCCGTAGCCAAAGGAGGTGTAGGGCCCAATCCAGATGTCCTGCACCAGCTCCACGCCGTTCTTGCGGCAGAACTCGGCAAAGGGCAGGCACAGATCCTTCAGATTGGGGTTCTCGCCGCTGACGGGCTCCCGGCCCGGCGTGACGGCGAAGCCGTCGTAACGGCCCTCGGCCACGCCGCGGTGACCGTTCACGTCATAGCCCTTGTACTTGGTCTCCAGCAGCTCGCCGAACTTCTTGACCTGCTTTTTCATTTTCAGCAGGCGGGGGATCTTGAGGATGTTCTTTTTAGGCTCAAAGGGCTCGATCACGTCGCCCTTGCTGTTTTTATAGTTGCGGTTCAGCTTGGGGCCGTCGTGGGTGATGCCGCAGAAGTCTTCTACGTCCTTCACGGCGTAGTAAGAAGGCACGCCCATGATAGCGCCCATCTCGTACCGGCGTCCGTTGTAGGTGGGGGACCAGCATTTGCCGCCGACCCGGTCGTTGCGCTCGAGAATGGTGTAATTCTCGTAGCCCTTCTGCTCCAGGTACATGCCCGCAGAAAGGCCGGCGGGGCCGCCGCCGATGATGCAGATGCGAGTGTTTTTGTCCATTGTGTGTTCCTCCCATAAGTTAATTTATGTAATTTTCGCAGGATAGAAATTGCTCTTGCTATTATATCACGTTTTGCCATAAATGCACACTTTTTTTCACGATCTCTCTGTTTTTTTTAGACATCTTGTGGTATAGTGCCAACAGAAGGGGGAATACCATGCGTTTTCAAGGTTTTCATGAAATGATCGCCTATTACGCCCGCGTCACGCCCGACGCCCCGGCGCTGCTCCGCCCCGGGAAAGAGGGGCCGGAGGCGCTCTCTTACGCCGGGCTGGACGCAGCGCTGACTCGCCGCGCCGGGGAACTGAAAGCGCTGAATAAGACCTGCCTGGCCGTGTTTTCCGACGGCAGCGAGGAATGCGTGCTCACCGTTCTGGCCGCGCCGGAGGCGGGCCTGCAGACGGTGATGCTGGACGATTCCCTGCCCGACGAGACGGCGGCCATGCTGCTGCGCTATACCGACGCCGACTGCATCTGGAGCGCCGACGGCGAGCGGGAGGAGGAGCTGCGCCCCTTCCTGACCGGCGGCGTGATCGACGGCGCGGGGAAGATCCTGTTTTTTACCTCCGGCACTACGGAGCAGTCCAAAGCGGTGGTGCTCACGGAGAGCTCCCTTTGCTCCAGCGCCTGGAACGGCGGATGTAT
Organism: Oscillospiraceae bacterium; assembly: GCA_017455685.1. Lineage (GTDB taxonomy): Bacteria > Bacillota > Clostridia > Oscillospirales > Oscillospiraceae > Apopatocola. Next base: position 1,546 of record JAFSZH010000022.1, read on the forward strand.
GCTGCCCCTGGCGAGGGAGGATACGCTGCTCTGCATGCTGCCTCTGGCCCACGTATTCGGCTTTGTCTGCGGCCTTCTCTGGGGCCTTTCCTGCGGCGCAGCGGTGGCGCTGGGCCGGGGGGTCAGGCACTACGGGGACGACTGCGCATATTACCGGCCCACGGCCCTGTCCGCGGTGCCGCTGCTGCTGGGATTTCTGGTGACGCGGCGGCTTTTCAACAGCGAGCTCCGTCTTGTGCTGGTGGGCGCGGGGGACTGCCCGGCGCAGCTCATTCAGGCGGCGGAGGCCGCCGGGCTCCGGGTGTCCTTCGGCTACGGTCTGACGGAGACCAGCTCCGGGGTGGCCATCAGCACCCGGGGGGACCACTTCGCCATGGAGATCTGCCCGGACGACGAGATCACCCTGGCCGGGGACGGGGAGATCCTGGTCCGGGCTCCCACCTGCATGATGCAGGGGTACTACAAGCGGGAGGCGGACACCCTTGCCGTGCTCCGGGACGGGGTGCTGCATACCGGTGACCTGGGCTCCTTCGACGAGGACGGACGGCTGCACATCACCGGCCGGAAGAAGGACATGCTGGTGCTGCCCGACGGTACCAAGCTGTTCCTGCCCGAGTATGAAGCCGGGCTCGCCGCCGCCCTGGGCACCGGGGAGCTGGCCGTATTTCTGGACAAGGGCGTTCCGGCCCTGCTGCTGCGCAGCGAGAGCCCGGACGAGGCTGCCGTCCGGGAGAAGATCCGGCCTCTGATGGACGCCCAGCCCCGGGGCCGCCAGATCGGGCATATCTATTTTACCGAGAAAGAACTTCCCAGGACTGCCACGGGCAAGCTTCGACGCTGGGAGATCGAGAAAATGATAAAGGAGAAGGAACAATGACGAGAGAGAAGATCCTGGAAAAAACCAAAGCGGTGATTTATGAGTGCGTCCCCGAGCTGGAGGGCGTGGAGATCGACGAGAACTCCGTGGTAAACACCGACATGGGCATGGATTCCATGAATTTCATTCTGGTGATCTGCAAGCTGGAGGCGCTGTTCGACGTGAAGATCCCCGAACGCCAGTGGAACAAGCTCTCCACCCTGGGCGAGGTAGTGGACGCTTTCGAGAAGCGCCTGAAGAAAAAGTAAGGGCATGGACGGAGTGTATTCGCTGGAGCTGCGGCTGAAAAACCGGGACGTGAACCTGTACCGCTGGCTGCGGACCTCCAAGCTGTTCGAGCTGCTGCAGGAGGCGTCCATCGCCCACACCGAGGCTTTGGGCATGGGCCGGGAGATGACCCTGGACCAGGGACTGCTGTGGGTGGTCACCCTCCAGCGGGCGGAGATCGCCCGGATGCCGGAGTACGACGAGACCATCCGGGTCCAGACCTGGCCGGGGGAGACCATGCACCTGCTGTTCCCCCGGTACTACCGGGTGGAGACCGCCGGCGGGGAAGAGCTGCTCCGGGCCAGCGCCCTTTGGATGCTCACGGACGAGAAGACCCGCCGCTTCGTCTTTCCCGAGAAGTACGGCGTGAAGATCCGGGGCGTGACCACCGGGGAAGAGCTGCCGCTGCCCACCGCCCCCGCCCCCATGGAGACGGACCGGGAACGGGAGTATACCGTGCCCTTCAGCTGCGTGGACCTGAACGGCCATCTGAACAACACCCGCTACTTCGACCTGGCGGAGGACTGCTTCGAGGCGCCCGCCCGGGGCGGCGCCCTTCGCAGCGTGGAGACGGAGTACAAGACCGAAGCCCGGCTGGGGGACAGGCTCACCCTGCGCTGGGGCGAGAAGGATGGCCGATGCTATCTCGCCGGCAGCGGGGAAAAGCCCGCCTTCGTACTGAAAATGCAATACGAATGAACTGCCATAAAAACGCAAAAGTCCCCGTGATCTGCTGATCACGGGGACTTTTTACAGAGAATTAAATTTACATAATAAGTAAACATAATAAGTTTACATAAATTTTCTTACCGCGTCGGGCAGTTCAGAAAGGCTGTGGATCACGGCGTCCGGGGCCAGAGCCGTGCCAAAGCCGTAGGCCGCGTGGATAAAGGGGACCCCGGCGTCCCGGGCGGCGCGCTCGTCGCCGTCGGTGTCGCCCACGTAGACGGCCCTGTCCACGCCGTTGCGCTCCATCACCAGACGGATGTTCTCCCCCTTGGAGAGACCGGTGCGGCCCCATTCCTCATAATCCTCGAACCAGCGGTCCATGTGAAAGGGGAGAAGGAAGGTGGGGATATAGCCCTCCTGACAGTTGCTGACGATGTAAAGGGAGTAGTCCTTTTTCAGCAGAGCCGCCGTCTCCTCCAGCCCGTCGAAAAGCCGGGCGGCCGTGTGATGCCGGAGGTATTCCACCTCCACGCCGCAGAGCTCTTCCAGCAGATCCAGCCGCACGGACTGCTCCAGCTCGGGAAAGAGCTTGTCGGAGATCTCCACCATGGTCTTGCCCATATAGGCGTGGATCAGCTCGGCGTCCATCCGCTGGGGGAGATCCCGGCGTTCCAGAACGATGTTCCAGCTGTCGGCCACGCCCTGAGCGGAATCCCACAGCGTGCCGTCCAGATCAAAAATAACGGCTTTCTTCATTTTTCGTCAACCTTTGCCGTGTGATGCGGCTCCGGCGAGCCGGAGCCGGGTGCACTATACCACATTATCCCGCGCAAGTAAAGCGCGGCGTTTTCATTCCCGCAGCTTCTCCAGCCTGGCCCGGAAGGAGATCTGCCGGGGCGTGGCCGCACCGTCGAAGAGTACAGTATGGGCCCCTTTGTTCAGATCTACCCCCACCACGGTGCCGGGGCCCATGATGGCGTGAACTACCCGGTCTCCCACGGCGAAGGCTGCCTCCGCCGCCTTTTCCGGCAGCATGCTCTCGCTGAGGGCGATATAGGCCCGGGCGTCCCGGATCAGTCCTTCCCTGGGCTTTTCGGTGTATTCCACTAGCGCCGGGTCGATATCCAGCAGGAACCGGGAGGGATAGCGCAGGGAGCCGTCGATGTTCCGGCCCTCCGCCTCGGAAAGATACAGCCGCTTTTCCGCCCGGGTCATGGCCACGAAGGCCAGCCGCCGTTCCTCCTCCATCCCCGGCAGGGTGTTCACCTTCCGGGAGGGGAAGATGCCCTCGTTCATCTCGCACAGGAACACGTAAGGGAATTCCAGCCCCTTGGCCGCGTGGACGGTCATGAGCTTCACCTTGTCGGAGGCGTCCTCCGCGTCGCTGTTGGAAAAGAGCGCCACGTGGCTGAGATAGTGTTCCAGGGTGGCCTCTTCGCCGCAGGTGGTCTCGTACTCGTACACCGACTGCTTCAGCTCCGCCAGATTGTCCAGCCGCTCCTGGCTGCCTTCGGTGCGGAGCATTTCCTCATACCGGCTGGCGTTGAGGATGGCCGAGAGCACCTCGGAAACGCTCCGCCCCTCGTACCCGGCGGCGAAGGCCTCGACAAGCTCCACGAATCCGGCGGCACGCGTGCCCCGGAAGATCTCGTTGTCCAGATTCCGCCGCAGGGCGTCGTAGAGCGTGCAGCCGTGCTCCTCCGCATACTCGCCGAGGAAGCGCATCCGCCGCTCGCCCATGTTCCGCCGGGGAACGTTGACCACCCGCCGGAAGGAGAGATCGTCCTTGTAGGCGATCATCCGCAGATAGCTCAGCGCGTCCTTGATCTCCGCCCTGGCGAAAAACTGGACCCCGCTGTAAATGGAATAGGGGATCTTCCGCCGCTGCAGGACCTCCTCGATGGTGCGGGTCACGTAATGGGCCCGGTAGAGCACCGTCATATCCCGGAAGGGCACGCCCCGGTCGTGGTTTTGGAGCATCTGAAAGGCCATCCACTCCGCTTCCTCCTCGCTGCTGCGGGCGTGGTGACACAGCACGCTCTCCCCGTCCGGCAGACGGGGGAGGAGGTTTTTTTTGATCCGGTGGGCGTTTTTGTCGATGAGGGAGTTGGCCGCGGCCAGGATCTGGGGGGTGGAGCGGTAGTTCTCCATCATCATGATGGTCTTCGCGGACGGGTATTCCTTGTCAAAATTCAGCAGGAATCGGATATCCGCCCCCCGCCAGGTGTAAATGGTCTGATCCGGGTCCCCCACGATGAACAGGTTCTGATGATAGGCGCACAGCACCTCCATCAGCCGGTACTGCAATGCGTCGATATCCTGGAACTCGTCGATCATGATGTATTCCAGCCGCCGCTGCCATTTGAGCCGGATCTCTTCGTTCCGCTCGAAAATGTACAGCGTGAACTTGATGAGATCGTTGTAGTCCAGGCCGAAGCACTTCTTTTCCTGGTAGAGATAGCCGTAAAAGATGATCTCCTCCGCCGACACGGCCTGCAGATACTTCTCGTGCAGATCGTCCAGGGACATGGAGATCATGTCAAGATAATACTCCGGCTTGTTGAAGAGCTTCTGGATCTCGATCATGTCCCGGGCGTTGGCAAAGGTCATGTCCCGCAGCGTCAGCCCCCGCTCGTCGTAGATGATGCGGAGCATGGCGTCGATATCCGAGTTGTCCAGCACCAGAAAGCTCTTCGGATACTGCACGGCGAAGCTGTCCTCCTGCAGCACGCTGACGCAGAAGCCGTGGAAGGTGTTGATGTAGCCGGTGTCGTTGTCCCCCGTGAGGGCGTGGATGCGCTGGCGCATCTCGTTGGCGGCCTTGTTGGTAAAGGTGACGCAAAGGATATTTCCCGGCAGGATGCCCATCTCGTTGACCAGATAGGCAAAGCGGTGGCTCAGCGCCCGGGTCTTGCCGGAGCCCGCCCCGGCAATGACGCGCACGTAGCCCTCGGTGGTCGTGACGGCCTGCCGCTGGGCTTCGTTCAGCTGATTAGTTAACATAATATCGCCTCGGCAAGTAGGAAAAGGGTATTCTTTCCCTTATACCGCCATGATAGAGCAACGGCTGTCCCATAAAAATCCCCGCGGTCATCTTCGCGACAGACATGGCAGCGATCTTTTCTTTCCGCCGGTTACAGGAACGCCAGCTTCCGGCAGGCCTGGCCAAGCGCCTCCAGCGTACTGCAGGAGATCATGGTGCAAAGCTCCGCCATGGTGGAAATGCTGTTGAGATATTTCCATTTCCCCTCGGGGATGGGGTTGAGCCAGAACACCTTGCCCGCCCTGGCCCGGGCGCGCAGCACCTCCTGCATGGCCAGGGGGACGTTGACGGTCTTGGCGTCGGAGATGATCAGCAGCATGGCGGCGGGGGAGAGGACCGGGGGCTTCATGTCGTTGAGCTTCCGCAGGGCGCTGCCCAGGTCGGTGCCCCGGCCGTAGACGCCGCTCTGCCGTACGTAGTCCCGGAACAGGTCCATGTTCTGCAGATGGAAGGCGTCCGCCTCGGCCATCTCCTCGGAGAAGAGGAACACCCGGGAGCTCTCCGAGGCCTGGTTGAGGGACTGGATGAACCGCAGCACGAACTCCGAGAACTGGATCATGGAGCCGGACACGTCGCACAGCACCACCAGCCGCTTCCGCCGGGAGCGCTTTCGCCGGTAAGCCAGACGGTAAAACCTTCCGCCGGTCTCCAGTCCTTTGCGGATGGTGCGGCGAAAGTCCAGCGCCCCGGTGTGGCCGGTATGCCTGCGCTTCTGGGTGAGCTCGCCGTTGATGCGCCGGGCGATATCCTGGATGTACATGACCGCCTTGGGGATCTCATGGTCCTCGAACTGGGAGATATCCCGGAACATGAGCCCGATCTCCGGGTCGATGGCCATGCGGCCCATGGCGGCATCCTCCATGCTCATCTGCTGCTCCATGATGGAGCGGGCAAAGATGGAGTGGATCATGCTGGAATAGAGCCCCGGATTGCGGGCGGGGTCCCCGAGAAACTTTTCCTTGATATTGCGCAGCCGTTCCTTTTCCTGCTCGGAGAGCTGGGAGTAGGCCTCCTTCTGGGCGTCGTTGTACAGCAGGGAGGGGGATTCTCCCTGCAGCTCCCGCTCGGCCTCCCGCAGGGCCTCGGCCCGTTCCAGCTCCTGCTGCTGGTGTTTTTTATCCACGGCGCGGATGGCGTCCTCGCTGAGGAAAAAGCTGTCGAACACCCGGTCGAAGCGGAGCTGTTCGTCCCGGGATTTGGCGTAAACGGTGCGCAGGGCGGTCTTCACCACGGCGCGGTCCGCCATGCCCAGCTCCAGCAGGATGCGGCAGGCGTCCGCCGTCTCGTTGGGGCTTACGTCCAGCCCCTCCTGCCGGAGAATACGGCCGAACAGTGCCAGCTTTTCCAGATAGACCTGGTAATCAAGCGCCATGGTGATGGTGATGATGGCCGGGCTCGCCCGCGTGGGCGCAGTTTTCCGGGTCGCCGCAGCACTCGTGGTCCTCCGCGAACAGGGTCTCGGCCATGGTCTCGATGTCCTCGTTGTTCTTCAGCACGAAGCCCACGGTGGTGCGCATGATCTCCGGCGTCAGCTCCCGGACGCCCAGCGCGTGCAGAGCCTCCGCCCAGTCCAGGGTCTCGGCGATGGAGGGCTTTTTCAAAATCGCCTCGCTGCCGCGCAGCTTCTGCACCGCGCTGACGATCTCCACCGCCAGCCGTTCGTCGATATGGGGCACCTTGGCCCGGAGGATGGCCAGCTCCTTTTCCGCATCGGGGTACTCGATATAGAGATAGGCGCAGCGGCGGCGCAGAGCGTCGGAGATGGGACGGGCCCGGTTGGAGGTGAGCACCACGAAGGGAACGGTGGTGGCCTTGATAGTGCCGATCTCGGGGATGGACACCTGCATTTCGCTCAGCAGCTCCAGCAGGAACGCCTCGAACTCCTCGTCGGACTTGTCGATCTCGTCGATGAGCAGCACCACCGGCTTTTCGGACCGGATGGATTTGAGCAGCGGCCGCTCCAGCAGATATTCGTCGCTGAACAGGGAGCGGGTCAGCTCGTCGCTGTCCCGGGAGCCCATGTTCACCTGGATGGAGAGAAGCTGCTTCTGATAGTTCCACTCATACAGGGACTTGCTTTCGTCCAGCCCCTCATAGCACTGCATGCGCACCAGCTCCCGGTCCAGGGCGGCGGCCATCACCTTGGCGATCTCCGTCTTGCCTACGCCCGCGGCCCCCTCGATCAGCAGCGGCCGGTTGAGCCGCAGAGCCACGTACAGCACTGTCGCCAGCGTGTCGTCGTAGATGTAGTTGGCCTCGTCCATCTTTTGCTTCAAAGTTTCCAGATCCATAATATCCCTTTCATTTTCTGCAAATTCTGCAAAAACGGCGGCACGTCCGACCCGGCCGCGCCGCCGATGTTTTATTCCCAGTCTTTCCAGACCTCCGGCTGATAGCCGGACGTGGCTTTCTTTCCGTTGCGCACGATGGGGGTGCGCAGCAGAGTGGGATCCTCGAAGATCCGCTCCAGCTTGTCCTCCGTCCGCGCCAGATAAGCGATCAGCGCGGCGTCCGGGTGCTTTTCGTCCACCAGGTTTTCCAGACCTACGGCGTTTTTCACGCTCTGCAGCTCGCCCCGGCTGATGCCGTACCGGTTCAGATCGATGTACTGGTACTTGATGCGCCGTTCCTTGAACCAGCGCTCCGCCTTCTGGGTGTCAAAGCACTTCTTCTTGCCGAAGATCTGAACGTTCATGATTCGTAGAAGGAGACGTAGTCCAGACCGCTGATAAAGGCGATATAGGTGTGGCCCACGCCCAGCTCCAGTTCTTTGCCGTCGTCGGTGTAGTAGCGGAAGGGCGTATCCAGCCCGCCCCGGGACCAGGTGATGTGCTCGGCGTAGCCGCCGTTGCAGAAGTAACCCTGTCCCTGGGTATCATAGGTGTTCATGGCGGTGTGCCAGTGGTCGTCGATGCCGATCTGGGTATAGGTGGCCAGCACCAGCACGTTCTGGAACACAGGCATGTCCTGGGTGTTGTTGTCGGTGTAATAGGAATCCCACTGGTAACCGGTGTAGCCGCCCTTTTCCTCGTTGTAGCCGAAATTGGTGAGCTTGCTCTGCGGGAACACGATGCGGATGCCCCGGGCGACGGTGCCGTCGGTGGGGGCGGCGTTCTCGGTGAAGTGCAGACCGTAGTCGAAGCTGTCGGCGTTGTGGGTCGTGCGGGTGCCCACCGCATTGAAGTGGTTGGTCAGCAGCTCGCCGGAGGTGGCCATGGCGTGGAGGCCGCCGGCATAATAGCCGTCGAGCCGGCGGTAGGCGTTCTGGCCCTCGCCAAGATCGATGTTGTCGTTGTCAACGAAATGAGCCAGCATGGGATAGGAGTACTCCAGACCGTCGCCGCTCTGCCCGCAGTGGACGTAAATGGCGTCGTAGGCCAGGGCGGTGCTGACGAAATAGGACCGGGCGCTGCGGACAGGCAGGATCTCGACCACGTCCTTCACTTCCATGAAAACGGCCATGTTCCGGGTGATGGACTCCACCTGCATCTCATAGATGATGGCCGCGTCGGTAATACCGCTCTGGGTGATCATGCCGCCCCAGTCCCAGCGGTTGTTCTCCACCATGACGGCCACGGGCCGCTCCGCGCTCATGTCGTGGTCCACCGCCTCGCCGGTGAGGGGGTTATAGTACTTGACCTCCGGCGTGGGCTCGGGCGTGGGCTCCGGGGTGGCGGTGGGCTCGGGCGTTTCGGTAGGTTCGGGAGAAGCGGTCTCCACCGGGGCTTCGGAGGCCTCCGGCTCGGGAGAAGCGGTCTCCGCGACGGGAGCAGGGCTGACGGCCGCCCGGGGGCGGTTGGTGCAGCCGGCCAGCATCAGCGCGCAGACCAGCAGCAGTGAAACGAAGCATACGATCTTTTTATTCTTCATAACGCACCTCTATTTCGGGGAAATCCGCAGAAAGATACTAAATAAATATACACCTCCGGGCCGCTTCTTGTCAATGCGGGCCGGAGAGCAAAAAACCTCCGGGCACAGCCCGGAGGTTTGGAGTATGCTTTGTCGGTCAGATGAGGTTCAGCACCAGCGTCAGCAGCACGAAAGCGCCGGCGACCCACTTGGTCAGCTTCGCCAGTCTGGCGTCCAGGGACTCGGCTTTGCCCTTGGAGAAAAAGGTTTCCGCGCCGCCGGCAATGGCGCCGGACAGACCGGAGCTCTTTCCGGACTGCAGCAGGACGATGGCGATCAGAGCCAGGCAGCAGATCACCTGAATGATGGTAAAAACGAGGGAGAGGACGTTCACGAGATTCAACCCTTTCTTCTATTGTGAAAACAACTTTATTACGATTTGTGCGCTTGGACGCGGACGATATGATAACACAGCTTCCTGAACAATGCAAGGATTTTTTCGCAATTCCTCATTTTTTCCCCAGGGTAAAATACTCCGGTCCGATGTGGCAGTAGCCGCCCGGGTTCTTTTCCAGATATTTCTGGTGATATTCCTCGGCGGAGAAGAAGTTTTTCAGCGGCCCGACCTCCACGGCCAGGGGCTGTCCCAGCTTTTCCGCCTCCCGGTCCCAGCGCTCCCGGATGGCGGGCAGGTCCGCCGGATCGATATAGTAGATCCCGGTGCGGTACTGGATGCCCGTGTCGCCGCCCTGCCGGTTCACCGACAGCGGGTCGATCACCAGAAAGTAATCGTCCAGCAGCTCGCCAAGGGAGACCACGCTCTCGTCATAGTCGATGCGCAGGGTCTCAGCGTGGCCGCTGTCATGGCAGACCTCCTGATAGCTGGGCGCGGCGTCCGGTCCGTTGGCGTAGCCCACCTCCGTGGAAAGCACGCCCTCGAACTGGTCGAAAAACCGCTGCATGCCCCAGAAGCAGCCGCCCGCAAGATAAATGGTTTTCATTTACGCGATCTCTCCTTTCCAGCCGGTCAGCTCGTCGAGAACGTCGAAAAGCTCCGGCATCCGCTCGTCTGTCATGCCCACACGCTCGCCCAGCTCCATGATCCATCCGGGCTCCGCCGGCTCCCAGCGGGGCAGACCATCGCCGTTGGGATCGCCGCGGGTGATGAAGTTTACGAAGTAGGAGCGCATCACGGCCTCCAGCTCCCGGTCGGATTCGTCGTACAGCCGGGAACCCTCGGGGACGTTGCCGTAGAAATACACCTCTTCTCCGCCGTGGTTGTACCCCAGCCGCCGGTTGTACTTGGTGAACCAGTATTCATACGTCGCCGCGCCGTTGTCCAGGGCCTGCCGGGTGAGGCAGTGATGGCCGTAATTGAAGAACAGGGCGGAATAAATGTCGATCCAGTTCGCCTTGGCCTGCTCGCCGTTCCCGGCGGGGTACAGCGCCAGCACCCTGTCGGCCAGGTCCCCGAAGACCCGGCGGACCTTCTGCTCGTAGTTCTTTTCGTTGGCGTTGTCGAAGAGGATGAAAAGACTGCCCTCCGTCCGGTTGTAGCCGTGGAGCACGGCCTCGGGGATACAGTACCCGGCCTCCAGCGCCTCGTAGGGGGAGCGGGGGAGCACGTACCCGTCCACGGTGATGTGGTGGTTGGTGTTTACGGCGGAGACGATCTTCTCCGCGGGGACGGCGCGCAGCTCCTCGACGGAGGAGACGCCGTATTCTTTTTTCAGCGCCTCCGCGGCGGCAAAGGCGTCCTCCAGAGACCGGTAGGAGTGGGCAGGCTCCCGGGCGGTGACCGTGGAGCTCTCGGCGATGGCCCGGCGGAACAGCCCCTCCGCCAGCGGGGAGGTGCACAGGGCCGTGACGCAGGCACTGCCCGCGGATTCCCCGGCCAGGGTCACGTTGCCCGGATCGCCCCCAAAGGCGGCGATGTTGTCCCGTACCCATTCCAGCGCCTTGATCTGATCCAGCAGACCGTAGTTGCCGGTGGTGGCGTTGGGGGATTCCGCCTGCAATTCAGGGTCACCGAGAAATCCAAAAACGCCAAGGCGGTAGCCCATGTTCACCACGATCACGCCCTCCCGGGCCAGACCCTCGCCGCTGTAATCGGCATACCAGGGCTGTCCGGTCATCAGCGAGCCCCCGTGAACGTAGACAAGCACCGGCAGACCGGACACGTCCCCGGCGGGCTTCCAGATATTCAGATACAGGGAGTCCTCGCTGACCAGATCACGGAAATTGTCGTCAGGGGAGACGGTATAGTCGTGATATCCGATTATGTCAACCAATGAGTTGTAAATCTCCGGGTTTCGTACCTGCATGCTCATGGGGGCGAAGTGATCCGCCTGCAAAACGCCCTCCCAGGGCTCGGGGTCCTGGGGCTCCCGCCAGCGCAGCTCGCCCACGGGGGGCCTGGCATAGGGGATGCCGGTGAAGACCTCCACCTTTCCATCCGAGGTCACCGCACCCTGCACCTGTCCCTGGGCCACGGTGACGATGGGAGAGACGCCCCGACCGGGATCGTCCACCGCCGGACGGGCCCGGTACGGCCCCCGGGTCGCCGCCAGAATGCCGACCAGCGCCGCCAAGAGGCCCAGCCAGCAGCCGAGCTTCACCAGCGCGCCCTTCTCCGGGAAAAAGCTCTTTCGCAGCAGGGCGAAAAGTACCAGCGCCAGGACGGTCAGCGCCCAACCCAGCAGGGTGTTTTTGTTCAGTTCCAGAATGACGAGCCAGAAAAGGCCCAGCAGAACGATGCCGATCAACGCGATCCTTCCTTTCCGGTGGATTGATCCCGATTATACCAGCCGGAGCGGGTTTTGACTACTGCTTTCGTTGCAAGTTTTTTCTCGCGGGAGTATAATCGGGAAAAAGGGGGGAGAGGACATGGAGCTTTTCGAATGCCACGGCCATCTGATGCTGGACGGAACGGAATACGCCCGGGCCAGGGCCCGACACGGCGGCGGCGCAGACCGGACGGCGCTGGCGGAAAACCTGGCCGCTCTGCGCGCCGCCGGGGTCCGGGCGTACCGGGACGGAGGCGATCCCCTGGGCGTGGGGCTCCTGGGCAGGGACATGGCGGAGGAGTACGGCATCCGCGCCGCTTCCCCGGTGTTCGCCATTTACAAAAGGGGTCGCTACGGCTCCATCCTGGGCCGGTCTTACGAGGATCTGGCGGAGTACCGCGCTCTGCTCTCGGAGGTCCGGCGGCAGGGGGGTGACTTTATCAAGCTGGTGGTCTCCGGCATCATCACCTTTCGGGAATACGGGGAGCTCTCCTGTCCGGGACTGCCGGCGGGGGAGATCCGGGAGCTGATCCGTATCGCCCACGGGGAGGGCTTCTCCGTGATGTGCCACGCCAACGGCTCCGAGCAGGTGCTCGCTGTGGCCGCCGCCGGCGGAGAGAGCGTGGAGCACGGGTATTTTTCAGATGACGACTGTCTTTCCGCCATGGCGGAGACCGGCTGCGTCTGGGTGCCCACGCTGACGGCGGTGGAGGCGTTCCTCGCCCGGCCGGACACGGACCGGACCGTGGCGGAGGCGACTTTGACCCGGCAGAAGGACGCCGTTCGCCGGGCTGCCCGGATGGGCGTGAAGCTCGCCTGCGGTTCGGACGCGGGGGCTGCCGGCGTTCCCCATGGGGCCGGAGCGGCCCGGGAGCGGGAGCTGCTGCTTTCGCTGATCGGAGAGGAAGCCCTGAAGGCCGGGAACCGGCGGATCCTGGAAGCGTTCTTCCGGTGAGGGAAGCGGGTCCTTTGGAGAAACGACAAAAAAACAGAGGCGGCGGATGGTTTCTTTGTTGATTTATTTTCTCCGCCGATTCTTGACAAAAACCGGCTTTTCAGAGTAAACTGAACACAACGGCAAAGACGATCATCCAACGAAAAAAGTCTTTGCCGTTCGGCTTTTTTACGAGTGTGTCTTGTCTGGGAAAGGAGTGAGTATTCATGAAAAAAATCGCGGAAGAGTTCGCCTCCATGGTCTTTACGGAAAAGGTGATGGAGGAGCAGCTTCCCCCGGAGATCTGCGACGCGCTGCGGCAGGCCCGGGAGGGCGACCACCGTCTCACCCGCCAGGAGGCGGACGTGGTGGCGGAGGCCATGAAGAACTGGGCGGTGGAAAAGGGCGCCACCCACTTCACTCACTGGTTCCAGCCCATGACCGGCATCACCGCGGAAAAACACGACAGCTTTCTCACCCCCGGCGAAAAGGGACAGGGCATCCTGGAATTCTCCGGCAAGGCGCTGATCCACAGCGAGCCGGACGCCTCCAGCTTTCCTTCCGGCGGACTGCGGGCCACCTTCGAGGCCCGGGGCTACACCGCCTGGGACCCCACCTCCTACGCTTTTGTAAAGGACAGCGTGCTGTGCATCCCTACGGCCTTCTGCTCCTACGGCGGGGAGGCCATCGACAAGAAAACGCCCCTCCTGCGGAGCATGGA
>JAFSZH010000023.1 GCA_017455685.1 Oscillospiraceae bacterium
AAGGGCGCGGACGGCAAGATGTACCTGCCCCATACGCTCAACAACACCGTCGTGGCGCCGCCGCGCATGCTGATCGCCTACCTCGAAAACCACCTGCAGGCCGACGGCAGCGTGACCATTCCCGAGGTCCTGCGGCCTTACATGGGCGGGCAGGACAAGCTGCGGAAGATCTGACCGCTTACCGACGAATCAATGATCATTTATAAGGAGGAACGAACATGAAAAACTTCGTCAAAGAGTTCAAGGCGTTCATCGCCAAGGGCAACGTGCTGGACATGGCCATCGGCGTGATCATCGGCGGCGCCTTCGGCAAGATCACCGCCGCCCTGGTGGCCAACGTGATCACCCCGCTGCTGGCCTACCTCTTCAACTCCCCCAACACCGACGCGCTGAACATCACCCTCCGGGCCGCCGACGAGGCCGCCGGCACCGAGGCCATCGTGCTGGGGCTGGGCACCTTCGTGGGCACCATCATCGACTTCCTGATCATCGCGCTGGTGATCTTCTGCGTTGTCAAAACCGTCAACAAGGCCCGCGCTGCCGCCGAGGCCAAGAAAAAGGCTGAGGAAGAGGCCGCTGCCGCCGAGCCGGCCCCCGAGCCCGGCCCCACCACCGAAGAGCTGCTCTCCCAGATCCTGGACGAGCTGAAAAAAAAGTAAAGACCCGCCGGGAAAATGGAAATAATTTCCATTTTCCCGGTCAAAAAAACGACGCACAGGAGAATCGTCATGGATGCAGAAAAAAGACTTTGGAAATACTCCGGCCCCTCGAAGGCCGGGCTGGTGATCGGCATTCTGTTTCTGATGGCCGCGCTGCTCTGCACCGCCATGCTGGTCATAAACAGGGTGAAGCCCGCCGGCGAGCCGGCGCTCTTCAACTCTCTCAACGACAGTGAGGACAGCTACTGCACGCTGAAGATCGTCGGCGTCAGCGACTCCGTGCTGAAGCGCGATTCCGAGCGCTGGTACTTCGCGGAGGGCGAGGACGGCTATTACTATCTGGTGCAGCTGAAATCCTCCCAGGTCAAGGACATGTCCGCCCAGCGCGCCTATTGGGACGAGACGGGCGGCAAGCCCGCGCCGGTGGCCGTGAACGGTCTGGCCAGGCGCATCACCAACGAAATGTTCAAGGTACTGATCGAGGGCGAGGACATGACCGCCACCGAGATCCGGGACATTCTGGGAAATTACTATCTGGACGCCACGGCCAGGCCCGGCTCCGACAACAACGAGCTGTGGCTCACCGGTCTGCTCTTCGGCGGTCTGTTCGGTCTCATCCTGACGCTGATGACCGCCGGCCGGCGGAAGATCATGCGCCGCAACCTGGACGCCTTGGGCGGCACCTACGCCGTCGAGCAGGCAGCCATCGAGCTGGACGCCCCCACCACCGAGCAGGTCGGCCGGGACCGGCTGCGTATGGGTCCGTCCCACATGTTCGGCCGGAAAAACGGCCTGGTGCTGTCCTATGACGACGTGGTCTGGGTCTACCAGCAGGTAGTGCGCACCTATTTCGTCATTACGGGCCGCAATCTGATGGTGGCCGACGTCCGGGGCAAGGTGACGCCCGTGTTCTCCACCGGCCGGGGCGGCGAGGACGAGCTGCGCGCGCTGGCGGATAAGATCGCCCTGCGCAACCCGAACGTGCTGCTGGGCTTCAACAAGGAAAACCGCGCCGCCTGGCAGGAAGCGGTCAAGGCCCGCAAGGCGCAGTGAAGCACGGGCGGAAGAGAGGGAGCAGGTCATGCGTGACGAGCTGCTGAGCCTGTGCGAGGATTATATCGCCAACCGCAACGCGGTGAAGGCAGCCATCCGGGGGCAGAACCGCCGGATCTATTCTGTCTGCGCCAACATTTTCTCCGGCCGCGGCCAGCTGGCCCGGGAGGAAGTGGTCCGGGACTGCCGGGGAATCCTGAAGGAGCGGGTCGGGCTGTTTTCCTCCTTCCGGGGCAACCTGACCGCGCCGGTGGCGTGCCTGCTGGCCAGCGGAGAGTTCCCCATGCGGCACATGGACATGGCCGTGCGGTACTATGACCGGCTGGCGGAGGACTTTTACAAGACCGAGCAGCTGGCGTTGGCGGCGTTCCTGCTGCCGGACATGATCCCGGAGGAATATCTGGACGAGCTCATCGAGCGGAGCCGGGAGATCTTCCGGCGCATGAAGCGGGCCCATCCGTTTCTGACCTCCTCCCGGGACAGCATTTTCGCCCTGCTGATGGCGTTCTCCCCCAAGCGGGTGGAGGACGTGGCCGCGGACGCGGAGCGCTGCTATCAGCTGCTCCGGCGGCTGTTCGGCTCCGGCAGTTCCGTCCGCACAGTGGCTACCATCCTCTCCCTGCAGGGCGGCACGCCCGAGGACAACGCGGAGCGGATGGCGGCGATCTATCACTCCCTGCAGATGCGCAAGGCCCGGTACGGCCGGGGGCTGGAGCTGGCCCCGCTGGCCGCCATGGCCGACGCCGCCGTCCCCGCCCAGCAGGTGGCCGAGGACATTCTGGACGCGGAGGCGTTTCTGGCAAAGCATAAGGGCTTCCGCTCCATGACCCGGCGGGAGCGGCTGATGAACGCGGCCATGATCGTCTCCGACCAGGTGGACCCGGGCCGGGACGCCGAGACCTCCTCGCTGCTGGCCGTCATCGCCCTGGTGGCGGCGGAACAGGCCGCCGCAGCCGCCGCGGCGGCGTAAAAACAATACATCAGAACGGAGCTTACCATGAGCAGAGCAGACGAGATCTTTATTCAGAACTGTAAGGATATCCTGACAAACGGCACCTGGGACACAGATCGCCAGGTGCGCCCCAAGTGGGAGGACGGCGCCAGCGCCCACACGGTCAAAAAGTTCGGCATCGTGAACCGCTACGACCTGTCCGAGGAGTTTCCCATCCTCACCATCCGGCGGACCTACTGGAAGTCCGCCATCGACGAGCTGCTGTGGATCTGGCAGAAGAAGAGCAACAACGTCCACGACCTCCACTCCCACGTGTGGGACGCCTGGGCGGACGAGACCGGCTCCATCGGCAAGGCCTACGGCTACCAGGTGGGGGTGAAGCACCATTATCCCGAGGGGGACATGGATCAGATCGACAAGGTGCTGTGGGATTTGAAGCACAATCCCGCCTCCCGGCGGATCATCACCAGCCTGTATACCTTCGCGGACCTGAGCGAAATGGCCCTGTACCCCTGCGCCTACTCCATGACCTACAACGTGACGGGCAACCGGCTCAACGCCATCCTCAACCAGCGGTCCCAGGACATGCTGGCGGCCAACAACTGGAACGTGGTGCAGTACAGCGTGCTGCTGATGATGGTGGCCCAGGTGTCCGGGCTGGTGCCCGGGGAGCTGGTGCACGTGATCGCCGACGCCCACATCTACGACCGCCACGTGCCCGCCATCGAGGAGATCATAGCCAACGACCCCAAGCCGGCCCCCACTTTCAAGGTGGACCCGACGGTGGACGATTTCTACAAATTCACGGTGGACAGCTTCTCCATGGAGAACTATCAGTACAGCGACTTCCACGGGAAGATCCCCGTGGCGGAGTGACGGGCATGGAAGCCATCGTTGCGGTATACGCCGACTGGGGCATCGGGGCGGGCGGCACCCAGCCCGTGGTGGTAAAGGCGGACCGGAAGCATTTCCGGGATGTGACCGGCGCCGCCGCGGTGATCGTGGGCCGGAAGACCCTTGCGGACTTTCCCGGCGGGCAGCCTCTGAAGGGACGGCACAACATCGTTTTGAGCCGGACCTGCCGGGAGATCCCCGGGGCGGAGGTGGTCCGGACCCCGGAGGAGGCGATGCTGGCCGGAGCGCGGCATGAGCGCTGCTTCGTCATCGGCGGGGCCAGCGTCTACCGGCAGATGTTCCCGTATCTGGACCGGGTCTACGTGACCCGGCTGGACGTGTGCCCCGCGTCCGACAGCTTTTTCCCCGATCTGGACGCGGACCCGGCCTGGGAATGCGTCGAGCAGGGCCCCCGGCTGGAGGAAGACGGAGTGTCCTACCGCTTCTGCACCTACGAGCGGCGGAGCACCGGGGACAAGCGAACCGCGGAAATAGCGGACTAAAATGAGGGCCATCCGGATATGTCTTAAGCACCTCCTTGCGAGGTGCTTATTTTTGAAAAAACTACTTGACAAATATATCGGCCCGCGATATATTGTAATCACGATATATCGCAAGTCGATATATCGAACGACGAGCGAGGTGGAAACATGGCGGAAAGTTTTGCCCTGACAGAAGCGACGTATTATATCCTTCTGTCCCTTGTCCGTCCGCGGCACGGATACGGCATCATGCAGCTGACAGAGGAGCTGTCCGGGGGTCGGGTCCATCTGGCAGCCGGGACTCTGTACGGAGCTCTGAACGCGCTGAGCACAAAAGGCTGGATCATCCAGCTTCCCGCGGAGGACGAAAGCCGCCGGAAGGAATACTCTCTGACGGAAAAAGGGTTTCAGGTGCTGGTGAACGAGGTGGCCAGGCTGCGGGAACTGGCTGATAACGGAGAAAGAATACTTCGGGAGGGATGAACGATGGAAAACAGGATCACGATCAGAAAATGGTTCTGGGTGTGGAGCTTTGAGAAGGAAGAGGACTGGCTGAACGAAATGGCCATGAACGGATGGGTGCTGGACGGCGTCGGCTATTGCACGTATCACTTCGTTCGCTGCGAACCCGGCGAATACAGCGTGCGCCTGGAAATGCACCCTTACGACGAGGCGTATCTTTCTTTTATGCGGGAAACCGGCGCGGAATTCGTCGGACAGATGATGATGTGGATCTACTTCCGCAAAAAGACCGCGGACGGACCGTTCGATCTCTTTTCGGATATTGATTCCAGGATCCGTCATCTGAATACGATCGGCAGGTTCCTGGCCGCGATCGGCGGCGCGAACCTGGCGTTGGGCATCGTCAACTCCCTCAGCCCGTCCCGCCTCGGCTGGGTCAACCTGCTTGCTGCGACGCTGCTGATGTACGCGCTCGGCAGGAT
Source organism: Oscillospiraceae bacterium (assembly GCA_017455685.1). Taxonomy (GTDB): domain Bacteria; phylum Bacillota; class Clostridia; order Oscillospirales; family Oscillospiraceae; genus Apopatocola. The sequence continues at coordinate 4,985 of JAFSZH010000023.1, forward strand.
CCACGGGAAAAAGGAAGCGCTGGAAAAAGACCGGCTGCTGCATGAATAAACGGTCAAAAGCGGAAGGCAGACACAAAAAAAGGATCGCTCTCTAAAAAAGGCGGCGATCCTTTTTCTTGTGCGGAAACCTTCGGCATGGTATATTATAAATACCGATATTTGCGGAGCGGCTGTTATGAGATGCGCGAAAAACAGCCCATATCATTTCTGTCGGGAGGGGCGAACGATCATGCTGCCGTCACTTGCTGTTGCCACAGTGTTCTGTACGATCTATCTGGTCGTGCGAAAGGATGAAAAAACCAACGCCTGGCAGATCGCGTGGATCGCCGTCTGCGTGGTCTGGGGCATCGTCTCGTCCGCCATGGACCCGAGCCAGTGGAACTACTCCGAAACCACGAACTGGGCTATCCGCGGGCCCATAACCCGGGGCCCGGGCACGCAGCTGTTTACCTACTTTCTTGCCCAGGTCCTCCTGCTGCTGGCGCTGTCCTATCTGGCGGGGCGGATCCTGAACGCGGTCGTACGCAGTATATTGGCAACGGGGCAGCGCAGCGATCTGCCCAACGGAGAAAAGCGAAAGCCCAGTCTCCCGTTTCGGCCCACGTGTTACTGCTGCAATCAGCGGAAAAGCTTCTGGACCGGATATCCGTCCAAAATCTGCGGCCAGCGGATCTGCTTTGACTGTCTGAAGGCCCTGGATTGGGACAGTCTGAGCACGCAGCTCCACCTCGCCGCCTTTGAGGGGAAGCCGCCTTTCCGTACGGCGGACGACGTGATCGACTATCTGAAAAAACGGCAGGCCGACGCCCGCGGAAAATAAACGGGATCTGCCGGCGCCGGGCCGTGCTCCCGGCCAATCGGGATTTGTGAGGATGACGGAGATGAACTATAAAGTAATCGACAGAGAGACGTACTACCGGAAAGGCGTATTTCGTCACTTTACGGAAGACTGCAAGTGCTCGACCTCGATGACGGCGAGAATAGACGTAACGGCGCTCGCCGCATTTTCCGGGAAGACGGGGACAAAGTTTTATATCAATTTCCTGTATATTCTTTCAAAGGTCCTCAATTCCCGCGAGGATTACCGGATGGGATACCTCTGGCAGACGGATGAGCTGATCTGTTACGACGTGATCCATCCTACGCAGTACGTTTTTCATGAGGACACGGAAACCTGCACTCCCGTGTATACGGAATACGACGAGGACTATCAAAAGTTCTACGCCGCCGCCCTGCGGGACGTTGAAGAGGCAAAGAAGACACGGGAATACGGGCTGGATACGGCGAACCACCCCAACTGGTTCGACGCCTCGTATATTTCATGGCTTTCCTATGATTCCCTGCACCTTGAGCTGCCGGACGGATATCTTTACTTTGCGCCGATCATCAACTGGGGAAAATACAGAGAAGAAAACGGAAGACTTGTCATGCCCGTGACCGTTCGTCTGAATCATGCGATCGCCGACGGGTATCTGGTCGCAAACGTTTTTCGTCTCCTGGAACAGGAGATCCGTTCTTTTGCCGGAAACTGATCGACACATTCCCGTTTTTCCGCCCGGCATACGGGCTGCAAAACAGGGCAGAATACGGCTTTTCAGGAGGCTGATCGCACTTGACTAAAATTCTGTTCGTCTGCCACGGCAAGCCGAGATGGCAGACAAACATTTTCAGGTAAAACGCGGCAAATCGCGGCAATTCAGTCCCATGATAAAAAAATGTTTGTTTGCTATCCGGGTATGCGCATAGTTCGCATGGTGAAAACGGATAGGATGGTGTATAATAAACTATATAAATTTTGACCTATCACTATAGCTAAAGGCTTACATTTGAGTTTTTGACAGAACAGCAACTTGCAATTCAGGTTCGGAGGTATCAGGTATGAAAAAGAAGCAGATCATCCTCTTGGTTCTTGCAATCATAATTGTGGTAGTCGCAGCCGCGATTCTGCTCAATCGTCCGTATAAGCCAACCTCATTTGTGGCTGATGGCGAGATTTTTTCAGCAACAGTTGAGAATGGCAGTACCCTAATACTGGATCTGGACAATGACAACAAAAGCAGGGAATGGTCAATTATCCAGACTCCTGAATGCTTTGCGCGCGATTTCAGCACCGTTACCGAAAACTGCTCAGAGTTTCATATCATCGCTCTGAATGATGGCAAAGGTGTGATGGTGTTTCAGTGTGTTTTGGATAATGGAACAGTTGAAGATTATGAGCTGTCACTTTCCATATCGCGCCACCAAAAAACCTATCTCCAAATAGATTCGGTTTCATTTGAGAAAACAGCAGCCTGATAGCTGCCGGTTCAGTACCTTGTTTCCCTGCTTCTGACGGTAGTAAACCTCCCCGATTTTTACTACCATTTGACTACCATTGACGGCATTGACTTGTCGCATTTTGCCGTATTTTGCTTTTTCCGTGACAGAGTCACAGATTATTAACAACTTTTTCTGCCCGGCAAACAGGCTGCAAACCGGGGCGGGATACGGCTTTTCGGGAGGCTGATCGCATTTGACTAAAATTCTGTTCGTCTGCCTGGGGAACATCTGCCGGAGCCCCATGGCCGAGGCGGTGATGAAAAAGCTGGCCGCGGAACGGGGGCTTTCGGCGGAGTTTGAGATCGCCTCCGCCGGCACCAGCGACGAGGAACGGGGCAATGGCGTATACCCGCCCGCCGCCCGGAAGCTCCGGGAAAAGGGCGTGGAGGTCCCCCGGCGCGGCGCGGTGCGGATGACGGCGGCAGACTATGCGCATTACGACCTGCTCATCGGCATGGAGGAGCGGAACCTTGCCGCCATGCGCCGGATCGCCGGAGGCGACCCGGCGGGCAAAATATGCCGTCTGCTGGACTATACCGACCGGCCCGGGGACGTGGCCGACCCATGGTACACCGGGGATTTCGAGACCGCGTATGGGGATATCCTCCGGGGCTGCGGAGACCTGCTGGATTATCTGACAAAATAAGACCTTATCCGAACGGAAAAACGGATCGACGCTTAACGGCTGTCGGTCCGTTTTTCCGTTTAGTATAACATTCAGTGTTATGCTTACATAATGGTATTGGCATTGGATTTCTTTGAATTTCCTTTGTAAAATAAGGACGAAATCAAAAGTCGCCCACATGCCGAATAATTCCTCGGCATCCCGGGGACCATGCGGTTTCCGTCATGATCTCCGCCCGGAAAGCGACTGGAAAGAGGTGTGTTCTATGGGGAATGAATTGCTGCAGGAAAGACTCGATCTGCTGAAGGGTGCCGTCCGGTTTGAAACGCCCGGGAGGATCCCCACCAGCTCCAACGTGTGGACCTGGAAGATCCTGGACTCCGACAAAAAAGCAAAAATCATGGAGGCCTGCCTGGATCTGGAGCTGATGGAGGAGATCGTCCGGGAATTTCACGAGCGGTATCGCTTCGATATGTATGAGGATCTGGGGACCAGAAACATGTTCTGCGTTTCCGATCCGCTGGGAGACCCCGGCTACGTAGTTAACGACGAACTCGGTTCCATCAACGCCCCGGACCTGTGTCTGATGGAGGACGACGAATATGATGAGATCATCGCAGACCCCGTCATGTTCGGCTGGACCAAGGTCTTTCCCCGCAAATTCGGGAGCTTCACTTATGAGCAGTTCCGCCAGGCTGTCAAAGGCTTCCAACGCTTCGGCGCCTACAACGTCCACATCGCCAAGGTCTTTGCGGAAGAATACGGCGTTCCCCGGCTGAAAGGCAGCGTGCATTTCTCCCCGGTGGAAGACCTGTTCTCCTGGGGGCTGCGGGGCTTCAAGTACTTCAGCCGGGATATGCGCCGCAGCGCGGATAAGGTGGACGCCTTCATCGACGCCAACGAGCCCGCCATGGTCGCGGGCGCCCGGGCGGCCCTGGAAACGAAGGACCCCTCCGCTGTCTTCGACGTCTACACGGTCATGTTGGCCCACAGCTGCATGAACGCCAAGCAGTTCGACCGGTTCTATTACCGCTCTATGAAAAAGCTGATTGACCTGACCGTGGAATACAACGGCATGGCCACATTCTTCTGCGAGGATTCCTTCCTGCGCTTCAAGGACTTCTTCCAGGACGTCCCCAAGGGGTATCTGGACGTCACCATCGAGCAAGACGACCTGTTCCAGGTGCGGGAAGCCTGCCCCACCATCGCGCTGACCGGCGGTCTGCCCTCCACGCTGCTGGGCACGGGCACCCCGGAGGAATGCGTGGATTTTGCCAAGAGCCTGGTAGAGGGGCTGGGGAACGGCTTCATCCTGGGCCAGAGCAAGATGATCTCCTTCCGCAAGGACTGCACCCGGGAAAACCTGCTGGCCGTACAGGAATACGCCCTGAATCAAAAACTGTGAGGAGGATCGGACCATGGAAAACAAATACCAGGAAAACGTGGATTTCACCCCCGAGGGATTCAAAAAGGCCGTAGAAAGCCTGGACTTCCTGCCGCCGGAGGCGGCACAGAAGCTCGCCGCCGCCCTGGCCGTCGCCGCCAAGCGGCTTTGACGCCCGGTTCCCATTGAAAAAGCCGGCTGAATAAAGAAAGAGAGGGGATATTAATGTTGCATGCGATCGGTATTCTTGCCGGATTGACCATTCTCATCGTTCTTGTTTTTAAACGGGTAGATCTGATCCTGAGCGTAATGATCGCCACCCTGGTGATCGGGCTGACTAACGGTCTGCCATTGGAAAACGTCTTTTCGGTCTTCGCCAACGGAGTGGGCGCCTTTCTCTCTTCCGTCCTAATGGTCTTCTTCTGCGCGGCGGTCTACGCGCAGGTATTCACTGACTCGGGGAGTGCGGCTTCTCTATCCTATTTCATCATTGACCTCTTCATGGGCAGCAAATACGCCGCGCTGACGATCCCAATCATCACGGCGCTGCTCGTCTACGGCGGTATCAGCGTCTTTGTTGTCATTTTCGCCGTGATCCCCATCGGCGTACTCATTTTAAAAGAGACCAATTTGAACAAATCCCTTTTGCCCGGCCTGATCAATCTGGGCGGCACGACTTTTGCCATGACGGCGCTTCCCGGATCTCCGCAGCTTTGCAATATCCTTCCGGCCAACATCCTGGGCACCAAGCCCACGGCCGCGCCCGTCCTCGGCCTGGTGGCTACGGCGGTCATGATCGTTCTCGGTTTTCTGTATTTTAAACGGCAGATCGATAAATACAGGAGCCGCGGACTGACCTTTGACGAGAGCACGGTCAAGCCCTCCATGCTGGCCGTCATTCCGCGGGAAAAATGCCCTCCCGTATGGAAAGCGTTTCTGCCCATGGCAGTCATGATGCTGTCCTATCTGGGCCTGGCCAACGGCTGGTTCGGCGTCACTCTCGCATCCTTCCCCGCCGTCAACACGGCCATGGTTATCGGAACGGCGCTGACGTTCCTGCTGAATATCAAAAACTACCGTGTGATCCTGGACGCAGTCAAGGTCGGCTCTACCCAGTGGGTCATGCCGCTGGTGAACCTGTGCATGGTCATCGGCATGGGCGCGGTGGTCAAAGCCACGCCGGGTTTTGAGACGGTCGTCCGGATCGCTCTCGGCATCCCCGGAAACGCCTATGTCTCCGCCGCCGTCAGCACAGATCTGGTAGCGGGGATCACGGGCTCCGCCAGCGGCGGGATCCAGATCGCTCTGGAAGCGCTTGCGGACAGCTGGATCGCCAAGGGCGCCAACGTGGACGCACTGCACAGGATCTGCGCAGTTGCCAGCGGCGGCCTGGACTCCCTGCCTCACGCCGGGGGAATGTTCGCCGTGTTTGCCCTGTGCAATGAATCCTATAAAGACGGCTATTTTCACATTTTCTGGACGACCGTGATCTTCCCCATCATAGCCACGATCGCGATCGTGGCGCTGGCAAGCCTCGGCGTCACCTTCTGACCGCAACAAACTGTAAAAAACAATAAAACTATTTAGGAGGAGATAACATGAACATTGGTGGAATCGGTGTATTCCTGGCGTTGGCGCTGCTGATCGTCATGGCTTTCAAACGCTGGAATCTGATCATCGTCAGTATTTTGGCCGCATTGGTGGTAGGCATCACCAACCGGCTGGGATTCTGGGAAACCCTTTCGGATTACTTTATGCCCGGCGCCGTGAATTTCTTTAAATCCTGGTTTTTGGTTTTCACCATCGGCGCGATGTATTCCGAGTTTATGACCCGTTCCGGCTCCGTAACCTCGATCGCCTACAAGCTCGTGGACGTATTCGGGAAAAAGTACGTGATCCTGATTATGCTCATTATCTGCGTTCTGCTGAACCTGGGCGGCATCAACGCCTATGTGCAGATCTTCATTCTCTGGCCGATCATGGTCGTATTTTCAAAGGAATCGGACATCCCCCGCAGTATCTGGCTTGCCGTGTTCTATCTGGGCATGCTCTCTTCGTTCAGCTTCCCGGGAAACCCCAGCATGGTAAACACGGTCGCGGCGACACTGCTGAGCGTGTCCCCGTCCAGCAGTTTCATTCTCAGTCTGATCATCTTCCTGGTTTACGTGGGTATCGGTTATACCTACCTCGCGCTTACCGTGAAGAGATGGAAGGCCAAGGGCATGCACTATGTGGAGACCGCGCGGGATAAGAACACGACCGCCGTCAGCAGGGAAAACTGCCCCGGCTTTGCCAAGTCCATCGTCCCCATGATCCTCGTGCTGATTCTTTACTCCGGTCTCAGCGCCGGCTGGTTTGCCGCTTTGGGCATCCCGGCGATCTCGGCCACAAACGCTATCCTTGCCTCCATGGCCATTGCCAGCCTGGTCTGCTTCTTCCTGAATTTCAGCAGCCTGAAAACCGAGTTCAAGAAGATTGTCTGCACCGGCGCGCTGGGCGGCATCAATCCCACGATCATGGCGGGCGTCATCAGCGGTTTTGTAGCCGTCGTTACCAATTCCGCCGCATACGCCGGCTTTGTGGCAGCCGTTCAGAATTTGGGCGGTCACCCCTACTTCCAGGTGCTTATCTCCGGCAACGTGATCTCCTTCCTTACCGGATCCGCCGTCGTTGCCGCGAACACTGCCATGAGCTCCTTCGGTCAAGCCTGGCTGGGCGCCGGAATCAGCCCCGAGATCCTTCGGCCGCTGCTCGTGGTAAACGTCTCCGGTATGAGCATCCCTCCCCACTGCGGCGGTCTGTCCGGCGTGATGGACTTCACCGGAACGGATATGAAAGAATCGTATCTCCCCTGCGTCCTGGGCGTCATGATCCCCTCGCTGATCACGAGCATTCTCATCACAGTTGTCATGATCCTGCTGTGATAACGGCCCTGCGCGCCGGAGGCCTCTGTTCTCCGGGCTGAAAGAAAAGCAGCACCCTCTTCGCCGGCTTGAAGTTTTCCGGCGAACGGGGTGCTGTATTTTTATCTTTTCTGCTCTTCCCTGCCGGTTGCTTTTTCCCGAAAAACAGACTAAAATGCTGCTGAAGGGAGGGCTCGCCGTGGATTTTCAAAAGCTGGAGATCTTCGTACGCGTATGCGACTGCGGAAGCATCACCCGGGCGGCGGAGAAGCTGTACGTATCGCAGCCCTCTCTCAGCCGAACGATCTCCTCCCTGGAGCAGCAGCATAACTGCACGTTTTTCGACCGCAGCGGCAACCGGATCACCCTGAACCAAAACGGAAAAAAGTTTTACCGTTTCGCCAAAAAGGTACTGAGGGATTACGGCGCCCTTTGCGAAGAGTTCGCCAAAGAGAAGAAAAGCACGCCGCTCCACATCTGCTATAATGATGATTCTTTCGCGGAATACATTCTTCCGGAATTGATACGCAATCCCGCGTGGTATGTCATGGTGACCAACGCGTCAGAGAAGGAAATGATCCTGCGTCTTACCGACGGGACCTGCGACCTTGGTTTTTCCACCCAAAAGCTGTCCGGAAACGGGGTCCGCAGCCGATTTTTCCTCTCCAGTGAGACTTTTATTTCCGTTCCCAATAACAATCCCCTGTCTCGAAAGAAAAGCTTGTCTCTGTCGGACCTGGACGGACAATCGATCCTCTATTTAGACAACAAAGACGAACATCTGCAGCAGTTTATTCAACTGCTTCGGAAAAAAGCGCCTTCTCACAAGATCGAAAACGCCGCGCGCTGCGGGGCGTACGAGCTTCTGAAAAAAGATACCGACAGCCTGTATTTCCTGAATACATATGAGAGGCTGTTTTTTCCGGACCTCTCGGAAGGTCGGAAAATCCTCCGTGTAGACGATGCCGGTACGGTTCGAAAGTGCTATGTCTCATATTGTGAGAGCCGGGAGGAAATCGCGCTGGAGCTCCTCGACTGGATCACGAAAATGACCAAGAGGCGCTGGTATCAGGCAACGCATTCCCGCGGATAAAAGCATGGCAGTCTGCGGAAAAAGACCGCGAGGCGAAGGAGTTTTCCTTCGCCCCGCGGTTTCTTTTGGGCTTTCATTCCCGGTCTCTGTTCCGGATGACCAGCACCGTGATGCCCACCGCCATGACGGCCATGCAGCAGAGGATCACGAACAGGGCGGACGCTGGATCGTACGCTCTGTTCATATACCAGATCACGAACGCCATAGGGCCGAACACGGCCGCCGCCGCGGCAATGCCGGGCCAGATCTTTCGTTTTTCCTGTTTCATCGGCTTCCTCCTTTTTCTCCGTGCTGTATCCTTTTTTATATCGGCCGATCAGAACTCCGCGTTGCCCACGGTGCGGGGATGGAGCTCCACGTCCCGGATGTTGCTCACGCCGGTGAGGTACATGACCATCCGCTCAAAGCCCAGGCCGAAGCCTGCGTGCCGGCAGGTGCCGTAGCGCCGCAGGTCCAGATACCACCAGTAATCCTCCGGCTTCATGCCCAGCTCCTTGATCCTGGCCTCCAGGACCTCCAGCCGCTCCTCGCGCTGGGAGCCGCCGATGATTTCCCCGATGCCGGGCACCAGGCAGTCGGAGGCGGCCACGGTCTTCCCGTCGTCGTTCAGGCGCATGTAAAACGCCTTGATGTCCTTGGGGTAATCGGTGACGAACAGGGGCTTTTTGAAGATCTCCTCGGTGAGATAGCGCTCGTGCTCGGTCTGCAGGTCCACGCCCCACTTGACGGGGTAGTCGAACTGCTTGCCGGACTTGATCAGCAGCTCCACCGCGTCGGTGTAGGTGACCCGGCCGAAGGCGCTGTCGCGCACGTGCTCCAGCCGCTCCTTCAGTCCCTTGTCCACGAACTTGTTGAAAAACTCGATCTCCTGGGGGCACTTTTCCAGCACGGAGGCGATGATGTACTTCACCATGGCCTCCATGACCTCCAGGTCGTCCTCCAGATCCGCAAAGGCCATCTCCGGCTCGATCATCCAGAACTCCGCGGCATGGCGCTGGGTGTTGGAGTTCTCCGCCCGGAAGGTGGGGCCGAAGGTGTACACGTCCCCGAAGGCCATGGCGAAGTTCTCCGCGTTCAGCTGGCCGGACACGGTCAGGCTGGTGCGCTTGCCGAAGAAGTCCTTGGTGTAGTCCACGGTGCCGTCCGGGTTCCGGGGCGGGTTCTCCAGGTCCAGGGTGGTCACCTGGAACATCTCCCCGGCGCCCTCGGCGTCGGAGCCGGTGATCAGCGGGGTGTTGATATACACGAATCCCCGGCTCTGGAAAAACTCGTGGACGGCCTGGGCCGCCACGCTCCGGACCCGGAAGGTGGCGCTGAACAGGTTGGTCCGGGGCCGCAGATGCTGGATGGTCCGCAGATATTCCACGGTGTGCCGCTTCTTCTGCAGGGGGTAGTCCGGGGCGGAGGCGCCCTCCACCTCCACCCGGTCCGCCTTCAGCTCGAAGGGCTGGGGGGCGTCGGGGGTCAGCACCAGCGTGCCCCGGGCGATAAAGGCCGCGCCCACGTTCTGGCGCACCAGCTCGTCATAGTTGTCCAGCGCTTCCCGGGAGAGCACGACCTGCAGGCTCTTGAAGGCGCTGCCGTCGTTCAGCTCCAGAAAGGCGAAATTCTTCATATCCCGAATGGTGCGGGCCCAGCCGCACACGGTGATGCTCTGCCCTTCAAAGGCGGCGGCTTCCGCCCACAGCTCACGGATCCTGGTTCTTTTCATGGGGTGTTCCTCTCATTTCTCAAAAATGGATAGTTCGCATTATAGCCACTCGGGCAAGGTTTTTCAAGACAGTTTTTGGGTGTTCCAGAGCCGGGCGTAGAGCCCGTTTTTCTCCAGCAGCTCCGCGTGGGTGCCGTACTCGGCCACCCGCTCCCCCTCGATGACAGCGATGTGGTCCGCGCCCCGGATGGTGGAGAGCCGGTGGGCCACCACGATGCAGGTCCGGCCAGCGCTCAGCTCCTCCAGCGACGCCTGGATGGCCGCCTCCGTGACGCTGTCCAGGGCCGAGGTGGCCTCGTCCAGCACCAGGATGGGCGGGTTTTTCAGAAATACCCGGGCGAT
>JAFSZH010000024.1 GCA_017455685.1 Oscillospiraceae bacterium
CGACGCCCCCGGCTGCTGGCCGGCGGACCTGTATCTGGAGGGCGGCGACCAGTACCGCGGCTGGTTCCAGTCCAGCCTGCTCACCGGCGTGGCCACCCGCGGCGCGGCCCCCTATCGGGCGGTGCTCTGCCACGGCTGGACCGTGGATGGCGAGGGCCGGGTCATGCACAAGTCCCTGGGCAACGGCATCGCTCCGGGTGACATCATCCCCAAGTACGGTGCGGATCTGATCCGGCTGTGGGCCGCCAGCGCCGATTACACCCAGGACATGCGCTGCTCGGACGCCATCTTCAAGCAGCTCAGTGATAAATACCTCAAGATCCGCAACACCGCCCGGTACATCCTGGGCAATCTGAACGGCTTCGATCCCGACGCCCCCGTGGCCTGGGCGGACATGCTGCCTCTGGACCGGTGGGCGCTGGCCCAGCTCGGGAAGCTCATCGAAAAGTGCCTGGCCGCCTACGAGCGCTACGAGTTCCACACGGTGTCCTACGCCGTGCACAACTTCTGCGTGGTGGAGCTGAGCAGCTTCTATCTGGACGTCATCAAGGACCGGCTCTACTGCGACGGCCGGGACAGCCTGTCCCGCCGCAGCGCCCAGACCGCCATCTACTATATCCTGGACGCGGTCACCCGGCTGCTGGCTCCTCTGCTGAGCTTCACCGCCGATGAGATCTGGCTGGCCATGCCCCACGCCGGGGGCGCCGACGGCCGGAATGTGATGCTCAACGACATGCCCGCCGCCGATCCCGCCTGGGTCCTCACCGACGAAGAGGAGCTCCGCTGGAGCAATCTGATGCGGGTGCGCTCCGACGTGAACAAGGCGCTGGAGCTGGCCCGGGGCGAAAAGCTCATCGGCAAGCCTCTGGACGCCCGGGTGACGCTGTACGTGTCCGACGCCGCCGCCGAGGCCTTCCGGCCTCTGGAGGGGGAGGACCTGCCGTCCCTGTTCATCGTCAGCGAGGTCAGCGTGGTCTACGGCCGGGGCGAGGGCGTCCCGGGCGAGAGCTTTGACGGCCTCACCGTCCACGTGGTCCCCAGCACGCTGCCCAGGTGTGAGCGGTGCTGGACTCACAGCGCCTCCGTGGGCGGCGACAGCGAGCATCCCACTCTCTGCAAGCGCTGCGCGGCGGCGGTCCGCAGCCTGTAAATCCCCGCCCGATCCCCTTTTACCATAAGAAAAAGGAGTGCTGACAATGATCTATGCCATCCTGGGCCTGCTGTTTCTGCTGGCAGACCAATTTCTGAAATTCTGGACCGTGGGCCACGTGGAGCTCAACGCCAATCCCGGCATCCGGGTGCTCCCGTTTCTGAATCTGACCTACGTGAAAAACGAGGGCATCGCCTTCGGCATGTTCTCCAACGTCAGCTTTCTCCGCTGGATCCTGCTGGGCCTGCTGGTGATGTTCACGGTGTTCATCGTGCTGGGTATCGCCAGAGGGTTCCTGCGCACCGGGCTGGCCCGGTTCAGCGGCGCCATGCTGCTTTCCGGCCTGCTGGGCAACGGCGTGGACCGGGCCATCTACGGCTACGTGGTGGACATGCTGGAGCCCAGGCTGGGCAGCCTGACCCTGCCCATTTTCAACATCGCCGACTTCCTGGTGGTGGTTTTCGGCATCCTGTTCTGCATCTCCCTGCTCACCGGCGGCCTCGGGGCCCCCGAGGAGGACTTCGACGATGAGGATGAGGAGGAAAAAGAGGAAGAACGCCGTCCCCGCCGCCGTTCCCGCCGTGACGAGGACGAGGAGGAAGAGCCCGTCCGCCGTCCCCGCCGCGCCCCCAGGGAGGAGGACGCCCCCGTGCGTCGTGTCCGCCGTGACGAGGAGGACGAAGACCGTCCCCGCCGCCGTGTCCGCCGGGACGAGGAAGAAGAGGCTCCCGTCCGCCGCCGGAGCAGCGCCGAGGCCCCTGTCCGCCGCCGTCCTGCAGAGGAGGCCCGGCCCGTGCGCCGCAGCGAGCCCAGGCCCGCCCAGCCGGAGCCGACCCGGGAGGCCCAGCCGGCCCGCCGGAACGTTTCCCGGCCCGTGGCCGAGGCCGAAGCCGTGGTGCGCACCGTGGAGCGTCCCGCCGCCCGGCCTGCGGCGACCCCCGCCGCCCCTGCGGCCAGACCTGCCGCTCCCGCCGCCAGACCCGCTGCCCCCGCTGCCAAACCCGCTGCCCCCGCCGCCAGACCCGCTGCCCCCGCCGCCAAACCTGCGGCCCCCGCGGCGGAGAAGCCGGTCAGCGCCCCCAAGGCGTCCGACGATTTCGATCTGGACTCCATTCTGGCCGAATTTAAATGACCGAGACCATCGTATCCACCCAGGAGAGCGGCGAGCGCATCGACGCTCTCCTGGCACGTTCCGGCTTTACCCGCTCCGCCGCCGCCCGGCTCATTGCCGCCGGGCAGGTGACGCGCAACGGCGTCCCGGTGAAAAAAAGTGACCTGACCCGAGCCGGGGACGAGTTCCTTGTGCTGCGGGAGGACGAGCCGGAGCCCGCCTCCGCCGAGCCGGAGGACATCCCCCTGGACGTGGTGTATGAGGACCGGGACGTGATCGTGGTGAACAAGCCCCGGGGCATGGTGGTCCACCCGGCCCCCGGCCATCCGGACGGCACGCTGGTGAACGCCCTGCTCTTCCACTGCGGCGACTCCCTCTCCGGCATCGGCGGGGAGATCCGCCCGGGCATCGTCCACCGGCTGGACCGGGACACCAGCGGGCTGATCATCGCCGCCAAAAACGACGAGGCCCATCTGTCTCTGTCGGCCCAGCTGTCGGACCGGAGCCTGTCCCGGGTCTACGAGGCCGTGGTCCGCGGCTCCTTCCGGGAGGACAGCGGCGTCGTCGAGGCCCCCATCGGCCGCCACCCCACGGACCGGAAGCGCATGGCGGTGACGGACAAAAACTCCCGCTTCGCCCGGACCCGCTGGGAGGTGGTGGCGCGCTACCGGGGCTGGACCCACGTCCGCTGCATCCTGGACACCGGCCGCACCCACCAGATCCGCGTCCACATGGCCCACATCGGCCACCCCCTGCTGGGGGACCTGGTCTACGGCACGGGAAAACCGGAAAAAGGGCTGGAAGGCCAGTGCCTCCACGCCCGGGAGATCAAATTCATCCATCCCCGCACCGGGGAGAGCGTCCATCTGGAAACGGCCCTGCCGGAGTACTTCACGGACGTGCTCGCCCGGCTCGGTCCCATACAATGAACTGCTGAAAGGAGAGCCATCATGCTCTACGACGTGATCGTGATCGGCGCCGGCGTCACGGGCTGCGCCGCCGCCATGGAACTGACCCGGTTCGACCTGCGCGTAGCCGTGCTGGAGAAGGAAGAGGACGTGTGCTGCGGCACCTCCAAGGCCAACTCCGCCATCGTCCACGCGGGCTTCGACGCCCGGCCGGGCACCAACAAGGCCCGCTTCAACGTGCTGGGCAGCAAGCGCATGCCCGCGCTCTGCCGGGAACTGGACGTGCCCTACCGCAACTGCGGCGCGCTGGTGCTCTGCTTCGACGAGGCGGACCGGCCCCGGCTGGAGGAACTGCTGCGCCGGGGCGAGGCCAACGGCGTGGACGTGCGCATCGTGGAAAAGGACGAGCTCCGCGCGCTGGAGCCCAACGTGTCCGACGCCGCCGTGGCCGCCCTGTACGCCCCCACCAGCGCCATCGTCTGCCCCTTTGAGCTCACCGCCGCCATGGCGGAGAACGCCGCCGCCAACGGCGCGGAGTTCTTCTTCGACACCCCGGTGCGGAGCATCGCTCCCTTTGACGCCGGCTGGCGCGTGCTGACGGACAAGGGGCCCTTCGAGGCGAAGGTGGTCGTGAACGCCGCGGGCCTGTACAGCGGCGAGCTCCACAACATGGTCTCGGAAAACAAGCTCACCGTAACGCCCCGGAAGGGCGAGTACGTCCTGCTGGACAAGAAGGCCGGCGGGCTGGTGAGCCGCACCATCTTCCAGGTGCCCGGCCCTATGGGCAAGGGCGTGCTGGTGACTCCCACGGTCCACGGCAATCTGCTGGCCGGACCCACGGCGGTGGACGTGCCGGACCCCCAGGCCACCAACACCACCCAGGCGGGCATCGACGATCTGCTTGCCCGGGCCAGACAGAGCGTTCCCACCCTGCCCGTGTTCCGGACCATCACCGGCTTTGCCGGGCTCCGGGCCCACGTGAAGCAGGAGGGCGGCACCGATTTCATTCTCGGCCCGGTGGAGGACGCCCCCGGCTTCCTGGACGCGGTGGGCATCGAGTCCCCCGGTCTCTCCGCCGCCCCGGCCATCGGGGAGTATCTGGCGGCAGAGGCGGCGAAATACCTCTCCGCCGGGAAAAACGAGAGCTACCGTCCCGGCCGGGAGCCGGTATACCGGCCCAACGAGATGCCCTGGGACCAGCGGGTGGAGTTCATCAAGGCCCATCCCGCCTACGGCCAGATCATCTGCCGCTGCGAGCAGGTGTCCGAGGGCGAGATCGTGGCGGCCATCCACCGCAAGCCCGGCGCCCGGAGCCTGGACGGCGTGAAGCGCCGGACCCGGGCGGGCATGGGCCGGTGCCAGGCGGGCTTCTGCTCTCCCCGGGTACTGGAGATCCTGTCCCGGGAGCTGGGCGTGCCCCAGGAGGAACTGACCAAGAGCGGCGGAGCGTCGCGGCCCATTGTGGGCTTCACCCGGGAAGGAGGCGCGGAGGAATGAGCGTGCATGATCTTATCGTCATCGGCGCCGGTCCCGCGGGACTGGCCGCCGCCATCGCCGCCAAAGAGGCGGGTGTGGACGACATTCTGGTGCTGGAGCGGGACAGCGTCCCCGGCGGCATCCTCAATCAGTGCATCCACAACGGCTTCGGCCTCCACACCTTCCAGGAGGAGCTCACCGGCCCCGAGTACGCCGGGCGCTTTCTGAAAAAGGCGGAGGAGCTGGGCATCGCCATCCGGCTGAACACCATGGTGCTGGATCTGTCCAAAGACAAGGTCCTCACCGTCACCAGCCGGGAGAACGGTCTGGAACAGCTGCAGGCCAAAGCGGTGGTGCTGGCCATGGGCTGCCGGGAGCGGCCCCGGGGGGCGCTGAACATCCCCGGCTACCGTCCGGCGGGCATCTACTCCGCCGGCACCGCCCAGCGGCTGGTGAACATCGAGGGCTTCATGCCCGGCAAGGAAGTGGTCATTCTGGGCAGCGGCGATATCGGCCTCATCATGGCCCGCCGCATGACGCTGGAGGGCGCCCACGTCAAGTGCGTGGCGGAGCTGCTTCCCTACTCCGGCGGTCTGAAGCGGAACATCGTCCAGTGTCTCCACGACTATAACATCCCCCTGAAGCTGAGCCACACGGTCATCGACATCCTGGGCCGGGAGCGGGTGGAGGGCGTGACCATCGCCCAGGTGGGCCCGGACAGGAAGCCCGTGCCGGGCACCGAGGAGACCATCCCCTGCGACACCCTGCTGCTGAGCGTGGGTCTGCTGCCGGAAAACGAGCTGTCGGAAAACGCCGGCGTGGAGCTCTCCCCCATCACCGGCGGCCCGGTGGTAAATGAGTCCCTGGAGACCGGCGTGCCCGGCATCTTCGCCTGCGGCAACGTGCTCCACGTCCACGATCTGGTGGACTATGTCTCCGAGGAGGCAGGCCGGGCCGGCGCCAACGCCGCCCGGTACATCCGCGGCGAGCTGACCGAGCCCGGCGACGCGGTGCCCCTCCGGGGCAAAAACGGCGTGCGCTACACCGTGCCCCAGAGCATCCGCCCGGCGGTCATGCCGGAGGAAGTGGTGGTCCGGTTCCGTGTGGCGGAGCCCTATTACGACAGGTATCTTTCCGTGTACGTGGACGGGGAGCGGATCTCCCATCGAAAGAAGCAGATCGTGGCCCCCGGCGAGATGGAGCAGTTCACCCTGCGCCGCTCCCAGCTGGGCCCCGATACCCGGGAAGTCATTTTCTGTGTGGAGGATCAGTGATGGAAACGAAAACCATGAATTTGACCTGCATCCGCTGCCCCATGGGCTGCTCCATCCGGGTGGAACTCGCTGACGGCGCTGTGACGTCCGTCACCGGCAACACCTGCCGCCGGGGCGAGGAATACGCCCGCACCGAGGCCGTGGCTCCCGTGCGGACCGTCACCAGCACCGTGAAAGCCCGGGGCGGCGTCCGTCCGGTGGTGGCGGTGAAGGCCGTGCCCGACGTGCCCAAGCAGTCCATCTTTGCGGTAATGGACGCCATCCGCGCAGCGAAGGTGTGCGCCCCCGTGCACATCGGGGACGTGCTCATCGCCGACGTGGCCGGCACCGGCTCCAACGTGGTCGCCTCCGCCGACCTGGCGAAGGCCTGATCGTCCGAAAAAGTCCGCCGTTTCTCCCGAAACGGCGGATTTTTTCTGTTTTTTCCAAATTTTATCTGCTCAAATATCCCCCCGGGGGACTCTCATTGCTTACGCTGCCGTGGCAAGCTCCATCGGCGTCATGATCGGGCCGCCTCTCGCCACCAAAATCTACGAGATCACCGGCGGGTTCTCTTCCTTCATGATCATCGGCTGCGCTCTGTTTGTCTGCGCTCTCGTTCTGCTGATGAGCGCCACGAGCAGGAAAGCGGTAGAAAACATCGCAAAGAAGGCCGGCTGAGGTCATTCTCCCTTCGGCGGCTTCCGTGCCGCCCGTGTGCCCATAAGAAAACAGCCCCTGTCCGGGAAAGGACAGGGGCTGTTTTTTATTCTGCTTTATTCCTGGGCGGGGACAGTCGGAACCGGACGTTACGCCTGCCTCGTTTTTTCTGTATTCCTCCGGCTGTTACTGCAGATAGCTGCTCCAGATCCCCAGCGCGTTGTGCTTATGCATTCTCGCATAAGCCTCGACTTCGTCGTATTTTCGATCCGTGATCAGCTGCAGCAGCTCCTCGTGCTCCTGTACGGATTCCATCATCCGGGTCGGGCTGATCATAAAGACGTTGGCAGTGTACTGCCATTTCGACCAGAGCTGATCGATCAGCCGGATCCACTCTTCTCTCTCCGTATGCTCATAGATCGAATGATGAAAGCGCCTGTTCAATGTGACGTACTGCTCGTGGTCGTTCCGTTCAGCCGCCTGGCGCATCTGTTCGTTGATTTCCCGGAGCTTTCGGAGGTCGTTCGGCGACAGATAATCCACGCTGACCCGGGTGAGGTATCCCTCCAGGATGCCCCGGATCTCCGAGATCTCCTTGATCTTTTCCTCGGTCACACCCACGACGGTGGCGCCCCTGTTTGGCGTAATGCGGATGAAGCCCTCCTGCTCCAGCTGCTGCAGCGCCTCCCGGACCGGCGTTTCGCTGACGCCGCACTCCTCTGCGATCCGGCTGATCAGCAGCCGGCTGTTGGGCAGATACTCCCGGTTGATCAGCTTTGTCAACAGATAATTGTAAACGTCCTCCACTTTCCCTTTCCTGCTCATCCGAATCTTCTCCTATAAATTTTTCTTTTAGATTATATATTATATATATGTAATCTTTTTTATTTTGTCAAACAATATTTTTTATGTGTATTGAACAAAAGATTTTCCCTGTGATAGATTTAATTTGTAAATATAAGACAGCGGTCTGTTTTCTGTCGTGTGGAGGTGTTCGCGTTTGTCATATTACAACGAAGGAAAGTGGTGGGCCAGTCCTTACAACGACGTGGAAGAGGTTCGTGAGCGCCTGGAATTCGCCCCGAAGGTCGCGATCCATGATGCGACGCTGCGGGACGGCGAACAGACCCCCGGCGTCGTTTTCGACAAGTCCGCCAAGCTCCGGATCGCGGAGATGCTGGGACAGCTGGGTGTAGAGCGGATCGAAGCGGGGATGCCCGCCGTTTCGGAAAGCGACTATCAGGCGATCCGGGAGATCTCCCGGATGGGTCTTTCTTCCGAAATCTTTGCGTTCGTGCGCGCCACGAAGAAGGACATCGACATGGCGGCGGAGGCCGGTGCCGCCGGGGTCGTTATCGAGATCCCCATCGGGTATCCCAAGCTGGTCAGTCAGTTCCACTGGACCTGGGAGGACGTGGCCGCCAAAAGCATCGATTGCATCCGCTATGCCAAGTCCCTGGGTCTGAACACCGTGTATTTCCCCTACGACACCACCCGGGCGCGACCGGAGGATCTGGAGCGGCTGATGGCCGTGCTGATGCAGGAGGCCGTTCCGGACTCCGTGGGCATCGTGGATACCATGGGCTGCGCCCTGCCGGAGACGATCCAGTATCTGGTGCGGAAGATGCGGCGGCTCACCAACGATCTGCCCGTGGAGGTCCACACCCACAATGACTTCGGCATGGCCGTGGCCACAGAGCTGGCGGGGATCGCCGCCGGCGCCAGCTGCGTCCACAGCTGCATCAATGGGCTGGGTGAGCGGACCGGCAACGCGTCGCTGGAACATCTGATGGTCGGCATGAAGATCCTGATGGATCTCCCCAACGAATACCGCCTGGAGCTGCTGCCCCAGGTGTGCGAGGAAACGTCCCGGCTCTCCGGTATCCCGATCCCGGTGAACATGCCCGTATCCGGAGTGCGGAACTACACCCGGGAATCCGGCATCGGCGTGGATCTTGTCCTGAAAGATCCCCTGGCCATGTTCGCCACCAACCCGGCCCTTTACGGAAAAACCGGGCACATCGCTCTGGGCAAAAAGAGCGGAAAGGCCTCCGTGGAATACTATCTTGACAAGTACGGCATGACCGCCGGAGCGGAGGAGATCGCGGAGATCCTGGCAAGAGTCAAGGCCGCGGGCCAGGAAAAGAAACGGCTGCTGACGGATGAGGAGTTCAAAGAGATCTGCGCGCAGGTCAAGGGCTGACAGGTGAGCTTTTGTAAAGGAGTGATTGTATGGAGATCACGTCAGTCAAAACGTATATCTATCGCTACAACATTCCCGAGGGGGAATACTTCGCCAACGCGAACCGCTGGAACACCAACAAGAACACGGTCCTGGTTCAGATCGAAACCGACGCCGGGATCACCGGCTACGGGGAGGCAGACGCCGCGGGCGGCCCCGCTGAGGTGACCGCCTACATCATCGACAAGGAGATCGGTCCCTACGTCATCGGAAAGGACCCGCTCTGCGTGGACGCCATCTACGCTGAGGTGTATCAGCGTTCCATGATCCACGGCCGCCGGGGCGTGATCATGCACGCCGTCAGCGGCATCGACTGCGCGCTATGGGATATCATCGGCAAGGTCACCAACCAGCCGGTCTACAAGCTGCTGGGCGGGGCGCGGAACAAGGTCCTGGCCTATCACAGCGGCGGCTTTTACCGGAAAGACGTCCCCCTGGACTGGTACGCCAAGGAGGCCCGCGCGGGATATGAAAAAGGCTTCCGGGCCTTCAAGATGAAGATCGGCCGGCTGGATCTGAAGACGGACGCCGAGCGGGTCCGGCTGGTCCGGGAAGCCATTGGGCCGGACTGCAAGCTGATGGTGGACGTCAATTCCAACTACTCCGTCCAGGAGGCCATCCAGATGGGCCGTCTCCTGGCTCCCTACGATCTGTTCTTCATGGAAGAGCCGGTGAGCGCGGACGACCCCGAGGGCAGCGCCCGGGTGGCGGCGAACGTTCCCATGCCCCTGGCCGGCTACGAAACAGAGTATACCCGCTACGGGTTCCGCCGGCTCATCGACTGCCAGGCCATGGACATCGTCCAGGTGGACCCGACCCGCAGCGGCGGGCTCACGGAATGCCGGAAGATTGCGGCCTACGCCTCCGCCCACAAACTGCCCATCACCTCCCACATCTTCGCCGGCGGTCTGACGTTCATGGCCGGGCTGCACTTCGTGTGCGGCGTGGACAACGGCTTCCTTCTGGAGTGCGAGGCGAACCCCAACCCGCTCCGGACGGAGATGTTCAGCGACTATCGTTTCACGCTGGACAGCGAGGGCTGCGTGGTCGTTCCCGACAAGCCGGGCTTCGGCGTGACCGTCGACTTCGACGCGCTGGAACCTTACCGGATCGGATAACCGTTTATCATTCAGGAATCACGGTCATGTGGGCCCGCATGACCTGTTCAACAGCATAAAAAAGGAGAGTGAAGCAATGGAGGATCTTTATTTCCCCGTAGGCATCTGGGATTTTCACGAGGACGGGAATTTCAACTTCCAGTTTAACCGGACTGTCGCCCACGGCGGCCATCTGGACGAGGTCCGGGAAATGGCGGCCAAGGTCACGGACATTCCTTCCTACGTCCGCCTGATGGAAGAAGCGGAGGAAAAAGCCAGGCAGAGAGGCGACCGGAAAGCGGAAATGGCCTATCTTCGCGCACACGAATTCTTTACAACAGCCGAGCAGGGAAAAGCACAAAAATACCAGCGGTGGAAAAAGCTGTTCTACGAGTCAAGCGAGCAGCTGATGAAGGACTACCGCGTACAGTACGCGGAGGTGCCGTATGAGAACGGGTTCCTGCCGGTAATGTACGCGGTGAATGAAAACCCAAAGGGGGTCGTCGTGCTGCACGGCGGCTACGACTCCTACTACGAGGAGCACCTGAAGATCGCTCTGCACATGTTCCGCTGCGGCTATTCCGCCTACATCTTTGAGGGGCCGGGGCAGGGCTCGGTGATCTATGAACAGGGCATCCCCTTCACCCACGAATGGTACAGGCCGGTTGGCGCCGTTTTGGACTATTTCGGCCTGGACGACGTGGCGCTCATGGGTATCTCCCTGGGCTCCGTTCTGTGCAAGATCGCTGCGGCAAAGGAACCGCGGATCAAGTACATCTGCGGCGTGGGCTTTCAGACGGATCTGTACGACTCCACTATTGCGCGCATGCCGAAGCGCTGCGCGGAACAAGTCACCGATGCCGTTGAGCGCGGGGACAGGAACGCCGTCAACGATCTTCTGCATGCCCTGATGGATTCGCAGCCGATCTATTCCTGGTATCTGAACCAGGGCCTGCTGGTCTTCGGGGAGGAAACCCCTTACGATTATCTGATGAAAGCCAGGGACTTCAGCGTCAAGTCCATCGCCGACGAGATCAGACAGGACTATCTGCTCGTCGTCGGCCAGGAGGATCATTTCTTCACCCGCGCAATGCTTTTGGAAGAAATAGAGTATATGAAATCCGCCCGGTCCTTTACCATGCGCGTCGTCACCCCGGCGGAAAAGGGACAGAACCACTGCAACATCGGCAACCGAAAGCTCATGATCGACGTATTCATGGCCTGGCTGGAAGAAACCAAACGGGAACATGTTACGGCCGCAAAGGAAGGCTGGCTGTAACCGGGCTACATTAAAAAAGGAGAATCTATATGGAAATCATTCCGGGAGAAATCAAAACAATCGTCTTAAACGCCGTCTTCGCCACGTTCATCAGCGTACTGTTCCTCATGCTGGGCAACGCTATCTATAAAAAGGCCAAGTTCATCAGAAGACTCTGCATCCCCGCGCCGGTGGTCGGCGGTCTGGTTTTCGCGGTGATCAACCTGCTTCTGCACTCGTTTGCCAAGGTCGAGATCGAATTCGACGAGACCATCTATAACTTCTTCGCCCTGCTGTTCTTCACGACGCTGGGCTATGCCATCAACCTGAACGTCCTGAAGAAAGCAGGCAAGCTGATCCTGATCTTCTTCATCACCACCATGATCCTGACGATCGTTCAGAACTTCGTGGCCATCGGAGTGTCCAAGGCAACGGGCATCTCTCCGCTGGTCGGTCTGATGGCCGGGTCCCCGTCCCTGGTGGGCGGTCACAGCAATGCCGCCGCCTTCGGCTCCATCGCCGAGAGCTGGGGCCATGAGGGAGCCGTCACCTTCGGCATGGCCGCATCCACCTACGGCCTGATCGCCGGTGTCATGTTTGGCAACCTTGTGGTGGAGACTCTGATCAAGAGACACAAGCTCGCCACCACCGCGCAGGACGTGGAGGGCCTCGTGGATGAGAGCGACGAAACCAATCACCGTTTCAGCGGAAACAAGCTGACCGCGGCCATGATGCGGCTGGTCGTGACCACCGGCGTCGGCCTGGTGATGTACGTTGCCTGGGACGCCCTCGTTCCGAGTGTGACGATCACCCCGCTGATCTGGGGTCTGGTCGTCGGCGTGATCGTCAAAATCCTGGCTGACAAGCGCGGCAAAAAACTTCCCACCGTGGAGATGCAGGCCCTGGGAAAGACTTTCCTCGCCATGTTCGTCGCTCAGGCTGTCGCCTCTATGAAGCTCTGGCAGCTGGCCGATCTGGCTCTGCCTCTAATCCTGATCCTGGCGGTGAACACCGTGCTTACGTTCCTCTTTGTCATCGCGATCACCTATCGCATCTGCGGGAAGAGCTACGATTCCGCCTGCATCGCCTCCGGCCAATTCGGCTTCGGTATGGGCTCCGTCATCGTGTCCGTCGCGAACCTGGACGAGATCAGCAAGAAGTACACCACCTCCAAGCTGGCTTACTTCGTGGTTCCCATCGTCGGCGCGATGCTGTCGAACATTTCCAACGCGCTGATCGTCTCGGCTTTTATGAATTTCCTTCATTAAGGAAACCGGCGTGCCTATAAAAATGTAACAGCCCCTGTCCTTTCCCGGACAGGGGCTGCTTTTTATTCTGCCGTTTCCTCTTCTCTCGGCGGGGGCAGCCGGAGATCCGTCCAGTTCTTCACGTCGCACTGGCCGTAGTTGTTGGAGCCCACGGCCACCAGATCGCCGGTGGAGCGCAGGCCCACCGAGTGCTGCGCCCCGGCGGCGATGGTCACGTAGTCCATGTGGTAGAGCCGCATCTGCTGATAGATGTCCTCGCCGCAGAACTTCACCATGCCGTTGGAGCGCAGGCCTGCGGTGTCGATCTCTCCGGCCGCGATGGCAACGATGTCATGCCAGTCGTCCACCTTGCACAGGTCCACCGTCTCGTAGCCTACGGCTACCACGGTGCCGTCGGATCGGAGGCCCACGCTCTGGTGCCACCCGGCGGCGATGGCAACGATATCCGACCAGTCCTCCACGTCGCACTGGCCCACGGCGTTGTCGCCCGCCGCCGCCACGGTGCCGTCGGACCGGAGGCCCAGGGAAAAGCCCACCCCGGCGGCCACGGCAACGATATCGTTCCAGTCGGAGAGGTCGTAGTCGACGCCCAGTGCCGTCACGGTGCCGTCGGACCGGAGGGCCAGCGTCTGGGTCCCCCGGGCGGAGACGGCCGCGATGTTTTTCCAGTCCCACACGCCGCACTGACCGGAGGAATCGTTCCCCACGGCCACCACGGTGCCGTCGGACCGCAGGCCCACGGTGTGCAGGGACCCGGCGGCCACCGACACCAGATCGGTCCAGTCGTCCACCCGGCACTGGCCCTCGAAGTTGATGCCCGTTGCCAGGGCGGTGCCGTCGTTGCGGATGGCCACGGTATGATACTCGCCTGCCGCGATCACGTCCCGGGGGGCGATATCCGCCCACAGGGCCAGAGACCTTTCCGCCGCGTCCCGATAGTCCCCCAGCGCGCCGAAGGCCATGGCCGCGTGGACCGGATCGCCGCCTGACAGCAGCGCCTCCGCCCCGGCGTAGGCTGCGGCCAGCCGCTCCGCCTCCGCCTGCTCCGGGCTCAGGGTGGGCGCGGGGGTGGGCGTAGGCTCCGCCGTGGGCACGGGGGTGGCGATGGGCTCCGGCGTGGCCAGCAGCTTTTGCAGCTCGGCAAGCTTTTCGCTGCTGTCCCGGTAGCCCTTCAGGTCCTCGTAGGCCCAGGCCGCCTCTTCATAGTCCCCGGCGGCGTACAGCGCCTCCGCCTCCCGGTAGCTCTCCTCCCGGACGGAGATCAGCCCGGCCAGCACGGCGCCGGTCACGCACAGGGCACCGAATACGACCCAAGCCGCTGTTCCTCCGGATCTGCGTTTCTTCTTCATGGTTCACTCCTGTATCGGCCGAAAGCGGATCTTACCTGGAAAGGATCTCTCTGTTCACCAGCTGGTAAGGGACCTCTCCCTTGAGCATGGCCAGCATGCCGTCGACGGTCTCCCGGGCGATGTCGATACGGCTGCGCCAGGTGCCGCTGGCGCAATGGGGCGTCATGGTCACGTTTTCCAGCTCCAGCAGTTCCGGGATGGGATGGGGTTCGTGCTCGAACACGTCCAGGCCGGCGCCCTTGAGCTCGCCGTTTTTCAGTGCCGCCGCCAGGGCCTCCTCCTCCACCAGGGCGCCCCGGGAGGCGTTGACCAGGTAGGCGCTCTTTTTCATCAGCTTCAGCGTCTCGGCGTTGATCATGTGGTGGTTGTCGGGGAAGTAGGGCATGTGCAGCGTCACGCAGTCGGCAGTCTTCAGCAGCTCCTCGAAGCCCACGTAGGTGACGCCCAGCTCCTTTTCCACCTCTTCGGACATGTGGATCTTGTCATAGTAGATCACCTTCATGCCCATGCCCCGCATTTTGGCGGCGACCCGCTTGCCGATCCGGCCCAGGCCGATGATGCCCAGGGTGCTGCCCTCGATCATGGTGGCCCGGTCGGTGAAGACGGGGGCGTTCCACACGCCCCTCCGGATCTCCCGGTCATAGCAGGCCAGGTTGCGCATGGTGGCCGCGATCAGCGCGCAGGCGTGCTCCGCGGTGGCCTCGGTCACCAGGAAGGGGGCGTTGGTGATGGCGATGCCCTTTTCGGTGGCGTAGGGCAGGTCGATCTTGTCCACGCCGGCCATATTGTTGGCGATGACCCTGACGCCGGCGGCGGCCGCCGCGTCCAGGAAGGGCTTGTCCACAAGGGAGGCCAGAATGACGACGGCGTCGTAGCCCTCCGCCATCCGGCTCTTCAGCTCGTCGTAGCTGAGGCGCTTCTCCGCCACGGTAAAGTCGATCTCGTTTCTGTAAGGCGCCAGACACTCCTCCGGCATGGGGAAAGCACAGAATACCTTGAACACTTTTTCCATCCTCCGTTATTCTGATTTCTGCGGGAAACCCCCGCGCGCCGCGCTTCTGACCGTCTGCGGGGCGGCGATCCCTGTGGACAACAGTATACCGCAGGCGGCGGCAAATGAAAAGCCCCGGGGACGGGTCCCGGGGCTTTTTCTTCCGAAGAAGCTTATTCCTTGGGCCGCTTCTCCGGGTTTTTGGCGTAATAGTCCTCCAGCGCGGACCGGATGGCCTCCTCGGCCAGCACGCTGCAGTGCATTTTGTAATCGGGCAGGCCGTCCAGGGCCTCCGCCACGGCCTTGTTGGTCAGCTGCATGGCCTCGGACACGGGCCGGCCCTTGATGAGCTCGGTGGCCATGGAGCTGGAGGCGATGGCGCTGCCGCAGCCGAAGGTCTCGAACTTCACGTCGCTGACCACGTCGTCGTCGATTTTCAGATACATCTTCATGATATCGCCGCAGCGGGCGTTGCCCACCTCGCCCACGCCGTCGGCGTCCTCGATGACGCCCACGGTCCGGGGGTTGCGGAAATGATCCATCACTTTTTCGCTGTATAGTGCCATTGTCTCTTCCTCCTTACAGGATGAACTGGGATTTGCCGCTCATGAGATCCCGCCATACCGGGGAGAAGCCCCGCAGGTATTCCACGACCTCTTTCACGTTCCGGATCATATAGTCGATCTCCTCCTCCGTGGCGTCCTCGGCGATGGTCAGCCGCAGGGAGCCGTGGGCCACGTCGTGCTTGCGGCCGATGGCCAGCAGCACGTGGCTGGGGTCCAGGGACCCGGAGGTGCAGGCGCTGCCCGAGGAAGCGCAGATGCCCCGGTCGTCCAGCAGCAGGAGGAGGGATTCGCCTTCGATGCCCTCGAAGCAGAAGTTCACGTTGCCGGGGAGCCGTCTGACCGCGTCCCCGTTCAGCGCCGCGTGGGGGATCTCCCCCAGCCCCGCGATCAGCCTGTCCCGGAGGACGCGCATGTGTTCGGCGTTCTTCTCCCGGTTGGCGGCGGCCTCCTTCAGCGCGGCGGCCATGCCCACGATGGCGGGGACGTTTTCGGTGCCGGCCCGCTTGCTGCGCTCCTGGGCGCCGCCCTCGATCAGGTTGGTGAGCCGGACGCCCTTCCGGGCGTAGAGGAAGCCCACGCCCTTGGGTCCGTGGAACTTGTGGGCGGAGGCGGAGAGCATGTCCACGTTGTCCGCGTTCACGTCGATGGGCAGGTGGCCCATGGCCTGCACCGCGTCCGTGTGGAACAGCACGCCCCGGCGTCGGCAGATGGCTCCCAGCTCCCGGATGGGCTGGATGGTGCCGATCTCGTTGTTGGCGAACATGATCGTCACCAGGCAGGTGTCGTCCCGGATGGCCGCCTCCAGCTCCTCCGGCCGGACCAGGCCGTCCTCGTGGACGGGCAGCAGCGTCCCCTCGAAGCCCTCTTTTTCCAGGGCTTTCAAAGTATGGAGCACGGCGTGGTGCTCAAAAGCGGTGGAAATGATGTGCATTTTCCCCGCCCGCTTCCCCAGGGCCGCGCCGGAGCGGAGGGCCTGGTTGTCCGCCTCGCTGCCGCCGGAGGTGAAGACGATCTCCCGGGGCTCGGCCCCGATGACCCCGGCCACGTCCTCCCGGGCCCGTTCCAGGATCTCCTTGGCCTCCTGCCCCAGTGAGTAGAGGCTGGAGGGGTTGCCGTATTGCTCCTCCATACACCGGGTCATGGCGTCGATGGCGGTGCGGCTCATGGGGGTGGTGGCCGCGTTGTCTGCGTAGATCTTCATGGGCATGCGCTCCTTGTTCTCATTTTTCTTGCCGGGTTAAATGATACACTAATTTACCTACCATGTCAATAGGTAAATAGCGCCCCTCAGACGGAAAGCTCCCCCGGAGCGTCTTCGTTCCGGGGGAGCTCGCGTATAAACCTCACAGTCCGCGGGGGTCTACATCCTTTTTGAACAGGCCGTGCCGGTTGCAGCACCAGTACACCGCCCGGGTCCCGGCGATCCTGAAGCGGGCCTCCGCAGGGCCCTCAGGGTAGAGCTTTTTCAACTCCCAGCCGTCGTCCCGCACCGCCGCCAGGAACGATATATGGTGGCCCCTTGTCATCTCGTGGTCCAGGGAGACGTAGTATTCGTCCTCGGACCGCCGGACGGCAGGGGCGTGGTCTTCGTCGGGCTCCTCTGCCTCCAGCGCCGGGAGCCGGAGCCCGCAGCAGCTCACCACGGCCTCCCCCGTGCTCTGGATCACGTTGCCGCACACGGGGCAGCGGTACAGCTTCAGCCGCAGCAGGTTGGCGGCCCGGTTGGTGTTCACCACGTTTTCCCCGGAGAACAGCTCGATGACCGACACGCCCAGAGCGGCGGCCAGCGGCTCGACGAGGGTGATATCCGGGTAGCCCCGGCCGGTCTCCCACTTGGACACGGCCTTGTCGCTGACCCGCAGCAGCTCCGCCAGCTCCTGCTGGGTGAGGCCCCGCTTTTCCCGAAGGCGTTTGATCATGGTCCCGGTGACGTATTGATCCATCCCGATCCCTCCTTTCGCCCCCATGGTAGGGCCCGGCCGCCGGAAAGGCAACCTACGCATGGTAGAGCCGGGGCGGGCTCATTCCGTCAGGTCGATCCAGTACCGTTCCAGCAGGTCCCCGTTCCGGGGCTCCCGGACGGTGGACTCGTAGACGCCGCCGTTGCGGAGGATGGTCCTCCGGCTGCCCTCGTTGCCCTTGTCGCAGGAGATCAGCACCCGGTCCAGTCCCAGGGCCCTGCACTCGGGCAGCACGGCCCCCAGCATCCAGGAGGCGTAGCCCTTTCGCCGCTCGCTGGGGCACACGGAATAGCCGATGTGTCCGGCGTACTTTTCCAGATAGTCGTTAAACCAGTGCCGGATCTGGATCATGCCCACCACCTTGTCGTCCGACTCCCGGACGCAGATGTACTGGGTGCAGGGCACCAGATGGGCCGGGGTGGTCTCGGGCCGTTTCAGCGCCTCCACCTGGTCCAGCCAGTCCCGGGTGTTCCCGAACCGGCGCAGGGAGCCGCAGCCGTCCATGGAGCCCTCCTGTTCCAGGAACTCCCGGCGGTAGGCCTGGATCTGCTCGTCATATTCCATACTGGGCTCGATCAGCTTCACAGCCGTTCCTCCGTTCTCCGTCGATCCATGGAAACGCGCACGAAGCTCACCGGCCGGTGAGCTTCGCCACGAACGAGCGCCGGACCTTCATGGCCCCGGTGGGGCAGAATTCCTGACAGCAGAAGCAGCGGATGCACTTGCTCCTGTCGATCCGGGCTTTTCCCTTGACGATGGTGATGGCTTTGGCGGGGCAGTCTGCGGCGCACTTGCCGCAGCCGACGCAGTCCCGGTCCGGCGCCGGGCGGGAGCGGAAGAGCACGTACATGCTCCGCTTGACGATCTTCCGCAGCCCCCGGTCCTCCTCCGACTGGGCGAACCAGGACGCCGTGGCCCCGGAGCGCTGAAAATCGCGCAGAGCCCAGGGCGCGGCCATGCCGGCGATCTCCGGGTCCGCCGCGCTGAGCAGGCCCCGGCGCTTTGCCGCCTCCAGATACGGGATCTCCCGCTCCCGGATGCCCAGCAGGGCGGCGCCCAGCCGGTCCAGCCGGTAGGGGTCCGTGCCTGCCAGCAGCAGACCCAGATGCCGGGGCGTGCCCATGGTGGGGCCGTTGCCCTCCATGATCTCCACCGCGTCGCACAGGCACAGCCGGGGCTTCACGTATTCGTTGAGGTCCACCAGCATGTCGGCAAAGTTCATGGGATCCTCGTGCCGGTAGTGATACTCGCTCTTGTAGGTGCCGGGGATCACGCCGTACAGGTTTTTCACCGCCGCGGTCATGCCCATCATGCCGTGGGATTTGAGCTTGCAGAAGTTGATGACCGCATCGCAGGAGCGCAGCCAGTCCACGTAAGCGAAGCTGCGGATGCTCCGGCCCTCCGGAAAATCCACCTCGGTGTAGCCGAAATCCTCGTTGAGCGTGCCGCCCGCGGCCTCGCACAGCCGCAGGCCCGTGGCTTCATAGCTGCGGTGCATCAGCGGCGCCACGAAGGGCCCGCCGGGGCTGTCCCCCAGCACCACCTCCGCGCCCCGCTCCTTGAGCATCCGGGTCAGCTCCGCCGCCGGGACGGGATGGGTGGTGGCCGCCGCCTCGGGCTTCTTGGCGGCGCACAGGTTGAGCTTGATCCCCACGCGCATGCCGGGCTTCACCCAGTCCAGCCCGCCCGCGGCCCCGATGGCTTCCTCCAGCGCCCGGCGCACCGTCTCCGGCGCATAGTCGGCGCAGGGCACCAGCACGGGCGCGGTCCTGTCGTTTTCGGTCCGTTCGTTCATCTGTTTCCTCCTGCCGGCGCGGGCCCTTCACCCCTCGGCGATCTCGCTGAAATCCAAATCTATGATCCCCTGCACGGTGTAGTCCGGGAACGCCTCCCGCACCCTTTCGCAGGCCTCCTGGAACGTCTGCCGCCGATCCGTGGCGTCGAAGCTGACGACGACGTCGAAGCGCATAAGCTTCTCCGCCTTGTCCATAAAGAATCCGTGCATCTGCAGGACGTAAGGGACCCCGGTGACGATCGCCGCCACCTTTTCCCGGACGGCCGCCGCCTCCGGGTCGCTGGTGTTGTAGGCGTACACACCAATGCCGGTGAGGATCACGCCGTGCTTTTCATGTACCTCGGCGGTGAGCTTCCGGGTCAGCCGGTCCAGCTCGTCGGCGGACATGGTGTCCGCCACCTCGATGTGGACGGAGCCGTTGTAATCGTCCGGCCCGTAGTTGTGCAGGATGAGGTCGTAGGCGCCCATGATCTCCGGGTGGCTGCGGATGGTCTTCTTGATATCCAGCACCAGCTTCGCGTCCGCCCGCTCGCCCAGGATCTTGGACAGGGTCTCCCGCAGCATGCCGAAGCCGGACTTGACGATCACCAGCGCGATGACCGCGCCCAGCCAGGCCTCCAGAGAGACGCCGAAGAGCAGATACACCGCGGCCGCCGCCAGCGTGGAGGCGGAGATCACGGAATCCAGCGTGGCGTCCTCGCCGGAGTTGACGAGGGAATCGGAATTGACCTTCTCCCCCACGCGCTTCACGTACCGGCCCAGCACGATCTTCACCGCCACGGCCACCGCCACGATGACCAGCGCGGCGGCGCTGTAATCCGGCACGTCGGGATGGATGATCTTTTTTACGGATTCCACGAGAGCGGTGATGCCTGCGTACAGCACCAGGCCGGAGATCGCCATGGCGCTGATGTATTCGATCCGTCCATATCCGAAGGGGTGCTTCCGGTCCGCGTCCTTGCCCGCCAGCTTCGTTCCCACGATGGTGATGACGGAGCTGGCCGCGTCGGACAGGTTGTTCACCGCGTCCATCACGATGGCGATGGAGTTGGCCGTGAAGCCAACGAAGGCCTTGAAGCCCGCCAGGAACACGTTGGCCAGAATGCCGATGATGCTTGTACGAATGATGCTCTTATCTCTGTTTGTCTGTTCGTTCATGCCATTTCCCTCCCAAAAGCGCCGTTTTCCCCGGTCCGCGGCGCGTCAGTCCAGCACTTCCACCAGCTCGATGGTGAAATTCAGTTCCTTTCCGGCCATTTCGTGGTTGGCGTCAAAGGTGATGGTGGTCTCGTCCTTCGCGGCCACCCGCACCGGCACGGGCCGCCCGCCGGCGTCCTGCAGGTAGACCTGCTCTCCCACGTTAAGCTCCGCCGCCTCGGGCAGATGGGCCAGCTGCACGGTGATGAACGCCTCCGGGTCGGCCTCGCCGTAGGCCTCGGCCGGAGACAGGTGCACCTGCACGATCTGCCCCACGTCCATATCGGCCACGGCGGCGTCGTAGCCCGGGATCATCATGCCCGCGCCGCAGACGAATTCCAGCGGCTCGCCCCGGTCATAGGAGCTGTCGAACTGCGTGCCGTCGTTGAAGGTCCCCCGGTAATGGGTCCGGACCCGTTTGCCCGCGTTCTTCCCCCGGACGCCGCAGGGAGCGTGGCAGCCGCCGCAGCCGCCCTCATGATCGCCGCAGGAATGGTCCTCCCCGTGGTGATGGTCGCAGTTGGCTCCGGTATTGACGAGCTCGCCGCGCAGATAGGCCTCCACCGCCTCGTCCGCGCTGCCGGAAGCGCCGGCGCAGAGCTCGATGCCCTGCTCCGCCAGCGCCGCCTGGGCGCCGCCGATGCCGCCGCAAATCAGCACGTCGATGGCCCGGTCCGCCAGCAGGCCCGCCAGGGCCTCGTGGCCGCTCCCATCGGAGCCGATGATCTTCGAAGAGACCACCCGGCCGTCCTCCACGTCGTAGACCTTGAATTCCTCCGTGTGTCCGAAGTGCTGAAACACCTCTCCGTTTTCATACGTTACCGCGATCTTCATTCGTTGTTCTCCCATCTGTTTTTTCCGCCGCCCGTTCTCTGCGGGCTCGAATAGTATTTTTTCATTTTATCAAAAAAGCATCTCCGTTTCAAGCAAAAACAGACGCCCACGCATCGTGAGTGTCTGTTTGTCCGATCGCAGACCGGTCGCCGCCTGCCCGAGCTGAACTGCTGCGGGCGGCCTTTGCCCCGGATGCCTTTGTACTACTCCTTCCCGTAGATCCACTGTTCAGGGCCTGTATCTCTCATAAGCGTCTCGGGATCTTTGAATTTCGTAAGAAACAGCGCCGTCATACACAGATCCCCGATGCATCCGGAAATGTGCAGGGAAAAGATGACGCCCGTCACCAGATACCATCCCGCGTCGATACGGTGCAGCCAGATGAGAAGCGGAATCAGAAGGACCGAGAAGAGCGCAAGCGGCGCGACCAGAGATTTGAGCGCGGTATCCCGATAGGTATAGATGTCCGGAACGCCGCAAAAAGCCGCGGACCAGGTGATGCCGAAACGCAGTTTTTCCTTTGTCAGAGCCTTATATACCGCTCCGTGTGTAAGTTCATGGAGGACGACGTACGCAAGCATGGCAGCAAGAAAGACCAGGTTATACTTCAAAAGATTACGGAGATCGATGCTGACGTAGTCTATGGACATAAAAAAGAAGAAGATCAGGCCTGCCGCGATCAGGAGGGAACCCAGCGTCAGCAAAAGGCCGGTTTTCTTGTTGGCGGCGTCAATATGATAGACTTCTCTGTATCCTTCCGGGATCGCCCGTTCAAATGTTTGATGTTCCATGGCGGAAACCCTCTTTCGACCGCTGGAATGATTTCAGTTTGCGTTACATAAAGGCTGTTTTCAGCTGCCGCTCTTCCTCTGAACCGGGGCGCGGCGGGCGGCCCTCAAGCCATGGCTTCTGAGATCCTTCGGATCGATGCCTTGGATGGAACGTGAGGTTCAATGCTGGTCTCGTCTTCTTCGCCGTAGTCATCGTCGTTTGGATCATCTTCAACACATTCCGTTACAGGATGTCCTCTTGAAGAAGGC
>JAFSZH010000025.1 GCA_017455685.1 Oscillospiraceae bacterium
ACCCAGAACCGCATGACCGTCACCGACACCTGGACCGAGGACCCGGTGCTGCTGGCCCGGGCCATGGCCCTGTGCAGCGACGCCAAGCGGTGCCTGGGCATGCATGCGGCGGAGGGCGAGCCCACCGAGGCGGCCCTGGTCAACCACGCCCACGATATCCGGGAGTACAAGGACGAGCTGGAGATCGCCTTCCCCCGGATCGGAGAGGCCCCCTTCGACTCCATGCGGAAAATGATGTCCACCGTCCATCGGAACGGGGATAAGATCGTGCAGTTCACCAAGGGCGCCTGCGAGGTACTGCTGGACCGCTGCGATTACTGCTGGATCGGCGGTGAGATCCGGCCCATCACCGAGGCCTACAAGCAGAACGTCCGCCGCCGGAACAAGGAATTCGCGGACCGCGCCCTGCGTGTGCTGGGCGCCGCGTTCCGCAACTGGGACGCCGAGCCGGAGAACTACGAGCCCGAGACGCTGGAGCAGCACATGGTGTTCATCGGCTTCGTGGGCATGATCGACCCCTGCCGGCCGGAGGTCTACGGGGCCATCAAGGAGTGCCGTGAGGCGGGCATCCGGCCCATCATGATCACCGGCGACCACATCGACACCGCCGTGGCCATCGCCAAAGATCTGGGCATCCTCACCGAAGACAAAAAGGCCATCACCGGCGCCCAGCTGGGCGAGATGAGCGACGAGGAGTTCGAGAAGGAATACCAGAACATCTCCGTCTACGCCCGGGTGCAGCCCGAGCACAAGACCCGCATCGTCAACGCCTGGCGGAAGGCGGGCTACGTCACCGCCATGACCGGCGACGGCGTCAACGACGCGCCCTCCATCAAGTCCGCGGACATCGGCGTGGGCATGGGCATCACCGGCACGGACGTGACCAAGAACGTGGCGGACATGGTGCTGGCGGACGACAACTTCGCCACCATCGTGGGCGCCGTGGAAGAAGGACGCCGGATCTACGACAACATCCGCAAGGCCATCCAGTTCCTGCTGGGCTCCAACATGAGCGAGGTCATCAGCATCTTCTCGGCCACGCTCATGGGCTTTGTGATCCTGGAGCCGGTACACCTGCTGTGGATCAACCTGGTCACCGACTGCTTCCCCGCCCTGGCCCTGGGCCTGGAAAAGGGTGAAAAGGACATCATGCAGCGCAGGCCCCGCAGCGCCAAGGCGGGCATCTTCGCCGGCGGCATGGGCTTCGATATCGCCTATCAGGGCCTGATGGTGTCCGTGCTGACCCTGCTGAGCTTCTTCATCGGACACCACATGGAATCCGGCGTGTGGGAGATTCCCGCCGCCAGCGCCGCGGGCACCACCATGGCCTTCCTCACCATGTCCATGGCTGAGATCTTCCACAGCTTCAACATGCGCTCCCAGCGGGGCAGCCTCTTCACCATCGGCAAGCAGAACTGGGCGCTGTGGGTCTCCCTGGCCGCCGCGCTGCTGCTGACCAGCGTGGTGTGCGAGGTCCCCTTCCTGGCCGCAGCCTTTGAGTTCGCGCCGGTAGGCCTCCAGGAGTACGGCGTCGCCATCGGCCTGGGCTTTCTGGTGATCCCCATCGTGGAAATCGTGAAGCTGATCCAGCGCCATACCGGGAAAACGGCCGAGGAATAAAAATTCACAAACAGGCTACCCATCGGCCCCCGACTATGCTATAATGAGATCACAATCACGAAAGGAGTTGGGTTTATGAAAATATCCGTTTCTGCCAAGCAGCTGACGCTGAGCGACGATCTTCGGCTCTACGCGGAAAAGAAGGTCGGGAAGATCGACCGGCTCTTCCGCAACGACAGCGACGCGGCTGTTTCCTTCAGCCGGGAGCGCGGACGCTTCACCGTGGAAGTCACGGTGAACAACAACGGCATGTATTACCGTGCCAAGGAGACCACCGGCGACGTTTTCGCCTCCGTGGACTCGGCCGTCGCCTCCATTGAGCGGCAGATCCGCAAGAACAAGACCCGGCTGGAAAAGAAGCTCAAATCCGGCCCCATCGACTGGGACGCCCACGGCCTCGTGGCGGAGAACGACGACGACGATCAGGAAGAGGACTTCACCATCGTCCGCACCAAGAGCTTCCAGATCAAGCCCATGACCCCTCAGGAGGCCATCCTGCAGATGAATCTGCTGGACCACGAGTTCTACGCGTTCCGCAATTCCGACGCCGGCGGCGCCTTCGCCGTTGTGTACAAGCGCAACAGCGGCGGCTACGGCCTGATCTCCGACGCGGAGTAAAAAATATCCCCAATAAACATATTCCGGGCGGCTCAGCCGTCCGGAATTTTTTATAGCCAAAGTGAGAATTATATGTTATACTGAATTGATATGGAAAAGAGAATGCATGCTGTCATCCTCTCCGGCAGCGGGGAGGCCACATCGGACCGCGCCCGGACGCTGGCCGCGGAGCTTCTCTGCGAGAGCAGCGGGCCCCGGCCCTGCCGGGCCTGCCGGCATTGCCGCAAGGTGTTCCAGGGTCCCTTTCCCGGCATCCACCCGGACGTGACCGTGGTGGAGCGGCAGCCGAACTCCTCCGGCAAGCTCCGTCGGGAGATCGTCGTGGACCAGATCCGCGCTTTGAGCGTGGACGCGCTGGTGCTGCCCAACGAGGCCGAGCGCAAGGTCTATATCTTCCCCGAGGCGGAAACCATGAACCCCCAGGCCCAGAACGCCTTTCTCAAGCTGCTGGAAGAGCCTCCCGCCCGCGTCAGCTTCCTGCTGTGCGTCCGGAACCCCGGGGCCCTGCTGGAGACCGTCCGTTCCCGCTGCGCTTCGGAGCGGGCAGGCGGCGAGGCGGAGACCGCCTCCGACCAGAGCGAAAAGCGCGCCGAGGGCTGGCTGGCCGCCCGCCGGGACCGGCTGGCGCTGCTGCGCTGCTGCCTGGCCATGGAAAAGCTGGACAACGCCCAGCTGCTGGAGACCGTGGGGTGCATCCGCCGCCGGGCCGTGGACGCGGCCGGGCCGGAGGAGCTCCTGTATTTAGAAGAATTCCTGGCCCGGGCGGAGAAGTATCTGCTCGCCAACGTAGGCGTCAAGCACGTGACAGGCTATCTTTCCACATACGTTTTCGGGAAATGAGGTCATACCATTGACAGAAGTTGTAACCATAAAATTCCGCGGCCGGGGCAAGGCCTACTATTTCGATCCGGCGGGGATCACCGCCGCCGCCGGCGAGCAGCTGGTGGTGGAGACCTCCAAGGGCATGGAGCTGGGCTCCTGCGTGGAGGGCAACCACATGGTGGAGGATTCCGACACCGTGCAGCCCCTGCGCCCGGTGGTCCGCAAAGCCACCGCCGACGACCTGCGGGTGGCGGAGATCAACCGCTCCCGGGAGGCGGAGGCCTTTGAGATCTGCAAGGACATGATCAAAAAACACCAGCTGGAAATGAAGCTGGTGGACGTGGAGTGTTCCTTTGAGGGCAACAAGATCCTCTTCTTCTTCACCGCCGACGGGCGGGTGGACTTCCGGGAGCTGGTCAAGGATCTGGCGGGCGTGTTCCGCACCCGCATCGAGCTCCGGCAGATCGGCGTCCGGGACGAGGCCAAAATGCTGGGCGGGCTGGGCATCTGCGGCAGGCCCTTCTGCTGCAATCAGTTCCTGGAGGACTTCCAGCCGGTGAGCACCAAGATGGCCAAGACCCAGTCCATGTCCCTGAACCCGGTGAAGATCTCCGGCACCTGCGGGCGGCTGATGTGCTGCCTGCGGTACGAGCAGGAGGCCTATGAGGACCTGGTGAAGCACGTGCCGAAGAACGGCGCCTTCGTCCAGACCGTCGACGGCTACGGCAGCGTGACGCTGGTGAACCTGCTGCGGCAGAACGTGAAGGTGAAGCTGGACGGACCCGGCGACGCGGTGGTGCGGACCTACACCGTGGACGAGATCGCGGAGGTCCCCGGGGGCCGTCCCCCGGAGGGCGAGCCTCTGCCCCAGGTGCTCCACTACGTGCCCAAGCCCAAGGAGGAGCCGGAGCCCGAGCCGCGCTGGTCCATGCCCCAGATGCTCCCCGAGGAAGAGGAGCGCGCGCCCGCCGCCGCGCCGGAGGCCGCCGGGGAGGGCCAGAGCAAGTCGTCCCGCCGCCGTCGGCACAAGAAAAAGAGCCAGGGCGGCGACGCCCCCGTGGTCCGGGTGGAGAAGGTCGAAAAGCCCGACCGGCCCGAGAAAGCGGACAAGCCCCACGCCGTCCGGGGCAAGGGCCAGCCGTCCCAGCCCCGGCAGAAGTCCCCCGCCGCGCCCGGCCAGGAGGAAAAGCGTTCCCACCGGCCCAACCACCGGCGCCGGGGCGGAAAACCCCGGCAGGACCGGGGCGAAAAGCCCTCCGGAACGCCCTGACGCCCCTTCCCTGCGGGGCATACACCGCGGCAGGGCGAAGTAAAAAACCATCAACAAGTGAGGTGAAGGTCATGGAATCCGGTCACAGTACCAGCGGCACAAGTGAAGGCCAAACAGTCCGAATACGGCCGGAAGACGTGACCGTTGGCGGATAAAGGTCTGATTGTGTCTTGCGCTCCCGCGAAACAAAAATAGGAGGTAAGACAAAATGGCAGAGACCACCGTAACCATTGAGAGCACTCTCGCCGCGCTGGTGGCGGGGAAAAAGTATACGACTCTGCGGGATATCCTCATCACCATGAATCCCGCGGACGTGGCGGCGGTATTCGAGGACATGGACGAGACCATCCTCCCGCTGCTGTTCCGCCTGCTGCCCAAGGAGCTGGCGGCGGAGACCTTCGTGGAGATGGAGCCGGAGCGGCAGGAGCTGCTGATCCACGGCTTCTCGGACGCGGAGCTGAAGGAAGTCGTCGACGAGCTGTACGTGGACGACGCCGTGGACCTGGTGGAGGAAATGCCCACCAACGTGGTCAAGCGGATCTTACGGTCCGCCGACCCGGAGATGCGCCGGATGATCAACGAGATCCTCCGCTACCCGGAGGACTCCGCCGGCAGCATCATGACCACGGAGTTCGTTTCCCTGCGCCCCGCCATGACCGTCGAGGAAGCCATCAAGCGCATCCGGCGGACCGGCGTGGACAAGGAGACCATCAACACCTGCTACGTGACGGAAAAGGGCGAGCTCATCGGCGCTCTGTCCCTGCGGATGCTGATCCTCTCGGACCCGGACGACGTGGTGAAGGACATCATGGAGACCCACGTGATCTCGGTCACCACCTCGGAGGACCAGGAGGCCGTGGCCCAGATGTTCTCCAAGTACAACTTCAACGCCCTGCCCGTGGTGGACGGGGAGAACCGTCTGGTGGGCATCGTCACCGTTGACGACGCCATGGACGTCATGGAAGAAGAGGTCACCGAGGACATCGAAAAGATGGCCGCCATCATGCCCTCGGAGAAGACCTATCTCCGGTCCAACGCCTGGGACCTGTTCAAGCACCGGATCCCCTGGCTGATGCTGCTGATGGTGTCCGCCACCTTTACGGGCATGATCCTCAACAGCTTTGAGAGCGCCCTGGCCGCCCAGGTGGTGCTGACGCTCTTCATCCCCATGCTGATGGACACCGGCGGCAACTCCGGTTCCCAGGCCAGCGTCACCGTGATCCGCGCCCTGTCCCTGGGCGAGCTGGAATTTGCCGATCTGCTGCAGGTGATCTGGAAAGAGGTCCAGACCGCCGTGCTGTGCGGCGCCGCGCTGAGCGTGATCTGCTTCGGCAAGATCATGCTGGTGGACCGGATGCTGATGGGCAACGGCGACGTGACCGTGCTGGTGGCGGCGGTGGTGTGCATCACCATGGCCCTCACCGTGCTGGTGGCCAAGGTCATCGGCTGCACCCTGCCCATGGTGGCCAAAAAGCTGGGCTTCGACCCGGCGGTCATGGCCAGTCCCTTCATCACCACCATCGTGGATGCCCTGTCCCTGCTGGTCTATTTCGGCATCGCCACGGCGCTGCTGCGACTATAACACTTGCCCGGCGGACCCGGGCGGAAAAAAGGAGTATTACCCAAAATGAGTCAGGAAGTCAATTCCGAAAACTGCACCCACGACTGCAGCTCCTGCGGCAGCAGCTGCTCCAGCCGCACCGAGCCCCAGAGCCTGCTCAAGCCGGTGAACGAGGCCTCCCGCGTGGGCAAGGTCATCGCCGTCGTCAGCGGCAAGGGCGGCGTGGGCAAGTCCCTTGTCACCTCCCTGCTGGCCGTCACCATGCGCCGCCGGGGCTACAAGACCGCCATTCTGGACGCGGACATCACCGGTCCCTCCATCCCCCAGAGCTTCGGCCTCCACGAGGGCACCTATCAGAGCGCCTTCGGCATCGAGCCGCTGGAGAGCAAGAGCGGCGTGAAGATCATGAGCATCAACCTGCTGCTGGAAGACGAGACCGCCCCCGTGCTGTGGCGCGGGCCCGTGATCGCCGGCGTGCTGGGCCAGTTCTGGACCGACGTGCACTGGGGCGAGGTGGATTATATGTTCGTGGACATGCCTCCCGGCACCGGCGACGTGCCGCTGACCGTGTTTCAGTCCCTGCCGGTGGACGGCGTGGTCATCGTCACCACCCCCCAGGAGCTGGTGGGCATGATCGTGGAAAAGGCCGTGCGCATGGCCCGCATGATGGAAAAGCGGGTGGTGGGCCTGGTGGAGAACATGAGCTTCTTCAAGTGCCCCGACTGCGGCGGCGAGCATGAGATCTTCGGGCCCAGCCGGGTCGCCGAGACCGCCGAGCGGCTGATCATCAAGGACACCGCCCGTCTGCCCGTGGACCCCAAGCTGGCGGAAAAGGTGGACGCCGGCCAGATCGAGAGCTACGAGGGCTCCTGGCTGGACTCCCTGGCCGACACCATCGAGAAGCTGTAAGGGCAGATTGAATATGATAAACCCCGGGGGACGGTCGCTGACTGTCCCCCGGGGTTATTTATATTTCATGCTGGGGCATGCTTTTCTCTCCCGCCATGGGTCAGTCGTCCCAAAGGGGAAAGATCTGAAATGTCAAGACTGTTGCTCCGCTTTGCTCTCTCATAAAATATTTGTCAGAAACACTCTTGAGCACCTGCAGGCATTCCTTTTCCATATCTGACAGTTTTTCGCTGAACACCGCGAGCTTGACTTGGGTCCACGAGGACAGAGGATCGAACACCGGGAGGCCCAGCAGCAGCACGTTGGGGTTCCCGGCAAGACGCTCTGCCAGCACCGTCATGATTCCCGCCTTTTGCGCCGCGTCAGCGTTTCGAACGGTCCCCG
Organism: Oscillospiraceae bacterium; assembly: GCA_017455685.1. Classification (GTDB taxonomy): domain Bacteria; phylum Bacillota; class Clostridia; order Oscillospirales; family Oscillospiraceae; genus Apopatocola. Next base: position 7,185 of record JAFSZH010000025.1, read on the forward strand.
CCGGTTCTTCCGCTTCATTCGGGTCAAACATAAAGACCGTGTCAAAAAAGTTCCCGTCCCGGGCGCCGGCGTTGAATAGCATCTGCACGATTTCTTCGGTCGTTTTCGGCTTATAATGGGCTGCCAGCCGCAACGCGTCGTCCACGTCAAGCTCCACGCCCTCGGTGTGAGATTCGAGCATCTGCTCGGAGGCATAGTCGATCATCCGGACGTCCGTAAGCTCCGGGCGGGTCTTCAGAATTTTCCGTATATAGCTGCGTTTGTAGTCGAAGGCGGCGTCTCTGAACGCCGCCTTCGTTTTTTCCTGTTCGTCCGGAGTCTCACGCAGGACAGCGTCCCAGTCCACGCCGTCAAAGAAGTCATCCCAATCATCCCTCATGGTTTTCCGCCTCCGTTTCATCGGTATACATGAAGAAGCAGATCCGGGTGGACTCCCCGGACGTTTTGATCTCCATCCGGTGGGAGTTCAGCCGCATCTTGGCCAGCGTGAGCTGCGCTTCCTCAGACAGATCCCCCTCTCCGAAGACGAGTTCGACTGTCCACGGCTCCGTGCCCTTCGGCACGAACGCGATACTCTCCAGACTTTCTTCCTTCACAAGGTCGCCCGCCTGCCGGCGCAGGATCATTTTAAAAATCTTCGCGTGCAGCGCGCTCATCTTTCCTCCCGGGTCTTCTCCTCTCATCATCCGGTCAAAGCTCTCTTTCGGTGTCATTGCCATGTTTTTTGCTCCTTTCTCATTTTTGGGACGGTAGGATCGTCCCTTCGCCTTATAGGGAATGAAACGGGCAATTTGCGCCACTTTTTTTATAAATTTTTTATTAATTTCTTTGATGATCCCGAGTTGAAAACTGTGGCGCCTGGCCGACACGATCGAGAAGCTGTAAGGGTTTAGATAAAACACCGGTGCGGCAGGAGAGCCGCACCGGTGTTTTATTATATTCACTTGATTTCCTGCTCCAACGCGTCGAACTCCGGGGTGGAGAAAAACTCTGCGAGGGTGATATCCAAACCGTCGCATATCTTTTTTATCGTCAGGATTTTCGGATCGGTGCTTCTTCCGTACAGGATATTCTTTACAGACGATGGCGGCAAGGCGCACATCGTCGCAAGCCTGTTGATCGTAAGATTCCGCTCCGCACATAAGCGACGGATCCTGTTCTTGATCGCGGAAATGGTATCCATAGCTGCACCGTCCCTTCTCTTGCAAAGATATAGGGTCTGTCTTGCAAAAGTAGGCTATGCATGCTACTATTTAGGCTATACATAGCCTAAATAGTGCGGCGGTGAGAATATGGACTATCGAAAGGATTTGCTGCTTGCCTCGGCTGCCCGGCTTTACAGCATGGGCGTGGATTTGGAAGCGGCACGGGAACGGCTGCGTCAGTTGGTGGCGCAGGGCGTTTCCTATGAATCTGATGAAATGAAACAGGCGGTTCAGGACTTCAAGCAGCTGGACGAACAATGGAAAGCGCTGGAGCAGCAGCACTTGGAGCTGCGAGACGAAATACTGCAAAACAAAAGAAAAAAAGACAAGAGCATCAATTGATGCTCTTGTCTTTTTTCGCTTTGCGTGTCATTTTTTCAAGCTCGCCAGCCATCATCACTCCCCTGTACAAGGGCGGAAGAACATGCTATACTTATTTGGTTAATAACTGCCTTTGAGGAAAGGTGGGGAGATCCATGAAAATCATTATTGCCGGCGCGGGCCTTGTGGGTGAGCGGATCGCCCAAAGTCTGGACGCCGAGGGCCACGATATCACGCTCATCGACCGCGACGCCGAAACCATCGAGAATGCGTCCAACGAGCTGGACGTCATCTGCTATCTCGGAAGCTCCACAAGTCTCGATACGCTGCGCGAAGCCGGGGCGGAGCAGGCGGACATCCTTCTGGCCGTGACCGACAGCGACGAAAAGAACATGATGTGCGCGCTGGCCGCCCGCCGTCTGGGGACCGATTATACCATCGCGCGGATCCGCGATCCGGAGTATCTTACCCAAGGGGAATTCCTCCGGGAAGCGATCGGCCTGTCCGTGATCATCAACCCCGAGTACGAGTGCGCCAAGGAGATCTCCCGGGTGCTGCGCTTTCCCAACGCGGTCCGTGTGGAGAATTTCTCCAAGGGCAGCGCCGAGATCCTGGACTACCGCATCCCGAAGGACAGCCCGCTGGACGGCATGAGTCTGCAGGAATGCCGCAGGCGTTTCGGAATAAAGGTGCTTGTGGCGGCGGTGGAGCGCGCCGACCGGGTGCAGATCCCCGCCGGCGATTTCGTCCTGCGGGCCGGAGACAAGCTGAGCATCGTGGGCGATGGCCGCGAGATCCGGCGCTTCTTCTATGCCGTGGGGCAGAGCGGAAAGCGCGTGAAGAAAGTGATGATCCTGGGCGGCACCCGCATCGGCGTCTATCTGGCCGAGCTGCTGGAGGAGGACGGTATTGCCGTCACGGTGCTGGAGAGCTCCCGCGAGCATTGTGATGAGCTCTGCGATCTGATCCCTCACGCGCGTATCATCTGCGGCGACGGCACCCAGGACGAGGTCCTGCTGGAGGAGGATATCAGCGGCATGGACGCCTTCGTGGCTCTCACCGGCAATGACGGGGACAATATCGTCACCGCCATGTACGCCAAGCGCTGCGGTGTGCCGAAGGCCGTCGTCAAGCTGGAACACCGGCATTTTTCCGACATGCTGGACGGCAGCAGCGACACCATGGTCATCCCCAAGGAGATCGTCTCCCAGCAGATCGTCGGCTTTGTCCGGGCGATCTCCAATTCCGCCGGCTGGAGCAGCATCGAGACCATCCACAAGCTGGCCGGCGGTCGGATCGAAGTAGTGGAATTCAAAGTGGGCGACGGGGCGCGCTGCCTCGGCGTTCCTCTGCGTGAGCTCAGCCTGCGCAGTGACGTGCTCATCAGCGCGATCATCCGCGGCGAAAAGACCCTGATACCCAACGGCTCCACCGTGATCGAGAGCGGCGACTACGCTGTGGTCGTCGCGCCCGCGGGCATGCTGAAGGATATCAACGACATCATGGACGGCGAAAAATGAACTATCGGATGATCGCCTATATCCTCAGCCGTGTGCTGCTGATCATGGCCGGACTGCTGCTGCTTCCGCTGATCACGGCGCTGGTGTACGGGGAATCCGTCCTTCCCTTCGCGGTGACGATCCTGCTCACGGCGCTCTGCGGCGGCGTGCTGGCTCTGTTCCGTCCCCGCACGAGGGATATTTTCGCCCGCGAGGGGTTTGTCTGCGTGGGGCTGTCCTGGGTGGCCATGTCGCTGCTGGGCTCCCTGCCCTTTATCATCAGCGGGGATATTCCCCGTTTCATCGACGCCGTATTTGAGACCGCCTCCGGTTTTTCCACCACCGGCGCCTCGATCCTGAACGACGTGGAATCCCTCACCCGCTCCGGTCTGTTCTGGCGCAGCTTTACCCACTGGATCGGCGGCATGGGCGTGCTGGTGTTCCTCATGGCCGTTCTGCCCATGAGCGGCGAACGCTCCATGCATATCATGCGCGCCGAGGTGCCGGGCCCCACGGTAGGCAAGCTGGTCCCCCGGGCCAGGGAGACGGCCCGTATCCTCTACCTGATCTACAGCGTCTTCACCGTGGCGGAGACGATCATGCTGATGTTTGGCGGCATGAGCTTTTATGAAGCCCTGCTCCATGCCTTCGCCACCGCCGGCACCGGCGGCTTTTCCACCCGAAACGCCTCCATCGCCGCTTTCGACAGCGCCTATATCGAGGGCGTGATCGCCTTTTCCCTGGTGCTGTTCGGCATGAACTTCAACCTCTTCTATCTCATCCTCATCGGCCGCGTGCGTGAGGCGCTGCGGAGCGAAGAGCTGCATCGCTATTTTGAGATCATTCTCGTGTCCATAACGCTGATCGTGATCGGCACCGTCCGGCACTACGGCGTTGCCGGCGCGCTGCGCAACGGTTTCTTCGTCACCATGACCACGCTGAGCACCGCAGGCTTCTGCACCGTGGACTATATGCTCTGGCCCGCCTTTCTCCATACGCTGATCGTGATGCTGATGTTCATCGGCGGCTGCGCGGGCTCCACCGGCGGCGGGCTGAAGCTCTCCCGGGTCATGCTGTTTGTCCGCACGGCGGCGGCGGACGTGGGGCGCGTGGTCAATCCCCGCCGCGTCAGCCGGGTGCAGATGGACGGAAAGCGCGTCGCGCCGGAAACGACGGGCGCGGTGTACTCCTATATCGCCCTTGTTACGCTGATCCTGCTGGGCTGCACGGTCTTCGTATCCTTCGACGGCTATGACTTCGCCACCAATTTCACCGCGGCCCTGTCGTGCATTTCCAACATCGGGCCCGGCCTGGGCAAGATCGGCCCCAGCGGAAACTTCTCGATCTTCTCGGATTTCTCGAAGCTCGTGATGACCGTCACCATGCTCTTCGGGCGGCTGGAGATCTACGCCATGCTTATCCTCTTTATCCCGTCCACGTGGAGACGAAAGAGCTGATCCGCATCTCTGTATAACGAAAATCCTCCTGCAAATACTATCGGAGACAACCGATAGAAATACAGGAGGATTTTTCATATGAAAGCGACTGGTATCGTCCGCCGCATCGACGATCTTGGCCGGGTAGTGATCCCCAAAGAGATCCGCCGCACCCTGCGCATCCGCGAGGGTGACCCGTCACAGACGACATTGGAAAAATGGCAAATTTACGCATTTTCTATGTTGGATTTGGCCAAAAGGATGGGGATTGAGTAGTACATATTGACGGAAAGCGCCCATTCTACCGTGCATATCCGCGAGGGGTCAAACAGCGAAAAATGGTAAAATATAGAAGGAGGGCGCGTTATGAGACGACTGATCTGCTGTGAGTATCACGAGGATTCGGAGACCGTGAAGCTGCGCTACACCGACGGAACGCTGATCGACATCGACTGTCTGGCGGTCGAAGACGAGGTCGCCCGGAACATGTACGAGCG
>JAFSZH010000026.1 GCA_017455685.1 Oscillospiraceae bacterium
GACCTGCGCATGGCCCGGGAGCGGGCGCATCTGCTGTAAGGCCTGCTCATCGCCCAGTACAACATCGACGAGGTCATCCATATCATCCGCTCCAGCTACGACGACGCGAAGGAACGTCTGATGGAGCGCTTCGGGCTGGACGACGTCCAGGCCCAGGCCATTCTGGACATGCGCCTCAAGGCCCTGCAGGGGCTGGACCGGGAGAAGCTGCAGAAGGAATACGACGACCTGCAGGAAAAGATCGCCTACTACGTATCCCTGCTGGAGGACCCGGAGAAGCTCAAGGCCGTGCTGAAGGAAGAGCTGATCGCCATCGGCGAGAAGTACGGCGACGAGCGCAAGACCGAGATCCAGGACGTGGAGGACGAGATCGACCTGGAGGATCTGATCGCCGAGGAGCAGTGCGTCTTTACCCTGTCCCACAACGGCTATATCAAGCGCACCCCCGCCGCCGAGTACAAGGCCCAGGGCAGGGGCGGCAAGGGCGTGAAGGGCATGGCCACCCGGGAGGAGGACTACGTGGAGGACCTCTTCACCGCCTCCACCCACGATTATCTGCTGTTCTTCACCAACATCGGCAAGGTGTATATCCGCAAGGGCTTCATGATCCCGGAGGCCGGGCGCAGCGCCCGGGGCACCAACATCGTCAACGTGCTGCCTCTGGAGAGCGAGGAAAAGGTCGCCGCCATGCTCCGGGGCCGGGGTCTGCAGGAGGATCAGTATATCGAGTTCTTCACCCGCAACGGCACCGTGAAGCGCATGAGCCAGGGCGAGCTGAAAAACATCCGCCGCACGGGCATCCGGGCGCTGGAGCTCAACGAGGGCGACCAGCTGATCCAGGTGCTCAAGACGAACGGAGACGAGACGCTGCTGGCTGTCACCCACGACGGCATGGCCATCCGCTTTGACGAGAACGACGCCCGGCCCATGGGCCGGAACGCCGTGGGCGTCCGGGCCATCCGGCTCCGGAAGGGGGACTACGTGGTGGCCGCCGTCCGGGGCAGCGACACGGAGGACCTGCTCACCGTCACCGAAAACGGCTACGGCAAGCGCACCGCCATGAGCGAGTACGGCATCCAGGGCCGGGGCGGCATGGGCCTCAAAACCTACAACGTCACGGAAAAGACCGGCTCCGTCATCGGCGCCAAGAAGGTCTTCGGGGATGAGGACATCCTGCTGGTCAGCAGCGACGGCACCATCATCCGCATGCCCAGCGCCGGCATCTCCCGGCTGGGCCGGAGCACCCAGGGCGTAAAGCTCATGCGGCCCAACGAGGGCGCCGCCGTGGTGGCCATCGCCCGTGCCGAGCACGAGGACGACACCGCCGAGGAGGTCCTTCCCACAGAGGAATAAGCCCCACCACTGCCTGCATTTTTGCACTACCAGCGCCCGTTACGGAGTAAGGGCGCGTGATTTCCGCCGTCAGGCGGCCTGAGGGCAAAGCGAAGCGGTCTTTTATAGCGCCCCTTTTCTTTCTTCCACCGGGCGCGGCGCATTCTTTCTTTTCCGGCAAGACGGAAAAGAAAGAAAGGGGGGTGCATCGTCGTCGCAAACTCCGTATCATTCGCCCTGACCGCAAGCGGCAGGTCTCAATCACTTCGTTGCTCCTCCTCTCCCCAAACAGGCAAGACCTGTTTGGGGGCCCCGGAGGATAGCCCACAAACCGCGGGCGCAATACAATGGAGGCAACTAATGAAAACAGTCATTCTCTATACCGACGGCGCCTGTTCCGGCAACCCGGGCCCCGGGGGCTGGGCCGGTTTGCTGCGCAAACCGGAGGGATGTCCCCACTCGCTCGCCGCTGCGCGGCAACCGCTCGGGGATGACATGGCGGCCCAGCCCATGGAGGTTTCAGCATGAAAAACGTTATCCTATACACTGACGGCGCGTGCTCCGGCAACCCGGGTCCCGGGGGCTGGGCTGCCATCCTCCGCTACGGCTCCCGGCTCCGGGAGCTCTCCGGCGGGGAACGGGAGACCACCAACAACCGCATGGAGCTCACCGCCGTGCTGGAAGGGCTGAAAGCCCTGAAGGAGCCCTGCGCCGTGGAGCTCTACTCCGACAGCCAGTACATCGTCAACGCTCTGAACAACGGCTGGCTCCGGGACTGGAAGCGCCGGGGCTGGAAGCGCCGGGACGGCGAGCTGAAAAACCCTGAGCTGTGGCAGGAGCTGGACGAGCTGCTCCGCCTGCACCGGGTCACCGCCGCGTGGGTCAAGGGCCACGCGGACAACGAGTACAACAACCGCTGCGACGCTCTTGCGGTGGAGCAGCGGGACAGATTTTCCGCCCGCGGCGGCGAAGAATAAAGGAGACCCATGCCAAAGAGAGATTTTTCCCGCAGTCCCCTGCGCGTGTTTCTGACCTATTACCGCCCTCACCTGCGGCTGTTCCTTTTTGATATGTTCATGGCCCTGGTGGGGGTGGCGGCGGACCTGGCCTTCCCCTACGCCACCCGCTACGCCATCCATACCCTGCTGCCCGGGCGGCTGTACCGGGCCTTTTTCGTATTGATGGCCATTCTGCTGGGGGCGTACCTTGTGCGGGCGCTGTCCAACTATCTGGTGACCCGGTTCGGCCACGAGCTGGGGGTCCGGGTGGAGGCGGACATGCGGGAGGACATCTTCTCCCAGGTCCAGCGGCTGTCCTTTTCCTTCTTCGACGCCCACCGCACCGGCAAACTCATGAGCCGGATGACCACCGACCTCTTTGAGATCACGGAGCTGGCCCACCACGGGCCGGAAAACCTGCTCCAGGCGGGGCTGACTCTGCTGGGCGCTCTGGTGATCCTCACTACCATCCGCTGGGAGCTGGCGCTGATCCTGTTCGCGGCGGTGCCGCTGACGCTGCTGTGCGTCATCAGCCTGCGCATGAAGATCCGCCAGTCCAGCCTGGGCGTGAAGGCGGAGATGGCGGAGATCAACGCCGCCGTGGAATCCGGGGTCTCCGGGGTCCGGACGGTGAAGGCCTTCGCCAACGAGGACGAGGAGATGGCCAAGTTCCACCGGGCCAACGAGCGGTTCAAAGTGGCCAAGCGCCGGCACTATCACTATTTCGGCCTGTTCAGCGCCTCCACGGAGCTGTGCCTGTCGCTGATGCAGCTGATCGTCATCGCGGCGGGCGGCCTGTTCATCATGCGGGAGCGTATGGACCTGGCGGATCTGGTGGCCTTTACCCTGTACGTGTCCATCTTTACCTCCCCCATCCGGCGGCTGGTGAACTTCGTGGAGCAATACCAGAGCGGCAGCGCGGGCTTTCTCCGGTTTCTGGAGATCATGCGCGCCGAGCCCGCGGTGCAGGACGCCCCGGACGCGGCGGAGCTGAATCAGGTACGGGGAGAGGTGGAGTTCAGAAACGTAGGCTTCCACTACGAGACCGGCCCCCAGGTGCTGCAGGACGTGAGCCTGCACGTGGCCCCCGGGGAGACCCTGGCCCTGGTGGGACCCAGCGGCAGCGGCAAGACCACCCTCAGCCAGCTGCTTCCCCGGTTTTACGACGTCACCGAGGGCGCCGTGCTGGTGGACGGAAAGGACGTCCGCTCCGTCACCCAGGCGTCGCTCCACCGGAACGTCGGCATCATCCAGCAGGACGTGTTCCTCTTTGCCGATACGGTCCGGGAGAATATCCGCTACGGCCGCCCGGACGCCACCGACGAGGAGGTGGCCCAGGCCGCCATGCGCGCCGCCATCCACCAGGAGATCATGCAGATGCCCGACGGCTATGAAAGCTTCGTGGGCGAGCGGGGCGTGATGCTCTCCGGCGGGCAGAAGCAGC
>JAFSZH010000027.1 GCA_017455685.1 Oscillospiraceae bacterium
CAAACCCCGTTCCTGTCATCCTGAGCGCAGCGAAGGATCTCAAAAAGTTCATTATCTGAGCGGTATATGAGATTCTTCGTCACTTCGTTCCTCAGAATGACAGCCTTGTTTTGGCGCTTACAGACTTTGTCTACACATTGACAGGAGATGCGGCTTTTACCGCATCTCCTGCTTTATGGTTTATTCGTCTTTCTTCTCCGCCGCGGGCGGCTCGGTCTGCGCCGCTTCCGGTGCAGAGGACGCTTCCGGCTCCGCGGGAGCGCTCTGCGTCTCCGCCGGGGCCTCGCTCTCCGTCAGCGCGGGCCGGACCGGCGCCTCATCGCTCATGGAGATCTTGCGGGCCGGGCGCTCGATGGTCTTATCCTTCGCGGCAAGCTTGGCCTGCTTGACGCTCTCGGGCATGAACTCGCCATGCGCGAAGAAGTAGTCGAACTCCTCGCCCTCCATGGTCTCATGGGCCAGCAGGTACTCCGCCACGGCGCGCAGCTCCTCCGCATGCTCGGTGAGGATCTTTTCACAGTCGGCGGCCGCCCGGTCGAAGATGGCCTTGACCTCCTCGTCGATGGCGGCGGCGGTCTCCTCGGAATAGCTCTTGGTCTGCCCGAAGTCGCGCCCGATGAAGATGGAGTGGCCGGAGCTGTCGTAAGAGATGGGTCCCAGGCGCTCGCTCATGCCGTACTTGGTGACCATATCGCGGGCCATGGAGCTGGCAGACTGGATATCGCCGGAGGCGCCGGTGGAGATATCCTCCAGGAAGAGCTTCTCGGCCATACGGCCGCCCAGGGCGACCACGATGTTCTCGTACATCTCCGCGCGGGAAGTAAAGTTCTCCACATCCTCCTGCGGGCGGAACAGCGTAAAGCCGCCGGCGGGGCCGCGGGGGATGATCGTGATATAGTGCACCGGGTCCACGTTCTTGCAGAACCTGGCGGCCACCGCGTGGCCGGACTCGTGATAGGCGGTGAGGCGGCGGGCCTTGTCGCTCATCTTGCGGCTCTTCTTCTCCGGGCCCATCTGCACCTTCAAAATCGCCTCGTCGATATCTTCCTGGGTGATAAAGCGGTGCTTGCGGCGCACGGCCAGCAGTGCCGCCTCGTTCATCAGGTTCTCCAGGTCGGCGCCCGCGAAGCCCGGGGTGCCCTTGGCAATGCTGTTGAGATCCACGTCGTCGGCAAGCTGCTTGTCGCGGGAATGGATCTTCAAAATCGCCTCGCGGCCCTTGATATCGGGCAGGCCCACATAGACCTGGCGGTCGAAGCGGCCAGGACGCAGCAGGGCGTTATCCAGGATGTCGGCCCGGTTGGTGGCCGCCATGACGATGACGCCCTCGTTGTTGCCGAAGCCATCCATTTCGACCAGCAGCTGGTTCAGGGTCTGCTCACGCTCGTCGTGCCCGCCGCCCAGGCCGGAGCCTCTCTGACGGCCCACGGCGTCGATCTCGTCGATGAACACGATGGCCGGCGCCACCTTCTTGGCCTGCTCGAACAGGTCGCGGACACGGCCCGCGCCCACGCCCACATACAGCTCCACGAAGTCGGAGCCGGAAATGGACAGGAACTCCACGCCCGCCTCGCCGGCCACGGCCTTGGCCAGCAGGGTCTTGCCGGTGCCCGGAGGGCCTACCAGCAGCACGCCCTTGGGGATCCTGGCGCCCATGGCGGCATAGGCGGCGGGATCTTTCAGATACTCCACGATCTCCTGGAGCTCTTCCTTCTCCTCGTCCGCCCCGGCCACGTCGGCAAAGGTCTTTTTCTTCTTTTCCTCGCTGCCCAGACGGGTCCGGGCCTTGGAGAAGCGCATCACGCCGCCCGCGCCCCCCTGGGAGTTGCGCATCATGGCGTACCAGAACACGCCCATCACCGCGAAGATGATGAGATAGGGGATGAAGGTCACCCACCAGGCCACCTCAAAGGCGGGGGGATAATCGTACTCGGTCAGCGTTCCGGCGGCTTTCTGCTCCCGGATCAGATCGTTCAGATCGTTGTAGAACACGCTGTAGGAGCCTACCCGGCAGCTGATGCTCTTCTGCCCCTTGTAGGCCTGGCGCAGGGTCATGTTCAGGTTGCCGTCCATGTCGATGGAGAAGGACTCCACCTGGCCCTGCTCAAAGAGCTCCACCACGTCGGAATACACCAGGTCGACCTTGGCGTCGTTCCGGGTCATCATATAAATTGTCGCCGCCAGCAGCAGGATGATCAGCAGGTAAAAGCCGATCTGTCTGGCTCTGTTTCCGTTTGGTCCAACGTTCAAATGCAAAACCTTCTTTCACGCGATGCCTTTCGGCGGGTCAGCCCTCCCGGCGGAGGGGGTCAGTTGCTGTAGATCTCCGGCTTGAGAATGCCGATATAGGGAAGATTGCGGTACTTTTCGGCGTAGTCCAGACCGTAGCCCACCACGAAGGCGTCGGGCACGGTGTAGCCGCAGTATTTGGCGGCCACGTCCGCTTTTCGGCGGGAGGGCTTGTCCAGCAGCGTCGCGATGGAGATGGAGGCGGGCTTCCGGTTGCCCAGATACCCGGTGAGGTAGTGGAGCGTCACGCCGGAGTCCAGAATGTCCTCCACGATCACCACGTGCTTCCCTTCAATGTCCTGTGACAGGTCCTTGTTGATCTTCACCGCGCCGGTGGTGGTGGTGGCGTTGCCGTAGGAGGACACCGCCATGAAGTCCATACTGCAGGGCACCGTGACCTGGCGTATCAGATCCGCCATGAACACGAAGCAGCCCTTGAGCACGCCGATAAAGATGGGTTCCTTGTCCTCGTAGTCCCGGCTGATCTCCTGTCCCAGCTCCCGGACCCGCTGATGGATCTCCTCCTCGGTGAGAAGGATCGATGCCATATCTTCCCGCAGATCTCTCATTTTCTATTTATCCTCCGTATCTTTTCGGATGGTGATCTCGTAAAACGGCTCCCCGTTCCGCGGCCAGGCCCGCTCCGCCTGACCGAAGCCGTACACCGCCAGCACGCCCGCCTCATCCCGGATCACCGGGACGGCGGAACGTTTTTCCCGGGGGATCTTCGCGTCCAGCAGCAGCTTTTTCACGCTCCGCGTGCCCGCTCTGCCCCGGAAAAGGATCCCGTCGCCGGGTTTGCGTGCGCTGACAGACAGTTTACCACATATATTGGCACATGAAAAGGAAAAAATGTTGAACGAACTTTGAATTTCCGGGCTTTCCTGAACTTTCCGACAAAAAAGCGTCAGCTCTGCCTCCGGCAGGGAGAGCGTCCCGTCCGGGAGGATCTCCCGCTCCGGCAGGGCCCGCTCCGGCAGCGGCGACAGGGTGAGGACACCGTAACGCCGGTAGAGCTTCCGTCCCGGCAGCTCCAGGCAGCCGGAGGCGCCGTCGACACAGAAGGCCAGCACCGCCTCGAACCGCTCCCGGCTCAGTTCCTCCCCCAGCCACGCTTCCAGGGCCCGCCGGGCCACGCTCCGGGGCAGGGCGCGCAGCTCCTCCGCGGGCAGGTCGTCCGTCTCCCGGCCGTTCAGCCATTCCTCCGCCAGGGAGGTGAGAAAGGCCTCGTCCTCGGCAAGGTTGCGCGTCATGCGGTCCACGTTGCGCACCGCGCCGGGATGGAGCGTCTCCATGGCGGGCAGCAGATGATGCCGGGCGTAGTTCCGGGCGCAGCCGTCCAGGGCGTTGGTGGAATCCTCCCTGTGGGGGATAGCGCGCTCCGTCAGATAGTCCAGGATCTCCTGCCGGGTCACGTGCAGCAGCGGCCGCACCAGCTTTCCCCGGCGCTCCGGGATCCCGGCGAGCCCCCGCAGCCCGGTCCCCCGGGCCAGGCGGAAGAGCACGGTCTCCGCGTTGTCGCTCATATTGTGGGCCGTGGCGATCACGTCCGCGCCCCAGGCCTCCGCCGTGGCCCGCAGAAAGGCGTAGCGCAGCTCCCGCGCCGCCGTTTCCACGCTCTGCCCGGTACGCCGGGCGTGCTCCGGCACTTCGCCCTCGCCCAAAAAGAAGGGAACGTCCCATTCCCGGCAAAGCTCCCGGGTAAATTCCGCGTCCCGCCGGGATTCCTCACCCCGGAGGCCGTGGTCAAAATGGGCGCAGGCGCAGACAAGGTCTCCCCGGCTTTTCGCCAGATGGAGCAGGCAGACGGAGTCCGCCCCGCCGGACACGGCGCACAGCACTCTCGTTCCCGGGGGAAGCAGCTCCCGGGACAGGGTGATCTCACTCCGCATGCCGCTGATCGGAATCCCGGAAGGAGGTGTATTCTCCCAGCCAGGCCAGATAATCCCGTCCGGTCTCGCCGTGGCGGTTTTTCAGAACGATGACCTCCGTCAGGTTGGGGTTTTCGCTCTCCTGGTTATAGTAGCCGTCCCGGTACAGGCCCAGCACGATGTCCGCGTCCTGCTCGATGGAGCCGGATTCCCGCAGGTCCGAGAGCATGGGGCGCTTGTCCTGCCGCTGCTCGTTGGCGCGGCTCAGCTGGGACAGGCACAGCACGGGCACGTTCAGCTCCTTGGCCATGATCTTCATCATGCGGCTGATGTCGCTGACCACCTGGGTGCGGGTCTCGGAGGCGTAGCTGTTGCTGCTGCCGGAGCCCTGCATCAGCTGCAGATAGTCGATCATCACCAGTCCCAGGTTTTTCAGTCGGCGGCACTGGGCGTTCATCTCCGCCACGGTGAGGGTGGGGTTGTCGTTGAGCCAGATCTCCGTGGAGGAGATCACCGAGGCGGCCCGGGCCGCCCGCTTCCACTCGTCCTCGGTCAGATTGCCGGTGAGCAGGTTGCCCAGGGGCACCATGCCCTCGCTGGACAGGAACCGGGTCACCAGCTGCTCCCGGCTCATTTCCAGAGAGAAGATGGCCACGGTCTTGCCGGTGGCCTTGGCGGCGTTCAGCGCGATGTTCAGCCCGATGCTGGTCTTGCCCATGCCGGGGCGGGCGGCGATCAGCACGAAGTCGCCCTTGTTCAGTCCCTGGATGCGCCGGTCCAGATCCCGGAATCCGGTGGTCAGGCCGGGCAGAGGCGAACCGGAGGCCGCCAGCTCCGAAAGGTTGGTGTAGACCGCCTGGACCACCTGGGAGGCGGGGATCAGTCCGCCGATGATCCGGTCCTGCCGGAGGGCGTAGATCTTCTTTTCCGCCAGATCCAGCACCTCGCCGGCCTCGCCGCCGCCCTCGGAGGCCTGCTGGATCGTCTCTTCACAGGCCTGGATCACGTTGCGCAGCAGCGCCTGGTCCCGGACGATGTTCGCGTATTTGCCCACGTTGGCGGCGGTGGGGGTCAGGCGCATCAGCTCCCGCAGATACTGGGGGGTGCTGTCCGGGCGGAAAACGCCCTGCACCTTCATCTGATCCAGCACGGTCACCGGGTCCACCGCCATGCCGAAGGTGAACATGTGAAAGATGGTGTCGAAAATATCCCTGTTCTGCTCCAGATAGAAATCCGAGCCCCGCAGACGGGTGAACACCTCCGACAGGCAGGACGGGTCGATCAGGCAGGAGCCCAGCACCGCCTGTTCCGCTTCGGAGGACCAGGGCACCCGACGGCCTAACAGTTCGTCCATGGGTCCCTCACTTTTCGATCACAAGCAGGTGGATGACGCCGTCGATGCCGTAACCGAACTTGCACTTGACCTCATAGCTGCCGTAGGATTTGATGGGGTCCCCCTGCACGATGCGGTTCTTCTCAATGTTGATGCCGTGCTGCTCGGCCAGGGCCTCCGCGATCTCCTGGGAGGTGACGGAGCCGAAGAGCTTGCCGCTGCTGCCGGCGTTGGCCCGGATGGTGACCACCACGTCGCCCAGCCGCTTGGCGTTTTCCTCCGCCTCGGCCCGCTCCCGGGCCTCCTGGGCCCGTCTGGCCTTTTCCTTCAGCGCCAGGGTGTTCAGATTGTCCTTCGTGGCCTCCATGGCCAGCTTGCGGGGCAGGAGATAGTTCCGGGCGTAGCCCTCGGAGACCTCCTTCAACTCGCCCTTCTTGCCCTGTCCGCGGACGTCCTGCTGAAAAATGACTTTCATATCCGATGACCTCCTGTGGTCTTTTTTATTCCGTAGCGAAGTATTCGTCGATGGCGGCGAAGAGTTTGTTCACCGCTTCCCGCAGCGTGATATCCCGGATCTGCACCCCGGCCGCGGACTTGTTGCCGCCGCCGCCCAGGCTCTCCAGCAGCACCTGTACGTTGACCTCGCCCATGCTCCTGGCCGAGACGGCCACGCCCCCGTCCTCCAGGGGATAGAGCACGGCACTGGCCTGGACGCCGTTGATGTTCAGCAGCTCGTCCGCCGCCTGGGCCGCCGCCACCCGGTTCTGAGGGTCGCTGACCGCCGCCACGGCGATGCCCTTGTAGATCTTCACCTGGCGCATGATGTTGTAGCGGGCCATCACCTGGGGCATATCGTTCTTGAAGAACTGCTTGACCCGGATGGTGTCCGCCCCGGCCCGCTGCAGGAAGGCCGCCGCGTCAAAGGTCCGGTCGCCGGTGCGGATGGTGAAGTTCTTGGTGTCCAGCACGATGCCGGCCAAAACTGCGTCCGCCTCCACGGGCAGGATGTCCTGGGGCGTCACCAGCTCCTGCCACAGCTCCGAGAGCAGCTCGCAGGTAGAGGAGGCGTTGGGCTCGTACAGCGAAAGCGTGGGGTTCTGGATGTAGGTGGCCGCCCGCCGGTGGTGGTCGATGACCGCCAGCCGGTTGGCGCAGGCGGTGATCAGCGACTCGTCCTCCGCCTGCTCGGGGCGGTGGGTGTCCACCACCACCAGCAGCGTCCGGTCGTCCGCCTTCAGAATGGCCTCCTCGGGGTTGATGAAGGCCCGGGCGTAATGCTCGTCCTTCTTCAGCGCCTCCAGCAGGGGGCCGGCGGCGTTTTTCTCCTCGTCGATGACGATCTTCACGCTCTTCCCCAGCTTGCGGCAGATGCACGCCACGCCCGCGGCGGCGCCCACGGCGTCGTTGTCCGCGTACCGGTGGCCCATGACGAACACCTCTCCCGCGTCCCCGATGAGCCGGGAAAGGGAGTTGGCCATCACCCGGGACTTGACCTTGGTGCGGGTCTCCACCTCGCTGCCCCGGCCGCCGAAAAACTCAAAGGCGTATTTATTCTTCACCACGGCCTGGTCGCCGCCCCGGGACAGTGCCATGTCCTCCGCCAGAGAGGCAAAGGAGTAGTCCTCCGCGAAGCCGCTGCCGTCCATGCCGGTGCCGATGCTGACGGTGGCATGGATGCCGGTGGGACTGACCACGGAGTGGATGCTCTCGATGAGGTCGAAGCGTTTTTCCCGGATGGCGTCCATGTGCCGCCGTTCCAGAATGAACATATACCGGTCCCGATCCACCTGCCGGAGGATGCCGTCCTTCCCCTCGACCCACTTTTCCACCGCCGCGTCCAGCTCGCCCCGGAGCTGGGTGCGCTGCCGGTCGGTGAGGGGCTTCATCATTTCTTCGTAGTTGTCCACCAGGATGATCATGACGATGGGCCGGGAGTCGAGATACTCCAGGCGGACCACGTCGTATTCCGTCACGTCCACCCAGTAGGTGATGCCCATGAACTCGTAGGTCTCCTCCGTCTGGCCGGAGCGGACCATGTTGCCGTTGACCTGGTATTTCCGGCCCCCGACCTCCAGCAGCTCCGCCATGCGGTTTTTGCCTTCCGTGAGCCACTTGCCGCTGAAGCTGGGCACCAGCTCGGTGAGCTTGGCCTCAAAAGCCGGACCGCTGCGGCCGCACATGCTCCAGAACAGCTGGTTGCCCCAGACCACGCCGCTGTCCCCCAGCCGGAACACCGCCATGGGCAGAGGAAAGTGGATCAGGGTGTTGTTGGTGGCCGACTCGGCGTTGTAGGTGACGCTCTCCACGAAGGCCTGCAGCTCCCGCTGATGCTTCCTCTCCCGGATGACGGCGTAGATGATCAGCGCGACCACCACCCCGGCCTCCACGTAGGCTGCGGTTGGGTTGAAAAACCACGTGGCGCCCGCGAAGATCGCCATGATGATCAGGCACAGCCGCAGACCCGGCTCGGCGTATTTCTGTATCTTGCGAATATTCAAAGCGCTCTCCCCCGAACAGACAATGATACAGAGTATTTATATCACATTTCCCGCAAAAAAGCGATACTTTTCTCAAGAAATCCCGGCGGGTATAATCCGCCGGGAAAATGCAGAAACTGCTCTCATCCATCCACAGAAAGAAAAGGAGAGCGTTTCCCCCATGAAAGCTGTGATTTTGGCCGGCGGCCGAGGCACGCGGCTGGCTCCGGTGACCCACGGCGCCATCCCCAAGCCCATGGCGGAGCTGCTGGGCAGGCCGGTGCTGGAGCATATCGTCCGGCATCTGGCGGAGTGCGGGTTCACGGAGCTGTGCTGTACGCTGGCCTGTCTGCCCGAGCAGATCCGGCAGTATTTCGGCGACGGCCGCCGCTTCGGCGTTTCCATGGACTACCGGCTGGAGCAGCGGCCTCTGGGCACCGCCGGGGCGGTGAAGAACTGCCGGGATTTTACCGGCGGGGACGATTTTCTGGTCATCAGCGGCGACGCCGCCTGCGATCTGGACCTCCGGGAGCTCTGGCGGGCCCATGAGAAGGCCGGCGCCGCCGTCACCATGGCGCTCCACGCCCACGACGCGCCTCTTTCCTACGGCCTGGTAGTCACCGACAGCCGGGGCTTCGTGCGGAGCTTTCTGGAAAAGCCCCCCTGGGAACAGGTAGTCACCGATCTGGTGAACACCGGCATCTACGCGCTGGGGCCCCGGGCCATGTCCTTCGTGCCGGAGCGGCTCCCCTTCGACTTTGCCCGGGACCTCTTCCCCCGGCTGCTTTCCGCCGGCCAGCCCATGCTGGGCGTGCCACTGGAGGGCTACTGGCGGGACATCGGCGATCCGGGCTCCTACTACCGGGCCAATCTGGACGCCTGGGAGGGAACGCTGCGGCTGCCCGAGGCGGAGAGCGTCCCTTCCCAGGCCTCCGGCGGCCAGGCCCCGGCGGCCTACGCCTGCCGGATCTACTGTCCCACCCCCAGCCGGGCCCGGCTGATGCGCTCCCTCACCGCCGGGCTCATGGAGGCGGGGGCGGATCTGAGCCACGGGCTCACTCTCGCCGCGGTGCCGGGGGGCATCCACATCGCCCCCTGCCCGGACCGGTCCGCCGTGTGCATGGAGTCGGACGACCCCGCCACCCTGCGGAAATTCGAGCAGCTGGCGAAAAAGCTGTCCTCCGGGCTGGAGACCGCGCCGTAAGCGCTCCGCAAAAAGGACTCCGGCGGCCGAAGCCGCCGGAGTCCTTTTCTCTGTTTGGATCAAAGCTCGTCTTTGTGGTCCTCGTAGAACTGCTGCCAGTCCTTGAGCATGTACTTCAAGATCTTGGGCGTGTCCAGCTGATAGGGGCATTTGGATGCGCACTGATAGCATTCCAGGCAGTCGTTGATGCGCTCCATCTTCTCCCGCCACTCGGGGGTGTAGTACTCCCGCCAGGGGGACCGGCGCAGCAGCATGTCCATGCGGGCGGAGTTGTTGATCTCGATGTCCACCGGGCAGGGCATGCAGTAGCCGCAGCCGCGGCAGAAGGTGCTGCCCAGCTGCTGCCGGTCGGCGCGGATCACCGCGGCCAGCTCCTCGTCCATGTCCGGGTCCTCCCGGTCCACGGCCAGCCATTCTTCCAGCTCGCTCATGTGCTGGATGCCCCAGATGGGCACCACGTTGGGGTGCTGCTTCATGAAGGCGTGGCAGGCCCTGGCGTTGGTCAGCAGGCCCCCGGCCAGACCCTTCATGGCGATGAAGCCCATGTCCGCCCGGGCGCACTTGTCCGCCAGGGCGATGTCCCGGTCGCTGGAGATATAGCTGAAGGGGAACTGGAGCGTCTCATATTTCCCGCTCTCAATGGCGGCCTCCGCCACCTCCACCCGGTGGGTCGTGATGCCGATGTGCCGGACCCAGCCCCGCTCCAAGGCCTCCACCGCTCCGTAATAATAGCTGTCGGGGTCGCTGAAGTCCGGCAGCTCCGGCACGATGTGGAACTGGAACAGGTCGATATAGTCCGTGCGCATCATGCGCAGACTGTTTTCGATGTGGGCCAGGACGCCCTCTTTGGTGCGGCTGGCGCTCTTGGTGGAGATGATGACGTTCTCCCGCACGTCCGCAAGCGCCAGGCCGATCTTCTTCTCGCTGTCGGTATAGGCGTTGGCGGTGTCAAAGTAGTTGATGCCGCCCTCGTAGGCCGCGCGGATCAGCGCCGCGCCGTCCTCCACGGTCCGGCGCTGCACTGGCAGACAGCCCATGGCGGTCTTGGTGACCATCAGTCCGGTTTTCCCCAGTCGGATCTTTTTCATTGTGCCTCCCCTTTCGCTGTTCATCCGGACACCGCCGACATGGCGGCGGCGTACCACTCTCCGTTGACTTTTACGAACGCCAGCTCGTAGGCGTTCTGCATTTCATAGGTGTAGCTCTCATACCAGGCGGTGGCGGCGAAGTCGCCCTTGTAGCGGATGGTGCAGGTAAAGCAGTCGTCCCCCACGGGATAGAAATCGCCGAAGGTGAGCTCGTCGTAGCTGACCTGGGTGGCGGAGGCCCAGATCATGGCGTCCCGGCTGTCCCGGTAGACGTTGTAGAGCCCCGTGCCGGGCAGTATGCAGCCCAGCAGGGCATTCAGCCGGTCCGGGTCGTAGGCCTGGGAGGTGTAGTCGATGAGGCGGTTGAAGTATTCCCGCACCCGGGGGGAGACCTGTGCCGCCAGCGCGTCGTCCTGGGGCGCGAAATAGAGCAGCTCGCCGGCCTCGTTCACCAGCGGCGTCAGCTCCGGGCCGCCGGCGGTGCGGGCGGTGATCTCCGGGGACACGTGGAGCCCGTCGAAGGACCAGGTGAGCATCTGATAGCCCCGTCCGCCGGTGTAGCTCTCCAGGCCGGAGAGCACTCCGTCCTCCGTTTTGGAGGCGTCGGCGGCGGTCAGCTCCGCGCCGTTGACGGACACCGTGACGAACTCCGGCGCCCGGACCGTGAAGGAATAGGGAGCCGGGCGGCGAACGGTGTAGCGGATCACGCTGCCGTCGTCCTCCTGCCGGGGCGGGAGGGTGTTCCCCTCCGCGTCGGTGACGGCGATGTCGCCGTACATATCCTCCACCCGGTAGCGCAGGAAGGTCTGCTTCTGCGCGAAGCGGCTCTCCAGCTCGGTGAGGTCCGGGGCGTCCGTCTCGCCGATCAGGTACTCCTCTCCCACGGCCACGCCGTTGATGAAGAATTCCGCGCCGGCGGGGGCGTCGATCTCCACGGTGACACTCTCCAGGCCGTCCATGCTGAAGGCGGGCAGGATCTCCCTGACCTGCCACAGCTCCCGGCCGAAGCCGGCGGCCTTGTCCCCCAGAGGGGCGAGCCGCACGGTGCACAGCTTCGTGCCCCCCGCCCGGACGGTATAGACCGGCGTCTGGGCGGTGTACTCCGCCATGTCCTTCCGGTAGTTGATCTCCCGGCCCCGGACGGCGGCGTCAAAGTATTCGTCAAACAGCACCGCCGCGTCCTCAAAGCGGGACGTCTCAAAGCGGGTGCCGCTGCGGACGTAGCCGTACCAGTCCTCAGCGGTGGTGTTGACCATCAGCTCGTCCATCACATGCTCGGGGATGGAGGCCTCATAGGCCTCGCAGTACTGGTAAAGCAGGGCGCAGCCCGCCGCGCCGGCCAGCAGGAACAGGAAGGTATACACCGCCAGGAACCGGCGCCAGCGCCGTCTGCTCCGGCGGAGCTTTCTGGCCGCCCGGGCTTCCTCCCGCTCGGGGGTCACGTTTTCATTTATCGCTTCACGCATCGGTCTCGCCCTCCGGCAACACCACGAAGCCCGTGGGGATATATCTCGGCCCGGTGACGGACGCGCAGTGGTTGATGATCCTGCCGTCGTAGACCATGACGGAGGAGGAGCCGCCGTCCAGGTTGCCCGCATTCACCGCGCCGTACTGGAGCATGATGTCGCAGATGTTCTCCATGGTGGCGCCCACGGTGTTGATGCTCCGTCCGTCCAGCACCAGCAGCAGCACCGCGCCGTCCTCCCGCTGGCCGATGGCCGTGCGGGGGTTGACGCCGCTGACCAGATTCTGGCTCTGGATCTCGCCGTTGATGATCAGCGCGGAGGCCACCCCGTCGTGGGTAACGAAGCTCACCGCGTGCTGGATGCCCCTGTTCAGCGCCTCCATGCCGGTCATGCGGCCCACGTGGAGGATGTTGTTCCTGTCAAAGCCGATCAGGTTGTAGTTGGTGTTCACGCCGCCCCAGACCATCTCGCCGTAGGTGATGACCAGACCCTGGGGGATGCCGCCGTTGCCGGTGCCGTTCTCGTCGTTGAAGCCGCCGGCGTTGATGCCTGCCACGCCGCCGTACTTGGCTAC
This sequence comes from Oscillospiraceae bacterium, assembly GCA_017455685.1. Classification (GTDB taxonomy): domain Bacteria; phylum Bacillota; class Clostridia; order Oscillospirales; family Oscillospiraceae; genus Apopatocola. The sequence continues at coordinate 12,303 of JAFSZH010000027.1, forward strand.
CAGATCGGTGAGCTGCAGTCCTGCCTGCCGTCCCAGATTGTTGCTGGTGCCCAGGATGATCCGGGAGGGGTCCCGCACGATCATCAGCTTGCCCTTCACCGTGCCCATGGAGATGTCGATGACCTGCAGCTCGGGCTCCGCCGCCTCATCCGCGTCGGCCTCCGGATCTCCGGCGGCCACGTGGATGAGGGAGGTGTTCACCGCCTCGGTCTGGAAGTCCTCCGTGCTCTCGCTCTTGAGCGCGTCGATCTCCTCGTCGGAGAGGAAGATATTGGGGATCCAGCGGATGGCGCTGGTCTCCCGCATGGAGCGGCAGAACACCGCCGTCATGGTGGGCGACGGGCCCTTTTCCATGACCCACACCACGCCCAGCAGGACGATCAGCGCCAGTATCAGCGTCCAGAGGACAAAAAAACCGAACCGGCCGAAGACGCGGCCCACCGCGCCGCCGGCTGCAGGTTTTTTCCGGCTGGTTTCGTTTCTCATACTCTGACCTCGAAATGAAAAGTCTGTAACAGAAGAATTATATCCTGTTCCGGCCGGAATTGCAAGGGTCAGCCGCCCTCTTCCCGACGGGAAAAACGACCCCGGAGCCGGGCTCCGGGGTCGGATCGGTTTTTACGTGTTCTGGGCGGAGAGACCGCCGGAAAACACCGGCAGGCCGCCGGATTCATAGTAGGAATACCAGACGGTATCCCCCTCCTCCAGCCCGGAGACGATCTCCGCCACCGTGCCGTCGGACACGCCCAGGGCGATCTCTACGGGGTCCAACAGCGTGCGGGTCTGCTCGTCAAAGCCGGTATAGACGATGGTGCGGCTGCCCTTCTGGCTCATGGCCGCCACCGGCAGGGTCAGCACGTTCTCCGTGACGCCCACGGTCAGGATGGTGGTGGCGTTCATGCCCCGGAGCATATTGGGGTCCCGGTCCACGGTGATGGTGATGGTGTACTTGCTGTTGCCGCCGGAGTTCTGGCCCACGGGGTCGATCTGCGTCACGACGCCGGTAAAGGCCCGGCCGGGCAGGGCGTCCACGGTGACCTCCGCCTCCTGGCCCAGGGCCACGGAGAGGATGTCCAGCTCGTCGATGGCGGTCTTCACCGTCATCACGTTCTGGGGCACCACCTGCAGCAGCTCCTTCGGCGTCACGTCGTAGAGCTCAAAGGGCTCCTCGGCTCCGCCGCCGCCACCGCCGCCGACGTAGAATCCGCCCCCCGGAGCCTCGGCGGGTTGGGCCCGGACCATCCAGATCAGGTTGTCCTCCCCGTCATAGACGAAGTAGAGCATGTCCCCCATCTGGAGCTGGGAGGGATAGATCACCTTCCAGGCGCTCTGGGCGTCGTCCCAGTCGTAAATGGTCACGTCGCCGAAGTAGACGAACGTCTCCGGGTGGACCCTGGAGAAGTCCATGGCCGGCTCGGTGCGGTAATTCACCGCCGCGGGGCTTTCGTCCTGCACCATGAAGGTGATGGAGCCGAAGGTGATCTCGCTGACCATGGCATACTTGTTTTTCAGCAGGCCGGCGGGGGTGTTGTTGGGGTCGGGATCGGGCGCGGGCTCCTCGCCGCCGCCCGGTTCCTCTCCGCCTTCGCCGCCCTCTTCACCGCCTTCGCCGCCGGTCCCGGAGAGGAGCGTCAGGGTATATTCCGCGCTCCCGGCGCGCATGAGGCCCACCTTCGCGGTGTCCAGCCCGGAGACCCGGCCGCTGGCCGGGGAGAGCAGGGCGCCCGCCTGGTAGATGTTGAAGAGCCGGAGCATCACGTCCTCATACTCCCGGCGCTGGTCGCACAGCCGCCGGTACTCGCCGGTGTTGTCCACCTCCGAGAGGTTGAAGAGCCGGTCCCCGGCGTACACCGCCCGCTCTTCCCGGGCGGGGGCCGCCGTGACCACGCCGCTGGCGGCGGTGACGTTGAGCGCGCTGTGGATGCGCAGCGTCCCGCTGCCCAGCTCTGTGCCGTCCGGCAGGCTCACGAGGACGGCGTCTCCCACCCTGGGGCCGTCGTCCGTGAGAGTCACGGTGAGCGTGTCCCCCTGCCGGCGCTCGATCCGGCCGGGCTTTTCCGTGCCGTCGGACAGCGTCACGGTGACGGCGTCTCCCGGTCCGGCAGTCTCCGCCGTCTCCACGTCCAGGGCCATCAGCCCGTCCAGGGACAGAACCGCCAGCGCGCCGTGCTCGGCCATCACCGCCGCGGCCTCGTCGCCCGGCTGGGCGAAGACCTGCTTGACGCGGCCCCCCGCCGGGGCGGAGAGATAGGACACCGTGGCAGGGTCGGACGCCTTCTGGATCTGACGGGACAGGTATTCCAGATTCTTCTGCAGCGTGGCGATGGTCTGCATGGCGGAGATCCCGTCCACCAGAGCCAGAGGCTGGCCCTCCTCCACCCAGTCGCCGTTGGAGACCAGGTACTGCAGCACCTCCACGCCCCGGGGCACGGTCAGCGCCGCGCCTTCCTCCTCGGCCAGCGTGCCGCCGCCGGAAATGGTGGAGCGGATGTCCTGCCGCACCGCCCGGGCGGTGAGATAGCTGGCCTTGTCCTCCGGCTCGGCCTGAGAGTTTCGAAGGATATAAGGCAGCAGCACCATGCCGGCGGCCAGGACCGCCACAAGGATCAGGGTGATCCGGCTGCGGATCTTTTTTCGTTTCGCTTCCATATCAGCCTCCGTAATGCAGCGCGTCGATGGGCTTCATCTTGGCGGCCTTGTTGGCCGGGTACAGCCCGAAGATCACGCCGATGACAAAGCAGAAGATCACGCTCAGCACCACCACGTTGCCGCTGAGGGCAAAGCGCATGCTCATATCCGCCACCACCACGTTGGCCAGCCGCAGGATGCACCAGCTCAAAAAGATGCCGATGGCGCAGCCCATCATGCACAGCACCACCGCTTCCAGCAGGAACTGCCGCAGGATGGTGCCCCGGTTGGCGCCGATGGCCTTGCGGATGCCGATCTCCCGGGTGCGCTCGGTGACGGTGACCAGCATGATGTTCATGATGCCGATGCCGCCCACGATCAGGGAGATGCTGGCGATGCCGCCCAACAGGATGGACAGCACGTTGGTCACGCTGCCCATGGCGTTTTCCATCACGTCCATGGAGTAAACGTAGTAGTTCTCGTTGCCCCACTCGTCCGTGCCCACCTTCTCGCTGAGGAACGCGCGGACCGCCGCCTCCGCTTCCTTCATGGAGGTGCCCTCCGGCGCGGTGGCGTAGAAGTTGTTGATGCCCTCCGCCACGTTGGGGAACTGCCGGACCATGGCGGTATAGGGGATGTAGATCACGTTGTCGCCGTAGCCGGAGTACATCAGCGAATCGCTCTTGCCCAGTACGCCCACGATGGTGTAGCGCAGGCCGTCCAGGGAGATCTCGTCCCCCACGCAGTCGGCGTAGCCCACCAGGGCGTCCACGGCGGAGGGGCCCAGGATGCACACCCGGCTGCCGTTGAGAATATCGGCGTTTTTCAGGAAACGCCCGGTCTCCAGCTGCAGGCCGTTGATCTCATAATAGGCCGGGGTGGTGCCCCGGATGGTCATGCGCTGGCTCTTGGAGCCGTATTTCACCATGGAGGAGTCCTGGGAATCCGGGGCCACCGCCTCGATCAGCGGCTCGCTTTCCACCCATTCGTTCAGGTCTTCCATGGTGAGGGCCTTCCGGCCGTAGCTCCACACGTAGGCTTCCACGTAGTTGCTGCCCAGAGCGGACATCTGGTCCGTGACGGAGCGGGTGGCGCCGTTGACGATGCTCACCAGCACCACCAGCGCCATCACGCCGATGATGATGCCCAGCATGGTCAGCACGGCCCGCAGCTTGTTGGAGCCGATGCTCCGCAGGGCCATTTTGAATGACATGATCACAGCGCCACCTCCGTAAGCCGTCCGTCCAGGATATGGACGCTTCGTTTCGCCTGGCGGGCGATGTCGTTGTCGTGGGTGATGAGCACCACCGTGTTCCCCTGCTCGTGGAGCTCCATGAGGATGTCAAGGATCTCCCGGCTGGTGCGGGAGTCCAGGTTGCCGGTGGGCTCGTCCGCCAGGATCAGCGACGGCCGGGTCACCAGCGCCCGGGCGATGGCAACCCGCTGCTGCTGGCCGCCGGAGAGCTCCGTGGGCAGGTGTTTGGCCCGGTGGGTCAGGCCCACCTTGTCCAGGGCCTCCCGGACCCGCTCGGCCCGCTCCGAGGCCTTCACGCCCCGGTAGATCAGCGGAAGCTCCACGTTCTCCTCCGCCGACAGCTTGGGGATCAGATTGAAGTTCTGAAAGATAAAGCCGATCTTTTCGTTTCGGATGCGCGCCAGCTGCTTTTCGCTGTAATCCTCGATGGGGATGCCGTCCAGCCGGTACACTCCCGCGTCCGCCAGATCCAGACAGCCGATGATGTTCATCAGCGTGGATTTGCCGCTGCCGGAGGGCCCGATGACGCTGACGAACTCCCGGGGATAGATGTGCATGCTCACGTGGTCCAGAGCGTAGACCTTTTCATCACCGATTTGATAGACCTTGGTGATGTCGTGCAGATCGATCATGGCTCTCTCCTTATCCCACCGAGGCGTCCCCGTCGGAGGCGTCGGTCCAGGCGTCCCCGTCGGAAGCGTCGATCCAGACGTCACCGGCAGAGGCTGCGTCGTAGTAGTACGTCTCCACCCAGGCGTCCCCGTCGGAGCTCTCATTGTAGTAGGAATACGGGTCGAAGACCTCGGTGTAGTAGACCGTGTCACCCTGCTCCAGGCCCTCCACGATCTCCGTCATGCTGCCGTCGGAAAGGCCGGTGATCACAGGCACCGCGCCGCCGAATTCTTTGGTATCATAGTTGTATTCGGTATACACGAAGGCGGCGTCCCGGGTCTGGTGCACCGCGTCCGAGGGGATCAGGATGGCTCCCGCCACGCCCTGGATGCGCACCACCGCCTTGGCGGACATGCCCGACATCATCCGGGGATCCTTGGGCACGGTGATGACGGCGGAATAGGAGGTGACGCCCGCCTCCGAGGTGGCGTCCCGGTTGATCTCGGTGACCTCGCCCAGGAACATGTCGCCGATGGAGTTGATGGTCACCTGGGCGCTCTGTCCCACCTCCAGGGAGAGGATGTCCGTCTCGTCCACGGTGATGGTGACGCTCATCTTCTCGTCCCGGGCCAGGGTCAGCAGGGCGGTCTCGGAGGACGCGGTGTTCTCGCTGCCCGCGTCGTTGCCGCCCGTCGCGCCGGTCTGGCCGGAGACGTAGGCGCTGTACGCGTCGCCGTAGGAGCTGTACGTGCTCATGCCCGCGGCGGGGGACTGGCCGCCGTCGTTCCCGGAGGAGGCGCCGTTGTCCTTCTTGTAGTCGATGCTGGAAACGGTGCCCGCAAAGGGCGCGTTATAGGTGCCGCTGCGATAGACGTCCAGCAGCACCAGCAGTTTTTCCTCCAGCTCCCGGCGCTCCTTCAGGATGGACTCGTAGTTGGCGGTATAGGCCGTATCCCGCAGCAGGAACACGGAAGTGTTGGCGTACATATACAGGTTTTCCGCGGCGTAGTGCCGGGCGATGGTGCCGGCGTAGCCGGTGATGCGCAGGGGATTGTGGATGTACAGCGCACCGGAGCCGACCTCATCGCCGTCGCCATGGCGCACGGTGACGCTCTCGTCCAGCTCGGGGCCGTTGTCGCTCACCAGGACCGTCGCGACGCCGCCGGAAACGCGCTCCACGGTGCCCTTGATCTCCTGTCCGTTGGCCCGTACCACGGTCACGGCGTCGCCCTCCTGCAGGGCGTCGGTCTCCAGATCCACCGCCATATAGCCGTCCAGAGACAGCAGCGCCAGGGCGCCGTGCTCCACCATGCAGGCGGCCACGTCGTCCCCCACCTGGGCGTAGATCTTCTTGATCCGCCCGGCTACCTGGGTGTTGATGTTGTCGGCCACAGTCTGGCCGGAGGCGTCCCGCAGCTTTTTGTCCAGCTCGTCGATCTTGCTCTGGGTGTCGCTGAGAGCGCCCAGCACGCTGGAGACCTCCACCGTGGCCAGGGCCTGGCCCTGCTCCACCCGGTCGCCGGCCTCCACCAGCAGCTCGTTTAGCGTCACTCCCTCGGGCAGGGACAGCTTTTCCGTGTCCACGTCCCGGAGCAGGCCGGAGCCGTTCACGGTGGTGGTGACGCTGCCGTTGTCCACTACGTAGGCCACCACGCTGCTGGCGTTGGCCTGGTAGTTGCCGAACTCCTGCCGGACCTTCCTCCGGCCCAGGATCACGCCGGCCGTGATGCCGCCCGCCACCAGCGCCAGCACCGTGAGGGTGATGACCCAGCGGCGGATCTTTTTCCTCTTTTTATTTTTGCCGATGGCCTGAAACAGCTCCTGGTCCCGGTCTTCGCCGGGAGCGGGCGCCGGTGAGAGATTGTTGTTGTTCTCGTCCATAACGCGTCTCCTTGCCATGATGCTTTTTATCCCCGGGCGGGCCGGGCGCACATCCATAGGATGTTTTTCCCGGGAGAAAGGTTCGCCCGTTTGGAATAATACATAAAAAATCTGAAAAAAGAAAGAGGAAAACCGAAACACGGCAGGAAAAGAGCGCCCCGGACCGAAGTCCGGGGCGCAGCGCAATTGGCGTTTTACTCAATGATCAGGCTCACGTAGGTGTCCCGCAGGGCAGCTTTGATCTTGTTATTGATGATCTTCCCGACAATGGGGATCCTGATCTGCGGCATGAAGGACGGGATCTCCATGTCCTCCTGCTGAAACTGATCCAGCAGCTCGCTGATCGTCGGCTCGTGATCGTACTGTTTCATGGTCCGTCCTCCTTATTTATAATTCAGGATCGTATCCACGCAGACCTTGAACTTGTCCACGTCGATGTCGTTTTTGCTCATGAGCATCAGATCCGTGCAGAAAATGTAACCGCCGCCGGGGGCCAGGGTGTCCACCAGCTTTTTTGTATAATCGGCACACTCCGCGCCAGAAGCATTGCGAAGCATGTTGCAGGGCATGCCGCCGATGAGCGTGATATGGTCGCCCACCGCTTTCTTCGACCAGAAGATGTCCGTCTGTTCGATGGTGCCAAAGATCCTGTTTTTCGGAAACTCCTTCAGACTCTCCAGATGCGGCGTCCAGTCCCCCTCCAGACCCAGCATCACGTTGATACCTTTCTTCATGGCCACATCAACAAAACGCTTGAAAGTCGGCCAGTAGAATTCCCGGTACTGTTTCGGGCTCAGGAACGGCGGGCAGTGGAGTGGCAGCAGCAGCGTGTCGCCCTTCTTCAGCGCCGGGCCGTAGGTGAGGGGGATCAGATAGTCCGTGACCGCCTCCAGCGCAGCTTTCAACTCCTGGGGATGGCAGCGCATATCTCCGGAGGTGCCCTTGAACCCCCGCAGGAAATCCATCAGATAATCCATAGGCACATAGCCGAAGCTGGCAAACAGCCCGGGCACGCCGTATTCCGCCTTCTGCTTGGCGGTGAGATCCATCAGGCTCGCCATAAACGCCATCACCTTGGGATAAGCGTTTTTCAGCGCGTTGTAGTTCTCCGGATAGGGCCTGGCCAGAATGGGATAACGCCGGGGCAGGATCACGTTTTCCAGAAAGCCTTTCACATTTTCTGTCAGTTCCCCGTATTCTTCGGGCCGCATGGAGGCCATTTCCCGGTGCTGCATGGTGGAGCCGTCGTCACTGATGAAATACTGGGGCGTCTCCGGCTGCAGGAACTCATAGGCCTCGATGGGGGCAGAGAACATGCCGCCGGTGTAAATATCGCAGTAGATCTCCTTCAGCGGCGCCCGGCCAAAGCTGTTGAGCGCGATGCGGTCGTTGATATAATCCTGTACCTTGATGCCGGCCAAACCGAAAGGCCAGGTAACGCTCATCATCATGACGGGGACATGGTCTGTCTCGATATGATTCAGCGCATCCTTCTGCCGCTGAAGCTTCACCGCGTAATCTTTGGGATCGTTTGCGTATGCCATGGGTATTCCTCCTCGCTTGTTAGTTGTTTTTTTGTTTTCGCCTAAATAATAAGCCCGGCGGAAGCCCATGTCAAGTTTTTTAGTTTATTTTGTAATATCGCCTAAATATCGCCTAAACTTATTGACAGTGTTGAACAATTCATGCTATCATTTCTGAGGAAAGCGGGGCGAAACCATGAAAAAAGGGATCAACAAAAACGGTGCGGAAACCCGAAGCAGGATCCTTGCCATCGGGAAGGAGTTGTTCTTTGAAAAGGGATTTTTCTCTGTATCGATCGCTGAGATCTGTCGGCAGGCGGACATAGCGCCGGGGAATTTCAATTATTATTTCCCCACCAAGATCGATCTGGTAGGAGAGATCCTTCGGGATTATCAGGCACGCTGCGTCGCCTTTGCCGAGCAGATCACGCCGGAAGGCAGCAGCGACGCTCTGGCCAAGTGCATCCAGTCTCACACGATCATGCTCTCCCTGGCCAGGGATGAGAGCACCAGCCGTTTCCTGCTGGACGTATATGAAGATCCGAAAAGCACGCATCTGATCCGAAATCTGCTGGAGTCCAACTATTCCAGCACTCTCAGCTCCGCCGCGGCCGCCCAGGGTCCGAAGGGATTGATGTACTTTATTTCGGCGGACACGCACATAAAGCTGGGCCTGTTCCGGGATCTGATGCTGCGCACCGGTTTTCACCCTACCCGTTCCCAGGTGCTGGAATGCGCCGAGGCCATGTTTCTTCTCTTCGGACGACTGTTTTACCTGGAGGAAGCGGAGGTAAGATCCGCTCTGGATACCGCCCGGGAGATCTTCGCCCGGTGCGGGGAGGATGCCCTGCCCGCACTGATCTGACAAATCGACAAAAAAGCGCCCCGGACCGAGGTCCAGGGCGTTCCGTGCGTTTATGGGGTTTTCGGCTTATTCGTAGAGAGCCTTCAGCTTCTGCAGGTGCTCGAAGCGGGCCTTGGCGTTGGCCTCGTTCTCCGCGAAGAGCCGCTCGGCCCTCTCGGGGAAGGAGGTGACCAGCCGGGCGTACCGGGCCTCGTTGGCCAGGAACTCCTGGTAGCCGCCCTTGGGCTCCTTGCTGTCCAGGGTGAAGGGCTTCTCGGCGGCGGGGTTGAACCGGAACAGGTTCCAGTAGCCGCATTCCACAGCCTTCTTCATCTCCAGCTGGCAGTTGGCCATGCCGCCCTTGATGGAGTGCATCTCGCAGGGGGAGTAGCCGATGATCAGGGACGGTCCGTGCCAGGCTTCGGCCTCCCGAATGGCCTTCAGGGTCTGGTTCATGTTGGCGCCCATGGC
>JAFSZH010000028.1 GCA_017455685.1 Oscillospiraceae bacterium
ACGAGAGGACCGGGATGGACAGACCTCTGGTGCACCAGTTGTCGTGCCAACGGCACAGCTGGGTAGCTACGTCTGGACGAGATAAACGCTGAAAGCATCTAAGCGTGAAACTCCCCCTAAGATAAGATCTCCCATCCTTAATTGGAGTAAGGGTCGTTGTAGACTACAACGTTGATAGGTCGAAGGTGTACGCATGGCAACATGTTCAGCTGATCGATACTAATTACCCGAGGGCTTGACCTACATTATGCAGGCGGCCTTCCTTCCAACCCATCATCCCCCATTGTTCGGTTTTCAGGGTGCAGGTGACATATGGCCCGTTGGTCAAGCGGTTAAGACGGAGGCCTCTCACGCCTCAAACGTGGGTTCGATTCCCGCACGGGTCACCATATGCACCTTTAGCTCAGTTGGTAGAGCACCTGACTCTTAATCAGGGTGTCCAGGGTTCGAGTCCCTGAAGGTGTACCATACAGTTGGTGTTTTTAGCGGTGAGGGTCCACCTGTTCCCATTCCGAACACAGAAGTTAAGCTCACCTGTGCCGAAGATACTTGCCTGGCGACGGGCTGGAAAAATAGGTCAACGCCAACACAAAACCCCGGGGAGAGATCCCCGGGGCTTTTTCTGTCCGGTCAGGCCGGCGGCGGCGACGATGACTTTGTCGAATTATGTCAAATTGGGAAGTAAATTGTCGACAAAAAATGCGTCCATTTTCATGGATAAATCTTGCGCGAAAGCGGAAATTATGGTAAATTAAACGGGCAAAGACGGTAGGAAGCATACAGAAAGATCAGCGGACCGTCCATAACACATAATTATGGAGGATATATTATGGAAACCAAAATCTGTGTGCTGATCGCAGACCCGAACGAGGACGTACGGCAGAAATTGACGGAGCTCCTCTCCGCCCAGGAGGATATGACGCTTTCCGGCTGCGCCGCCGACGGCGTGGAGGCGCTGGAAAAGATCCGGGAGCTGGACCCGGACGTGGTGCTGCTGGAGCTGGTCCAGCCCAAGCTGGACGGCCTGGGCGTGCTCCGCAAGCTGGCCGGGACCGAGAAGCGCGGCGCTGTGCTGATCCTCACGGGCTTCGTCAACGCCCGGGTGGTGACCGAGGCCGCGGAGCTGGGGGCGGCGTATTTCATTTCCAAGCCCTGTGACCCCTCCGAGCTGCTGGAACGGGTGCGGCAGTTCGGCCGGGAAAAGACCCAGCCCAGGCCGGCGATGCTCAAACGGGACGGCGGCGCCCCGGCCCAGCGGACGGAGAGCTCTTCGCTGGAGAGCGTCGTTACCGAGATCATCCACGAGATCGGCGTGCCCGCCCATATCAAGGGATATCAGTACCTGCGGGAAGCCATCATCCTGACCATAAACGACATGGACGCCATCAACGCCGTCACCAAGGTGCTTTATCCCGAGGTGGCACGGAAGTTCGGCACCACCCCCAGCCGGGTGGAACGGGCCATCCGCCACGCCATCGAGGTGGCCTGGGACCGCGGCGACGTGGAGACCCTGCAGAAGTTCTTCGGCTACACGGTCTCCGGCATCAAGGGAAAACCCACGAATAGCGAGTTCATCGCCATGATCGCGGACCATCTGTCCCTGCGGCAGAAGCAGGGGATACTGTAAAGGCCTTCTGTGAAAAACCACATAACAAAAGAGGCCGGCGAAACAAAAATGCGTTTCGTCGGCCTCTTTCGTGTCTTCGGGACTTGACAAATCGGGGAGAATGGAGTATTTTCGGTGCTCTGCCAAAGGGCGATTTTCCAACGTATTAAAAGGAATCATCATGGTACATAAACGTCATTTCTATCTCCCGCTGCCCGGGCAGCGGATCGTCAAGACGGGCGTCGCCGTCTTCCTCACGCTGCTGGTCTACTACCTGCGGGGCTACCGGGGGGCGGATATGCCCGCCGAGGCCGCCATCACCGCCATCATCTGCATGCAGCCCTACGCCCGGGACACCCGCGACTACGCCCTCAACCGCTTTTTCGGCACCTTTATCGGCGCGGCCTGGGGCCTGGGATTCCTGCTGCTGATGCTTGTCGTCCCCGCCCTGGGAGACCGGCCGCTGCTCGTCTATCTTCGTATGGCCGTGGGCGTGATGCTGACGCTGTACACCTGCGTGCTGGTCCACCGGCCCGAGACCTCCGTGCAGGCCACCATCGTGTTCCTGTGCGTGGTCATCGCTTTTCCGGAGATCCAGTCGCCTTTGCAGCAGGCGGCGGAGCGCTTTATGGGGGTGCTGCTGGGGACCGTGGCCGCCATCGCGGTGAACGTGTTCCGGCTGCCCCGGGACAAGGAGCGCCATCGGGTGTTCTTCGTGAAGATCGCGGATCTGGTGCCGGACCGGCTTTCCCAGCTGCCGGCGGCGGCCAAATTCCGCCTGAACTACCTCTACGACGACGGGGCGAAGATCTGTCTCATGTCCGAGCACGCCCCGGCGTTCTTCACGCTGACCCTGAGCCAGACGAAACTGAGCGTGCCGTTCATCGTTATGGACGGGGCGGCCATCTACGACGCCGGCGACAACAGCTACCTTCAGACGGAGACCATGCTGCCCCGGGAAGCCGCCCGGCTGCGCCAGCACCTGGACAACCAGGGCATCGGGTACTTCCTCTACACGATCCACCACAACAAGGTCTGCATCTTCCGCCAGGGCAAGCTGCGCGAGCAGGACCGGGTCGTGCTGGAGCGGATGAAGCGCTCCCCCTACCGGAGCTATCTGGAGGAGGAGATCTACAAGCCGGAAGAGATCGTCTGCCTGAAGATCATCGACACCGACGAGAAGATCCGCGCCCTGCAGGAGGCCATGGAGAGCTTCGTGGAGGGTAGGCGTCTGCGCATGGCGGCGCGTCCCCAGCTGGGCTCCCCGGGGATCAGCGGGCTGTACTTCTACGCCGACACCGCCACCATGCCCCGGGCCGAGGAGCGGCTGATGGCCCTGCTGCGGAAGGACGATCCCGACCTGCGCCCCCGGGAGGTCTTTTTGAAAGCGCCCTACCGCTCGGAGCACGATACCGCCCGCCTGATGCACCGGCTGGCCAACCTCTACGAGCCGCTGAAGATCCTCCGGCTGTTCCCGAAGCTGCGCGCCCGGCTGCTGGAGGAGGAAGAAACATAAAAAATCCGGCCCCCGCCGACTGCTTTATCAGTCGGCGGGGGCTGGCGTTGTTTTAATGAGAAGAAAACGCTTAGAATTACTTGAACTGGATTAATTGATAATCAGTAGATGTCATCATCCCGCTTCTGGTTTTTCTTTCTTACCACAGAAAAGACAACGATAGCCACAACACCGGCAAAAATAGCAAAGGCTCCAAGTGCGCCGATAAAAAGCATGGGAAGACGAGAGGGCAAAGCAAATTCTGCGTATACTTTCTCGTTTGGACCGAAAACAGTCAAATCCCAGGTTAGCTTTTTCCCATCTTCAGAAACGGAGGTCGCATTATGGGCAGTTGGCTTTACGGGCAGGTCCAAAGAGAAAGTGACATAGCCGTTATATGTTTTTATCATGGGCAGGTAAGAACCCATCTCACTATAATCTTCGGATGAGAAAGGAACAAAAGAAAGCGTAACCTTGTTTCCATCAATTGAAAAACAACTATCAGGAGACGAGAAAATACTGCCGATACTGGAATCAAGAAGCACATCTCCGCGTTTGCTGGACATGTCATGTAAATCTATTCCCTGTTTTTTCAATGAATATCCAGTATAGCCGGCATCATTGTCGATATAATGTGTTACAACGACCCCGGAGGCCTCATATTTGGCAATATCTTCAGCGGAAAGGGAAATCGATGAGTCAGTCATGCCGTATACCATGTTACTAACAGCATAAAGAACGCTGATATCCGCGATACCATCTTTACTGACCTTTACTGACACATCAGCACGAACACAACCAGATAGAATAGAGATAAAGACAAGAATTGCCAATAATACAGCATGCGTTGATCGGGTTTTCATATGTAGCCTCCTTTTTCTCTTTTCTGGGTATCTTGTATATTAAACCTACCATATTGTTATTGACACATCAATAGCCTGGGACCACTGATTAGCAAGAAAAACGGATTACCGCACCTTTTCCCAGCCGGGAAGGGGCAGGCGCTGCATGGCGCCGAAGATGCGGCTGCGCAGGTCGGGGTAGGCCGCGGAGAGGGAGTCCAGCACCGCGGCGGCCTCCCGGCGCTTGCTGGTTTTGTCCATGGGACAGGTGCTCTCCACCACCGGGAGCGCCAGCCGCGCCGCCATGTTTTCCAGCCGCTTTTCCCCCACGTACAGCAGCGGGCGGATCACCGTGATCCCGGAGCGGTCCAGATAGGTCTTCGGCTCGAAGCAGGCCAGCCGCCCCTCGAACAGCACGGACATCACCAGCGTTTCCACCGCGTCGTCGAAGTGGTGGCCCAGGGCCAGCTTGTTGCAGCCCCGTTCCCGGAGAGAATTGGCCAGAGCGCCCCGGCGCAGCTTGGCGCAGAGGGAGCAGGGGTTGTTCTCCTGCCGGGCCTCGAACACGATCTCCCGGATGTCCGTGGGCACGACGGTATAGGGCACCTCCAGCTCCCGGCACAGGGCCGCCACGCCGGAGAAGTCCATGTCCGGGAACCCGGCGTCGATGGTGACCGCCTCCAGTGCGAAGGGTGCGGGATAGTACCGCCGCAGGGCCGCCAGGGCGCACAGCAGCACCAGCGAGTCCTTCCCGCCGGACACGCCCACCGCCACGGCGTCCCCCGGGGAGAGCATGGCGTAATCGTCCGCGCACTGGCGGAGCTTGTTGGTCAGAGAATTGAGATCGTCCATGAAAAAACTCCGGAAAATGAAAAATGAAATCGAGGAAATCAAAGAAAAACGGAGCAAAACAGAGCAAATCGAAGATAGGTAAAAGATAAATAAAAAATCGGGAAAAAGTGTATTGACACGCCAAAGGGTCTGTGTTATAAAAATAGGGCGCGTCCGTGGGATATTGTACCCGGCACGCCTTGAAATGGCAAGAAAAATTAAAATATTGGAGGCACTCGTAATGTCCACTACCATGGTCAGAAAAGAGGACGTCCAGCGCAAGTGGTACGTTCTCGACGCGGCCGGCAAGCCCATGGGCAAGACCGCCGCTCTCGCTGCCGACCTGCTGCGCGGCAAGCGCAAGGTCGACTACACCCCCCACGTTGACTGCGGCGATTTCGTCATCATCGTCAACTGCAAGGACGCCGTGCTCACCGGCAAGAAGCTTGAGCAGAAGTATTACCGCACTCACTCCGGTTACGCCGGCGGTCTGAAGGAGACCCGGTACGATCGGCTGATGGCCACCCGGCCCACTCTGGCCATGACGCTGGCCGTCCGCGGCATGCTGGCCAAGAACCCCACGCAGAAGTGGCAGCTGCGCCGGCTGAAGGTTTACGCCGGCCCCGAGCACAAGCACGCCGCCCAGCAGCCCCAGGCCTGGGAAGAATAAGACAAGGAGGAAATTGAAGAATGGCTACTTATCAGAGCAAGCGCCCTTACAGCTACGGCACCGGCCGTCGGAAATCCTCCACCGCCCGTGTGCACCTCATCCCCAACGGCACCGGCAGCATCACTGTCAACGGCCGCAGCCTGGATGATTATTTCGGACTGGAGACCCTGAAGCTCATCGTTCGTCAGCCCCTGGTGGCCACCAACAGCGCCGACAAGTTCGACGTGGAAGCCACCGTCGCCGGCGGCGGCGTCACCGGCCAGGCCGGCGCCATCCGTCATGGCATCGCGCGGGCCCTGCTGAAGGTGGACGAGAACTACCGCGGCACCCTGAAGGCCGAGGGTTATCTGACCCGCGATCCTCGCATGAAGGAGCGCAAGAAGTACGGCCTCAAGGCCGCGAGACGCGCGCCTCAGTTCAGCAAGCGCTGATCGAAGCTTCGAAACATCAAAAAACCCTGGAATTTCAACGGTTCCAGGGTTTTTTCTTTAGCCATTG
>JAFSZH010000003.1 GCA_017455685.1 Oscillospiraceae bacterium
CCGTGTGGGGCTGGCCCTTCGGTGAGCAGGTGCTGGAGACCTGCACCGCCATGGCGCTGTGCCTTGGCACCCTGATCGGCATCAGCACCGCGCAGTACTATAAGGACCGCGAATGACGGGGGCGGCCGATAAAGCCGCCGCATGGGCGGAGAAGATCGCGGCAGACAGCGCGCACGGCTATGACCAGGGCGAGCGCTGGGGGCCGGATTACGACTGCTCCAGCCTGGTGATCAGCGCCTATGAACAGGCGGGCGTGCCGGTCCTCACCGGCGGCGCCACGTATACCGGAAACATGAGGAACGTGTTCCTCCGGTGCGGATTCGCCGACGTGACAAGCCAGGTGGACAGGACCACCGGAGCCAGAATGCAGCGAGGGGACGTGCTGCTCAACGAGCTGCGCCACACAGCCATCTGCATCGGGAGCGGGAAGATCGTCCAGGCCCGCGTCAATGAGCGCGGAGAGGTCACAGGCGGCCGCAGCGGGGATCAGACCGGCCGGGAGATCGAGATCTCCGGCTATTACAATTTCCCCTGGGACGTCGTTCTGCGATACCAGAAGGAGAGTGAGCCGTCGGTGACGCCGGACCTCGCAGGCGCCGAAACCGACGAAAACGGGATCTACGTGGTGCAGCCGGGGGACAACCTCTGGGACATCGCCGAACGGCTGCTCGGATCGGGCACAAAGTATGGGGACATCATGGCCGAGAACGAGCTGCAGAGCATCCTCATCTATCCCGGACAGGCCCTCCGCATCCCGTCCGGGGGCAAAAGGACGATCACCGTCACGGTACGATCCAAAACGGCCTCCGCCCTGGAGCAGCTGGCAAAGGACAGCGGTCTCACCGTGGGAGAGTGCATCGACGCGCTATTCTGACAGGTAGGGCGGATCATTTCCGCCCTGCTTTGGGTAAGGAGAAGACGATGACATTAGGAGAAGCCAAAGAAAAAGTATACATGCTGCTGGATGAACACAGCGCCGGCGGCACGGTGGAGCACGACGAAGATATCGAGCGGAAGATGGTCCGTTTTTTCGACTCGGCACAGAAGCAGATCTCTCAGATCAAGAAGATTTTGAAAACCAAAAAGATCACGCCGCAGAGCGGAAAAACGGAGTATGCCATGCCCTCGGATTTCCGCAGCCTGTACCGGATATGGAAGGACGGAAAGCCGGTCACCGGCCGTTACCGCTGGATGGGCGGGAAGCTCATCATTCCGGAGCGGGACGCGGGGCGCTCTTTCGCTGTGGAGTATATCGCCAACCCGGAGACCATCCCGGCGGACGCGGACGACGAATACGAGTTCGAGATCGCCGCGGACGCCTGCGAGTGCATGCCCTACTACGTGGCGGCCCAGCAGCTGCTCCCGGATCTGGTGATGGACTACGGAAGCATGCTGCAGATGTACAACCACGCCATCTCCCTGCTGGACACGTCCATCCCCGGGGAGAACGTCCGGGTGACCAACACGCTGTTCCGGAGGTGAGAGCATGAAGATCGGACGAAG
>JAFSZH010000029.1 GCA_017455685.1 Oscillospiraceae bacterium
CGGATCTCGGCGGTCACCGGCAGCACCCGCACGGAGTATGTCTATGACGGGCGCGGCTCTGTCGCGGCGGCGATCAGCTACAACGATTCGTGGTATACTGTAGGCGGCGGGCTGGCGAGAAAGCACGTTACCAGCAAGAGCTACGCTCCGTTTGGCGAGCAGATTGGCGAGGCGGCCAGCGGCTTCGGCCACAACAGCGAATACTACAACGCCGCCACCGGCATGATCTACCTCCGGGCCCGGTTCTACGAGCCGGAGCTGAATCGGTTCAGCCAGAAAGACACCCTGCGCGGCAGCATTACCGACGGGATCAGCCTGGACCGGTATCTCTACTGCCAGAGCGACCCGGTCAACTTTGCGGACTATAACGGCCTGCAGATGGTCGCAGTCGGTTTGGAAGGCGGCGGTGGAAGCGGAAAAACGGCGAAACAACCTGCAATTATCGACAGTGTTACTCCGAGCATTTCAAGCGCTGCATCCGCCGCATCGATTGTGAATAATGCAGTACCAAAGCAAGGAAAACCGAAATATAACCACATATAAGATGCCGAATACTCAATTCCCAATCCATGTATATACTCCTTTGTTTTGCAATCAGCAGGTTCCAATTTGACTGAAACAGAATGATGCTTATCTTGTCAATTGATTATAGTTGATTTCCTTAGTCTTTTCAAGTTGGTGAGTTCTTAAGGTCTCATTAAGATATGATTAATAAACGATATTTGTTTCGGTGTTTCTTTTCGCTTGGTTATCAGTATGTGTTCTCGCTTTGTCAATTTCTCAAATCAAAATATATCAAAAAAACAAAACAAATATAATCAAAAAAGCAAATCAACCGTTGACCTGATACAGAGAAAAGGGTATAATCTGATTTAGAAGTTTTCTCTCGGAGGGGTTTGTTATGCCAGAATACTTACCAAGAGTTGTAGATACAGAACTTGCCTTAAGGCTCGAAGCGTTTGGTGCGACATTGATTGTCGGGCCAAAGTGGTGTGGAAAAACCACTACGGGAGAACAGCAGGCAAAAAGCATTTTAAGAATGCAGGATCCCGACCGCCGGGAGGGCTATATGGCCACAGCCAATACCAAGCCCTCGTTGCTCCTGCGCGGAGAAAACCCGCGTTTAATCGATGAGTGGCAGGTCGCCCCCGTCCTGTGGGACGCCGTGCGCACGGCGGTCGATCAGAGGCAGGAAGAAGGGCTGTTTATTCTTACGGGCTCGACTTCTGTGGACAACAGCAAGATCATGCACTCCGGCACCGGCCGGATATCCCGTATGAAAATGTATCCCATGAGCTTGTTCGAGTCGAAGGAATCCAATGGCAGCATTTCTCTGAAATCCTTGTTCAATGATCCATCATTGGACATTGATGGGATCACATCAAGTCTGACAATTGAAAAACTGATCTTTGCAGCCTGCCGCGGCGGCTGGCCGGGCGCGCTGCGCAGGAAGAGTGACGCTGCCAAGCTGTTGATTGCCCGCGACTATATCAACAATATCTGCGAATCGGATATTTCCACAGTGGACGGAGTTCAGCGGAATCCCATGTGGACGAACATGATCCTGCGATCCTATGCGCGGAACATTTCGACGCTCGCTAAGAAAACGAACATCTTCAAAGATGTTTCTGCCAATGCGGACAGTATGACCTCTGCTACGATGGACAGTTACCTGAACGCCTTGGAAAAGCTCTTCGTGATTGAAGATATCGAGGCCTGGTGTCCGGCGATCCGTTCTGCGACGGTGATCCGTTCCGGCAAAAAGCGCGAGTTCACCGACCCTTCCATCGCCGTGGCTGCTATGGGCTTGACGCCCGAATATCTGCAGACTGATCTCAAAACCTTCGGCTTCATCTTTGAATGCCTCTGCATCCGGGATCTGAAGGTCTATTCACAGGCGCTTGGCGGGAAGCTGTCCTATTATCATGACCGTTATGATCTTGAAGCGGATGCCGTTCTTCATTTGGACGATGGTCGCTACGCGCTGATCGAGTTCAAGCTGGGCAGCAAAGAAATAGAAGATGGTGCAACCCACCTTCTTCAGCTCAAACAGCTTATCAAGAAGTACAACGAAAAAGAGACACAAGTCCCGCTCCGCGAGCCGGATTTGCTCATGGTTATCACTGGCGGAGAAATGGCCTATACGCGAGAGGATGGGGTGAGAATCATCCCGATCGGGACATTACGGGATTAAGAAAAGGAGATAAAGATATGATGTGGGTCAATATTATCGCAGTGATTGTTGCCCCGATCGCCGCAGTAGTAATCGGGCAGAAGCTTCAGGATCGCGCAGAAAAACGCAAGGACAAAATGGCAGTATTCAAGGCTGTGATGACATATCGATATGGATGGTCTCAAGAAGCGGTTATCGCACTAAATAGTATTCCTATCGTGTTTGCGGAAGACAAGCCTGTTCGTGAACGCTGGAAAGAATATTACATGCAATTATGTGTTCAGAATCCAGATCAGATGGGAATAAAACAACGATCGGAAGCCTTGTACAAGTTATTAGAGAGCATGGCAGCTTCCCTTGGTTACAAGGATACCATTAGTTGGGAGGACATTCAGAACCCATATATCCCAAACGGGATGGCAACAGCATTTGATAACAGCATGACAATTCAAAGTGCAATGGCCGCGCTTTTACCGCAGATGCTAAGTTCCATGGCAAATGCGCAGACTGCGCAGAAGGAGGATAGCCTTCCTGCCGATGGCTAATGAACTTATAAACTCTCCATACGCATCTTCAATACTCTCTTCTGTCCTCTTGTGTTCCTGCGTGAAATCATTTCCGTATTGGAGATGGCCATTTTCTTCATACAGAGGGGCACTTCTATGAGAGCGAATATATGAATAGCGAGATATGATGTCAATATACTGTGCCAGCTCAGATGATGTTGTATCGAACAAAGCAAAATTAGAAATCAACACGCCAGGAGAGTTCAAGCGATTATGCTTAAACAACGATGCAATACAACGGAGAGTATGTTGATCCGAAATAAGTGAGGCGCAGGAATCAATATAAACGATATCAAATACTCTGGGAGATATTTCAAAGAACTTTTCTATGGAAGTCTTGACTATTTTGGGCTGCATATATTCGCTAGTTTTAATTGATGTCAAGGCTTGAAGATAGGTATTACGCTCAGATTCAAATGCCCAAATATTTTGCGGGAGAACGCCTAAGGAAACAAACTCATTAAAATCATTTTCCGGTTCAGGTCCAGATAAATAGCAGACTAATAGTTCATCTGGCCTTTTCGTACCAATGCTATTTGCGTGCAGTCTTTCCCATTCCTGGATATATGATAAATCTATCTTTTGCGCTTCCTGTTGCTCATGTGATTCTGAAAGCTGGGAGAAGTAATCATATAGATCCCTCACATAAGAACGACGAACACAGCACGCATCAGACCGCTGATTTGTCAAAAGTTGCACAGCTTCTTTAATTACCGTATGTCTAACAAGATTCTTGGTTTCTTGCTTATATGATACAGCCATACTGCCCCCTAATGAACAGAAAGATTAGCATTATAATAGCATATACGTTCTGACAATAACAGACTTTTATTGACAAAAACACAGTAACCACGCTAACCATATTTACAAATTGCAGTATTACATGAAATTAATCAAAAAAGATGACCCACATTAAAATGTGGATCATCTTTTTCCAATCCTGCCAACCAGTTGCCCGTATTTGTTTTTCAAACCTGTCTTATGAGCACCGCCGACATGCGGCAGTCCTTTTTTTCGATTTATATCGCTTTATTCCCGGGTGAGGCGCCTGGTCGCGGCCTCGGCCCGCTCATAGATGGTCTCGGCGCTCTCGCCCACGTGGAAGACACCGTCCTCGTAGAGGATCTTTCCGCCCACCATGGTCAGGCGCACGTTGGCGTTGGAGCCGCTGTACACCAGGTTTTTCACAGGATTGTGGATCGGACGCATGTTGGGCTGATGCATGTCGATCACCACCAGATCCGCCAGCTTTCCGGCCCGGATGCACTCAGCGTCCAGCCCCATGGCCATGGCGCCGTTGGAGCAGGCCATGCGCAGCACCTCCGAGGCGTCGCATACGGCGGCGTCCTCCTCCCGGAGCTTCTGCAGCACGCATTCCAGGTACATCTCCCGGAACATGTTCAGCGCGTTGTTGGAGGCAGGGCCGTCGGTGCCGAGGGCCAGCTTCACGCCCCGGCGCTGCATCTCCGCGATGGGGGCCACGCCGCTGGCCAGCTTGGAGTTGGACGCGGGGCAGGACACCGCCCAAAGTCCCCGCTTCCGGAAGATCTCCATGTCCTCCCAGGTGAGCCACACGCAGTGGAAGCCGCCGCCGCCGTGCTCGAGGAGACCGGATTTGTCAAAGAGGGCGGTGGGGGTCATGCCGTGACGGGCGATGCACTCCTCCACCTCTTTTTTCGTCTCGGAGTTGTGGGTGAAGAAGGGCTTTTTCGTCCGGTCCACCAGCCCCTTCATAAAGGCCAGCAGGTCGGTGCTGGCGGTGTACTCCGCGTGGATGCCGGGGATGTAGGAGATCAGCGGGCCCATGGCGTTGAACTTCTCGCAGTCGGACTCGCCCACGGTCCAGTCGTCTCCGGCGGCCAGGGCGCCGTTGAGCACCATCCGGAAGCCGCATTCCAGCGAGGCCTCCACGAAGGCCTCCCGCTTGTAGTACATGTCGAAGGCGGAGGTGATGCCCCCGGCCAGGTATTCCAGGATCGCCAGCTTGGTCAGAGCGTACACGTCGTCGGGGGTGAGCCTGGCCTCCAGCGGGAACACCTTGTCGAAGAGCCAGCTCTGCAGCGGCAGGTCGTCGGCGTAGGACCGCAGGAAGGTCATGGCGCTGTGGGCGTGGGCGTTCTTGAAGCCGGGGATCAGCATATCTCCCCGGAGATCCACTTCCCGGTCGAACACCGGGGCGTCCTCCCGGGCGGGGCCCACGTAGAAGATCTTGTCCTTCAGCGTCCAGACCTCCTGGTCGGTGAGGTCCATGCTCCCGTCCATGGTCAGCACTTTGCCGTTATAAAACCGGATCATTTATTCATCCTCCTTCATCCGGGCGATGGAATCCCATAATAACGCTTTGAACCGGGGGGCGGCGGCGTTCGCCGCGGCGAGCACCTCCTCGGCGGAGAGCGGCGCGGGGGAGAGCCCCGCGGCCAGGTTGGCGATCATGCTCACGGCGCAGACCCGCAGACCCGCGTGCCGGGCGGCGACGGCCTCCACCACCGTGGACATGCCCACCGCGTCGGCGCCCAGGGCGGCGAGCATGCGGATCTCCGCCGGGGTCTCAAAGCTGGGACCGGGGAGCTGTACGTACACGCCCCGGCGCAGCTCGATGCCGTTTTTCTCCGCCGCGCTCTGCAAGATCTCCCGGAGACCGGCGTCGTAGACCTCCGTCATATCCGGAAAGCGCGTCCCCAGCTCGTCCAGGTTCTCCCCCCGCAGGGGGTTGGGCACGAAGCAGGAGACGTGGTCGGTGAGCATCATCAGCTCCCCGGCGCCCAGCTCGGGCCGCATGCCTCCGGCGGCGTTGGTGGCGAAAAAGATCTTCGCGCCCAGCATGGCCAGCAGCCGCACGGGCCGCACCACCTCTGCGGGGCTGTAGCCCTCGTAAAGATGGACCCGGCCCTGCAGGACCGCCACGGGCACGTCCTCCACGTATCCCAGCACCAGCCGCCCGGCGTGGCCGGGAGCCGTGGAGCGGGGAAAGCCGGGCAGCTCCTCGTAAGGGATCTCGGCGGTCTTCCGCAGCTCGTCGGCAAAGCCGCCCAGCCCGGAGCCCAGCACCAGCGCCACCCGGGGCGTGAAGTCCGTCCGGCGGCGCACCGCGTCGGCGCAGTCCCGGAGAAGGCGCATCTCGTCTGTCTTATTGGTCTTTTCCGCCATGGGTCAGTCCTCCGTCAGATCGGCGAACTCCGCGCCGACGTATTCCGCCAGGGCCTCCGGGTCCACCCGGATCTGGGCGCCCCGCCGTCCGGCGGAGCAGAAAAAGGCGTCGGTGATCAGCGCCGTCTCGTCGATAAAGGTGGGGAAGGGCTTTTTCATCCCCACCGGGGAGCAGCCCCCGTGGACGTAGCCGGTGAGGGGCAGCAGGTCCTTCTGTTTGAGCATGGCGATGGCCTTGACCCCGGCGGTTTTCGCCGCCTTTTTCAGCGACAGGGAGCCGCCGGCCGGGATCACGAACACGAAATGCTCTTTTTTGTCCGACTCGGTCACCAGCGTTTTGAAAAGGCACTCCGGGGACTGTCCCAGAGCCCGGGCCACGGCCTCGGCGTTGGTGAGTTCCGCGTCATACCAGAAGGGCTCATAGGCGATGCCCGCCTGATCCAGCAGCCGCATCACGTTGGTCTTGTCGTTTTTAGCCATGGACGCCTCCGAAGTACGCCTCGATCTCCTGCCGGGAGGCGGAGGCGCTGCCCTGGATCATCTCCGCGCTGCCGCCGCCCCGGCCCCGGAGAGCGCCGTTGATCTCCCGGGCCCGGGCGCGCAGGTCCGCGCTCCGGGAGGCGATCACGTACCGCCAGCCGTCCCCGGCGGAGACGAACACCCCGCAGAGCCCGGCCCGCCCGGCGGTGAGCTTTTCCGCCAGCAGCCGCATGGCCGCCGCGCTCACCTCCCCGGCGGGAAAGAGGCAGATATCGTCCCCCGCCGGAGCCGCGCCGGCCAGCAGAGAGACGTATTCCTTTTCCAGCTCCGCGCGGAGTGCTTTCTGTTTTTCCAGCTCCGAGAGCAGCCGCTGCGCCGCCGCCGGCAGCTCCGTCCGGGGGGCGGAGAAGAGCCGGGACAGCTCCCCGGCGTCCCGCTCCAGTGCCGCGGCGTTTTCCAGCGCGGCGGCCCCGGCGGTGAGGGTGAGGCGCACCCCGCCCCGGTGGCGCATGGCGTCGGTGATGCGGATGAGGCCGATCTGCCCGGTGGTCTTCACGTGGGGCGCGCAGCAGGCGCACACGTCCACCCCGGGGATCTCCACCAGCCGGATCTGGCCGTAGAGCTCCTTTTTCTGGCGGAAGGGGATGCGCTCCAGCTCCTCCGCCGTGGGATAGAGGACGTTCACCGGCAGGTCGGCCCAGACGGTCTCGTTGGCCAGCCGTTCCAGCCGGGCGAGCTCGTCCGCGTTCAGTTCTTTGTCAAAGTCGATGACGGCGCAGCGCTCGGTCATGTGGAAGCCCACGTTCTCGCAGCCCCACAGGGCGTGGGCGTGGCCGGAGACGATGTGCTCCCCCGAGTGGATCTGCATGCGCTCAAAGCGCAGCGGCCAGTCCACCGCGCCGGAAACGGTCTCGCCCTCCGGCAGCGGCCCGGCGCAGATATGGACGATCTCGCCGTCCTTTTCATGCACGTCCAGCACGGCGGTGCCGCCCAGCACGCCCTGGTCCCCCGGCTGTCCGCCGCCCTCGGGGAAGAAGGCGGTGCGGTCGGTGACCGTCAGCCAGCGGCCCCCGTCCTCCCGGCAGGAGAGCACCCGGGCGGTGAACTCCGGCCGGTGGGCGTCCTCGTAGTACAGCCGGACGGTCACAGCTTCACTCCGTCTTCAAAGGAAAACAGATTCAGCCCGGTGACGGCCTCGTCTTTGACGCGGTCCACGGTCCCGTCCGTGACGGTGACGACCAGCTCGGCGGTGGCGCTGATGACGGCCCGGTTCAGATGACCGCCCACCACCGCCCCGGTGATGTTCCCGGCGGTCATGTGGATGTGGCAGTAGAAGGCGCCGTCCATGGTGTTGATGGTGCCGAACAGGGAGGTGATCTCGTGCTGGCCGGTGAAGGAAAGGGGATGGTACTTCCACGTTCCCACGTCGTACACGCCCACGGTGAAATCGTCGATGGCGCCCAGGCCCCGGACCTCCGCCAGACGGATGTTTTCCGCCCCGGCCAGCCGGCGCATACTGTCAATGATCTCCTCGCCCCGGTCCAGCCGGACGTACAGGGTATTCCCGAAACGTTTGTATTCCATAGCGCGCCTCCGTAAAAAATCGTTGTCCCATATTATACAATAGACGCCCCGCTAAATCAAGGTTGCCAAAGCCCGGCCGCAGGCCGTATAATGGACCCATCTATCCGAGAAAAGGAGCGACGCCCATGGAGGACATTTCCCGTCCGCTGCTGGACTGGTACCGCCGTCACGCCCGTCCCCTGCCCTGGCGGGAGAACGTGACTCCCTACCGGGTCTGGGTGTCGGAGATCATGCTGCAGCAGACCCGCATCGAGGCGGCCCGGGGCTACTTTGAGCGGTTCATGGCGGCGTTCCCGGACGTGGAGGCCCTGGCCGCCGCGGACGCGGACACGGTGATGAAGCTCTGGGAGGGGCTGGGGTATTACTCCCGGGCCCGGAACCTGCACGCGTGCGCGAAGAGGATCGCCGCCGAATACGGCGGGCAGTTCCCCTCCGCGGCGGAAGAGCTTCGCCGCCTGCCCGGTATCGGAGACTACACCGCCGGGGCCATCGCCTCCATTGCCTTCGGCCAGAAGGCCCCGGCGGTGGACGGCAACGTGGTGCGGGTGCTGACCCGGCTGGAGCGCTGCGGGGACAATCCCCTGGACGAAAAACTGAAAGCCCGGTACCGCTCCGAGCTGGCGGAGATCTACCCCGAGGAGGCGTGCGGCGAATTCACCAGCGCCCTCATGGAGCTGGGGGAGACGGTCTGCACTCCCGGGACCCCGGACTGCGCCGGGTGCCCCATCGCTTCGCTGTGCGCGGCGCACGCCGCCGGGGAGGAGAGCGCCTACCCCGTCATGCCCGCCAAAAAGCCCCGGCGGAGGGAAGACCGCCGGGTGCTGCTGATGATCTGCGGCGACACCGCGGCCGTGCGGAAGCGCCCGGACAAGGGGCTGCTGGCGGGGCTCTGGGAATTTCCCAACGACCTGGAGCGGGAAGCCCCGGCGGGGGGCTGCCCCTGCGGGGAGGCGGTGCACGTCTTCACCCACGTGGAGTGGCACATGACGGGCTACGTCCTGAACGTGTCCGAGCCCCTGCCCGGCTATACCTGGGTCACCCGGGCGGAGCGGCTGGCGCTGGCCATGCCCAGCGCGTTCCGGTATTATATGGGAGTTTTGGAGGAGATGGGACTGTGAAGATCTGTGTGTTCGGCGCCGCCCGGGATGAGATCGATCCGGGCTTTTTCGATCTGGGCGAGGCCCTGGGCAGAGCGCTGGGGGAGCGGGGCCATACTCTCGTCTTCGGCGGCGGGGCCCACGGCATGATGGGGGCCGCCGCCCGGGGCTGTGCCGCCGCCGGAGGGGCCGTCATCGGCGTGGCGCCCCACTTTTTCCGACGGCCCGGCGTCCTCTTCGAGGGCCCGGCCACCTGGTATCACATGGACACCATGGCCGAGCGGAAGAGCGTCATGGAGGACCTGGCCGACGGCTTTATCGCCCTGCCCGGCGGCGTCGGCACCATGGAGGAGATCCTGGAGGTCATCACGCTGCGGGGGCTGGGCCGGATGAAAAAGCCGATCGCCTTCCTGGACCGGGACGACTACTGGCGGCCCACCCTGGCGGCGCTGGAGAACTGCGTGGAGCGGGGCTTCGCCCCGGCCTCCCTGCGGGAGGAATACGGCAGCTTCACCGACCCGGCGGAGTGCCTGGACTATCTGGAAAGGGAGGCCGCCCATGATCTTTGACACCCACGCCCACTATGACGCCCGGCAGTTCGACGCCGACCGGGACGAGCTGCTCGCCTCCATGCCCGACCGTGGCGTGGGGCTCATCGTGGACCCGGGCTGCGATCTGGAATCCTCCCGCTCGGCGCTGGAGCTGGCGAAGAAATACTCCTTCGTCTACGCCGCCGTGGGCTGGCACCCGGAGGAATGGGAGAGCTGGACGGGGAAGAGCCTGGCGCAGATCGAGGCCCTGGCCCGGGACCCCCGGACCGTGGCCATCGGAGAGATCGGGCTGGACTACTACTGGGACAGGGAGCACAAGGATCTGCAGCGGGAGATGCTCTCCGGGCAGCTGGCGCTGGCGGTGGAGCTGGACCTGCCCGTGATCATCCACGACCGGGAGGCCCACGAGGACTGCCTGGAAGCGGTCCGCCGCTTCCCGAAGCTTCGGGGGGTGTTCCACTGCTATTCCGGCAGCGCGGAAATGGCGAAGCTGCTGCTGCGGCAGGGCTGGTATCTGGGCTTCGACGGGCCCGTGACCTACAAGAACAATAAAAAAGCCGCCGAGGTGCTGGCGGTGACGCCCCTGGACCGCATCCTGGTGGAGACGGACAGCCCCTACATGGCGCCGGTGCCCCTCCGGGGCCAGCGGAACCACTCCGGCAACCTGCCCTTCGTGATCGCCGCCGTCGCGGAGATCAAGGGGGTATCGCCGGAGGAGATGGAGCGCCTCACCTGGGAAAACGGCAGAGCCCTCTTCGGCATATAAAGATCGGGACCGCCTGGCAAAGCGGTCCCGGTTTTTTAATCCCTGTATTTTCTGTTGTAAGCCTCCGCCGGCAGCACGTCGGCCAGCTCCGTGAGGATCAGCTCCGGCCCCTCGGGCCCCGGCTTTTCCAGATCCCGGACGCATGCCTTTTCCGGCGCGGGCAGCATCAGCCGCACCCGGGTGCCCTCGCCGGGCTTGCTCTGGAGCACCAGCGTGCCCCCGTGGAGCCGGGCCAGCCCGTAGGCGATGGAGAGCCCCAGCCCCGCCCCGCCGCCGGTGAGCGGCGTTTCCTCCGGGACGGTGAAGGCGGCGGCCATGGCCTGCGCGTCCATCCCCTCGCCGTTGTCGTCCACCGAGAGGATATACTGCGCTCCCGCCCGCTGGAGCCCCACCCGGATCACGCCCCCCTCGGGGGTGTGGCCCAGAGAGTTGGACAGCAATATCAGCAGCAGCTGCTGGAGCCGGGCGCGGTCACCCTTCACCGGGCAGAGACCGCCGGGCAGCTGGCAGCGGAGCTCCACGCCCTTCTCCCGGACGAAGAACGCCGTGGAATCGGCCAGATCCCGCACCAGCGTTTCCAGGTCCAGATACTGCATCCGGCAGAACAGCTCGTCCCGGGACAGGGCGTTCATATCCGCGGCCTGGCCGATGAGGTGCAGCAGGGAGTAGTAGCTGTGCTCCAGCGTCCGGGCCTTCTCGTCATCCGGCCGCTGCTCCAGCAGCTGATCCAGGGAGAAGCGCAGATTGAACGCCGCGGAGCGCAGCCGGGTCAGCAGCGCGTCGGGCAGCAGCCGGGGGTCCGGCTCGGAGCGCTCCACGGTGACGAGGCGCAGCTCCTCCCAGCCCGTCACCGTGACGGTGCGCTTCTCGCCGTTGATGCGTACGGCGGTGACGCACTCCCCCTCGGGGAAGAGCTCCGCCTCCGGCATCACCACCCGGACGGGCAGGCCTTCGATCTCCCGGCCGAAGAGGGCGCGGGCCGCATCGTTGGAGAACACCACCGTGCCCAGCCGCAGGGCGAACACGGCGTCCCGCTGGAGGGCGAACAGCTTTTTCAGTTCATAGATCGTCGGTTTCTTTTCCATGGAAGTAAGCTTTCCCCGCCGCCGGCGGATTTATTTCGGGCTTTTGCGGGGCATCCTTTTCACGGGCGCGCCCCTCGCTTCATCGTGAAACCAATATAGCACTCCCGGGAAAACTTGTCAAAAAAAGCGAAAACCCGTCAAATCCGGGAAAGTGAGAAAGAATTCCAAAAAGGGGCTTGCCCAGACGGACAAAATGGTGTATTATCCAGTCGTTTGAGAAGTAATTTAACAAAAGGAGGATCACAAAAACTATGATCAAAATTGGTATCAGCGGCTTTGGCCGCATCGGCCGTCTGGCCGCCCGTGTGGCGATCCGCCGCGGCGATATGGACATCGTCGCCATCAACGCCCCCGACAAGACCCCCGACCAGATCGCCTACGTGTTCGCTCACGATTCCGTCCACGGCAAGTGGGAAGGCACCGTGGAGTATGATGAGAAGCACCTCATCATCAACGGCAAGCCCATCCTGCTGCTCAACGACCGCAACCCCGCCAACCTGGGCTGGGGCGACCTGGGCGTTGACTACGTGGTGGAGTGCACCGGCAAGTTCCTCACCGAGGAGAGCGTGCAGCCCCATCTGGACGCCGGCGCCAAGTTCGTTCTCATGAGCGCCCCCGCCAAGGACAAGACCCCCATGTTCGTCTACGGCGTGAACCACGAGACCTTCGACCCCGCTCTGAAGACCGCCTCCGCCGCTTCCTGCACCACCAACTGCCTGGCTCCCCTGGCCAAGGTCCTGCAGGACAATCTCGGCATCGTAGAAGGCCTGATGACCACCGTGCATGCCGCCACCGCCACCCAGAGCATCGTGGACGAGTACTCCAAGAAGAACTGGCGTCTGGGCCGCAGC
>JAFSZH010000030.1 GCA_017455685.1 Oscillospiraceae bacterium
CGCCATCAAGGAGGCCGGCGAGCAGGCCGTGTTCGAGACCAATATCCACGGACTGCACCCCGATCTCATCAAGCTGCTGGGCCGGATGAAATACCGCACCAGCTACGGCCAGAACGTGCTCAACCACTCCATCGAGGTGGCCCAGATCTCCGGCCTGTTGGCCGCGGAGCTGGGCGTGGACGTGACCACCGCCAAGCGGGCCGGCCTGCTCCACGATATCGGCAAGGCCATCGACCACGAGGTGGAGGGCAGCCACGTGACCATCGGCGTGGACCTGGCCCGGAAGTACAAGGAATCCGAAGAAGTCATCCACGCCATCGAAGCCCACCACGGGGACGTGGAGGCTCACTCCGTCATCGCCTGCATCGTCCAGGCGGCCGACACCATCAGCGCCTCCCGGCCCGGCGCCCGGCGTGAGAACATCGAAAACTACGTCAAGCGTCTGGAAAAACTGGAGGCGGTGTCCAAGTCCTTCCCCGGCATCGCCAGCTGCTACGCGATCCAGGCGGGCCGCGAGATCCGCATCATGGTCAAGCCCGAGGAGGTCAGCGAGGATCAGATGACCCTGCTGGCCCGGGATATCGCCAAGAAGATCGAGGCCGAGCTCACCTATCCCGGCCAGATCAAGGTGCACGTGCTGCGGGAGACCAAAGCCGTGGACTACGCGAAATAAACCAGATCATTCGGAAAGCGGCGGCCCTTTGGCCGCCGCTTTTTCACGAGAGAAAGGAAGTGCTCCCATGTCCGATCCCTTTATGCGTACCAGACTGCTGTTCGGCGCCGAGGCCATGGAAAAGCTGGCCCGGAGCCGTGTGGCGGTGTTCGGCGTGGGCGGCGTGGGCGGCTACGCCGTGGAGGCGCTGGCCCGCAGCGGCGTGGGCGCCATCGACCTGGTGGACAGCGATACCGTGGCGGAGAGCAATCTGAACCGGCAGATCATCGCCACGCTGGACACCCTGGGCATGGACAAGGTGGACGCCGCAGCGGAGCGGATCGCTAAAATCAACCCGGACTGCGTGGTCCGGCGGCACAAGACCTTCTTTCTGCCGGAGAACGCCGGGGAATTCGACTTTACCGCATACGACTACGTGGTGGACGCCATCGACACCGTCACCGGCAAGATCGCTCTGGTACTGGCCGCCCGGGCGGCGGGCACTCCGGTGATCAGCGCCATGGGCGCGGGCAACAAGACCGACCCCACCGCCCTGCGGGCGGCGGATATCTCCAAGACCTCCGTGTGCCCTCTGGCGCGGGTCATGCGTAAGGAGCTGGGGAAACGGGGCGTGAAGCACCTGAAGGTGGTCTACTCTCTGGAAGAGCCCCTGCCGCCCACGGAAGAGCTCCGCGTCAGCGCCGCCGGGGAGACCGGGCCGGAGGTCCGGCGGGTGACGCCCGGGTCCAACGCCTTCGTGCCCGGCGCGGCGGGACTGATCCTCGCCGCCGAGGTGGTCAAAGACCTGATCGGCTTTGACCGGGCGGAAAGAAAATGAAAAAAGACCGGGAGACCGGTCTTTTTTATACGCTCATGGTCCGCTGGATGTCCCGGCGGAGCCGCTGGAGGATGCGCTTTTCCAGCCGGCTGATGTAGCTCTGGGAGATCCCCAGCCGGTCGGCCACCTCCTTCTGGGTGTGCTCCCGGCGGCCGG
Source organism: Oscillospiraceae bacterium (assembly GCA_017455685.1). Lineage (GTDB taxonomy): Bacteria > Bacillota > Clostridia > Oscillospirales > Oscillospiraceae > Apopatocola. The sequence continues at coordinate 1,647 of JAFSZH010000030.1, forward strand.
AGAGACCGAAGCGCAGGGTGATCAGGTCCCGGTCCCGCTCCCCCAGCCGGGCCACCGCCCGGCGCAGGGCCTGCCGGTCCGCCGCGTCCTCCATGGGCCGGCTCACCTCGTCCGGCTCCGAGCCAAGCACGTCCGAGAGCAGCAGCTCGTTGCCGTCCCAGTCGGTGTTCAGCGGCTCGTCGAAACTCACCTCCGTCCGCTGGGAGGACAGCTTGCGCAGCACCATGAGGATCTCGTTTTCGATGCAGCGGGAGGCGTAGGTGGCCAGTTTGATGTTTTTCTCCCGGTCGTAGGTCTCCACGGACTTGATCAGCCCGATGGTGCCGATGGAGATCAGATCCTCCAGCCCCAGGGGAGCCCCCTCGAACCGGCGGGCGATGTACACCACCAGACGGAGATTGTGCTCGATGAGTGTCTGCTTGGCCGTCGCGTCCCCGGCGGCCAGAGCGGACAGGGCGGCGTCCTCCTCTTCCCGGGACAGGGGCGCCGGCAGGGATTCGCCTCCGCCCACGTAGTAAACGGCCTTCGGCTTTCTTTGGCAGAGAAGACGCCCCAGCAGAGCGGCGAGAATGGGATGCATGGTCTTCCTCCTTTATAAAAGATCAATAGACGGCCCGGAAATCCTCTCCGGCAAAGGGGGTGGGGGACAGCGCCACCAGCAGCTGCCGCCCCTCTCCGGCCAGCGTCACGGCGTCGGGCCGGAAGCAGACGAGCAGACCGCCGCTGTTTCCCAGCGCGGCGTAGGGCGTCAGCCGGAGCCGCCCCCGGAGCTCCCGCCGCTCCGAGAGAACGCGGAAGAGCGCGGCGGCGTCCGACGTGCCGGCGGGCAGAGGCACCTCGAACAGGGGCGCGAGGGCTTCCCGGTCCGCGATGAGCACTCCCCGGCCGCCGATGGGGTCGGTGAGGGAGTGGCCCGTGTCCCGGAGAGCCGGGAAGCTGGCCGTCCGATCTCCCAGCCGGACCTCCGCCGTGACGATGCGCCGCTCCCGCTCTCCCCGGCCCGGAAAGAGCCGCACAGCGGCGTAGCACAATCCCAGGGCGGGCAGCAGCGCCGCGCCGCCGCCCCCGGGCAGCAGGGAGAGGGCGTAGGCCGCCCCGGCCAGCCCGGCGGCGAGACACAGGAACGTCCCCCAGACTCTTCCAAAGCCCCGGCTGCCGAAACACGAGAGCACCAGCACGGCCGACACGGCCAGCTCGGCACCCCAGCCCCGGAGCCAGCTCCCGGGAGGCAGCGCCGCGGCCACGGCGTACAGCCCACCCAGCACCCCGGCCAGAGCCGCCCCGCCCCGGCGGGGCGCTCTTCCTGTGAAGAGGGCCGCCAGCCGCAGCAGCAGCCAGTCGATGAGAGCGTTCAGGAAGAAAAGCTCATCCGCGTAGATCACGTCCATGCCCCGATGATACACCTGTCCGGGGGAAAAAGTTGTCAAGGGCGCTCTGGTACATCTTGCAAAGACGGGACGGGATGTGTATAATGATTCTCCGTATTTGATACTAACCGGGGCATCGGCCCGGGAAAGGAAGAAAGAACATGAGCGAGTATCGTACGCATACCTGCGGAGAGCTCCGCGCCGCCGACGCGGGCAAGACCGTCACCCTGGCCGGGTGGATGGAGAACGTCCGGGAAGTGGGCAGCAACTTCGCCTTTGTGGTCCTCCGGGACTTTTACGCCACCACCCAGATCGTGGTGGAGAACGCCGACATGATGAAGGTTTTCAAGGGCATCAACAAGGAGAGCACCATCTCCGTCACCGGCGCCGTCCGGCTGCGGGAGAGCAAAAACCCCAAGCTCCCCACCGGCGAGATCGAGGTGGTCCCCACCGACGTGAAGGTGCTGGGCCGCTGCCGCTACAACGAGCTGCCCTTTGAGATCAACCGCAGCCGGGAAGCGGACGAGACCTTCCGGCTGAAATACCGGTATCTGGACCTGCGCAACCCCGCGGTGAAGAACAACATCATCCTGCGCTGCCAGGTGGTGGCCGCCCTGCGCCAGGCCATGACGGAGCACGGCTTCCTGGAGATCACCACTCCCATCCTTACCGCCTCCTCTCCCGAGGGCGCCCGGGACTACCTGGTGCCCGCCCGGAAGCACCCCGGCAAGTTCTACGCTCTGCCCCAGGCCCCCCAGCAGTTCAAGCAGCTGCTGATGACCAGCGGATTTGACAGATATTTCCAGATCGCTCCCTGCTTCCGGGACGAGGACGCCCGGGGCGACCGGTCTCCCGGCGAATTCTACCAGCTGGACATGGAGATGGCCTTTGCCGACCAGGACGACGTGTTCGCCGTGCTGGAGGACGTGCTGCCGCCCATCTTTGCCAAATACGGCACCTACGACGTGGCCTCCGACGCGCCCTTCCGGCGGATCGCCTACAACGACGCCATGGAGAACTACGGCTCCGACAAGCCGGACCTGCGCATCGACCTGACGGTGAAGGATATCACCGCTATGAGCCAGGACCTGGGCTTCGAGCCCTTCGCCGGCGCGGTGGTCAAGGCCGTTCCCGTTTCAAACTGCCATCTGACCCGCAAGCAGATCGACAAGCTCTGCGCCGACGTGGAGGTCCAGGCGGGGAAGAAGCCCTACTGGGTCCGCGTGGATGAAAACGGCGCCCTGGCGGGCGGCGTGGCCAAGTTCTACGCGCCCAAAGAGGCGGAGCTGAAAGCGGCTCTGGGCCTGGAAAACAACACCCTGGTGCTCATCGCCGCGGGCAAGAAGGAAGAGGCCCAGAAGACCGCCGGCGTGGCGCTGAAAATGGCCGGGGCCCAGGTGCCCGGCCACATGGACGAGAAGCGCTATGAGTTCTGCTGGATCGTGGACTTCCCCATGTACGAGATCGGGGAGGAGTCCGGGGAGCTGGAGTTCTGCCACAACCCGTTCTCCATGCCCTCCGGCGGACTGGAAGTGCTGCTGAAGGCCGAGCGGGGCGAGATAGACCCCCTGGAGATCACCGCCGACCAGTACGATCTGGTGTGCAACGGCGTGGAGCTCAGCTCCGGCGCGGTGCGGAACCATGACCCCGAGATCATGATCAAGGCCTTTGAGATGGTCCGACTGGGCGAGGCCGACGTGAAAGCCAAGTTCCCCGCCATGTACAACGCCTTCTGCTACGGCGCGCCTCCCCACGCGGGCATCGCCCCGGGCGTGGACCGGATGGTCATGCTGCTGGCCGGGGAGAGTTCCATCCGGGAGATCATCCCCTTCCCCATGAACAAGAACGCCCAGGACGTGATGATGGGCGCCCCCTCCGTCGTGGAGCAAAAGCAGCTGGACGAGCTGCACATCGCCCTGGTGAAGGACGAGGAGTAAGATATAATCAAAAGGAAAGCCCGGACGCCGAAGCGTCCGGGCTTTCTTTTTAACCAGGCTCTTTTTCCATATTGATAACGTGCTTGAATTTGCCGCTTTTTGGGTGCTGCCGGGGCGCATCGTCCGAGAGGGTCACGGTCACGTCCGTCACGCCCTGGGAGGCCAGATACGCCGTCAGCGCCGCCTTTGCCTTTTCGAAGGCTTCCTCCCGGCTGACGCTCTCCGCCGATTCCAGCCGGAGCTCTATCCGGTTGCCGGGGAAGACCAGCGCCTGAAAGCGCCGGAGCTCGTGGACTTCCTTGAGCAACGCGTACACGGCCAGGGGCGCGATCTTCACGGTCCTGTCCCCGGCGGTGAAGCGCGTCACGTCGTCGGTGCGGCCTTCCAGTTCCAGCCAGGGGGAGGGATTGCCGCAGGAGCAGGGCTCCCGGTGCAGGATCACCCGGTCGGTGATCTCGTAGCGGAGGAAGGGTTGGGTGTAATTATATAGGTTGGTCAGCAGCAGCTTGTCAGACCGGACCCCGTCCGGCACCGGGTTCCCCTCCGCGTCCACCGGCTCCACGATGAGCCAGTCGTCGTTCACGTGGAAGTGACGGTGTGGGCACTCGCAAGCCACGGTGCCGCCCTCGGTGCAGGAGTAGGAGGTCTGCACGGTGCAGCGGAAGGTCTCGGAGAGCCTCCGGCGCAGACTGTCGGAGAGGTATTCCCCGCCGGTCATGATGAGCACCGGGGAGATACGCAGCCTGCCCGCCTCGGCCTCGTCGATCAGCAGCTCCAGATGGGAGGGGTAGCCGCCGATCATGGCGGGCTGGAAGGCGTTGAGCTGCTCCACGATCACGTCGAGGGGGTAGAGGGCGCTGGACACCGCCATCTGTTTCTTCTTCCAGGGCGTGGCCTTCAGCCGGGAGCGGATGCTGGTATTGCCCAGATAAAAGCCTCCGTCCGCGAAGATGCCGATGCTCCTGTTCCCGCGCTTCATGAGGGCGCGGAGGTCTTCCTTCCGGGCAATGCTCCGGACGGCGCTGATGCCGCCCATCACGTTGTTGGCCGTGGCGTCGCACACCGCCGTCAGCGGGTTCCCGGTGGAGCCGGAGGTGGTGTAGATGAGATACTTTCCCTGCCATTTGACGCCCACGTTGTTCAGGTCCTCCATGAACCGCTCCGCGTCCGAGAGCGTCAGGGACCTGTCGCATACCCAGTCGTCCCAGCGCGCCATCAGCGTCCGCTTATCCGTGGGCGGCAGGTCGGAGAGCTGCCAGTTCTCCGGTACGTCCCGGTACAGCTCCCGGTAATAGGGGCTGTTCTCCCGGGCATAGTCCACCAGCTCCCGGAGCCGGCGGTCCCGGAGAGCCTGCCGCGCTTCCGGGGAGAGCTTTTCATAGTCCCTGCAGAGCTTCATGGCTTTCAGAATACCGATCTTTTTCATGGCGCCTCCTCGATTCCCGGGGCTGCTCCGAACGCTTTCGATCCAATGGCATGCGATCAGAAAGAGTCCGGTGCGTCAAAAGCATGCAGCAGTTTCTTCGTTTTGAAACATGAATACAGCAGAGTCAGAAAAGCGCAGCAGGCCCAGCCAATAGGATAGCACATAAGCGCGGTTTCCAATTTGGGACTGACCCGCCAGGCAAAGAACAGAAAGGTTTGCCGGACGGCGATGTGGGAAAACAGCGTGATGAGCATGGGACCCTGACTGTCACCATATCCGCGGAGGGTGCCGGCCTGGATTTGGTTGACGGAGCTGATGAACTGGAAAGGCATCAGAAACAGGATAATATGGCAGCCAAAAGTGATCACGTCCTCTTCCCGGTTGAAAAGAGAGACGAGCCCTCTTCGGGAGAAGATCACGGTGGTGATAAAAACAGCGGAGAAGCAGAGAACAAGGACATAGCCGGCCTTGATGCCGCTGCGGATCCGCTCTTTCTTTTTGGCCCCGTAATTCTGGCCGACGAACGTTGAGACGGCAACGGAAAGGTTCTGCGCCACGTTCATCATCAGCGTGTCGATCTTCCGATAGACGCCCCAGGCGGCCATGGCACCGGAGCCAAAATAGTTGATCCGGGAAATCACCAGCGTATTGGAGACAGCCACCAGAGACCTCTGAATACTGAACGGGATCCCGATCTTCAGGATGCGCAGGAGCCACCTCTTTTTCATGGTCAGATGCAGCAGCTCCACGCGGACGGGACCCTCCGCGGCGCAGAGCCTGCAGAGCAGGAACAGTCCGGCGGCAAGCTGGGACAACACAGTGGCGCCCGCAGCACCGACGATGCCCCAGTGAAACACAACGACAAAAAGGAGATCCAGGCAGATGTTGGACACGGAGGTCACAGTCAGAGCCAGGAGAGGGAGCTTCGTATTTCCCACAGCCCGGAGGATACTGCTGCACATATTATACATGACAAGACCCATCATCCCGCCAAAATAAATGGTCAGATAGATTTGGGCATTCCGATATACGTCATCCGGCACCGCAAGCATTTTCAGCAGAAGAGGGACGATGCACACGCCCAGAACACTGAAAAAAACACCGCTGATCAGCGTGAGAGTCATCGTCGTCTGCACGGCGTCGTGAAGGTCATCGTATTCCTTTGCGCCGAACAGATGGGACAGGACAATGGTCGCACCGGCACTCAACCCCGTGTAGATCCCGATCAGGATGTTGATGGCCGTTTCCGTCCCGGTCACGGCGGCCAGAGCCGCCTTGCCCATGAACTGCCCGATGATGATGCTGTCCACTGTACTGTAGAGCTGCTGCAGCAGATCCCCCAGGATAAGAGGAACGGCAAACAACACCAGCTGCTGCCAGACGACACCCGCGGTCATATCTCGCAGCTGGACTTTGGACCTTGATGTGGTTTTCGGCGCGTTCATGACATCAGCTCCGGTCAGACTGTGAATGTGAGCTGTTTGGCAAAGTGCTCTCCGGAGTCAGATCCGATGAAAGGTATGCGCGGATTCTTCCCCCCGCAATACACGCAGGCATCCTTTGGCCAGAGACAGCATTTCGTTTTCTCCGGGATATACGATCACCGGGGCGATAAACCGCACTCTGGCGGAGACATACTCTGTCACGTACTGCGAATAAGCGATGCCGCCTGTCAACAGTATAGCATCGATTTTCCCAAAAGCATAGGGGGCGCATCTGGCAATATTTTTTGCGATGTTCAGGCACATGCTGTCGTATACCAGCTTAGCATTCTGGTCGCCGTCGGCGATGCGCCGCTCCACCTCCATGCAGTCAGTTGTGCCCAGATGGGACATGAGACCGCCCTCGCGCTTGACCTTTTTCATCATTTCCCTGTCGGACATGCCAGGCTGGAAACAGAGATGGATCAGCTGGTGCACCGGCAGGGCGCCGGAGCGTTCCGGAGAAAAGGGTCCGTCCTCATCAGAGGCAAGGTCGACGATCCTGCCGTTATGATGCAGGTTTACCGTGATCCCGCCGCCCAGGTGGGCGACGATCACCGTGACGTCCTGGTATTGCAGGCCGTTCTCGGAGGCGTAACGCACAGCGGCAGCCCGCGTGTTGAGATTGTGCCCCAGCCCGGCCCGCCGAATCTCCTTCAGCCCGGTCAGCCGGTTGATCTCATCCAGCTCGTCCACAGTGATGCAATCGTATACGTAAGCAGGGATCCTCTGTTCCCTGGCGATGGTAAGAGCGATCTTGGCGCCTACGTTGGACGCGTGTTCATTGACGGGACGGTTCTCCAGCTGCCAAATCATGTCGTCGTTGATTTCATAGGCGCCGCATTTTACCGGGCCGATCAGGCCGCCCCGGGAAACGATCCCGGTCAACGTCTCCGGCCGTATGCCGTGCTGCTCCATACAGGTCTCCACGAGAGCTTTTCGAAAAGCGAACTGCTCCATAACGCTCCCGTACTTTTCAAGTTCGGAGGGCGTGTGCTGGATGGAATCCGTGAACAGACAGTTTTCTCCGTCAAAGACCGAGATCTTCGTAGAGGTGGAGCCGGGATTGATCACAAGTATTTTTTCCATGAATGCCTCACTTCCCGGCAGCGGCGGCGGAAATAACGATGGAGAGATACTTTTCCTCGGCGCTGGAACCGCGGCTCGTCATTACGATCGGGCAGGCGGCGCCTACGACAAAGCCGGCCATTTTGGCGCCGCAGGATAGCGTGAACATTTTTCCCATAATATTCCCGGCATGGATGTTCGGAGCCAGCAGGATGTCCACGTCTCCCGGAACGACGCCCTTATACCCCTTGAAGTCGGCTATTTCGCGGGACATGGCGCAGTCGTAGGACAATGGCCCCTCCACGATGCAGTTTTTGATTTCTCCTGCCTGATTCATTTGCGCGAGGGCGGCGGCTTCCACCGTCTCCGGCATTTTGGGGTTCACTTTTTCCACACAGGTGAGAACGGCTGCTTTGGGACAGTCGTAACCAAGATCCAGAAGCGTTGAGACCATGAGCTCCAGAATGGCTTTTTTCTGCTCCAAAGAAGGATACGGAACCATGCCTCCGTCGACGCAAACCAGCAGCTTGTGATAGTTCGGGATCTGGAAAATCGTGAAATGACTCATCAGGCCGCCTTCTCCCAGACCGTGCTCCCTGTTGACGACCGCTTTCAGGAAGATGCTGGTGTCTAGCTTACCCTTCATCAGAAAATCGGCTTTCCCTTCCCGGATCAGGGAAACGGCCTTGTCGGCGGCCTTGCTCAGATCAGACTGATCATAGATATCATCCTCCGGGAAATCCTGGCCCAGCGCCTTCAGTATCGCAAGGATCTGCGCCTTGTCGCCCACCAGCACGGGGGTCGCGATCCCCTCGTCCCTGGCGCGCAGGACCGCTTCCAGAGTATGGCTGTCGCCTGCCGCCGCGACAGCCACGCGAGCTTTCCTGGGCTGGCTTTTGACTTTTTCGATCAGCTCATCATAGGTATGATACTCCACTATACTGCTCCTCTCTGCTGTCTGCCAAGCGTCAGACCGGCTTCGAACGCCTTCCGGTTCAAGGGCAGAAGCGACGTTTTATTGGCAAGCTTGTGTTCGATGGTGTCCCAGATCACGTTTTCGGGGACGATCTGCGTATACCCGATATACACGCCCAGCATAATGACGTTGAGCACCTTGGCATTTCCCAGCTCCAGCGCCATTTCCGTCACAGGCGCCTTGACCACACGGACGTCGGTCCGGCTGATCTCAGAGCGAACGATGGAATTGTTGATGAACAGGGTCCCTCCCGGGACAAGCTTATACAGAAACTTGTGCAGGCTGGGATCGTTCATCACGATCAGATCGTCCATTCGATCCCCCAGGGGAGCACCCACCTCCTCATCGGAGATGACTACGTAGCAGTTGGCGGTCCCGCCCCGCTGTTCTGCCCCGTAGGAAGGGAAAAAGGTGACGTTTTTATCCGTTGAGCGGCAGACGCTTTCCGCCAGAAGTTTTCCCATCGTCATGATGCCCTGCCCGCCGAAGCCGGCTGCCATAAGGTTTCTTTCCATGATCAGTTCTCCTCTCTGCTCTTGTCGCGGATCACGCCCAGCGGGAATTCCTTCAGCATTTTTTCCTCGAGGAAATCCAGGGACTTGAGCGGGTCCAGTCCCCAGTTCGTGGGACAGGAGGTGACGACCTCCACCATGGAGAAGCCCTTGCCGTCGATCTGATTCTGAAATGCTTTCTTGATGGCATTTTTGGTTTTGACCACGTTGGCCGGATTGTTGCAGCTTGTTCTTTCGAGATAATACGGCGCCGTGAGTTGGTTGAGGATCTCGCACATGTGCATGGGATATCCGTGTTCTTTGGGATCACGGCCCCTGGGAGCCGTGCTCGCCTTCATGCCAACCAGAGTTGTGGGAGCCATCTGACCGCCGGTCATTCCGTAAATGCCATTGTTTACAAAGACCACGGTGATGTTTTCTCCCCGGTTGGCGGCAGACATGGTTTCTGCCAGACCGATGGAGGCAAGATCACCGTCTCCCTGATAGGTGAAGACGATCGTTTCCGGATTGGCGCGCTTTACACCGGTGGCGGTGGCGCAGGCCCGGCCGTGTCCGCAGGTGGTGTTGTCATAGGTGACGTAGCCCTTGGCCAGCCCGCAGCAGCCGACGCCCAGTACAAGGGCGACCTTGTTTTCGATCTGCAGCTCTTCGATGACCTCGCCGATAAGCTTGAAAAGAGTGCTGTGCATGCAGCCGGGGCAAAAACCGGAAACCACGTCATTGTTCAGCATTTTTGTCCGAGTATATATCTTTTCCATCTTCTCCTCCTTATTTGAACAGTCCCCGAACGGAATCCATGATCTCATGCCGTCCCAGGATCTCCCCGCCGGAATGCAGACAAGTCGAGATCCCGCACCGGCCCCTGACTGCCATGCGCACGTCGTACAGCATCTGCGCGGGGATGCTCATTTCCACGTCCAGAATGGCTTTGACCCGGTGATAATCCAGCTTGTCAAAGCTTTCGAAGGGGAAGGGATTGACCGTCTTGGGTCTGATCAGACCGACCTTCAGACCTTCCTGCCGAAGCAGGGACACAGCGGACCGGGCGATCCGGCCGCTGATACCGTAGGCGGCGACAACCACCTCGGCGTCGTCCAGAAACAGCTCCTCGGCCTGGGCGTCCTTTTTCCAGCTCTCATAGAGAGCGGAGGCCTCGATGTTCTTCTGTTCCATTCCTTTCGTATCCCAGTCGCCGGAATCGACCAGGGCGCGGGGTTCACAGGAAAGGTCGTGTCCGACCAGCGCCCAGCTGCGGCAGGAGGCTTTCAGCTCGGCGACCTGCTCGCTGCTCCTGGCCTCGGGAAGGGTGACCGGCTCCATGATCGTGCCGATCACACCGTCTGCCAGGACCATAACGGGGTTCCTGTCCCGCTGCGCGTAATCAAACGCAGCAAAGGTCATATCTACGGCCTCCTGGACCGTGGAGGGAGCCAGGACCATCATCTGAAATCCGCCGTTGCCGCTGGCCTTCGTCGCCTGCAGATAATCCTGCTGGGCGGGCTGGATCGCGCCAATGCCGGGGCCGCCCCGCTGGACATTCACTACGACCATGGGCACGCGCGCGCCGGCCAGAAAACTCAGGCCTTCGCTCATCAGGCTGATGCCGCAGGAGGAGGAGCTGGTCATGGCTCTCGTGCCGGTCTGAGCCGCGCCGAAAATCATATTGATCGAGGCGACTTCGCTTTCTCCCTGGACGAATACGCCTCCGACCTCCGGCATGCGGCGGGACATGTACTCCGGGATCTCGTTCTGGGGAGTGATCGGATATCCGGCAAAAAACCGGCATCCGCTTCGTACAGCCGCTTCGGCAATGGCCTCGCAGCCCTTCATAAATACTCTTGCCATGCTTCTCCCCTCCTTACTTGTAGACGTCGATCGCTCCGTCCGGGCAGATCCTGCCGCAGATGGCGCACCCGATGCAGTTTTCCATGTTGACGGCGACTGCGTATTCATATCCTTTGGAGTTTACCCTGCTGCCGATCGCCAACACATCCTTCGGACAGAATTTGACACAATAGCCGCAGCTTTTACAGCGTTCAGCGATGATCTCGATTTTTGCCATAGTCTTTCTCCTTTACGCAGATACATAGTGATTTATGGATATTCAATTTGCCTTTTTATGGGGAAAACCGGAAGAGGGAGGATCTCCGAGGCCTGGGCGCTGACAGACTCTTCCACGCAGACAAAAGCGATGCGCTCCAGCATGTCGTTCAGAAGTGAGCAGCCATCCAGAACGTCTTTGAGCGTCGTTCCGGCGCCGAAATTCGGATTGCCGACGAACCGGATCTTTTCTGCCTGCAGATGTGATGCGGCAAGTATCTGGGAGAGAACGCCGGCGGCGTGATCCACGTTGTCGGACCATGGCCGGAAGGGATTGACCAGATAGAATATCGCCGTATTCTCCCGGTTGAGAAGGGGGGCGTAAGCGCCGATGGCCCGGGCACCGATGTGGTCCCCGCCGACGTCCAATATGGTAAAACGATCCGTGTCCCGCAGGGAAGAACGCACCCACCCCCCGGTCGTGGGCGCGTCGGCGTATTGGTTTTCAAAGTGCACGTGAACGCCTGATCTTACAAGAGTCTCGGCCAGCTCCCGCGTCCGGAACAGCGGCTTGGTCATGTCCAGGTCAAACAAGTGGACCGGCCGGCCGAAGGGAAGGAGCCGGACGGCAAGATTGACAGCGAGTTCCGTTTTGCCGCAGCCGGCCTCTCCCAGCAGAACAAAGCTGCTGGCCTGTGCCAATCGATCCATCTGCACGAACACGGGCTGCACCTCCCAACGGTCATCTTGGTGAAAACTATATCACAATATCTTGCATCTTGCAAGATATATAATATTTTTTCCCGGCGGAAACACTGATTTATGTTGTTTTTTTCCGGAAGTGCCGATATAATACAGAGTATCTGAAAAAGGAACGGTCGGTTGCCATGCTATCAATCAGCAAACCATCTCTGGCGGATCAGGTGTATGATGAGCTCCGCGGAGCCATCATCATGGGAGAGTTTCCGCCGGGAGCCAAGCTAAATGTAAATGAGCTGCAGGGACAGATGGGGGTGAGCTGCACCCCGATCCGGGAAGCAGTCAAGCGTCTCCAGCAGGATGGCCTTGTGGAATACGAGAACAACATCGGCGCGCGGGTCATCTCTCTGGAAGAGCATGACGTGGTGGAGATCCAGCAACTGGCCATGACGCTGCACGATGCGGCGATCCGGCTTTCCATGGAAAACGGAAACCGTCAAGCCATGCTGAAGGACCTGCGCCGACGCTTTGAAGAGTACAACAAGGCGAAAACGTCCAGAGCGAAAATGGCCGCGATCAGTGATTTTGTCGGCGTATACTATCATCACTGCGGAAACAGACGCCTGGACAACAGTATGCTGTCCATACAGGGACAGCAGCACCTGCTGCGGGGGATCTACGTCAAAAAGCTTCCGCAAAACAGTGCCGATATGCTCATGTTTGAGCGTATGATCGACGCCACGGAAAGAAACGACGCGGAGGGCGTCTGCGCCGCATTACAGGAGTATACGGACAAAATGACCGATTCTCTGATCCAGTGGATCAGGAACGAAGGATGATCTCTCCCCGGTGGGGAGAGGAATAAGACAGGGCTCCCGCAGTTCACCGGATCGACCGGCGGACTGCGGGAGCCCTGATTAATGTTTTAAATGTATACAGCTGCCTTGCCGGACGCGGTCAGCCGATGGACGTAAAGTACCCCCGGGCCCATTCGCCCCGCTTGGCGCAGTCCATGAAAAGCCTGGCCTCCAGAGAAAGGGGCGTCTCCTTGACGTAGGAAATGTGCAGGTAGCGTTCCACGCTGAAGCCCCGGACGTTGATCTGCCGTACCGAGGACTGGGCTCCGCTGAGCTCAAAGAGAGAACGGGAGACAAAACCCACGGCGTTTTTTGTCAGCGATACCGCGTGAAGCACGTCCGCATCTCCCGGTACCTCCAGAATGATATTCAGATCGCTTTTGCGGATCCCCCGCTTTTCCAGAAACCGCAGGATGGTGGCGCTGAGATTGCTGGCCTGCTCCGGGCGATGGATCAGCGGAAGGGAAGACAGGTCCCGAAGACTGATCGTTTGCCTGAGATTAGCGTTTGTGGAGCAGATCAGGACCGGAGGATCATAGAAAAACGGCAGGGAGGCCAGCCTGGGATCATGGGGGGCCGAGCCGGAGATACACAGCGCCGCCGGCCCCTGGAACAGCTGCTGGAAAACCGTGTGGGAGGACTGGGTCTGCATGGCATACAGCTCCACCAGGGGATACTGTTCCCGGAAGTAGTCGCACAGAATGGGGAACACCGTGGCGCTGGGACTGGCGGTAACAGAGACCGTGAGGGAGGAGAGATCCTTGGCCCGCTCCGCGATCTGGAGAAGGGTGCGGTCATACTCCAGCAGGGTCTTCCGGGCGAAATCCGCCAGCCTTTTCCCGGCGGGAGTCGGTTCCACCCGCTTGCGCTGACCGGGGGTGCGGTCAAGGAGCTTGTATCCCACTTCTTTCTCCAGATTGGCCACGATGGAGGAGAGAGCGGGCTGGGAAAGATGCTCCAGCTTTGCCGCCTGGGAAAAGGATCCACTCTCCAAAATGCTGAGAAAGATCCTGAGGGATGAAAATTGCATCACAAAACTCCTAAAATTTTTTTATAAGTTACCCAATGCTAATAGTTTTCGGACCCGGAGAGGCCAGGGAGAAGACAGGGATGGAGCACGCCTTTGACGACGGTTCAGGCAGGGAAAGGCAGATGGGCTGCTTCCTGCAGGATCATTAAAACATAAAAAATAATTATAGGATATAACAAAAAAGGAAAAGTCGAGAAATTGTTGCACATTTGACAAGTTTGGGCGTTTGAAGTATTAATTAATTGTCTATTTTAGATGTAAAAAGAGAGGGCGCGGGACGAGCGATCGATCCTGCTGCAACGAAAGGAGTCATGCAATGAAAAGACTGATGAGCAAAGACCGATGGATCTCTGTCGGCGCCATCGCTTTTTCTGCCATAATTTACTTTATGGCAACAAAATTCCCGAAATCGGTATTGGACAAGATCGGCCCGTCCCTGTTCCCCCAGTTCCTGGCCGGGATCATCGCGGCCTGTTCGGTGATCTTGTTTATCACGGCCGGGCCGGACAAGCGTACGGATGAGGAAAGAGCAGCGGACTGGGAGAAATTCAAGGGCAAGGATTGGCTCGGACTGCTGATCACCCTGGCAGATCTGGTCTTTTTCCTGTTCGCGTTCAAGCGGCTGGGCTTCATCCTGACCAGCATCATCTTCACCATGGTGTTTGTGCTGTATTTCGACAAGGACAGACCGCTCAAGCAGAGGCTGATCCACGGAGCGATCTTCGCCGTGGTGTTTACCGCGATCATTTACCTGCTGTTCGCAAAAGTGCTCCGGGTGCTTTTGCCCACGATCCTGCTTTAAAGGAGGCGAAGAGAAACAATGTCACCATTGCAGCTGTTTATCCAGGGCCTGGGAAACGCCTTTAACCCCGTCGCCATTCTCTATATCGTCGCGGGCATTATCTGGGGCATCATCGGCGGCGCCACCCCCGGCATTTCCGCCTCCATCGCCATGGCGCTGGCCCTGCCGTTCACCTTCGGCATGAACCCCATGTATTCTCTGCCTATGCTGTCCGCCATCTATGTGGGCGCCGAGTACGGCGGCTCCATTCCCGGCATCCTCATCAAGACCCCCGGCACCCCCTCCGCTGCGGCCTCCGCCATCGAAGGCTATGAGCTGCACAAGAAGGGCCTTGGGGGCAAGGCTCTGCACATGAGCCTTTACGCCGGCGTCATCGGTGGCATCATCAGCGTGCTGATCCTCATCGGCACCGTCATTCCCCTGTCCCAGTTTGCGCTGAAGTTCGGCCCCACCCAGTATTTCTGGCTTTCTCTGATGGGACTGAGCATGGTGGCGGCCATCGGCGGCAAAAACCCCATCAAGGGCCTGATGGCCGGTATTTTCGGCTTGTTCCTGGCCACCATCGGCACCGACACCTTCACCGGCTGCAAGCGCTATACCCTGGGACTCTCGGTGCTGTCCGACGGGCTTGAGCTCACAGGCGTGATGGTCGGATTGTTCGCCATGGCAGAGTGTCTGAAAAACGCCCGGGACCGGAAGATCGTGAACAACGCCAAGCTGGATCAAAAGGTTTCCATGACCAGACCCAGCGGCAAGGAGTTCAAGGAATGCTTCCCCGTGATCGGGCTGTCCGGCATCCTGGGCACGTTCCTGGGGGCTCTTCCCGGCGCCGGCACCACCATCGCCAGCTGGATGGCCTACACCCAGGCCAAGCTGATGTGCAAGGGCGCTGACAAGACCTTCGGCACTGGCGATCTCCGGGGCGTTGCCGCTCCCGAGTCCGCCAACAACGCGGTGCCCGCCGGCGCGCTGATCCCCATGCTGGCGCTTGGCATCCCCGGCTCCAACTCCACCGCCATCATGATGGCCGGCTTTACCATGGCGGGCATCGCCACCGGCCCCATGCTGTTCGTCAACCGACCGGACATCCCGTACATGATCATGGCGTGTATGTTCGTCTCCCAGCTGCTCCTCCTGGCCGTGGGCTTTGTGCTGATGCGTCCGTTCATCAAGCTCACGAGCATGAATCAGATCTATCTTTCCTGCGGCGTGCTGACTTTGTGCCTGCTGGGCGCCTATTCCTCCACAAACGTGGCCACCTCCATGGTCCTGGTGCTGATCATGGGCGTGCTGGGCCTGGGCCTGATTTCCCTGGGCTTCCCCGCGGCCTCCATGGTGCTGGGCTTTGTGCTTGGCGAGCTGGTGGAGGATAACCTGAGGCGTTCTCTGCAGCTCTCCCGGGGTTCGATCAACATCTTCTTCAAGGGCCCCATGAACATCATTTTGATCGTTCTCACGGTGCTGTGCCTGATCTACCCCTACGTCCTGCCTCTCCTCCGCAAGAAAAAGGACGCGGCAAAAGAGGAAAAGTAATCAACAGAATTCGAGGAGTGCAACATGAGATTTGACTTTGAACAGTATACGTTTTTTGACAACCACACCCATCTTCTGGACATGCAGAAGACCCAGGTGACGGTGGACGAGTTTATCAGCAATTACTATCACGGCATCGTGCCCCGTAAGGCAGCGGCCGGGGAGCATCTTCCCTATCAGGGCGTGGTGATGTCCCTGGTGAATCTGATGAGCCGGTACCTGGACTGCGAGACGGATCTGGAATCGGTGGTGGAGGCCAGAAACGCCCTCACCTCCACCCCGGAAAAGCTGAAGGAGTATATCCGCAAAATGTACGCCGACGGGGGCATCATCGGCACCATGCTGGACTGTGAACTGCCCATGGGACATCCGGATACCAAGTGCTTCCCCTGCGAGACCTTCCGGCTTTTCCAGTATGAAAAACCCTTCTTCAAGCTGCTGGAAACAGAAGATAACTATGACGATCTCCTGCAGAAGGAAATGGACGCTGTCACCACAGCGGCCAGAGAGGGCTTCGCCGGGCTGAAGGGCCACATCGCCGAGCGCTTCGGCATGGACGTGTATTACGTTTCCGCGGAGCAGGCGAGAGGGAAGTTCGCCGCCGCCAAGGCCGGTGATCGCCAGGCTGTCAAGGAAGTCTATTTTGCCATGTTCTCCGAGCTGCTGGTCCTGTGCGCAGAGCTGGATATTCCCGTCCATCTTCACACCGGCTCCAGCGGTATGGGCAAGTTCCGGGAGGTCTACGAGCTGGATCCCATCCGTATGGCCAATTATCTCATGGACGAGAGATTTGCCAGGACAAAGGTGATTTTCCTCCACGGAAGCTACCCCTTCATCCGCCATTCGGCCATGATGGCGTTCAATTTCCCCAATGTATACATGGATCTGAGCCAGACGATCCCCTGGGATTCCATGACCCTCTCCAACATTTTCGAGGACGCCATCGCCCTGGCGCCTCATGACAAGCTCATCCTGGGTTCCGGCCAGCATTTTTACAGCGAGACCTCCTGGCTGGCGGCCAAAACCGCCAAGAATGCCCTGGCCTGGACCATGGACAAGCTGGTGGAGCAGAACATGCTCAATGAAAAGCAGGCAGAAAAGAGCGCCCGGATGATCCTCAGCGAAAACGCCATGCGGCTATATCGTAAGTAAGAAAACCCAAAGGCAGAATACATATTATTATTTAAGGAGGACTATCATGAAAAAAGCAATGGCATTGATGATTGCGCTGGTAATGATCCTGAGCTGCGTGGGATGCGGCGGATCCAAGACCAGCACACCCGCGGCTACCGCGGCTCCGGCGGCCACGGCGGCCCCTGCAGCGCAGCCCGAGACAAAGACGGAGACGGAGACTTCCGCCGCTTCCAACTGGCCTGCGGAAGACATCATCATCTACGTCAACAGCAAGCCCGGCTCCTCCGGCGACAGCGTGGCCCGTCAGGTGTCTATGGCGCTGGAAGGCAGCCCCAGCATGAACGGCCACAAGGTCATCGTGAACAACGTCATCGACCCCAACGGCGAGGCCTCTTGGACCCCCGTCAAGGACGGAACCCCCGATGGCTACAGCATGGCCATGATGTCCACCGCCATCGTTTCTGCGGAACTGCTGGGCAACAGCCCTCTGACGCTGGACGACTTTGACTGGCTGTGCGGTTTCTTTGTGGACCCCCAGTGGGTCACCGTACCCGCTGACGCGCCCTACAACACCTTCGGCGAGCTGATGGAATACATCAAGGCTCACCCGGGCGAGATCAACTGGGGCACAGCCAGCGCGGTATCCTCCGACTCCATTGCCCTGGCCAAGCTGGTTGTGGAGAATCCCGAGTATCAGTTCAACCGTATCACCTATAGCGGCGGCGGCGAGATGCTGACGGCGCTTCTGGGCGGCTTTGTGGACGTGACGATCTGCGAGTATCTGGACATCGCTCCCAACGTTGACGCCGGCACCCTGAAGACCATCGGCGTGATGAGCGAGAGCCGCATCGCCGGCCACGAGGACGTGCCCACTCTGAAGGAAGAGGGCTATGACATCGTGCTGGAGCGTGCCCGGGGCATGGCGATCACCAAGGGAATGGATCCGGCGGTGAAGGAGCAATTGACCGCACTCATGAGGGAAGCCTTTGAGTCCGAGACCTTCCAGAACTGGATGGTGGTGAACGGCACGGACATTCGGTGGATGACCGGTGAGGAGTTCCGTCAGAGCTATGCCGACCACAGAGACGTGCTGGCCGACGGCCTGGCTGCCCTTAATAAATAAGCGCCGAAGGCGCCTTCAGATCAGCAAGACAAAAATAAAGCGGAACGGTGAAAACCGTTCCGCTTTTTCCGTTACGTTTGTTGGCCGGGGGGCGGCCACTGGCTCAACGGAAGCCAAAAGGGAGAAATGAGAGGGAAAGAAATAAAAGGGAGAGAAAAAATCATGAATCTGTCCTGAAGCATCTTCACTATACCGCCAATTTGCAAGACATTCCTAAACAGAGTGTGTTATTTGTGAAAACAAATTATGAACAGCCCGGAAGAATGTGTATAAAGTGTGAAGAAGTGGGAGAAAATATCCTCGAATCCCAATGTAAGGAGGTTATCCCATGGAGAAGAAGGGATTCAGCGAAATGCTGAACGAATTCTTTGCCGGGAAGGGCTTCTACATAGTCCTTCTTCTGTGCGCGGCGCTGATCGGGACTTCGATCTGGCTCATGGCGGGCGGAAGCAGGGCTGATGTAGAGACCGCCGGCAAGGAGATGGACGTCCGGATCGCGGACGCGAGCGGGCAGAGCGAGGCGCCCAACGGCGCCGTGGCCGCCATGAAAGAGGAGACCCAGAGCACGACGCCCCGTCGGCAGGGGACCGGTCTGCTGCAGCCGGAGTTGACGGAGATCGCCCCCCAGGCCCCCCGCGTGAACGAAACGCCCGCGGAGCCCCGGACGGAGACCGCGAGCGCCGCGGAGGAATACTTCATCTGGCCGGTAAACGGCCGGCTGGAGCGGGGATACAGCGTCGAAACGCTGAGCTACGATCCCACCATGGCCGACTGGCGGCTCCATCGGGGCTGGGACATCGCCGCCGAGCCGGGGGAGCTGGTGCTCTCCACCACGGCTGGCACGGTGAGCGCGGTCTACACCGATGAGAAGCTGGGCACCGTGGTGGAAGTCAGCCACGAGGGAGGTCTGGTGAGCGTGTACGCCAACCTGGACAGCGAGCCCATGGTGACCCAGGGCCAGCGGGTTGAGGTCGGCAGCGTGCTGGGCCGGGTAGGCTCCACCGCCCGCAGCGAGGTAGGGGAGATCAGCCATCTCCACTTCGCCATGCGTCTGAACGGCCAGGACGCGGACCCCGCCGACTGGCTGCCCCAGCCGTAAGCCGAAAGGCCATATCCCCGTCGGGATGTGGCCTTTCTTGACGAATCCGGGCGGGGTGTTTATAATGGCTTGCAAAGAACGTTCATCCGAAGGGACCGGGAAAAATGAGCCGACGCTCCAGAAAAAAGAAGAAGATCACAGCCATCGTCACGGCAGCCGGGGCGCTGCTGCTGGCGCTGTTCATGCTGTTTTTGCTGTCCCGGGAACCGGCGCTTCGCCGCCGGAGGGAGCCGGAGGCCACCCCCGCCCCCACGGAGATCGCCGCCACCGCCGAGCCGAAGAACACCGTGATCGCCGCGGGCAAGGAAGTGGACCCCAACACCGACAGCTTCGATCTCAGCGGCAGGACGCTGACGGCCGAAGAGCTTTCGGAGATCGGCGCGCTGCGGGAGCTGACCACCTTGAGCCTCACCGGCTGCGGGGTGGAGGATCTGTCCTTCGTTTCCGGGCTGCAAAAGCTGCGGACGCTGTATCTGCCCGACAACCAGATCCGGGATCTGACGCCGCTGACCTCGCTGACGGAGCTGCGGACGCTGTACCTTGACCGGAACCCGCTGACGGACCTGTCGGCGTTGGAGCGGCTGCCCCGGCTGAACACCCTCTCGCTGCAGGGGGTAAGCGTGGCCGGGTACGTGCTGGATGACCTGCGCGCGGCCATGCCCGACTGCCACATCTTCACCGACACGGTGGTGTCCGAGCCCCGGCCGCTGAGCATGGGCGGCATGGCCTTTACCGAGGACGTGGAGGTGCTGGACCTGTCCTCCCGGGGGATCACGGATATCAGCAAGCTCTCCACCTGCCTGCAGCTCCGGGAGCTGGATCTGTCCCACAACCCGCTGGACGGGCTGAAGACTCTGACCGGGCTGCCGAAGCTGGCCACGCTGATGCTGGCCGACACGGGGCTGACGGACGAATCGCTGCAGACCGTCGCGGCGCTGCATCACCTTACATATCTGGACCTGCGGGAGAACCCAGCCGTCACCGGCGACGGACTGGAGATGCTGGAAAAGGCCCTGCCCAACTGTCAGATCATCCACGACACAGTATACTACACTCTGGAGCTGGGAGGCGTCAGACTCCACTCCGACGTGTCGGAGGCGAACCTCTCCGCCCTGGGTCTGACGGACGTGCAGGGGCTGGAGCACTTCCAGCTGCTCCGGCGGCTGATCCTTTCCGGCAACGCTCTGACGGATCTGACGCCGCTGACGGAGCTCTACTCTCTGGAGGAGCTGCAGCTGGGCGGCAACCGGGTGGAGGACCTGGGCTTCCTTACCGGCCACGCCGCGCTGCGGAAGCTGGATCTGACCCGCAACGCCGTCCGGGATCTGACGGCGCTGGGGAGCTGCACTGCGCTGGAAGAGCTGGATCTGAGCTATAACGCGGTGGAGTCCCTCACAGCGCTGTACGCCTGCACGGCCCTGCGCCGGGTGGATCTCACAGGGAACGCCGCCGTCACCGCCGAGCAGATCCGAGCTTTGCAGGTGGCCCTGCCCGGGTGCCAGATCATCACCGACGTGGATCTGAGCATGCCCGAGCCCACCCCGGAAGCCCCGGACGCGCCGGAGCCCACGCCCATCCCCACCATTCCCCTGGGCGCGCCCGAGGGCTGACTAAAACGACACAAAACCGCCCATACTATGTATAACCATAGGAAGGGCGGTTTTTTCTTGAAGAAGTTGAGCAATTCCCGGCGGCGGGAGGCGGCGGCGCTGGCGTGGCTGTGCCTCGCGCTGCTCACCGGGGTCTGGGCCCGGGGACGGCAGGCGGCGCTGGCGGAAAAGCTGGTGCGGCTCCACGTGATCGCCGTGTCCGACGCCCCGGAGGATCAGGCGGCAAAGCTGCGCGTCAGGGACGCGGTGCTCGCGGAGCTTGCTCCGGCGCTGGAGAGCGCGGCGGACGCGCAGGAGGCGGAGAAGACCGTCCGGACCATGCTGCCCCGGCTGCGGGCGCTGGCAGAGGAGATCGGCGGGGTCCCGGCAAGAGCGGAGCTGGGCCGGGAGAACTATCCCACCCGGGTCTACGACAGCTTTTCCCTCCCGGCGGGGCGGTATACCTCCCTGCGGATCACCCTGGGGGAGGGCGCGGGGCATAACTGGTGGTGCGTGGTGTACCCGCCGCTCTGCGGCGCGGACGCTCGGGCCGTGGAGGAAAACGAGGCCCTCACCGACGGAGAGAAAGCCATCATCACCGAAGACGGCGCGGGGTGCGTGATCCGGTTCCGCCTGCTGGAATGGTGGGGCGAACTGACGAATCGGCTGGATAAAACGGAAGAATAAAAGACGTCGCCCCGGGCTTTCCCCGGGGCGGCGCTTTATCATTTGACCACGACGTTTTCCTCTCCGCAGAGCTCGGTGAGCTCGGCCAGCAGGGCCTCGTGGATCAGACAGGGCGCGGCGGCTTTCTTTTTGCTGTCCTCAAAGTACAGCACCAGCCGGTCCCGGCCGGGGAACATGGTCAGCAGCAGCTCGATGCGCCGGTACAGGGGGTGCTCCCGGCTGGGGAGCCGGACGTACAGTGTCCGGGGCTTGTCCGAGGCCGGCGCGGCGGGGGCTTCGGTCCGGGGCGCGGAGGCGCCGGGCACGTTGAGATCGCTGAGCGGCCGGATGGAGTCTACCATCAGCTGGGGCTCTTTCTCGTCCCGAAGGGAGATCCGGCCCCGGACCAGCAGGGCCGCGGCGTCTTTGACGTAGCTGCCGCCCTGGTCCAGCGCCCGCTGGAAAGCGATCAGCTCCATCATGCCGGTGTCGTCCTCCAGCGTGATGTAGCTCATAAGGGAGTTGTTGCGGGTGGTGCGGGTCTTGGCGTTGGCCACCACTCCGGCCAGGGTGATCTCCTGGTTGTCCCGGAAGCGCTGGGGCGTCCCCTCCGCGAAGTCGGAGAGCACCGCGCCGATGGACACGGCCCCGGCGGCCCGGGCCCGGTCAGCGTACTCATCCATGGGATGCCCGGACAGATACAGCCCGGTGATCTCCCGCTCCATGGCCATCAGCTCCTGCCGGGTGAATTCAGGGATGTCCGGCAGGGGCATGGTGCGGACCGTGTCGTCCTCGTCCCCCATGCCGAAGAGGTCCAGCTGCCCGGCCACGTTGCGCTTTGTCTCCTCGGCTACGGAATCGATGATCTGGCCGCAGGCCTTCAGCAGGGCGCTGCGCCTGAAGCCCAGGGAGTCGAAGGCCCCCGCCTTGATCAGCGATTCCACCGCCCGGCGGTTGAAGTCCCTGCCCTGCATCCGGCGACAGAATTCGTCCAGCGTGCGGAAGGGCCCGTCCGCGGCGCGCTGGCGCATGAGCCCATCGATGAAGCCCCAGCCGATGCCCTTGATGGCCACCAGACCGAAGCGGATGTCCTGGCCGGACACGGTGAAATCGGCGTCGGACTCATTCACGTCCGGGGGCAGCAGCCGGATGCCCATATCCCGGCACTCGGCGATGTACTCGGCCACCTTGGTGGAGTTGTCCAGCACGCTGGTGAGCAGCGCGGCCATGTACTGCCGGGGCCAGTGGCATTTCATATAGGCGGTGCGATACACCACGATGGCGTAGCTCACCGCGTGGGCCTTGTTGAAGGCGTAGTTGGCAAAATCCACGATCTCGTCGTAGATGCTGCCGGCCACCTCGGCGGGAATGCCGTTTTTCTCGCAGCCGGGGATGTTCCGCTTCGGGTCCCCGTGGATGAAGGCCA
>JAFSZH010000031.1 GCA_017455685.1 Oscillospiraceae bacterium
ATCACCTTTACCGCGCCCTTGCCGCCGCCGAAGCGGGCGTACAGCGGGAAGCACAGGAACATGTAGGCGAACGCGACCACGTAGTAGAGGATGATGGCCTTCGCGTAGCTGGAAACGAAGTCCGCGCCATGCGCGGCCACCAGGGCGGCGAAGAAGCCGAAGAAGCCGATGGGAGCGTAGTAGCTGATGAGCTTGATCACCTTCATGAGAACGTTGGTGATCTCCTCCAGCAGCTGGGCGACCTTGGTCTCCGCCCCGCCGCACATCTGCACGCCGAAGCCGAAGAAGATGCCCGCGATGATCAGCTGCAGAATGGAACGGCGGCTCCACAGCTCGGGGAAGTCGGACTTGGTGAAGAAGCCCACGATCAGCTCGCCGGCGCTCATGGGCGTCGCGGTGGACTCTTCAAAGATGGGCGCTCCCGTATAGATCGGGATGAAGCGGACCAGAACGTACATGATCACCGAGGCGATGATGGTGGTGCACATGAACGTCACCACGGTGGTGCCCATCAGCTTGCCGGCCTTCCGGGCGCTCTTCATGTTGGCGATCGCCGAAGAGATGGAGAAAAACACCATAGGCACGACCACGCAGAACATCATGTTGATAAACAGCGTGCCCAGGGGCTCCAGGCTGGTGGCGCCGGGCCACGCGAAGCCCACGATGCAGCCGCCGACGATGCCGGCGATCATGAGGAAAAAGAATCCGTAAGTGCTCCAGAACGATTTTTTCATGGATGATCCCTCCCGAGACCTAAAAAACTTTTCCTCCATATATTACAGCGCACGGCTTGCAAAGTATATATGTATTATGCTATTATATTTGCAAAAGATGCTTTTGAGGGTGATCTGAATGGAAGAGCAATATGAAAAGCGAGGGTATTTGCTGGAGGACTTCCGTCTGTTCCATCTGAAAGACGACCGTGGAACGACCATGGACTACCACTACCACGATTTTTACAAGATCGTTCTGCTGCTCTCCGGAAGCGGCAGCTACGTGGTAGAGGGACGGCATTATCTTCTGATACCCGGAGACATCTGCCTCGTGGGGACCCGGTGCGTCCACAAACCCCAGTTCGAAGCGGGTATATTATATGAGCGCATCGTGATCTATATCTCTCCGGAATTTCTCCGGAACAACTCCTCCCCGGAGTACCGGCTGGAGGACATCTTCTCCGGCGCCAAGGGCCACGTCCTGCGGCCCACGGAGGAATTCCGGCGGGAAATGCTCTCTCTGACCCGTCAGCTGGAAAACGAGATGGGAAGCCCTTCGCCCGGTCACGTGATCCTCTCCCGGAGCACGTTCCTGCGCATGCTGATCAAGATCGGCATGGAGATCGGCAAAACCGATACCCAGCTCCCCGGTCCGGTGATCCCCAAGGACGGCAAGGTGCTGGATATCCTGCGGTATCTGGACGCCAATCTGACGGAGGACATCTCCATCGACGAGCTGTCCGCGAAGTTTTATATCAGCAAGTTCCACATGATGCGCCGCTTCCGGGAGGAGACGGGCACCTCCATCCATACGTATCTCTCGGATAAGCGGCTGCTGCTGGCAAGGGATCTGATCCAGTCCGGCGTGTCCGCCACCGAGGCCTGCTTCCAGTCCGGCTTCAAGAGCTATTCGGCTTTCTCCCGGGCGTACGGGCGGCTCTTCGGCGTCACGCCCACGGGCCGGCTGACCATGCAGCCGCTGTCCTCCGACACGGGCGAGTGAGGCGCCGGGATGAAATTTACGAAAATGCACGGCGCCGGGAACGATTTTATCCTGATCGACAACCGGGACGGCGCCGTTCCGGAAACGGAGTACGCCGCGCTGGCGAGGTCTCTGTGCCGACGCAGGCTCTCCCTGGGCGCGGACGGATTGATCGTGGTTCTCCCGCCCTCCCGGGGCGGTGACTACGCCATGGCGTTCTACAACTCCGACGGTTCCCTGGGCGAGATGTGCGGCAACGGCGCCAGGTGTATAGCCAGATACGGCTATGAGCACGGCCTGGCGGGCGAGACCCAGCGGATCGAGACCACGGCAGGGATGGTGATCGGAAGAAGGGTCGGGCCCGAGCTCTATCGCGTGCGGCTGAACGATCCCACGGTGCTCCTCCCTGAAGTGACCTTCCCGGAGGAGGATGGTCTTCCTCCCTGCGCCTATGCGGAGCTGGGCGATCCGGGCATCCCCCACGCCGTGGTGCGGCTGGACAAATGGGAAGAAACGCCCCGGGCGGAGCTCCGGGAGCTGGCGAAAATGATCCGCTTCTCTCCCGTCTTTCCCCGAGGCGCCAACGTCACCTTCTGGGCAGAGGTGGAGCCCAACCACGTGAAGGCCGTCACCTATGAGCGCGGCGTGGAGGACTTCACGCTGGCCTGCGGCACGGGCGCGGGCAGCACCGCCGCCGTTCTGCGCCTTATGGGGCTGGCGGACGGCGAGGTGCGGCTGGATTATCCGGGCGGCACGCTGTTCGTCACCGCCGAGGAAGCCGACGGGAAGATCAAAGACCTGTATCTCACCGGACCCGCCGTCACAGTGGCGGAAGGCGAGGTCCTGACATATTAAAATAAAACGAAAAGCCTCCCGGAGCGGTCGCTCCGGGAGGCGATTTTTTCTGTCAGGCGCGGGGATGGGACTTCTTGTATACGTCCTTCAGCTGCTTTTTCACCAGCTGGGAATAGATCTGTGTAGAGCTGATATCCGCGTGACCCAGCATTTCCTGGATGGAGCGGAGGTCCGCGCCGTTTTCCAGCAGATGGGCCGCGAAGGAATGGCGGAGGGTGTGGGGCGTGATATCCTTTTCGATGTGGGCCTTCACCTGGTAGGATTTGATGATCTTCCAGAAGCCCTGGCGGGACATCCTCTCGCCGTTGACGTTCACGAACAGCGACTGCTCATCCTCGTGGGCGATCATCTGGGGCCGGACGAAATCCATGTACTCCGTCAGAGCCTTGACCGCCGCCGGATACAGGGGGATGAAACGCTCCTTGTCGTGATTCACGCAGCGGACGAAGCCGCCGGTGAGATTCAGATCGGTCACGTTCAGGGAGATCAGCTCACTGACGCGGATGCCGGTGGCGTAAAGCAGCTCCAGCATGGCCTTGTCCCGGTAGCCCTTCAGATCGTTGCATTCCGGCTGCTCGAGCAGGAGTTCCACTTCCTTGCTGGTGAGGATCTGGGGGAGTTTCTGAGACGCCTTGTCCGGTACCAGCTTACCCGTGGGGTTGCTCTCCGCCATCTTCTGGGACACCAGGAAGGAATAAAAGCACTTCAGAGAAGCAATGTTCCGGGAGACCGTGGCAACGGACTTGCCGCTGCTGCGGAGCATATCGATATAATTCCCCAGGACCTCCTCGTCCGCCTCGGAATAATCTATATCCTCGTGGGATTCCAGGTATTCCCCGAATTGGCGGATATCGCGAAGATACGAACTCAGGGTGTTGCTGGAAGCCTTTTTCACGTTTTCAAGGTAATCCTTAAAGCGATTGAAGTATACGGAATTCTCCAAGGCAACGCCCCTCCTTTCTGTATCTTTTATGGTGCCAGGGACAGGAAAACCAGCCGGGCGGCTGCAGAGAAAACAAGAAGCAGAATGATGACCGCCGGGAAGTGTCTGTGGAAAAGCCGGGAGGCAAACCAGCTGCGGGAGGCCCGGAACAGACAGCGGGATCGCTCAAAACAGATGCAGCCGGCGAGGAACATGGCCGCAAAGGAGAGCGAAGCGGGGATCACAAAGATAATGAAACGTTGAAAAAATGTTCCGGAAGAGTCGAGCAATAATAACTCCGTTAAGGAAAGACCGACGCCCCGAAGGAAAAACAAACCGGGGATCAGAACAAATCCGAAAACATATCCGGAGAGGAACGCCACTGCCATAACCGGCAAGACGGCCAGAAGAAAAAACCAGAGGACCATCCAGACGGAAGCGCTGCTGTCGGGTAACGTAAAACCGGAATTAGATGAAATGACAGGATACAAAAACCATCCTGCGGCAGAGCCCAAAACCACGGAACCGAGGAGGATCCAGCCGGGAAAGGACAGATCCGAATCGACCTTATACAAGCCCGCCGGTACAAGACCATTTTCAGCGGACATAGGTCTTTATCCTCCACTCCGGGGAAAAAGAAACAACATGGAACAACAATTTACATAATATGAAGTATGCACAATATAATACAAATTCTATCAGTAATCAATCCTTTTTTTGAAATTTTGTTATTTTTGTTCATTATGCCGATATATTATGTTTACCTTATTATGTAAACAATTGAAACCGGAAGGCGAAAAAGCACGGAATATCAAGGGTTTTTCCTATATATTGCGATTACTAATTGTTAAAAGCACAATATATTGGTAATCATTTTCAATTTATGTAAACCGCTCATGGATAATACTATTTGTTATATCTTCTCTTACGCTTCCTCTTTGGGGTATACTTTTTGTTGATTATGGTGAAAGTGCCGATAAGCATCCCGACCCCTCCCAGGGCTGCAGCCAGCACGGACCGGGGAAGATCGGCCCCTCCCTCCCCCACGGCCAGGGACAGCAGCACGTGGATCAGAAGCACGGTCAGCATCCCGGCTGCCAGCCGCACGATCCCCTCCCCTTTTCCGTTTCGGCATAGCCATGCCGAGATCACGCCTGCCAGCGCAAGACACACCATCACCGCCGGCTTCGCGCCGGACGCGACGATCCTGCTGGACCGCATGAGGATCGCAGCGGGCAGCAGCAGCGCCAGCGTCACAGCCAGCGTGACCGCGCCCATAAGGATCCCGCGCCACAGGGCCGGACCGAGCTCTCTTTCCTGTTTGGGCAAAAAAACACCTCCGCAGTTCGAATACACGTTACTGTATTCCTGCGGAGGTGTTTTTATTCCAAACGATCCGGGATCAGTTCAGAGTTTCTTCGGAATTGGTGGTCTCCTTGTTGGCGCCCTTGCCTTCGTTGCTGGAGACGGCCCACTTGGTCACCTCGATGCGGACGCGGTCTTCGCCGGTCTCAAAGGTGAGCTTGTCGCTGGAAACGTGGACGACCTTTCCCACGAGGCCGCCGATGGTGACGATCTTGTCGCCGACTTCGATGCTGTCGCGCATCTGCTGGGCCTTTTTCTTCCGCTTGTTCTCGGGAATGATCATGACGACGTACATGATCACAAACACAAGCAGCAGAGGGATAAAGGTCAAAGCCGGGTTTCCGGTACCAGCTGCAGCGGCATCGCCGGCAGCGGCGCAGCCGGCCAGCATGAACGCGGCCAGGCAGATCACAAGGATGATAGAAATGGTTTTTTTCATATGATAAGCCTCCAAAGCAGTTACTTTGATGATTATATATTTCTTTCGGGATAAAAGCAAGAGCGAATTATATCCGCCTGTCCAGTTTTTCGACGTTTCTCCGGTAAAAGGATTCGTAATCGCCCTCGTCCAGGGCAGTGCGGATCTTTTCCATGAGAGAATTGTAGAAATAGAGATTGTGCATCACGGAAAACCGCAGCGCCAGGATCTCCTCTGCCTTGAACAGGTGGCGGAGATACGCCCGGCTGTACCGCCGGCACACGGGGCACCGGCATTCCGGATCGATGGGGCTCTCGTCCCGGGTGTATTTTTCGTTCTTGATATTGATCACGCCCTGCCAGGTATACAGATGCCCGTGGCGGCCGTTCCGGGCGGGCATGACGCAGTCGAAAAAGTCCACGCCCCGGTGTACGCTCTCCAGAATGTTGCAGGGCGTCCCTACGCCCATCAGATACCGGGGTCGGTCCGCCGGCATATAGGGCTCCAGCGCCTGGATGGTATCGTACATCTCCTGGGTGCTCTCCCCTACCGCCAGCCCGCCGATAGCGTATCCCGGCAGATCCAGCTCGGCGATCTTCTTCATATGGTCGATGCGCAGGTCGTGATACACGGCTCCCTGGTTGATGCCCCAGAGCACCTGGCCGGGATTCACGGCGTCCTCCTCGGCGGTATAGCGGTACAGCGCGTCCTTGCAGCGCTGCAGCCAGCGGGCGGTGCGCTCGCAGGAGGCCGCCACGTAGCTCCGCTCCGCCGGGATCCCCACGCACTCGTCGAAGGCCATAGCGATATCCGAGCCCAGATTGGCCTGGATGCGCATGCTCTCCTCCGGGCCCATGAAAATGTGACGTCCGTCCACGTGGGAGTTGAAATACACGCCCTCCTCCCGGATCTTCCGAAGAGAAGCCAGAGAGAAGATCTGGAAGCCGCCCGAGTCGGTCAGGATGGGGCCGTCCCACTGCATGAAGCGGTGGAGTCCGCCCATCTCCCGCACCAGGGCGTCCGTGGGCCGTACGTGGAGATGGTAGGTGTTGGAAAGCTCGATCTGGCAGCCCACCCGGCGCAGGTCCTCTGCGGACAGGCCGCCCTTGATGGCCGCCTGGGTGCCCACGTTCATAAAGACAGGGGTCTGGATCACGCCGTGGGGCGTGGTGTACTCCCCTCTTCGGGCGCGGCCTTCCACTTTGATCAGTTTAAACATGGCTCTTCCTTCTCAATGAATAAACATGGCGTCGCCGAAGGAGAAAAAGCGGTAGCGCTGCTCCACCGCTTCCCGGTAGGCGTCCAGAATGTTCTCCCGTCCCGCCAGCGCGGAGACGAGCATGATCAGCGTGCTCTCAGGCAGATGGAAATTGGTGATCAGCGCGTCGATGATCCTGAAGCGATAGCCGGGATAAATGAAGATATCCGTCCAGCCGCTTTTCGGCTGCAGTACGCCGTTTTCATCTGCGAAGCTCTCCAGCGTCCGGCAGGAGGTAGTCCCCACGGAGATCACCCGACCGCCCCGGGCATGGGCAGCGTTGACCTGCGCCGCCGTCTCCGGTGTCACGATACAGAACTCCGAGTGCATGGGATGATCCTCTATATTATCCTCCTTCACCGGGCGGAAGGTCCCCAGACCCACGTGCAGGGTAATGAAAGCGATGTCCACCCCCCGGGAGCGGATCTCGTTCATCAGCTCTTTGGTAAAATGCAGGCCGGCTGTGGGCGCGGCGGCGGAGCCGGGCTCCCGGGAATAGACCGTCTGATACCGCTCCTGGTCCTGCAATTCTTCCTTGATGTAAGGCGGCAGGGGCATGCGGCCCAGCTTTTCCAGCACCTCCAGAAAGATGCCCTCGTAGGAAAACCGGAGGAGCTTGTTCCCATCCTCCACGGCGGCGACGACCTCCGCGGTCAGCTCGCCGTCGCCGAAGGAGAGCTTCGTGCCCACCGGGGTCTTCCGGCCGGGCCGGGTCAGGCACTCCCAGGTATTGTCCCCCACGTCCCGCAGCAGCAGTACCTCCACGGCGCCGCCGGTGGGCCGGGTGCCGAACAGTCGGGCCGGCAGGACCCGGGAATCGTTCATCACAAGGCAGTCGCCTTCACGCAGCAGCTCCGGCAGCTCGTAAAAATGCCGGTGCTCCCTCTCCCCCGTGATCTTGTCCAGACAAAGCAGTCGGGAGGCGTCCCGCTGCTCCAGCGGAGTCTGGGCGATCAGCTCGGGGGGAAGATCAAAATAGAAATCACTCTTTTTCAAGTCGTTCTCCCGCGCCGGAATGGGACGGTCCAGCAGGAATCTCGCTTGACTGGGCTTTTCCGGCGTGCTATGATTTTATAAGTATTGCTTGAATTATACTCATTCTCCGCAGTCAATGCAAGTCTTTCCTTTCCCGCAGGAACCGATGCCCTGTCCCCGCCATACAATAGCCGGGGAGGCTCTATAACGCCATCGCCCGGTGCATCGCCTCGCTCTCCCTCCGGGCGGGAAAGGACTTGTATTTGAAAACGCCTGTTTTTACCGGCAGCGCCGCCGCGCTGGTCACGCCCTACGATGAAAAGGGCATCGACTACGCTCTTCTCACCCGCGTCGTGGAACGCCAGATCGAAGGCGGCACCGCCGCGCTGGTGATCTGCGCCACCACGGGGGAGGCTCCCGTCCTCACAGACGCGGAGCGGACGCTGCTGATCGGCTATTGTGTCCGGCAGGCTGCCGGACGGGTGAAGATCGTGGCGGGCGTCGGCGGGAACAACACAGAGAAAGCCGCCGAGGCCGCCCGGGAAGCTGAGATCCTGGGAGCGGACGCCGTGATGCTCACCGCACCCTACTACAACAAGGCCACCGACGAGGGACTGTACCGGCATTTCACCCGGGTCGCCGACAGCACTGCGCTCCCGCTGATCGTCTACAACGTGCCGGGGCGCACCGCTATAGGCTGCAGGGCTGAGCTGTACGCCCGGCTGGCGGAGCATCCCCGCATCAGCGGGATCAAGGAGGCCTCCGGGGACGTTTCGCTGGTCTCCCGGACCATGCGCCTCTGCGGCGACGAGATGAACGTGTGGAGCGGCAACGACGACCAGACCCTGCCCATCATGGCGCTGGGCGGGAAGGGCGTGATCTCTGTGGCGGCCAACGTGACCCCCGACGGGATGGCGGAGCTCTGCTCGGTCTGCCTTGCCGGGGACTATCCCCGGGCCAGGCAGCTCCACGAGAGGCTCTCTCCCCTCTTCGACGCGCTCTTTGCCCAGGTCAACCCCGTCCAGGTAAAAACGGCGCTGGAGCTGCTGGGGCTGGATCACGGAGTCTACCGTCTGCCTCTGTGCCCTCCCGCGGAGGAATACCGCGCACAGCTGGAAAGCTGTCTCCGGGCGTTATCGCTCATACCATAAGAAAGTGAGAACACCAATGAAGCGTTTGCTCACCCTTATACTCTGTTTGTTGCTGGCCGCGACCCTGGCCGTTCCCGCTCTGGCGGCGGACGAGGAAAGCTCCCGCGTGGCCTCCTGCGCTTCCATGCGGGAATACGTCGACGTGTTCGAGGAGCTCAACAGCCAAAACGCATTTGCCGCGCTGAACCGGGCCTCCCTCGCCTCGGCGCTCTACAGGCTGGCCGACCGGTTCCGGGACCTGTCGGACGAATACTATCCTCCGGTGGTGGAAGCCGACGCCTGGTTTGCCCGCGCCGCCGCCTGGGCGGCGGACTGCGGCATTCTGGAGCTCTCGGACGGGCAGTTCCTGCCCGCCCAGGCCGTCAGCCGGGAGGAGTTCGCGCTGGCCCTGCAGCAGTTCCTCACCTGGTCCGGCGCCTCGCTGACGGAGCTGAACAGCCGGCTGTATTTCTACGACGATCCTTACTTCTCCCGGCTGGGCCGGGAGGCGGCGGCGCTGATGCAGCGCTCCGGGATCATGGTGGAGGATGAAAACCGCTTTTTCAATCCGCTCTCCGAGATCTCCAATGCGGACGCCGTGACCGCCCTGCTCCGCTTTATCGGAAGCATGAAGCGTTTTATGCCGGATCTGCCCGTGTCCTCCGTGCCGGAGAGCGAGCCGGCGGATTTCTCCTGGTTTGACGACGTATGCTTCATCGGTCATTCCCAGGTGGTAGGCATGCGGAATTACTTTGACCTTTATAACGCGGAGTACTTCGCCGAGGTGGGCTTCACCGCGCCGGATATGCTGGTGCATCTGGCTTTCAAAAACAACCGCGGGCAGTATACCTCGCTGAAGCATCAGCTGGAAATGGGCTCCTTCGGCAAGGTCTACATCATGCTGGGCATCAACGACTGCTCCGATCGGGTCGACCGGATCGCGGAATTCAAGTCGGCCATGCGACAGATCCTGGATCTGGTGCGTTCCACCCAGCCGGAGGCCCGGATCTATCTCATTTCCCTGGTGCCGGTGGGCCGGGAAGTCGCCTATCCCACCATCTACAATCCGGAGAACTGTACGCTCTATTCCCAGGCGCTGAAGGACCTCTCCCGGGAATATCTAACGGAGTATATCGACCTTTACCGGCCTCTCAGCGACAGTCAGGGCTATATGCTCTGGGAGTTCTCCACCGGCGACGGCATCCACATCAACCCCGGACAGTACAGCTTCATCGAGGACTATATCAAATGCCATACGTGAGGCTCACCGAAGAGTTCTTCGCCCGGCCCTGCTGTGAGGTTGCCCGGGACCTGGTGGGAAAGCTGCTGTGCCGGAGGATGCCGGACGGCAGAGAGCTCCGGCTGCGCATTCTGGAAACGGAGGCTTACTGCGGCGAGGCAGACACCGCCTGTCACGCCCACAAGGGCCGCACGGCCCGCTCCGAGGTGCTGTACGCCGCTCCGGGGACCCTGTACGTCTATCTCTGTTACGGCGTTCACTGGATGCTCAATCTGGTCACGGGCGAGGCAGAGGACCCGCAGGCGGTGCTGATCCGCAGCTGCGCCTCCGCCGAAGGCCCCGGCCGGCTCACCAAAGCGCTGAGCATCGACAAGGGATTCAACCGGATGACTCTCTCCCAGTGCGCCGATACTTTCTGGGTCGAGGACGACGGAGTACGGCCGCAGGTGAAAACCGCGCCACGGGTGGGGATCGGCTACGCCTCCCCCGAGGACCAGGCCAGACTCTGGCGATATATCCTGTCAGAATAAAAACACCCGGCTTGGACAGCTCCAAAGCCGGGTGCTTTTTATTTCTCATTTCTGGTTCGCAGGGGCTTCCTCCACGCTCTCTTTCGCCGCGGCGAGCTTTGCCACCTCTTCCTCTTCCAGCACCCGGTAGGCCACCTTGCCCACCAGGGTCTTGGGCAGTTCGTCCCGGAATTCGATCTCCCTGGGCATGGCGTACCTGGCGATATGCTTCCGGCAGTAGGCCAGGATCGCCTCTTTCGTCTCGTTGTTGGCCGGAACGCCGGGCTTGAGCATGACGAAAGCCTTGACTGCCTGCATCTTGTAGGCGTCCGGCACGCCGATTACGCAGCTCATGTGGATCAGCTCGTTGGCGTCCAGCACGTTTTCCAGCTGGGCGGGATAGATGTTGTAGCCGGAAGAGACGATCATCCGCTTGCTGCGTCCCCGGAAGTAGATGAAGCCGTCCTTGTCCTTGGTGCCCAGGTCCCCGGTGTAGACCCAGGTCATGCCGTCGGCGTGGCGGCGCAGGGTCTGGGCCGTTTCCTCGGGGTGATGGACGTACTCCTTCATCACCGTCGGGCCGGCCAGAAGGATCTCGCCCTCCTCGCCGTAGGGCAGCTCCTCATCCGTGCCCGGCTTGACGATCTTGATGAAGGTATCCGGGAACGGCAGTCCGATGCTTCCCTCCTTGAACATATGGCTGGGGGTCAGACAGCAGGCTGTGACGGTCTCGGTAGTGCCGTAGCCCTCCCGCACCTGGATGGTGGCCTTGTGGTCGTAGAGGAACTTGTCGAACTTCTTTTTCAGCTCCACGGACAGAGAGTCGCCGCCGGAGAAAACGCCCTTCAGACTGCTCAGATCGGCGTTGTCCATGTTGGGCAGGCGCAGCAGCGCCTCGTACAGAGTGGGCACGCCGGCAATGAAGTTGCATTTATATTTGGTGATCAGTTTGGCATAGCTGGCGGCGGTAAACCGGGGCACCAGGACGTACCGGCCGCCCTGGGACAGCATGGTGTGGATGCACACGCCCAGGCCGAAGCCGTGGAACAGCGGCATGGCGGCCAGCATTTTGTCCCCGGGCCGGAACATGGGATTGGTGGCGCAGACCTGCTGGCCCAGGGCGTTGAAGTTCTTGTTGGTGAGCAGAATGCCCTTGGTGGTGCCGGTAGTGCCGCCGGAATAGAGGATGACCGCAGGATCGTCCGAGCCGCGCTTCACCGCGTAATTCCAGAAGCATGACCTGCCCAGCCGCATGAAATCGTTCCAGCGGATCACCGGGGCGTCCTCGGGGATCTTTTTGATCTTCCGCCCCTCGGTGAGCATGTACCCGGCCCGCACCGGCTTGGAAAGGGCGTCCTTGATGCTGGCGATGATCACGTTCACCACGCAGGTGTTGGCCCGGATGGACTCGATCTTGTGATAGAACTGGTCCAGCGTGACCACGGTGACGCTCTCGGATTCGTTGATGTAGAATTCCATCTCCTTTTCGCTGGACAGGGGGTGCACCATGTTGGCCACCGCGCCCACCAGATTCACCGCGTAAAACAGATAGATGGCCTGCGGGCAGTTGGGCATGGCGATGGTGACTTTGTCGTTCTCCCGAATGCCGATGGTGCGCAGGGACTTTGCGCAGCGCTCGATGTTCCGGACCAGCTCCCTATACGTGGTGGATCTGCCCATGAAATCAAAGGCGATATTGTTGGGGTATTCCTCGGATATCTTTTTGACCGCCTCGAACATGGAGCCTTCAAAATACTCAAGCGTCGCGGGTACGTCGCCCAAATTGGCGATCCACGGGGTCTTCACTTTGATCTCTGCCATGTATCCTTACCCTCCGAAAAGACTGGTTTTTTTGCGTCGTGCGACATTCTATCACATCCTACACAGTAATTCAATAAACGATTGACGCCGTCTTAAAAGCGCCGTGGGAGAGTTCCCACGGCGCTTTTCTCAGCTGTTTTCCGGATCAGTCCGGCTCCTGCATGGCCCGGAGGGTCATGGCGAAGAGCTCGTTGAGCTCCACGTCCATCTTTTCGGCCCCCTGCCGGATCACGTCCCGGCTGCAGCCGGCGGCGAATTTCTTATCCTTGAACTTTTTGCTCACGGACTTGGCCTCCATGCCTTCCAGCCCGGTGGGACGCATCAGCGCCGCCGCACCGATCAGCCCGGTGAGTTCGTCCACGGCGAAGAGGACCTTTTCCATATAGAGCTCCGGCTCCACGTCGGAGCAGATGCCCCAGCCGTGGGAAACTACCGCGTGGATCAGCCCCTCGTCCATGTCCATCTCGCGGAGCAGCTCGTTGGCCTTGACGCAATGCTGCTCCGGCCAGAGCTCAAAGTCGATGTCGTGGAGCATGCCCACGGTGCGCCAGAAATCCACCCGCTCCGGGTCGTACTCCCGGGCGAGAACGCCCATCACCTTGGAGACCGTCCTGGCGTGTTCCAGGTGGAACGGTTCTTTATTGTATTGCTTTACCAGCTCGTAGGCTTCTTCCGGGGTCGGGATCTTTCCCATGTGATCATCTCTCCTTTTTATGATTCGGTGCTCTCGTTCTTCTTCCGGCTGTTCCGGAGCTCCTCCAGAATGGCGCTGCTCTGCCGGGTCAGCACGTCGTCCTCGCCAAAGGCCTCCCGGGCACGAACAGACGCGTCGGCGGCGTACACCATGGCCTGCTCCGGCCTGGCCCACATCACGTAGTCCATGGCCAGATCCACCATGGAGGTCAGCGCCTCCCGGCTGTTGTCGCCGTAGAGCCGTTTCCGCAGGTCCTGCAGCTTCCCGTCCCACTTGGTCATGGCCTCCCAGAGCTTCTGTTGATACCCGGCAGCGGTCAGCAGAGAGAGGACTGTTTCCTTCTCTTCCAGGGGCTCCTCAGTGGCTTCCTCCAACTCAAAAAGCAGATTTCTGCCCTCCGATACAAGCTCCTCATACTGTTCGAGCTTGCGCTCGCATTCCAGTATGTTGATCCGCTCCCTGATCGCCCGGTCCCCTTTGGCCTTCTTGAGCAGATAGACCCGGTGGAAAGTATCCATGGCCTCGTCGATCCGCTCCATCCGGTAAAGAGTCTTCGCTGTGGAGTACAGTGCTTCAACGGTATCGTCGCTCTCTTTGCCGTCCCGGGCGGCGTATGCTTCGTAAATCTCCCGGCGGAGGCGGAGCTCCTCTTCCCTGTCCCCGGCGCAGCCCAGCGCGTCGGCCAGCACCTCCCGGGCTTCCAGCGTCTCGGGGTCGTCGCTCCCCAGAGTGGCTTCCAGCCGCGAACAGGCGAACTCCGCATGGGTCAGAGCTCCTTCGCCCTCTCCTGCGGCCACGTAAGAGCGGGCAAGAAGCAGATGCGCTTCCAGAGTACGCAGGTCCGTCCTCCCGAAAACGTTCCTGCACCGCTCTGTGAGCGTCATCAGGAGCTTCCGGGCAGCGGCGTTTTCCCCGTGGTCCAGCACGTATACCGCCAGGTCCTTCAGCGCGTCGATGCTGCGGGGGTCCCGCTCCCCGAAGCGCCGGGTCAAAAGATCGCAGAGCTCTCCGTAGGTTTCTCCGGCTTTGTCGTGCTGCCCCAGCGCGGAATAGTAGCCGGCCAGATTGTTCAGGATGGTATACTGCGCGTCCTCATCCAGTTCCGCGCAGGAGGCGCGCAGCTCCTCCTGCAGCTCCAGGGCGGCGGTGAACGCCCCCCGGTCCGCCAGAACAGCCGCCGTCTTGTTGGCGGCAGCGATCCAGGCGTCGCTTCCCCGGCCCAGCAGCCGCTCCGCCGCGTCAGTGAGAGCGCGGTACAGCCATTCCAGTTTCTCTTCTCCCGCCAGGCCGGGCTCGAAGACCTCCTCCACGGCGGTAAAGGCCCGATGGAGCTGGGCTTCATTTTCCACCCGGGAAGCGATCAGCTCACGCATCCTGTCCGCATAGTACGCCGCGTCTCCGTCCCGGGCGGAGGCGAAGCCGAGTGACCACACCGTCAGCGCTCCGTGGAAGAAGGCGGCCTTCATTTCAGGCGTGAAGCAGGGGTCCGCGAGACAAGACTCTGCGTCCGCCGGGGAGATGCTGCCGGTCCCTGCGCTGTCAGCCGTTACACCGGGCAGGGCGAGCAGCCGGGCGTACTCTCCGGCATGCTCGTCAAAGCCGCCCTGGAAAACCGTCTGAAAAACCTCCCGGTAATCCTGCTCGGTCCAGCAGCGGAGATAGGCCATCAGCCTGTATAAGAGCGCTTCGTCCCCGGTCAGTCCCTCGGGCAGAGCGCCGGTGGTTTCATGATCGTTTCGTTGATCCATAATACCCTCGCAAACGTTATTTTGGGCTATCATACTACAAAACGGAAAAAAGCGCAACGGCCGAACGGAGCCGTTCAGCCGCTGCGTTTTTTACAGAGAAAACACGATGCCGATGACCGCCGAGATGGCGATAAATACTACCGGATGCCATTTCAGCTTCTTGATGCCCAGAAACGCGGCGGCAAACAGGATCAGTTTTTTCCAGTTGACAGCGTCCAGCACCTCTCCGGTCTGCCGGAAGAGCTCCAGCTGCAGCATGGCCACCTGCATCACCCCGATGCCGGCGGCGGCGATCAGACCCGTCACAGCGGGGCGAAGGCCGTAAAACATATCCCCCACCACGTTGGAGGAACGGAACCGCTGCAGGGATTTGGAGATCAGCACCACGATGATCAGTGAGGGGATCACCTCAGCGACAGAGGCGATGATCCCGCCGGGGACCCCGGCGATCGTGCAGCCCACGTAGGTGGCCATGTTGATGCCGATAGGGCCGGGCGTGGACTCGGAAATGGCAATCATATCGGTGATGAGTTCCCGGGAAAACCAGCCGGTCCGCTCCCCCAATTCCTTGAGGAACGGCAGTGTGGCCATGCCGCCGCCCACGGCGAAAAGGCCGATCTTCATAAACTCCCAGAAAAGACGCAGGTAGATCATTTGCTCTGCGCCCCCTCTCCTTCCGCCCGGGCCCTGCCCACGGCACGAGTGACCGCGCCCAATACGGCGCTGACGATCACCACGATCACCGGTGAAACGCCCGTAAACAGGCTCACCGCCAGAGCGGCAAAGCAGACAGCGATGCCAAAGCCGTCCTTGACTCCTTTTTTCCACATGGAGATCACGGCGTCCAGGATCAGCGCCACCACGCACACAGAGATAGCGGACAGGGCGTGCCGAACGTAGACGTTCTCCTTAAAGCCCGCCAGAAACATGGCGATGACGGTAATGATGATGATGCTGGGGGTGATCACGCCCAGGGCCCCGGCGATAGCCCCCGGCGTTTTCCGCCGGTAATAGCCCACGAAGGAGCCCACGTTGATGCCGATGAGGCCGGGAAGCCCCTGGCTCAGGGCGTAGAAGTCCAGCACGTCCTCCTCCGTCAGCCAGTGGCTGCTCTCCACCACCTCCCGCCGGAGGATGGGCAGCATGGCGTAGCCTCCGCCGAAGGTGACGGCGCCCATTTTGAAAAACTTCCAATAGATTTCAAGCAGATCCTTGAACATGACGACGTTCTCCTGTCATTGCCGATGCAGTTTATGGTTTTCCGGGCGCTATCCCGTCAAAAAGCGAGATCTGCGGTTCTTTTTCCGGCAGGTCAGCGATGTACCGGAAGCACTGCTCCGGATCGTGGAGCACGCCGTACTTCTCGCACTGCTCATGGAACAGGCGCATGAGCGCGGCGTTCCGGGGGCTGTTCACCTCATAGGCGTTCCCGTAACGCTTCCTGTACTTCTCACTCATGCCGGGAAAATGGCGGTCGAGGGCTTTGTAATAATACTCCCGGCAGCCATCCCGCAGGGTCATGCCCGCGTTAAAGCACACGATGCCCCTGACCCCCGCGTCAAAGCAACGGTCAAGGAGCCACCGCAGATTCTCCTCCGTGTCGGTAAGAAAAGGCAGCAGCGGCGTGATCCAGACCACAGCGGGGATTTCCCGCTCCTGAAACGCCTTGAGCACCTCATACCGCCGAGAGGTGCTGCACACGTTGGGCTCCAGAATCCCGCTCAGCTTATCGTCGGAAACGGTCAGCGTCATCTGCAGCACGCTTTTGGCACGCTGCTGGATGCACTCGAACAGATCCAGGTCCCGCAGCACAAGATCGGATTTGGTGATCACCGAGGCCCCGAAGCCGTACTTATAAAGCAGCTCCAGACACCGCCCCATGAGCCGCAGCTCCTTTTCACAGGGCTGATAGGGATCGCTCATGGATCCGGTGGAGATCACCGCCGCGGCCCGACGCTTCCGAAGGGCCTCTTCCAGCAGCTCCGGGGCGTTCTCCTTGACCTCTACGTCCTCAAAGGGATGCGTGAACCGGTAGCAGGTGCTCCGGCTGTCGCAGTAGACGCAGCCGTGGACGCAGCCCCGATAGATATTCATGCCGTTCCAGCGGCTCACAAGCGTTTTTGCCCGGGCGGTATGCATCTGCTTTTTTCCTTTCTTCCGGACGGTTTTCACAGCGCGGGCCCGCCGAAGCGTTCGGCGGGCCCGGCTTGATTCAGATCAGTTGTTCTCCGGCTTCATGGTCGGGATATTATACTTTCTTGAAATACCCATAATTACCTCATAAAACATCGCGCAGACCAATCAAAAAAGCATAAATCCTCTCTGGATTCGGTAAAAATCGCATCTTAGCGAGGTGGCCATTTCAATAAACGATCTTGAAAAA
>JAFSZH010000032.1 GCA_017455685.1 Oscillospiraceae bacterium
CGCTGGCCCCGGTCGATGGCCTGGATCAGATCGTCCCGGTAAGGGCGCAGAGCGCCGGCGGCCCGGGAGAGGCCGTCCTCGGTGCCGGAGCCCATATAGACCAGATCGACGCCGCCGTCCAGGAAGGCGGGCCGGTCCTTATAGTGGGTCTCCACCACCTCGGCCGAGGGGCAGCACTTTTTCAGATAGCGCACGTTGGCCAGGTCGCCGTACAGATAGCACAGCTCCGGGTACAGCAGTTCAATTTTCATGGCGCTCGCCCTCCTTTGCACTGTGTTCGTTGGCCAGCTCCGTGATCCGGTTCATCAGGCGCTCGGTCTGGTAGTCCTCCACGTCGTGGAGCAGGTAGATGTCGTCGCCGGGGGTGAAGTGCAGCAGATCCAGGGCCTTGAGATCGTTCTCCTCGTAGAAGACCCGGTCCTCCGGCACGCCGGCCAGCAGCAGCCGCAGCTTGTAGTCGATGCCCCGCAGACCGGTGCAGACCACCTGGGTGATCTCGTCCCGGGCCAGCAGCTCAAAGTCCGAGTCGTAGAGCCAGCACACGTTTTCCGACCAGTTGTGCTCGCAGGAGAGGTCGTTGATCATCAGGAACAGCTCCTTGCGGCCGGGGCGGTCGGCGACGTACTGGAAGGTGCGGGAGGTGGCAAAGGCGTTGAGGCCCTTGGCCAGGTGGGAGACCACGTGGTAATTGCCGATGTCGCACTCCTGATAGCGGGTGGAGAGGACGGCGGCCTTGTCCATATAGCCGCGGATCTTCTCGTGGGACCAGCCCAGCTGGCGCAGGGCGGCGATGACCGCCACCATGTTGTAGATGTTGAAGACGCTGTCGCTGACCAGGCGGTAGGGGTGATCCTCTCCGTCCTCCGTCAGCACCATGGTGCGCTGCGCCGTGTCCACCTGGCGGGCCAGGTAAGTGCTCTCCGGCGAGGAGAAGCCGCAGTCGCGGCACACCGCCTTGCCGAAGTGGTGATACCGGCGGTAGACGTACTCCAGCTTGCCGCAGCAGCGGGGGCAGACGGGACGGTCGTTCAGCAGGTTGACGCACTCCACGGTGTCGCCGGGCATGCGGTCGATGCCGTAGGTGACACGGGGGTTCTCCGGGGCGATATCGCAGGAGATCATGTCGTCGGCGTTGAGGATCAGCTTCGTCTCCTTGGGCAGGGCCCGGGTGATGATGCCCTTCATGAAATCCGGGTGGGCGTGGCGCATGGTGGAGTCGCGGCACAGGTTGGTGACCACCAGGTAGTCGGGCTTCAGGTCGGGATGCACCTTCAGGGAGGAGCGCTCGTCCACCTCCAGGATGGCCACGTCCACCTTGCCGCCGGCGCGGCCCAGCAGGTCGCTGTTGAGGACGTAGGCGGCGGAGATGCCGAAGATCATGTTGGAGCCGGACCGGTTGCTCATGACCCGCTGGCCATCGGCCTCCAGCAGGTCGGAGAGCAAGTTGGACACGGTGGTCTTGCCGTTGGTGCCGGTCACCGCCACCACGGTTTTGGGCCGGCCCACGTAGCGCAGGAAGTCCGGGCACAGGCGGATGGCCACGATGCCGGGGAAGTTGCTGCCGTTGTGGTGGGTCAGCTTCAGCACGGGGACGGACAGCTTTGCCAGCCACAGGGCCAGCAGGAAACGAAGTTTGCCCATAGAAAACGCATCCTTTCACAAGTTAGTATTCAGTC
Source organism: Oscillospiraceae bacterium (assembly GCA_017455685.1). GTDB lineage: Bacteria > Bacillota > Clostridia > Oscillospirales > Oscillospiraceae > Apopatocola. The sequence goes on from JAFSZH010000032.1 coordinate 1,677, forward strand.
GGAGTGTTCCGCAGAAAGGCAGATCATGAGGGCGGCGATATCCGCCGGGGAAACGCCGGAGATCCGGGCCGCCTGGCCCAGATTGACCGGGCGGAGAGCGGCGAGCTTTTCCCGGGCCTCCAGCCGCAGGCCCCGGATGGCGCCGTAGTCCAGGTCGGGGGGCAGGGCGCGGCGCTCCAGCCGCTCGAACTCCTCCACGTCCCGCATCTGGCGGCGGATATAGCCCTCGTATTTCACGGAGATCTCCACCTGCTCCGCCTCGGCCCGGGTCAGAGCCGGGCGGTCCGGGTCGAAGGGGGCCAGATCCCCGTAGGTGAGCTGGGGGCGGCGCAGCAGATCGGCCAGGCGGACGCCGTCGGCCACGGGGGCGGTGCCCCGCTCCGTCAGCAGGGCGTTGAGGGCGTCGCTGCCGGCCACGCCGGTGCGCTCCAGCCGCCGGATCTCCCGATCCACGGCGGCGTACTTCTCCTCCACGGCCTGCAGCCGCTCCGCGCTGACCAGGCCGATGCGGTATCCGATGGGGCACAGCCGCCGGTCGGCGTTGTCCTGCCGCAGCAGCAGCCGGTATTCCGAGCGGCTGGTCATCATGCGGTAGGGCTCGTTGGTGCCCTTGGTCACCAGGTCGTCGATCAGGGTGCCGATATAGCTCTCGCTGCGCTTGAGGATCAGCGGCGGCTGCCCCTTCAGGGCCAGGGCGGCGTTGACGCCGGCCACGAAGCCCTGGACGGCGGCCTCCTCGTAGCCGGAGGAGCCGTTGAACTGCCCGGCGCCGTACAGCCCTGCGATCTGCCGGGTCTCCAGCGTGGGCTTGAGGGCCAGGGGGTCGATGCAGTCGTATTCGATGGCGTAGGCCGGGCGCATGATCTGGGCGTGCTCCAGGCCGGGGATCGTGTGCAGCATGCGGATCTGCACGTCCTCGGGCAGGGAGGAGGAGAAGCCCTGAACGTACAGCTCCTCCGTGTCCAGTCCCATGGGCTCGATAAAGAGTTGGTGCCGCGGCTTGTCCGCAAAGCGGACCACCTTGGTTTCGATGGAGGGGCAGTAACGGGGCCCCACGCCCTCGATGACGCCGGCGTAAAGGGGGCTGCGGTCCAGATTCTCCCGGATGATCCGGTGGGTCACCTCGTTGGTATAGGTCAGGTAGCAGACGGCCCGGTTTTCCGGGACGAGCTCCGTTTCAAAGCTGAAGGGCAGGGGGTCGTCGTCGCCCCGCTGGAGCTCCATTCTGGAGAAATCCACCGTCCGGGCGTTGATCCGGGGCGGCGTGCCGGTCTTGAAGCGGCGCAGGGGGAGTCCCAGCTCCCGCAGCCGGTCCGCCAGGGCCAGGGAGGCGTGCATCCCGTCGGGACCGGAATCCTCCACGCACTCGCCCACCACGGTGCGGCCCCGGAGATACGTGCCGCTGGCCAGCACCACGGCTTTCACGTCGAAGACGGCGCCGGTGGAGAGCACCACCTGGCTCACGCGTCCGTCGGTTATCCGGACATCCACCGCCTCGCCCTGGCGCAGCGTCAGGTTTTCCTGGCGCTCCAGGGTGCGCTTCATCACCTGTTGGTAGAGGCGGCGGTCCGCCTGGGCCCGCAGGGAGTGGACGGCGGGGCCCTTGCCCCGGTTCAGCATCCGGTACTGGATGCAGGCCTCGTCGGCAGCCCGGGCCATCTCGCCGCCCAGGGCGTCCAGCTCCCGGACCAGGTGGCCCTTGCCGGTGCCGCCGATGGCGGGGTTGCAGGGCATGTTGCCCACCGCATCCAGGTTGATGGTGAAGCAGACGGTTTTCAAGCCCAGCCGGGCCCCGGCCAGAGCTGCTTCGATGCCGGCGTGGCCGGCGCCGATCACGGCCATATCAAATTGTCCGGCAGAGAACTCACGCATGGCAGCGACCTCGCAGCGGATAAAAAAGGCTTGATTTTTCGAAAGAAGAGGTGTACAATAATTAAACACGCAAAGAAAGGAGGCGTGATATACCGTGTGGAACAAGTCCATAGAGGATCTGGATGACCTGATTTACGACGGCTGCGACGGACGGCCCAGTGAGCGGTGAGAACAGCGGAAAAGAGTGACCATGCCGAGAGGCATGGCTATTTTTTTTGCCCGGGTCGACATGGCGCGCTCCGGTTTCGCATACCTTTTTACTATCTTACCACATTTGACACGGTTATTGCAACAGCGGCAGCGGCAGAAGGAAAAAAACGCGGCCCCGCCGGAGCTTCCGGCAGGGCCGCGGAGAGGGAGGAATCAGTCCTCAAAGGGGAAGTGATAGGGCAGGCCGAACTTGTCGCGCAAGCCCACCAGCTCCTTCTGGATGGACTCGCCCACGGGCACGCCCTTGTCCTTGCGGTCCTGCCAGGCGTCCCACTCCTTCTCGCCGGCGGTGTAGATCCGCTGGGCGCCGGGGGCCTTTTTGGAGTTCCGCAGGCCGCGGAGGATCTCGCCGGAGGTGGTCTTGAAGGTGTCCAGGCCCATGAAGAACTCGGGGTTGATGACGAAGAAGAAGTGGCCCAGGCGGTAGAACTTGTTGGAGCCGTCGGGATTCTTGCCGCTGAGCTCCTTCATGAAGGGGCCGCCGGTGAGGGCGGCGGAGAGGATCTCCACGATGGTGGTGAAGCCGTAGCCCTTATAGCCGCCGGTCTCCTCGCCCAGGCCGCCGATGGACAGCAGGGCGCACTTGCCGGCTCGCATGTCCTTGAGGATCTTGCCGGAGTCGGTCATGGTGCCGCCGTCGGGAGTCACCACCAGGCCGGCCGGGGTCTCCTTGCCGCTGCGCTCATAGTACTCGATCTTGCCGTTCTGCACAATGGAGGTGGCGCAGTCGAAGTTGAAGGGGAACGCCTCGTCGGTGGGCATGGTAAAGGTCAGGGGATTGGTGCCCATCATGGGCTCCACGCCCCAGGTGGGGGCCACGGAGGGGCGGGCGTTGGTGCCGGAAATGCCGATCATGCCGGCTTTTTCGGCCATGGTGGTCCAGTAGCCCGCGATGCCGTAGTGGGTGGAGTTATAGATGGCGCCGCCGGCCATGCCGTATTTCTTCGCCTTCTCGATCAGCATCTCCATCATGTGGTAGCTGGCCACCATGCCCATGCCGTTGTTGGCGTCCATGACGACGGTCGTCGGCGTTTCCTTGAGAATATCCATCTTCGTGACCGGAAGCAGCGTTCCGTTTTCGATGCGGTCGAGGTAGATCGGCTTAAAGCGGTTACAGCCGTGGCTCTCGATCCCGCGGCGGTCGCTCTCAAGCAGAACGTCGGCGCAGATCTTCGCGTCCTCCTCGGGCACGCCGTATTTCTGAAAGACGTCGATCATGAAGCTGTTCATCAGCTCCCAGGGCACATAAGGTCTCGTTTCCATTTCAGTTCCTCCTTTTATGGGCACGCGGGTTCGCTTCCCGCAATTAGTTATTGTATTCCTTTTCCGCGACGGTTTCAATCGTTCGCGGCTTGAAACGTCTCCCGGATCCGTCCGGCAAACGCATCGATCCGCCCGTCGATGCCGGGGAGCGCGACCGCCTCGCCCGGGTCGTTCGCCGGCTCGATCAGCGCGAAGCGCGGCGGCAGATAGAACGATTTGTTCATGTTCAGCGCGCCGATCAGCTGGCGCGCGACGACGTCGCTTCCGGAGTAGCCGGAGACGATGATCGCGAAGACGGCCTTATCGTAGAAGCGTTTTTGGCGAAACAGACCGGTTAA
>JAFSZH010000033.1 GCA_017455685.1 Oscillospiraceae bacterium
CAGACCCTCCCGGGCCAGCATGCCGTTCATGATGTCGATATCCATCTGGATATCCGCGGCCTGGTTGGCGAACAGGGCGTCCAGCTGCTTCTTGTAGGCCTCTATGGTGGTGTCCAGCATGTTCTCGATCCGGTCCATGGAGCCGGAAATGTTCTCGCCGGAGACCTCCTGGGAGCTCATGCGGTCGTAGGCGTTGAGCAGCTTGATGGTGGTGGGCAGATAGTAGTCCAGGAATTTCCGGATCTGGGGCACGTCCCGGGGATCGTCGATGGCGTCCCGGACGATCTTGTCGGAAATGCTCATCAGCTCGTTGATCTTGGAGCGGATGTTGGGCTCCTGAATGGAGCTGTAAAGCCGGCCCATCTCCTTCATGGCCACCCGGCCCTCCCGGATGATGGCCTGGACCTCAGGACTGTAAGGGCTCGCTTCCTTTTCCTTCTCCTTGACCTGGGCCTCCGCCTTGGCCTTGATCTCCGCGGTCTTGGCGTCGATCTCATCCCTGGACTTCTTCTGCTTGGCCTTGGCGATCAGGAGACCGATGCCCACGCCCAGTCCCAGCAGGACTCCCGCGGCGATCAGGACTGCGGACAGGCCGACTTCCTCCGCCATGCCTCCGGCCAGCATCAGCAATATAAAAATGTAGAGCCACGGGCCTATGCCGCCGCGACGTCTTCTGCGCATTTAAGACCCACCTCCTGTGAATAATCTAAATTATTCTATCGTGAAATCCCCTTTGCGTCAAGAGATATCGAAGCAGATTCGCATCGATTCATCATAAACAGAAGGACAGGTTGAAATCCGCAGCGGTTTGCGATATAATATATAAAAATAAGGGTTTGATTATCCCGGTTTTTCCACTCCTGGGGGATGCGGAAGGCTCCGCATCCCCGTATCGCAAAAGCAGCTGCGCGCCCGGTCCGCGGCAGCGGGGGAGCGGACGATGCTCCTCCGGGGGACCACTGCTAAAATATGCTATGCCGCCGGACGCGGCGGCGTCACTTTGCTTACGGGTAAGGAGAGTACTGTCATGCTGAAGATCGCCCCCTCGATACTGGCCGCGGATTTTGCCGACCTCGGCAGGGAGATCCGCTCGGTGGAGACGGCCGGAGCCGACTGGCTGCACGTGGACGTGATGGACGGGCGCTTCGTGCCCAATATCTCCATCGGCATCCCGGTGGTGCAGAGCGTGCGCAGGGCCACGGACATGTTCCTGGACGTGCATCTCATGATCGTGGAGCCGGTGAAATACGCCGGGCGCTTCTGCGACGCGGGGGCGGACCTGGTGTCCTTCCACGTGGAGGCGGACACCCCCGAGGGGATCAGCGCCGCCATCCGGGACGTGAAGGCAAAAGGCAAACAGGTGGGCATCGTCCTCAAGCCCGCCACTCCGGCGGAGGCGGCGGAGCCCTGGCTGGAGCAGGTGGACATGGTGCTGGCGATGACCGTGGAGCCCGGCTTCGGCGGGCAGAAATTCATGGCGGACATGCTGCCCAAGATCCGCACTCTCCGGGCCATGATGGACCGGATCAACCCCGGCTGCGTGCTGGAGACCGACGGCGGCATCGACGCCGCCACCGCCCCGCTGGTTTACGAGGCGGGCTGCGATATGGCCGTGGCGGGCAGCTCCGTCTTCGGCAGGGCGGACCGGACCGCCGCGATCCTGGCCCTCCGGGCCGGCAAGTGACAAACACCGTAAAGGAGAACTGACGATGGCGTCCTTTTTTCCCGCTTCCTTTGAAAACCTGATCGACAGCTTCGCGTCCCTGCCCGGCATCGGCCGCAAAAGCGCCCAGCGGCTGGCGTTCTACATTCTTTCCCTCCCGGCGGAAGAGGCGGAGAAGTTCGCCGAGACGGTGCTGGAGGCCAAGCGCAGCGTCCACACCTGCCCGGTATGCCAGAACCTCACGGACGGCGAGCTGTGCCCGGTGTGCTCTTCTCCCAGCCGGGACCGGACCACGGTGTGCGTGGTGTCCGAGCCCCGGGACGTGCTGAGCATTGAGCGCAGCCGGGAATACCGGGGACTCTATCACGTGCTCCACGGGGCCCTGTCCCCCATGAACCACGTGGGACCGGACGACCTGCGCATCCGGGAGCTGCTGGAGCGGGTGGCCGAAGGGGAGATCCGGGAGATCATCATGGCCACCAACCCGGACACCGAGGGCGACGCCACCGCCATGTATATCTCCCGGCTGCTCAAGCCCTTTGAGGTCAAGGTGACCCGGCTGGGCTTCGGCGTGCCGGTGGGCTCCAATCTGGAGTACGCCGACGACGCCACCATGCTCAAGGCGCTGGAGGGCCGCCGCGAAATGTGAAGCGGGTATAATCCCGCCCGTTTGGGAACATACTATATTATCCCCCTTTATCTACATATTTTTGAAGGAGTAAAAGAATCAATCTATTATGGCACAAAAACTGAAAATCATTCCTCTTGGCGGTCTCCATGAGATCGGCAAGAATCTGACGGTGTACGAGTATGGCAAGGACATGATCGTGGTGGACTGCGGCATGGGCTTTCCGGAAAACGATATGTACGGCGTGGACGCGGTGATCCCCGACGTGACCTATCTGGTGGAGAACAAAGCCCGGCTTCGGGGCATTTTCCTCACCCACGGCCACGAGGATCACATCGGCGGCCTGCCCTATCTGATGGACAAGGTCAGCGCCCCCATCTACACCACCCGGCTCACCGCCGGGCTGGTGGAGCTGAAGCTCCGGGAGCACGGATTGCTGGACAAGACGAAGATCGTCACCGTGACCCCGGGCGAGACCATCCAGGCGGGCTGCTTCAAGGTGGAATTCATCCACGTGAACCACTCCATTGCCGACTCCGTTTCCTTCGCCATCCGCACCCCGGCGGGGACCGTGGTCCATACCGGGGACTTCAAGATCGACGTGACGCCCCTCAGCGGGGAAATGACCGACCTGACCCGCTTCGGCGAGCTGGGCAGGGAAGGGGTGCTGGCGCTGCTGATGGACTCCACCAACGTGGAGCGCCCCGGCTGGTGTCCCTCCGAGAGCCGGGTGTACGAACGCTTCGACACCCTGTTCAAGGACTGCGACAGGCGCATCATCATCACCACCTTCGCCTCCAACATCGACCGCATCCGCCAGATCATCGACCTGGCCGCCCGGTACAAGCGCAAGGTGGGCATCACCGGCCGGAGCATGGAAAACGTGGTGAAGCTGTGCATCGAGCTGGGCTACATGAAGGTCCCCGACGGGGTCCTTATGGACATGAAGCACATCGCCAACGTTCCCCGGAACAAGGTGGTTATCATCTCCACCGGCAGCCAGGGGGAGAGCATGTCCGCCCTCTACCGCATGGCCTTTTCCGAGCACAAGCAGGTGGACGTGGGCCCCGGCGACCGGATCATCCTGTCCGCTTCGGCCATTCCCGGCAACGAGATCACCGTCACCCGCGTCATCGACGAGCTGTTCGCCAAGGGCGCCGAGGTGGTCTACGAGCGGGGCACGGACCTGCACGTGTCCGGCCACGCCTGCCAGGAAGAACTGAAAATGATGTATGCCCTAGTAAAGCCCCGGTATTTCCTCCCGGTCCACGGTGAGCGCCGCATGCTCTACAAGAGCGCGGAGATGATCACCGGCATGGGCCACGATCCCAAGCATATCCTCATCGGGGAAAACGGCCGCGTCATGGAGCTGACGCCCAAAACCGTCAAGCTGGGTGGCACGGTGCCCTCCGGCAAGGTGCTGGTGGACGGCATGACCGCCGGCGACGTGGGCAGCGTGGTGTTCCGGGACCGGAAGCACCTGGCCGAGGAAGGCATGCTGGTGGTGGTCATGACCCTCTCCGGAGAGGATGCCTCTCTGGTGTCCGGGCCGGACCTGATCAGCCGGGGCTTCGTGTATGAAAACGAGTCCGACCGGCTCATGGAGGAGCTCCGCCGGGTGGCGGTGGAAAGCCTCGTATACTGCGAGCAGCGCGGCATCACTGACTGGGCCAGCATCAAGGTCAAGGTGAAATCCAGCCTGGCCGGATACCTCTACAAGACCACAAGACGCAGCCCCATGATCCTTCCGGTGATCATGGAGGTCTGAATCCGCTGCCCCGGCGTTTTCCGCCGGGGCAGCCCTTCATGCACAGAAAGGAGACGTCCCATGCCCATACCCTATCTTGACGCCCACTGCGACACCGTTACCCGCGGCCGGCCCATCCGGCGCTGCGGCGAGCTGCATCTGGATCTGGAGCGGCTGCGCGCCTACGGCCCGGCGGGGCAGATCATGGCCATTTTCGCTCCGCCCGGCCGGGACGGGGAGGACGCCTTCGAGCGGCTGTACGCCGCGGCGGCGCGGGAGCTGAACGCCAACGGCGATATAGCCGCGTGGATCACGAGCACAGACGAGCTGGACGCGGCGGCAGAGCGGGGCGTGCCGGGGCTGCTCCTCTCGGTGGAGGGGGCCAATCTGCTGGGCTGCAGCGTGAACGGCCTGCGCCGGGGGTATGAAAAGGGAGTGCGCATGGTCACCCTCTGCTGGAACGAGGACAACGCCCTGTGCGGCTCGGCCCGGGATACCGGCGCAGGGCTGAAGGAGCGAGGGAGGGAGTTCGTCAGGGAGTGCTTCGCCCTGGGCGTGGCGGTGGATCTGTCCCACGCCTCGGAAAAGACCTTTTACGACGTGCTGGAGACGGCGGAGCGGCCGGTGTGCTGCAGCCACTCGGACGCAAGAGCCCTGTGCGATCATTCCCGGAACCTTTGGGACCCCCAGATCCGTCTGCTGGCGGAGAACGACGGCTTTTGCGGGCTGAATTTGTGCACGGATTTCCTGGGCCGGGGCAGAGATATCGACGCAGTCACGGCCCACGCCGAGCATTTCCTTTCCCTGGGCATGGAGAAAAACCTGGGCCTGGGCACGGACTTTGACGGTATCCCCGAGACCCCCGCGGGCATCCGGGGAGTGGAGAGCATGGGGGAGGTCTACGAGGCCATGCTGCGCAAAAACTGGTCCGAGGACCTGGTGCGGGATATCTTTTACAACAATCTGCACGACTACCTGCGAAGGGCCGTCGGATAAAGGGACCGGGCGCCGCGTTTGAACGCGGCGCCCGGTATTTTATGGATTTTTACAGCTTGGACATCAGGCCGTTCAGCGTCTGCTCAATGAGGAACAGGGCGCCCCGGATCCCCATGTGGGTCTTGGGGATGAGATCCACGTACCCCATGCCCGGCTGATTGATCTCGATGCCGCAGAACAGACGGTTTTTCAGCATCAGCTCCGCGATGCAGTTGGCGTCGGCGTACACCAGCTCCGCTTCCTCCGGCCCGGAGGGTTCCATGCCCAGATAGTCCCGGAGGAAGGCGGTGTATGCTTTTTCCTGGGCGGGGCTGCCGCTGACGAAAAAGGGCACGCCCCGGGGTTTCCCGAAGGCCTGGTGGATCTGATGGATCTTGTACCAGGCAAGCGCCCGGCCTTTCTCGCTCTCCGCCAGGAGCGGGCCGTCGTCCGTGCCCAGAATGGAGGCGATCTCCCGGAAAACCTTCTCCACCGCGGAAAAGCCGATGGGCAGGGAGGGGCAAACGTAATAGGGCTGATCCCAGGCTTCCGCCATGTACCGGGCGGGCTCCAGCCCCATTTCGGGGGAGAGCACCACGTTGAGATCCGCGTCGGGCAGCCGTGCGAACTCCGCCGGGGAACAGTCCGCGCAAAGGGCGGCGTTGAGCTCCAGCCCGCACAGGGAGAGCAGCCGGGACAGCTCTTCCTTGTCCCCCTCCATGTACCGGTGCCAGATGCTCAGCCCCAGCAGATTGACCTTACGTCCCGTCCGGCTCCGGAGCGAGCGGCCGCTCCACAGGGTTGTGCCCACCTGCCGCAGCAGCTCCAGGGACGCCAGCGAGTAGCCCTCCTCGAACGAGTCCGAATAGCCGGAAGATTCCAGCATCACCACCCGGGCGCCGCCCAGCTTCTCCCGGGCCAGATCCAGCAGATTGTCCCCGATGAGGGTCGCCCCCGGGGAGTTGACGATGCCGAGGACGGAATGATCCACGTTGTCCCGGATGAATTCCAGGGCGTCGCTGACCTTGTCCCGGGTGCTGTACACGTAGTCGTAGCCGTCCAGATAGGTGCAGGGCACCCGTTCCTGACGAAAGAACCAGTCGTTGAGATAATTATAGTCCACCGGGACCTTCTCTCCGCTCTCCGTAGGCAGGTACAGCAGGGGATGGATGGACAGGAACTGGGAGGTGGTGCTGTGGTAAAAGCGGCAGCCCATGGGCCCGTTGAGCAGCACGATCGCGCCGCCCATTCCCTCCAGGGCGAAGATCATGCCCGTGATGCTGTCAGGCGTAATACTTTTCAAAGAGCGCTCTGTCACGGCTCCATTCCCCCTCCCGTCGGTTTTCCAGCAGCTTCGCCCACCGCTCCAGCACGTCCAGCCCGGAACGGAAGCCTGCCAGCTGGGTCATGGACAAGCTGTCCGTGATATAGTCTCCCTCCGGCATCGCGGAGGTGTAGTTGGAAACCACGATATCCGGCTTCAGCGCGGCGATCTTTTCCGCCGCGGCGGGCCAGTCGGAGATCTCCTCCACCAGCGCCAGGCGGCGGGGATCGTCGGTGACCCGGAGCTCCTGACGGAGATAGTTCAGAACGCCGATCCACACGAATTCCACGCCCGCGGCCTCGGCGGCGTCCAGCAGCCAGTCCACGTTGGCGTTGATGGTGGTCATCGCCACCCGCTTGCCCCGGAGCACGGCGTTCAGTTCTTTGGCTTCCCGGAGAAAGGCCGCCTCCTCCCGGCGCAGCATGGGCAAGAGAACCTCCCGGCAGTCGAAGAAGTCTCCCAGCTTTTCGAGAAAGTCTCTGGTGGCCCGGAAGCCCACCGGCAGACACTCCGGCAGGAAGCGGCAGCCGTAGCGTTCTTCCAGCCATCGGCGCAGCTTCCGGTTGTCCGGGCTGTCGTGGGAGAGGATGTTCAGCGGCGCCGCCGTAAGACGGCGGACCTCCTCCGCCGTGGCGTCCCCGAGGAAGCGGCAGTTGACGGCGATCCCCATATCCTGCAGCAGATCACGGATGATGCGATAGTTGACGTCGATGTTGTTGCTGACCCCGGCCTCCCCGATAAGATTGACGCTTCGGGACCGGGGCGGGGTCCGGGGATCCACGAGACGCTCCGCTACGGTATGCAGGCACATTTCGATGCCCTTCATGTAGTCTCCGTTGACGTCTCCGTCCGCGGGGATGACGATCACCGGCGTCTCGGGGGTGGAGAGCTCTTCCACGGTGAGCACGTCGTCCCCGATGATCCCGCTGACGCAGGAGCTGACGACCACCACCGCCCCGGGCTTCCGGGCTACGGCCTCCGCCACCCGCCCGCGGAGCTTGTCCATGCCGCCGAACACCGCGTCGTGCCGGTCCATTTCCGTGGAGACGAAGTTGGGACTGATGGCCGAGGGCATGAGGATCCCCCGGTTGAACAGGTTTTTCCGGCCCGGAGAAGAGATGTTCTGCCAGGTGTAGAACGCGCAGGACCTGGGAGAGTGGGCGATGACCACGGCGTCCGTCAGATGGATGGCCGCGGTTGCCGCGCCGTTGAAGGCGCAGCCGTACAGCGGCGGACGCTTTGCGTCGGGAGCGGGACGGGGAGCCCGGTCCGTTTTCGGCCGGGACGGCTCTTCGTCGGCAGGCCGGGCAGGGGAGGGGGCGGCGGCCCTTTCCGGCGGCGTCCCCTCCAGCACGCAGCGCTCCAGCTCCCCGTCCGTCAGCGGCAGCGCCTCCCGGAGAGTAAGCCCCGAGGAGATCTCTTCCGCAAGCCGGCGAAAGATCTGCTTTTCCGGCACTTCCTCCGGCAGGTCCAGGACGGTGCATTTTCGTTCCTCCGATCGGGCAAAGACGTCGCTTCGGGGGACCTCAGCGCAGATCGGCAGGCCCACGGCCCGGGCAAAGCGCTCCACACGCTCGGTCTCTCCGGCAATATTCCGGCGGTTGAAGATGATTCCCGCCACCCGGCGGTGCCGATCTCCGTCATAATTCCGGATGCCCCGGAGGATGTTGTTGGCCGCATACAGCGCCATGAATTCCCCGCTGGTCACAAGGAAAATGGCCTGCGCGTACTCCCGGCGGATGGGCACGGCAAAGCCGCCGCACACCACGTCGCCCAGCACGTCGTAGAGGACGATGTCGTAGTTTTCCTTGCTGTGGTTCTTAGCCAGAAACTCAAAGGCGGAGATGATGCCCCGCCCGGCGCAGCCCACCCCGGGCTGAGGCCCGCCGGCCTCGATGCAGCCGATGCCCCGGCAGCCCGTACCCAGTACGGCGGAGAGCTCCTGCCGCTCGGCCGGCGTGTCACGCAGATAGTCCAGCACCGTAGGCAGGTCTTCGCCTCCCATCAGCAGGCGGGTGGAGTCGTGCTTGGGATCGCAGCCAATCTGCAGCACCCGGCTCCCGCCCTCGGCCAGGGCTGCGGACAGGTTGGCGCAGATGGTGGATTTGCCGATGCCGCCCTTACCGTAAAGCGCTATTTCCAAAGGCTTATTTTCCATATTTTTCCTCCTGCGTGAGCCTTAAACCGGCAGCTCGTAGTAATCCACGTCCTGCCAGGCACCGTGCTTGACGCCCACCCGGTGGAGCGTACCGCAGTAAGTGAAGCCGTATTTCCGGTGGAGCCGGGCGCTGGCCTCGTTGCCGCCGGTGATCACCGATACCACCAGATGCGTCCGCTCGTCCGCCCTGGCCAGGGCCAGGACAGCTTCCACCAACGCGCCGGCGGCGCCCTTGCCTCTGGCCTCCGGCGCGATATACACCGAAAGCTCCACCGTGGAGGCATAGGCCTCCTTCTCCCGGAAAGGGGAGAGGGAAGCGTAGCCCACCACGATCCCGTCTGCTTCCGCCGCCAGCAGAGGATGGTTCAGCCGGTTATGGGACCGGAGCCAGGCGACCCGGTCCTCCTCGGTGCGGGGGTGCAGGTCCAGGGTCGCTACGCCGTGGACCACCTCGTAGTTGTAGATCTCCGTCAGCGCGGGCAGGTCTTTTTCCTTGGCCGGGCGGATGGTATAGTTGTTCATGAAGCATCACCGGATTATGTAAATTTATTGGTGGGACGATTTAACACGATCATTTTACCCGAAATCAGAGGGATTGCAACAAAAAAATCCGGTCCCGCGATTATGCTTGTACTTCACCGGACACTGTGGTATGATAACTATGGTAATATGACGGAAAGGAAGCGTACCTGTAATGAAGAAGAAAACTTGGCTGTATATCCTGCTGTGCGTGTGCGCCGTGCTGGTGACCTGCTTTGTGTTTATCCACCGCCGGGTGATCCGGGCGGCCATTAAGGGCGAACCCTTGCCCGAATGCCCGCATCCCCACCCCTGCTGCTGCGGGAAGAAGCCGGAGGACGACTTTGAAAAGACCGTTGCCGAGAACGAGGAGCAGGCGGAATAAGAGAGAAAAAACACTGACCGCGGTCCGAAAGGACCGCGGTATTTCTTGAAAAGAAAACAATGTTTTTGGAAAGAAAGTGTTGACATTTACCCGTGAATGCGATATTATAACCCTCGCCGGTTGAAAAACCGGGTCCTGTGGGGGTATAGCTCAGCTGGGAGCGCGCGTCATATTTAACCAGCCCCCTGTTTGAGAGAGCTACTTGAAGCAAAAACCCTTATAATTCAATAATAATGCGTCTCCTACGGGGGTATAGCTCAGCTGGGAGCGCGCGTCATATTTAACCAGCCCCCTGTTTGAGAGAGCTACTTGAAGCAAAAACCCTTATAATTCAATAATAATGCGTCTCCTAC